>JAZNGG010000038.1:0-113347 GCA_045576355.1 Bacteroidales bacterium
ACAACCATATATGATAAGTCTATTCTCATTTATCAATGTGATTTTTACCGGACAGCCGTGAATATCCTTTCAAGGGGGCTTGTAAAGCAAAAAAATCAGTGATTATAGACCCTTACACATGTTTACCGGACAGTAATAAAATTATATCGCGATGAAATTTGAATTTCTACGCGATGCAATTCTGTTTTCTACGCGATGTATATTTTTGAGCCTTTTTCGGGGTGTTTTTTATACTTGGTCAGGTGTTTTCTCTATTATCATGATTGTCTTAATGGTGTGTATGAATATACTCGGAATATGCGCATGCGTGATAAAATATAAAACTCAGCAGATAATTTTGATCATGTAATCGGAATACTGTTTGCTCCTACTTTTTCATGATAAAGCCCCTTACTTATAAGACCGAAATCGATCTGAAGTAAGGGGCTAAAAGTGTGTAGATAGCTTGGGAAAACAAGCAGGTCAATCAAATATCTTCTCAGTTCTCTACAGACATGGGTATAAGTTTCACCTCGCTGTTAAGACCACATGGCATCACGTCCCAATTGCCATAATAGCTGACTTTACCACCCTTGAGGTTTGCAATGTTGGCATTTTTGAATTTACGCCAGATGATGCCTTGGCGATCCATTTCAGCTACATAGTTGGCCGCAAGACTTGTAACATCGACTTCGATAACATTTTTGCCGCTGCGGAGCAAGTGGGTGACATCAAGTCGATAGGGGACAGCGAAGAGTGTGCCAGCATCAACTCCATTGATACGTACACGAGCACTTTCTCGTACATCACCGAGGTCTAAAATCCAACGAACTTGAGGTTTTAAATCTTTACGAGTTATTTTAACTATGGTCGAATAACGACCTGTTCCCATGCAGGTTTTGGCATTGGGTAACTCCAAGTTTGTCCATGCAGTCAGACTATCTAACGTAATCTTTGTATCTATGGTCGGTGTTGCATCCGGGAAACTAAGAGTCCATGGACCGAAAAGTGTTTTCGATGAAATTTTCTTGTTGGATGATTCGGTAAGATAACCCCAAGGCCTTAGCGGTTTGTTCTCACGATCTACGAGTTGCTCCGGCAGGGACTTTTCGTAGGTCTGCAATATGCAACTTTCGCCGGAAGCTAATTGCAAGCGAACCTCAGAACTATTATCTCTCTGTCTAACTTGTGCCTTTCCTTTGGCTCCTGTGAGAGGATTATAGATGACTGCACTTTCTGCTTTAACTGCAAGACGTACCCATCCATCCACACCTTGTGGTTGAAGAGATGAGATGAAATAGTGGTGACCTGTTTCATTACGCCGGCGAATGCTGGAGAGCCCTAACTTGCTTCTCATCGTTTCTGGACGAAGAGAGCCTGTCTGCGCACAGAGGGCAACAGCCGACGCATAGTCGGGTGCGTTTATGATCATACCTTTCCCATACTTATAGATTTTACCCAATGAGGTGAAATCATGTTGTGGCAAACTATTGATCAGTTTCTTAACTTCTGCCTCTCTCTCAGACAATCGGCTTAAACCGGGGACAGTCTCAGGATAATTGCCTACAAAGACGATGGATGCTCCAGACTGAGCGAGAGAGATGAGGTGACGAAGGGTGGCAGGCTGCATTACATTGGCAGCAGGGAGTATTAATGCTTTATAGGTGACACCACTGGGGGCAACTATTTTTCCTTGTTCACAATGGGTCTTTCCAATCATTAGATCAGAAACATAGTCCATGTCATAGCCGGATTTGTAAATCTCTGTTACAGCATTGATAAAATCCGGAGCTTTTTTGGCCATCGAGTGGATGTCAAATTGGAGTAAACGTCCGGGATAATCTCTCCAAATATCATACACTGGAAGATACACCAGCAGATCATTGTCGGGCTCTCCCCATTGCATAAAACTCTGGCAACGTGTGATATAGTCAAAAAAGGCAGGTGCATCTTTCCAGATCGTATTGATTGGGGACATTTCCATTGAGGCATAGAACAGGTGACCGGGCCAAGCTGCTTCGCGGGGAGAATACGTGGTGCCGTGAAAATAAATATGGTTGACACCGCTGGTCATCATCAAGTCAAAATCAGGTTTACATTGGCTGAGTGAAGTGCGGAAGTGTTCGGTAAGCCAGGTAAATGTTTCAGATGAGACGAAAGGTTTGCCATAAAAGTGAGCTGCAGATGCCGGGTATTTGAGCATGGAAAGATCAGAATCATTTTTCTTGGTAAGAGAGTCTTTTCTTAGACCGGTGATTCCGAAATCTGAGAGACCAAAACCCTCAATCTCCGGAATGTCAACAGCCGAATAGACATCAAGCAAATTGGCTGGAGATCCATGTGCCTGGTTTCTTACGATAGACCCACGTTGGTGTGCCCAATTTGCCCAAGTATCGGTAAAGACTTCAAGTAACAGATCTGAGAGTGTCTCTCTATAGTCACTGATGATACGTCCATGGAGAGCATCTTTGTTGTCGAGAAAAGCTGGGAAATGGTCTTGGAGTCGGTAGCCGCGACGCTTTTCAAATTCACTCAAAAGTGCAGGAGTCCAATCAGCACCATATACTTCGTATGAATCGTTGAAAAAGGTGTGAGGCGCCGAAGTGTTAGTGCGATCAAATGCTTTGTCAAATTTTGAGAAGTAGTTTTTTACAGCTGTAGGAGAGAAGTGGTCCATGACATATCCTTCTCCTCCGGGAGCAGCTCGCTTGACTGCCTGACGAGTTTTCCCATGCCAAAGCGCGATGATGCGTACCGGTTTTTGGACATTCAGAATAAGGTTTTTAACATCTTCTACCAATGAGGTTACTTCTGCGACATTTCCTTTTTCGTCATATAGCCACACTCCGGCCAAGGTAGCATAATTGAGCTCTTTTAAAGTTTTCTGATCTTTTGGCAAAATATTAATGTTCAGTACATTGTCTTTTGTCTTTTTTGATGGGGCAGGAACATCGATCGTTAAATCATTAAAAATGGCTTTTGTTGCCGCTTCTTCAAGTGTCACTTCCGGTCCTCCGAAAGGCCAGCCGGTTCCGGTATTCATATCTATTTCTATGTCCAGCCTTTTTCCTTCGCTTTCTACGTGACGGAGCATTTCCATCCATTGATCAGAAAGGAAGTTGATGTCATTGACCTCGTTACCGATAACGCCATAGATTGGAGTAATCTCCACTGCACCGATGCCGGCTTTGGCATAAGTATCAAGATTGTATGTTAAATTATCTCGATCTACCGCACTTCCCAGCCACCACCAGCGGGTGCCGGGTTTTGCCTCCTGCTTGACTTCTGGCCAATCTATAGACTGAGCATTTCCCTGTACTACGGTAAACAATGTAACTAGGGAGATAATAAAGGTTTTTACAGATTTCATGGTGAAATATTTATATAGATGTTTGATAAGACATATTGATATACAATATATTTTCGATTTAGATATAAACCTCAAGTGACTGAGTCAAAAAATAAGAGGCGCAGTCGCTTGAGGTTTAGAAATGCGTGTTAGGGCTAAATCCGGATTAAGAATTAAAACTTCTTGATGGGATATATGACAAACACGTTATAAATTATCTTCTGAGGGCAAAATCAGATGCCCAATTTATTTCTTCTTTTGAGGTTCTTTTTCAATGGGTGCAATCTTATATACCTCTGAACCTGCCAGAAGGAAACATCCTACACCATAGTCTTCGAAGTCTGGTCTGCTGTCATAAGATGTCGGTTGACCGTCTTTGGGTTCTTTACCTGTGCCTTGTACATAACCTAAATATCCATTGTCAGGATGAACGGCATCTTTGCACATTGCATTCCAGGCTTTAGTCACAACGGGTAGATATTCTTTTTCAGAGAGATAACCTTTACGGATGCCCCATGCCATGGCATATGTGAAGAGAGCTGTGCCAGATGTCTCTTTCCCTCCAAAATGGGTGTCATCATGGAGAGAACAATTCCAAAATCCATCTGTGCGCTGACATGCTTTAAGTGCCTTACACATGGCGATGAAATCCTTCTTATAAGTCTTGTAGTGTTTCTCATTAGTAGGAATTTCGTCCATGACTCTAACTAAAGCAGCGATTACCCAGCCATTGCCACGACTCCAATAGCAATCTTCTCCATTAGGCTCTTTATAGGGAGGGTTGAAATCTTTATCACGCCACCAAAGACCTTCTTTTTTGTTATACATTCCACCATCTTCCTGATTGCGGGTGTATTCATATATTTCCCACATTTTGTCCCAATAGCGAGTGTCGCCGGTAGTTTTGCCAAGTTTAGCAAGATAAGGCATACCCATCTGTATGGCATCGATCCACCACCAGTCTTCGACAGCAGGAATATTGACCAGCATCTGAGCATGTGCTAAAACGTTTTTGATTTTAAATGATTCCGGCTCAAGACGATACATATCTATATAGGTCTGTCCGCAGCAATAGTCATCAGCATCTCGAGTTGTGTTTTTATTACGAGGTTGCCATTTATGGAAGTCACACCAACGATAGGTATAATCATAATACTCATCACGCGGGGAAATGCTATAAAGAGCCATCAAACCTTCATAATACACCGCACGAGTCCAAAGAGAAGATGGGCGGACTTTGTTGCGAACAAATGTTGGTTTGGTCGGATCTGGCCATTCTTTCATAAACCAGCTATTAACGAGTTCTGTCGTTTTAAGAATGTTTTGTCGTGTAGGAAGAGATTCGGTGACTGTCTGTGCTATGGTCGGCAGAGTAAAAGCCAAGGCAAGCGCGAAGACGCATATAGACTTAATCGAAAAATATTTTTTCATATATAAATCGGATAGGTTAGTAATAATTATTGAAAAAGAGGAGAGGGATAAACACCGGTCTCAGCTAATTCTTTAAACTTAGCCACTACAGCCGGACGATCCGATGCATAAGTTACACCAAACCACTTGGATGGGGTGTCAAGAACTTTACAAGTAGCTGTTTTGGACGAGATCAGACGATCTACCATCAATGGGATGAAGAATTCGCTTTTAAGATTAGAAATGTTTTCCTTAAGGAATTCTGCAAAATACTCTTCTGAATATTTGAAATAATCAGGAGTCAGACCCCACATATTCATAGATACAGGAACCGTTTCACCAACCGGAGTTTTTACATCACCCTCAATATACTTTACGATATTGTCTGTGTCTCGCAAAATAGCAGTACGTTCGGTAACTGTAGTCAGGTATCCGTTTGAGTCAGTTTCGCAAATGCCTCGAGCTACACTGCCACCTTCGCTTAGGGTGTTGCAGAGACGATAGCCCACCATACAATATTCGTTTTCTTTACCCTCGACAGAGTTTAGAAAGTCTGCAAGAATCTTGAAACTCTCAGGTCCATAGTAATCATCAGCGTTGATGACAGCAAAAGGTTCTTTGATAACATCCTTGCCCATCAAAACTGCATGATTTGTTCCCCAAGGCTTTTCTCTGCCTTCCGGTACCTGAAATCCTTCCGGTAGGTTATCCAAATCCTGAAATACTAATTCAACGGGGATTCGAGATTCATATTTGCTGACAATTTTTGTGCGGAAATCTTCTTCAAAGATTCTTCTGATAACAAAAACAATCTTACCGAATCCGGCTTGAATAGCATCATAAATAGAATAGTCCATGATCGTCTCTCCGTTGGGACCAAGACCATCAAGTTGTTTCAAGCCTCCATAACGGCTTCCCATGCCAGCTGCAAGAACAAATAGTGTTGGTTTCATAATTTTAAAAAGTAGTTTTATTAATTTATAATCAAACAAGTTTATATTCTCTTATCTAAATAAACTATGGAGCAAAATTACTTCTTTATTATTATATTTATGCAAATATAGGTAGAAAAAGTGGTAAAATGGCTGTTTTTTGAAAAAAAATGTGATATAACGATACAACATATCAAAAAAATTAGTTTCTTTGCATCGTTACAACATCGTGTAACTGCCATTTATGTCAAACTAACACCCAATATGCCTATCGAAAAACTTTACGCAAATTATATTAAACTTTAGACAGATTCATATGAAAAATCTATCTGATGAGGACTTGATTGTTCTCTTTGCGCAAGGTAAAAACGAGGCGTTTGATGAATTGTTGTTTAGGCACCAGTCAAAAGTACTTTCATATATTCTTATGATTGTGCATAACAGAGATGTGGCAGAAGACATATTCCAAGACACCTTTACTAAAATTATCGTAACCATTAAGTCCGGTCGTTATCGTGAGACTGGTCGTTTTTTGGGTTTTCTTTTCCGTGTTGCTCATAATTTGATTATTGATTATTATCGTACTGACCAAAGTGCTCAAATTTTGGGAGAGAGTGATACGGATTATGACCTCTTCAATAATAAAGATTTATCAGAGGTTTCTCACGAAGATGAAATAAGTTATGCCCAAATAACTAAAGATTTACAGAGACTTATCAAATATCTTCCGGACAATCAGCGTGAGGTGGTTGTTATGAGGTATTATAAAAATATGAGTTTTAAAGAGATTGCCGAAGCAACTAATGTTAGTATTAACACAGCATTGGGCCGTATGCGTTATGCCATCCTTAATATAAGGAAAATGGCAGCTGACCATAATATCGCTTTGGCAGTGTAATTTGTGTAATGCCTCTTTTTATTACTAAGGCATTTTTGATTTTATAAGACAAACACCGTAATACTTCAATTGAGTGATTACGGTGTTTGTCTTATAAAATCAAGTCTTTATTCTCCACCTCATAGATCATTAGACGGCTATTTTTATCCCTAAAATACTAATGCCCGATGGTTATAATAGAATAATGTTTTTTAATCGATAAAAAAGTAAACCATTTTTATACTAAAAAAATAAAGCATGCGTTTTACTAATGGAAATATATAAAACACATGCCTATGAGTAAAATTTTTACAACTTCTTCTATTGTGGATTCCATTATTGTTCCACAGCCTCGAATAGAGACAATTATTAAGCTCCGTATGTTGGCAAGGACATTTCGCTATGAACCCTCATTAGAAAATCGACGGTTCGATAGCAGTCCGTTGGCCGGAGAAGCCGTTTAAATCGGTTAGGTTTAAACCGTTTATGATATGTATCAATTCAAGGTACGATGTGTCTAATGAAGGGAAATTAAATTCCACTATATTAGATTGATGATTTGGAGAGATGAGGATGTATTTTTCAGAGATTCTCTCCATTTTTTTATTATCCCCACTATTATTCTTTTCGCATAAAACCGAGTCTTTGATTTCCTTGTTTGGAATATTGCTATTTAACTCTGGCTGATCAGATGTTTTTAAATCAATATTTATAATAGCCTTTTGTTTGAGCAATGCAATGTAGTATTCGATGCCTCCTTCCTCTGAATATAGCCGATTTAATCGTTCTGAGATCGGAAGATTAAGAATTTGGGGTAACTCGCCTTCTGCAATACATTGGTTTATGAATACATCTGCACGATCTGTAAATAAGCTATAAATCCGGTTGGTAAATTCATATTCGTCTAATGATTTAGACTGCTCACAATAGAGTTGTAGTATTTTGTTGTATTCGATTTTGAAGTGTTCCTGTTTTTGACAGAGATGCTCTGTTGCTTTATTTAGTTGGTCCGCATCAAATGTGTTTAATATCTGTTTCGGGTCAGCATCGTGGACGTTTTGACAGATAGTTGTGTAAGCTACTTCTAATAAATGTTTTATTTGATCGGGTTTCTCAAATAAAGACGTCGTTATAGTAATAAGTTCATTTAGCAGTTTTACAGCAAATAACGAACCAAAATAACGTGTTTTTGAGATAAGATAATGCTCTAATGCTTTCTTATATTGCTCTAATGTTTTCTTGTCTTTTCCTGCTATACGATCAAAAAAAGATAATTTGTCCCATATTGATTGTATGGTTTCAAGATGCTGTTCGGTGCTTTTAATTCTGGAAAATAGTTCTTCAGCACGTTTTTGTATTTCGATGGTGCGTTGCTGAAGTATATTTATAAATGCGTTAAGAATAGATTTTAGAATTTCAGGAGCAAAATGATTTTGACCAATAATTTGATCAAACTCCTTTTCTATAATGCAGAAAAGAACACGACAATAATCTTCCGTTTTTTTGGACTCTAATTGATAAAAATATTCTACACCGACTCCTCTGAATTTATTTTGATAAAAAACCATAGCATTACGCTTGATTTTTGGGAGCCAATCTTGTTTGTGTATATCTTTAAGGTCTTGAGAACACTCCTCGATGCATGCCGGCCAAAATTCCAATACCGAGGACCATTGATTATTGTTGTTGTTGGAAAGATTGATATAGCCATATTCCTCTAGAGTGATGCGTTCTATGGTTAAAGGTATTTTACTCGCTATTTGTCTAGCCATTACAACACAAGTCTCTGTAGAAACCTGTGTCCCAAGAGTGTGCCCATAGTCGAGGATGTTTTTAATATAACATTCTCTAAGATAATGTCTGATTTCTTCTTCCGGATATTCTTCTCCAGCTACACTGAAACTTCCAAAGACAGGAGCCCAAAGAGTGTCTTTAGCTTGACTGATGTCCCACTGATTTGAGAGAAATCGTTTGTCGAGTTTCGATATAACTATCTGATAAAGGAAATGAGCAAGAGAATTTTGAGAAGAATCAGAATATAAAAAAATATTCTGAATCAATTGGCAATCAGCATACTCTATAGCAGCGCTATTTAGGGCTGTAAGATTTTTCCATATATTTTTAGTAATGCCCGGACTTATTTTTTTCAATTCCGGCATCAAACCGTAGATATAAATTGGATATGAAAAATTATTATCTATTCTGAAAAGTTTTCTGATCATCAGTGCAGAGCTAATAATGTTATCTTTATCAGCTACTTGACGTAATGAAGTGCAGAGATGAAATGTAATATCTGCGTGTGGATTTTTACGTCTAATGTCGTTGACTTGATGACTTAATTCTCGTTCGTCCGGTTTAGTGGGTAGAAAAAGAAGTTTGACCTCTTGTTCGTACCCTATATGGGTAGTAAATATCCGATAAACGGGATTGTCAAGCCTAGACTGTGTATAATTGAGAAAGATGATCAGATGTTTCATGGATTATTTTATCTTTGCTTCACGTTGATTCATCATTTCGCGATAGCAAGCACGACACAAGGGTTGATACTCGTGTTTTTCACCTAATAATACTTGTCCCTCTTCGTCCACAGAACGGAAAGAATAGTTAGCAAGGCTGCCACAATTGACACATATGGCACGAGTTTTATATACATCGTCTGCAATAGCACACAAAGCTGGCATTGGTCCAAATGGATTTCCTAAATAATCCATGTCAAGACCTGCAACAATAACCCTAATGCCATTATTGGCTAAAGTATTACAAACTTGGATAATTCCGTTGTCAAAAAATTGTGCTTCATCAATGGCTACGACATCCGCATCCTGGCTGAGAAGAAGGATGCTGCTGGAGTTTTCTACTGGAGTAGATGTTGTGGCATTGTGGTTATGCGAAACTACATCTTCTTTACTATAACGGACATCAACTGTCGGCTTAAATATTTCGATTTTCTGACGGGCAATTTTAACACGATTGATTCTGCGGATCAATTCTTCAGTTTTTCCTGAAAACATGGAACCGCAAATAACTTCAATACTGCCAGGACGGCTTTTTTCTCTAGTGTTTCTATTGTAATACATGATGAACTAAAATGAATAATCAATACAATTTGACAAGCAATTGAGTACCCCAGGAAAAGTTTTTTATGGCATTAATGAAGTCTCTAGGGTAAAACGAATGCAAATATAATGTTTTTTTTAAAATTGAAAAATGATAATCTGTTTTTTTAATGCTCTTGGCTGATATATTTGACTGCTTCAATAAAGAGGTCTTTATATTTGGGTCCGATAGGGATTATAACACCATTATTCATTGTAACCTCTTTTCTGGAGTAACTATTGATTTTAGAAATATTTATTATATATGAACGATGAATTCTGATAAATACTTCTTGTGGAAGAATATGTTCGAACGAAGAAAGAGTGTTTAACGTTTTCATACTCTTTTGTTCTGTAACGATACATGTGTAATCTTTCAGAGACTCCAAAACGATTATTTGTGAGATATCGATAACTTCTGTATGAAGCTCAGTTCTGATAGAAATGGATCGTTTTGTAAGGTTTTTTCTCTCATTATTTGTATTTTCTTTTAATCGGTGTAGTGCTATGGATTGTTTGGCTCGTTCTACTGCTTGATGTAATCGGGCTTGAGTATAAGGCTTTAATAAATAGTCTGTAACTTGGAAGTCAAAACTAGCCAATGCATATTTTTCATATGCAGAGGTTACAATGATTTGAGGTTTATTTCTTTTTTCTATACGTCTGAGTACTTCTATGCCTGATAAGCGAGGCATTTCTATATCGAGAAATAAGATGTCTGTATTTCCATTTTCTAAAGCAGTTAATAATGCATTTCCATCACTAAAAATTCTTATGGGGGAGATGTCACCCTCGTTTTCAAGAAATAGTTGTAATTTTTTTGCTGCCAATGGCTCGTCTTCGGCGATAAAAGCACTGTATGTTTTCATTATAAAAGTAACAGTTGTTTTATTTTTTATCTTTTTGAGAAATAACTTCCCAAACTCTATGTTCTATCTTTTCAGGTGAAATATTTGTCAAACAAGCATACGTGCCTAAAATACATGGTTTATTTCCAAATATTGAACATGGACGACAGATAAGAGGAAGTTGGATTGCATTATTAATGTCTTGCTTATAACCTAAAAAACCTGCAAATGGATGAGTCGCGCCCCATATAGAAATGACCTGCGTACCGACTAACGAGGCTAAATGCATATTTGCCGAGTCCATTGAGATAACAACATCCAGTTTTGACATCAATGCAAGGTCGTCAGATAGAGTTTGTTGACCGGCACAATTGATAATTCTATCACTTTTAGATGTCCATTTTTGTAAAAACTCTTTTTCCGATGGACTGCCAAAGAGAAACACTCTTATTTTAGGGCTTCTTTGTAGTATAAGTTCAATGACTTTTTCCATCATTTCTAGTGGATATATTTTCCCTTGATGTTGTGCGAATGGTGCTACACCGATTAGATATTCCTCGTCGCACTTCTTGCCGACAATTTTATTTAAAACAATTTGTCCTTCGTCTTTGAGTATGTCAGACGGATTATAATCTATTTCAAAATTAAAACCTAAATTTTGAATTGTGTCTTTATAACGGATAAACGAAGATGGGAGTTGGTGTACTTGTGTGTGGGAGACTAGACGTTTTTTTTCTTTTCTTCCTTTATTTATGACAGACACAGGTATGTTGTCGATTTTGAAGCGCAGGACTAACCATTTGGAACGAATTACGTCATGAAGGTCTGCCACGGCATCGAAGCCTTCTTTTTTAAGTTCTTTATAAAGTCGATTAAGGCCTTTGATACCCTTATATTCTATTAGGTTAATTCCTTTGACATGGATATTGCTATTTGGGGGTAAAAGGCTATTATATATTAAGGCTGCTACCGGTTGGCTCAAAATAGTAATGCTTAGGTTGGGGTATTGCCGACTGAGAGATTCTATAACGGGAAAAGTCATAGCTACGTCTCCAAGTGCTTTAAAACGGATTATAAGTAGTTTGTTTATGTTTTTTGACATGGATTATGTGTGATAAGATTAAAACCAAACGAAAGTTAAGCCATGCAAGAAAAATCTGACTTAACTTTCGTGTAATAATATTATGTCAGTGAAAAGATGCTTATTTACTATTTCCGTACAAAACAGGATTCAAGTTTGGATCATTATACATCTTCATCTGTTTATAGACTTTCATGTATTTTTTTCCTTCTGCTATGTCGTCTAAAAGCTGGTCAATAGCAAGGGATAAGTCTGAGCGTTGTTGTAACAAGACATTTAGCTTATCTTGACATTTTTGTTTGTGTTCTTCACTTACATCTGTACGCTCTACTTCCGCTTGCATATGGTATATTTTAAGGAATAAAATACTTAAGCGATCGACTGCCCAAGCCGGACTCTCGGTGTTGATAGTCGCATGATCAGATACTTTTACATCTTTATATAAATCTAAAAAATAACTATCAATCATTTCCACTAGGTCTGTTCTGTCTTGGTTACTCTTGTCAATGCGTCGTTTAAGGACAAGCGCTTCTGATGGATTTATATTAGGGTCACGGATAATATCCTCAAAGTGCCATTGTACAGTGTCAATCCAATTTTTTAAATAGAGGAAATATTCGATACTTCTTTCAGCATAGGGATTGTTGATAGGAGTTTCGATATTATCTGTTACATGATAATCAGTAATGGATCGTTGGAAAATTTGGGCACAAAGGGAAGTAAATGACATCTTTTTATCCATAATTTACAAATATTTTGATATTTAATTAACACTGCAAAAATACATATTCTTTTTGAAAAACAAGTAGCGAATGGATAAAAAACATTATCTTTGCTTCTGCTTTTCAAAAAAAAGAGAGAAAATGAGAGTTTGTATCGCTGAAAAACCAAGTGTTGCAGAGACTATTGCTTCTACTTTAGGAGCCAACATTAGACGAAATGGTTACTGGGAGGGTAATGGCTATCAAGTCACTTGGACTTATGGTCACCTATGTACATTGAAGGCTCCACATGAGTATTCGGACCTATGGCGTAGTTGGCGTATGGATTATCTGCCCATGATTCCTCCGCGTTTTGGAATCTCTCTGATTGATGATGAAGGTATCCGTAAACAATTTGCCGTTATCGAACGATTGTTTTCTTCAGCAGAATATATAATTAATTGTGGAGATGCCGGCCAGGAGGGTGAATTAATCCAAAGATGGGTAATGATGAAAGCAGGAGTTAAGTGTCCTGTTTATCGACTTTGGGTTAGTTCTTTAACGGATGAAGCGATTCGTGAAGCTTTCTCTAAATTAGAGCCTCAGTCACATCATGATAATCTTTATCAAGCAGCATTGGCTCGTGCCATAGGAGATTGGCTTTTGGGGATGAATATTACTCGGCTTTATACCTTGAGGTATGCTCAACAAAAGCAGGTATTAAGTATAGGCAGAGTTCAAACACCTACGTTGGCTTTGATTGTAAAACGTCAATTTGAGATTGAAAACTTTGTTCCAACAAAATATTGGGAACTGAAAACCATTTATAAAGAAGTGACGTTTTCCTCTAGTCAAGGAAAATACGACTCGTTGGAATCTGTCGAGGAGGCTCTTCGCGCCATTCAGAACGAGGTTTTTGTTGTAAAGGATATTCAACAAAAGCCTGGAAAAGAATTGCCTCCAAGGTTATTTGACTTAACATCTTTACAGGTCGAGTGTAATAAAAAATTTGGAATGGGGGCTGATGAAACTTTAAAAATCATACAATCTCTTTATGAAAAGAAATTAACAACCTATCCTCGAGTGGATACAACTTATCTATCAGACGATATTTATCCGAAATGTCCGGAGATTTTATCTCGATTACGTGGTTATGAAACATTGACCACTCCTTTATTGGCAAAGAAATTACAAAAATCTAAAAAAGTATTTGACAATAAGAAAGTTACAGATCACCATGCGATAATACCTACTAATATTCCCGCTATAACGCTAAGTGAACAAGAACGTAAGGTATATGACCTTGTCGTACGTCGTTTTATAGCAGTATTTTATCCTGATTGTAAAGTAAATACTACAA
The DNA here is from genome assembly GCA_045576355.1 of Bacteroidales bacterium. Lineage (GTDB taxonomy): Bacteria > Bacteroidota > Bacteroidia > Bacteroidales > UBA3663 > Liminaster. Next base: position 13,633 of record JAZNGG010000038.1, read on the forward strand.
CAATATTAGGAGAGGTGATGAACATTGGGTTTAAAACTTCCGGAAAGGTCATCGTAGATCCAGGCTGGAGAGTTATTTATTCTGATAATAAAGTGACTCGTGCAGAAGGTGAGATTAAGGATAGTGATGACAATGGCGTTTTGCCCGATTTCATTATTGGAGAATCCGGACCTCATCAGCCGTCTTGTTTAGAAAAATTCACCCAGCCACCCAAACTTTATACGGAGGCAACATTGCTTAGGGCGATGGAAACTGCTGGTAAGTTGTGTGAAAGTGAGGAACTTAGAGATGTTATGAAAGAAAACGGATTAGGACGTCCATCCACAAGAGCAGAAATTATTAAAACTTTATATAAGCGGCATTATGTCCGTCAAGAACGTCAAAATCTTGTCCCGACGCAGACAGGAATAGAACTGATTTCAATCATTCAGGATGAAATGCTTAAAAGTGCTGAACTGACAGGACAATGGGAGTCTAAGTTGCGACGTATAGATCGTGGTGAATATCAAGCTGCAGACTTTATTTCCGAACTAAAAGAAATGGTTTCTCAAATTGTGGCTCGAGTAAAGGCTGACAGATTTGGACGACGTGTCGTTTATGTCAACGAAACGTCTGAAAAAGAGAATCAAAAGGTAAAAAGTACGAAAAGAAAACCTACAGATAAAAAAACTAAATCTACAGATATAAAACCTCAAAAGAGAGAGAAGAAAGAGACTTCACAAGCAGTTGATAAAAACTCCGCTACAGAGCGAAAATACACTATGTCAACACTCCCTAAAGTATGCCCTTTATGTGGCAAAGGATTGCTGATTAAAGGTAAAACCGCTTTTGGGTGCAGTGAGTATAGATCCGGCTGTCGTTTTGTGATTCCTTTTAATGATATTCAGGATAATGAAGATTAAATATATATTCTTCCTTGTGCTGTTGTTTTATATAGTTCGTTTAGATGGGCTCTACGTGAATGTTGTGCACGGATAAGAATTATATTTCTTAAATGAGTAATTTTTATATTCTGCAAGTATATGAAATTATTATGTTGTTTCAAAATGTTTGTGTGTTAAATAATTTAAAATACCCTTTTGTATTTAGTACTCAATTCTAGCTCTATTTTGCAAGAATGTTTTCTGTTTTTTGGAGAAAGACGTTTATGCATTATTTCTATTGGAAAGTAGAAAAACTAGTGATGAAATCTATGAGCGTGCTGTGTTGCCTTATTCAGCGTGCTGCGTTTGTAATTTTGTGGTTAAATTCTAATGTATAAGAAATAAAGCGAAGATTAGATCTCATCGATCTTTCTTCGCTAAATACTTGCCAAAAATATATAGTTATATATGTCCCCATTTATAACTATAACTATCTGTCATTCTATATTTGTTTTCTTAATGTACTGCAAAGATAATGTATTAAAAGGCGAAAGTCAAGAGATTTAGTAGAAAAAATCAATAATTTATAAATTATTTTTATTAACTTTGCAGTTTGAAAATGATGGGAGTTTATTGATCCTTTAAAAATTGACATAGAAGAGGGTTTCTTATAATTTGACCAAGGGAGAGTTGATATTATTTACGGAAAAATCCTCGTGTTTCATTGGGTATGTGTAAGATTGCTTTATTAGCACTTTTATGATAATAATTATTATGTGTTATGGAAGAGACTATTGAGACTATTCAGAGAGAACAGCGGACGAAGCATCTTGCAGAGATGCCGATTAAAAAATTACTTTGGCAATTCGCTTTGCCTTCTATCATTGCGATGTCTGCTAGTTCTATTTATAATCTATGCGATTCGATATTTATTGGTCATGGTGTAGATTCCATGGCAATTGCAGGTTTAGCCATTACTTTCCCATTGATGAATATATCGTCTGCCTTTGGTGCCATGATTGGCATTGGAAGTGGTGCATTAACTTCAGTCCGTTTGGGTGAGGGAAATAAGAAGCAAACTTCCATAATTTTAGGAACATTGCTTCGTATGGATTTTATCATTGGTCTAATAATTACTACTTTAGGATTGATTTTTTTAGATCCAATATTGAGATTATTTGGAGCTAGTGATGCTACTTTGCCCTATGCTCGTGATTATATGCAGATTATTTTAATGGGTAATATTGTTACTCACTCTTTTTTGGGCATGAACGACATTATGCGAGCATCCGGTTATCCGGAGAAGGCGATGTGTGCTCAACTGATCGCAGTAATTACTAATATAATTTTAGATTATATTTTTATTTTTGTATTTCATTGGGGGATGAGAGGCGCTGCCATTGCTACTGTATCTGGACAGGTTTTGGCCCTTATCTTTGAGATTCTACATTATAGGAAAAAGAGTAGTGTAGTTCATTTTACAAGAGAAAGTTTGAAATTCAGTTGGCAGATTGTTCGTAATATTTTGGCTGTAGGTGTAAGTCCGTTTTGTGTAAATGTGTGTGGTTGTATTGTAGTGATTTTTATAAATAAGGCTTTGATGAACTATGGAGGAGCAGATGGGGATATGTATGTGGCTTCTTATGGAATCGTAAACCGTTTAGGCATGTTGTTGGCTATGATGGTTGCAGGTTTTTCACAGGGACTACAGCCTATAGCCGGTTTTAATTTGGGTGCGAGAAAATATGATCGAGTAAAAAAAGTTCTTAAGTATGCCTATATATGTGCCACATGCATCATGGTCGTTGGATATCTTGTTATCACACTTTTCCCGCATCAGCTGACAATGATGTTTACGACCGATGAGCAATTGATAGAGATTAGTGCTTATGCTTTAAGGTTGGCTCTTTGTATGTTCCCCATTGTCGGAGGACAGATGATTACTATAGCATTTTTTCAAGCGATTCGTCAAGCACGAAAAGCTATATTTTTGTCTATGACTAGACAGTTGTTGTTTTTGTGGCCGCTTATATTACTCTTACCTATATGGCTAGGACCGGATGGTGTATGGTGGTCAATGGTTATCTCTGATGCTATTTCAAGTTTGTTAGGAGTTATTTTATTGTGTCAGCAGATTAAGAAGTTTTCATCTTTTAAAAATGTTTCCTCTGTTGTTTCTTCTTAAAATAGCGTAGGGTTCTGGTAATAATAAACCACCGTACTTCAGAAGGACAAAGCCAATAAAATTTCTTATTTTGGGAAATATAAGATTTCAAATTGCGAAGGTTGCCGGAGAGAGTATGATGATCATGGTGAATGCTGCTTTGGCGCCCGAAGTTTCCGCTTTTCATTATGTAGTCAAATAGTTCTTCTGCGCGTCGAGGAGAGGTGTTTAATAGTGCCCAATTCCAATTTTCGGGAGGAAGGTTGAAATATCTTATAGCAATGTATATTAAAGCAAAGAATGCTTCTTGGTGATTCATGTTTTTAAGATAGGAGAGGACTTTACTAACATCCATGTTATTGCCATGCTTATGCATCAACATTATCCAATCGCAAACGTGCCTTAAGCCAATTCCTTCTGTTAGAATGTGGTGAATTGTGTGTGCTATTTGATAGGAACACTCCCATTCAGGGGTAAAGATTGGTATGGGATGATTTCCGATTTCTAATGTTGTAATTTTGTCTGTGTAATCTACGTTTTTTAGGTACTTGATTGCAGAAGGGCTACATACATCTATGAGTAAGTAGTGCAATTCGATCATTATATTATCTCCGAACATATATCCCTCGTGCTTTTCCGGAGCACTTTCTGTAAGAATTCCTCCTGAGTTAGCCAATAAAGAACAAGCTTTCCTAAAATTATTGTCTAATATTAAAATATCAATATCTCCCCCCTTCCGACGTATAGGATTGGGATAATGGGCGGCTGATGCGTGCCCCTTGATTAATACAAACCGAATGTTATTGGCAGTGAATAAATCATATATTTTTAAGATTGTATCTTGTAAAGCTAAATAATGGCGTTCAGTTTTAATTGTGCTGCAGATCCATTTCATTCGCCAATAGAGAGAGGGTTGTTTTTCTTCAGGTAGTTGGATTATCCCTTCGTATATCAGAGCAGCACAAGTATGATCTTTTGCGATTTTTCGGATTTCTTCCCATTGGATATCAGAGAGAGCGTTTAGGTTTTCTATTTCATCTTGTATCGATGAAATGCCCATGCCTAAACGAAGTAAAGATAGAATCTGTGGTGTATATTGCATAATAGTCCGTGACAATAAATGTTTGCTATATAAATTTTGTTTTAATAGTTGTAATCAAATATTAAAATTTACTACTACTTTCTGTTAAAGCTTTTGCGACTATATACCCTGTTGTCCAGGCAGCTTGAAGATTAAATCCTCCGGTAATTGCATCTATATCGAGAACTTCACCGGCAAAGTAGATGCCCGGATATTTTTTGCTTTCTAATGTATCGTAGTTGATGTTAGATAGGGCGATTCCGCCGCAGGTAACAAATTCTTCTTTAAATCGATTTTTTCCTTTGATTTCATATACATCATGGGTAAGAATATTTACAATTCTATTTATATTCTTTTTTCCTAATTCTGACCATTTCCCATCTCCTCTTATTCCTGCACGTTGCAGGAGATAGGTCCATAATCTGGATGGTAGTGGTTGAGGATGTATATTGGCGATTTGTTTTAGAGGGTGATGTTGTATTATTTGTTGCAGCATTGTATGAATTTCTTCCTCATTCATACTATTACACCAATTGATATATATGCGAGTGTGATAATTGTTTTCTGCTAATAATCTTGCGGCATGTGAAGAGAGTTTTAAAGCCGCAGGTCCGCTAATGCCCCAATGTGTGATAAGAAGTGTCCCTTCTGCTTTTATTTTACTCCCTACAATTCCGATAGAAGTGTTGTTTACTACAGTTCCCATAAGAGCGGTCAATGCCCTTTCATCCGGTATATTAAATGAAAATAGTGCCGGTACGGGGTCTATAATGTTTAGCTCGAGACTATTAAGAAAATCGAGTTTATTTCTCTTTGGCGCTCCTCCGGTAGTAATTACTATGGCGTCAGCTATAGCAGGGGGCAATGATGTATTAAACGATATGGTGTAGTTATCTACGTGAGTTCTACAACACTTAGGACAGTTTATGTCGTCTCCAGATTTTAATTCAGCAGAGGGAGACTTTATTATACTTGAAACTTTGTGATTAGTTTTTATTAAGATGCCAAGTTCATGTGCACGATGCAGTAACATATTTACGATTTCTCCTGCATCTTGAGAGCATGGAAAAACGCATTGATCCTCTTGTGTTAAGAGGCGGATGCCATGTTTTTCAAACCACTTGCAGGTATCTTTATTATCAAAAACATGAAATGCTCGTTTGAGTAATTTGTCACCTCTGGGATATGCTTCTGACAAATTATTGATACCTATAAAAGAATTAGTCAGATTGCATCTTCCTCCTCCGGTTATAGATAATTTTGCCATTGGACGAGAGGCGCTTTCATAAAGTGTTACTTGTAAAGAGGGATTGATCTCTTTCAAGTTGATTGCGGTAAACATTCCGGCTGCACCGGCTCCAATTATGGCAATATTCATGAGTGTAGGATATGAAAAATAAAATAATATGACTATTGAGGGATGCTATTATAAGCATTATTATAAATATAAAGCGATGTGTCTTAAAAAAATTTTGACACATCGCCCTTTATTAAGAGTAAGAATAATAATATTATAAATCAATATTATTTTCTAGCTGCATAAGAGATCTTCAAGCATTGTGCTTTACGCAACTCTGTCTTGAGTTCTGTTACAACACCCATCTTGGTGTCAGAGTCAATCTTCATATTGATCTGCATTTTGGGCTGATCAGCTTCCTTCATAGACTGACGTTGCTGAGTCATTTTTGGCACGATATTTTCAATTTCAACAAAGTCATCGTTAAACTGAATACGTGCTTCTGCACCAAATTTAGCTTCTCTCGGCTTACCTACTAAAAGTGTCGTAATGCAGGATTTATTTTCAAGCTTTACCACTTGTGAAGCCCTAGGAGTATTGACAGATACTCTTGGGTTATCCTCACGCATGTGCGTTACTGCCATAAAGAAGAACAAGAGTGAGAACACCAAGTCAGGGAGTGATGCGGTGTTCAATTCCGGCATTTCTTTCTTTTGTCTGTTATTAAAATTTGCCATATCTTATACCTCCTTATTGATATTTAGCGTTAGCCTCTGAGATGTTCATTGGATAAAAGTCCTTGATGGCTTTTGCTTCTTCGTTGGTCAACTGTTCTTCGTCGTAGTCTTTGCCAAACTGTTGTTTGCACAATTCTTGACGTAACTCGTTGTATGCTGCTACAAGTTCATTTTGTACTTCGATGTACTTTTCGTAGCTTGTACCATAGTCACACTGCAGAGAGATGACATGATTACGAGTGGTCATTACTGATGTTCCAAAGATAGAAGCAAGTTCAGGATTCTTTTCGATATTGACTTGGATTAATTCAGGACCGCGATCGCCGGTAAACTCTCCTTGGGCGGAGATGAAATTTTTGGCTTTCTCTTTCAAGTCTTTAACCTCCATTACTTCGTCTGCAACCATCAAGTCATTGCTGGCATTGACGAGTACGTTGAGGATATTACGCTTTTTAATGTCCTGATTAGTCTGTTCTTCTGTCCAACGGGGGAGAAGACGAGTCAAACCTGTATCAGTATCCATAGATGTGACCACCAAGAAGAAGATAAGCAATGTAAATGCCAAGTCGGCACTTGATGATGCATTGATACTTGGCGCTTTTCTTTTCTTTCTTGCCATAGTCAAATCTTATTTAATGAGTTTCTTTGCACCAAAACCTGCAACGAGAACGACTGTAAGAGCAACCATAGCATAGATTGAATAGAGCCACATGTCAATCATTTTGACAGTAACTTCGCTATAGTGAACGTTCTCACCGTTGACGATTTTATTGATTTCTGTGCTATCGCTGAGGAAATAACAAACGACGAGCAAAATAACAAAAGCTGCAAATGAACCGATGGTAACAAGTGTGCCTTTGGCATTCACTTTAAACATACGGCCTAACTCAGCAACTGCAAAGCATAACAATAAAACGAGTCCTATTGCCATGACTGCATAGATCCAATAGAGCAAATGATCTAATCCCAACTCCGGGTACATTATGGTGCCTGTCGTTGTCGCCTTTTCAGCTTGTGGTCCAGTAAAGAACCATACTGCTATGCCAATGGTGACAATGAAAGCTGTCCAAAGTACTATGGTGGGAAGTACTGTTGAAAGTTTCTTCATGATTCTAATACTTTATTATTTACCAAGTTTGTGTTTGATGATCATGTCGAGAAGAGAGATAGAAGCGTCTTCCATATCGCTCACGATGCTCTCTACTTTGGAAAGGAGGTAGTTGTAGAATACCTGAAGGATGAGGGCTACGATAATACCACCGATGGTAGTAATCAAAGCCACCTTCATACCAGATGCAACGACTGTTGCTGAGATGTCACCGGCCTTAACGATATCGTTGAACGCTTGCACCATACCTACTGCAGTACCCAAGAATCCGAGTGAAGGAGCTGCTGCGATAAAGAGGGTAATCCAAGAAAGGTTTTTCTCTAAGTAACCTGCTTGAAGACTGCCATAAGAAGAGATAGACTTGTCGATCTCATCGAGTGACTTGCCATCTTCGAGGCGCATAAGAGCCTGTGTGCAGATAGAGGCAATAGGACCACGAGTCTTGATACAAATTTCTTTTGCACCGGCAACGTCTCCACTTGCAAGAGCCTCTTCGATTTGAGCTAAAAGTTTCTTTGTGTTAACTTCTGCAAGATTCAAATAGATGATACGCTCGATAACGAAAGCCATACCGAGGACAAGTGTCAAAGCAACAGCTGCCATAAATTCCGGACCACCATCGATGAACTGATCTTTAAGAACGTGGTGGAAGCTTGTAGATTCTACAGCACCTTCCTGTGCGAATGTCACCAAAGCTGCGCTCATGAGTGACATGGTAACGAAAAATTTTTTCATTTGATTGTTTGTTAAATTAGTTAGTGAATAATGTTGTTGTTAAATGTGATTTTTATATTATTTCTCATGCAAAGTAACGGAAAAAAAATGATAAAAACATATTTTCGTCGATAAATGTTCGCTTTTTGTCGATATTTTCCCTTTTTTATCTATATTTTTCTCTCTTTTTACTCAATATTAAAAAGAATCTTTGCGTTTTGAGTTGTGATCTGGTCAATTTCCGTGATCCCTTTTCCAAATAAATTAGCCAAATAATGAGCCGTATCGGAGACGTGTGCCGGTTCGTTTCTTTTACCCCGATGTGGGACAGGAGATAGGTAGGGGGCATCAGTTTCGATTACGATGTGTCGAAGCCCGATGGCAAGAGCTGTTTCCGGTACTGTACTCTTTTTATATGTTACTGTTCCCCCTATGCCGAAGTAGAAGTCTCCATATTGCATGATTGTGTGCGCTTCTTCTGCCGTTCCGGAGAAACAATGCATAACCCCTTTTATCCGTTTACCTCTATCTGTCGCCATTCGTTGCATTTGTGGAAGGAGTGGGATAAATTCATGCATAGCATCTCTCATGTGGATTAGGAGAGGCATGGAGTAATCCCCTTCTCGCATGAGGCTATATTTGATCTGCTGCATAAACACAATTTTCTGCTCATCTAGTCGTGTTTGATCCCAATGCAGATCCAGACCGATCTCGCCGATAGCCTGAATTTCCGGATGTTGGTTTAACAGAGATAAAACTCTTGATAATTGTTCCTCAATGTCTTCTGACATCTCCTCCGGATGTATCCCCAGAGTCGGTATGATGATGTCCGGAAAACGATGATATAATCGGATAACGCTTTCAAAATCATTCTCTTCTACACATGCTGATACGATTTTGACAACTCCGGCATTGCGTGCACGAGAGATAACTTCTTCGATGTCTTGTGTAAAGGTTTCGTCTGAAAGGTGGCAGTGCGTATCTATCATGTTATTCAAAGTGCTGGTTACGATGTGTGGATTTTCTAATTAAAAAATACCAGCTTGCCGTTTCTCTGCTTCCATTTTCAATTTTTCAGACCTGCGATAATAGAATATCAATCCGAATTTGCGACATGCTTCCAGTTTTTGCTCCAAAGGCAAATCCTTGTATACCTCTTCTACCTGATTCCAAATGTCGAGAATCAACACATCCGCAGTTGGGCGCATCGCTGTTACCTCTTCCAGAGCCTTGGCAGAGGAGTTTTGAAGCATTTTTTGATTGTAATAGTTTTCGCTGAATATATTGAAATGCACTTTGACTTTGGCGATAGTTGGATTATAAATTGGTACTCCACCTTTGGCGATACGGGCATCTTCTGCTTTGATAATTCTTTCTCCCCACTCTTGCAACGAGGCTTCAGAGGTGAGATCCGGATTGCTGTAGTCTTCGGTTTTCAACCCATATTGTTCCTTGATTTCAGGACGAAGTTCGCCTCTCATGACTGCCATATTGAGCACCTGTATGAAATGTGAAACGTAGAGTCGGGCAGAACGTAGATAGACACGATAGTTTTTACTCGCTTTAGATTGTAGTTGATAGCATTGAGTATATTGTTGGTGTACTCGAGTAAACTTATTAAGAAAAATTGAAGCATCTTGTATGGTGCGATAACTGAGAACAAGTTTCCCATTTTCTTTATATCCATCCATCTCGATAGCTTTTTTCAGGGCATAGATTCTGGATTGGTCTGTGTTGGGTAAACGGCGATATGGCATAATTGGTATAAAAATTATAATAAAATGTATGTAAAGGGAAAATATATATAATAATTATATGTTACGATTGAGGAGCTGATCAGCCAGTTGTTTGAGGGGGAGTAAGCGCTCGGGAGAGACACTGATCTGATCGATCGCTTGCATGGCAATGGTGTGATAACTGATGATCTTTTCTCGGCACAATTGTTCCGCACCGCAAGATTTGAATGTCTCAGTGAAGTATGCAATCTTCTCTGTCTCTTCCAAGCGAGCTGTCTTTGGGGATAGTTCACGAGTCATTATCTCTCTCTGCTCGGGTGTGGCAAGTTGTAATGCGTTGATGAGCAAGTAGGTCTTCTTGTTGTTTAAGATGTCTCCACCGATGCGTTTCCCGAATGTCTTGGAATCTCCATAGCAGTCCAACCAATCGTCTTGCAATTGGAATGCAAGTCCGACATTCAGACCGAATTTATATAAGAGATCGGCATCTTTATCCGAAGCATGAGCAATGATGGCTCCCATTTTTAGAGCACATCCCAAAAGAACAGAAGTTTTTAGTTTGATCATCTGAAGGTATTCTTCTGTTGTTACTCCGGACCGTGTCTCAAACTCCATATCCAATTGTTGTCCTGCTCCGATTTCAAGATTGGTATCTGTAAAAAGATCAATGACCGGTTTTAAAATATCGGTCGGAACATCGGCAATCAGCCGATAGGCAAGCCCCTGCATGGCATCACCGGAGAGGATTGCACTATTGGCATCCCACTTTATGTGTACCGTGGGACGTCCGCGTCGTTCTGCTGCGTTGTCCATCACATCATCGTGAAGTAATGTGAAGTTATGATACATCTCCAATCCTATGGCAGGACGTATAGCCGGATCGATTTCATCGGTAAATAGATTGGCAGCCATCAGCACAAGAAGAGGGCGTACTCTTTTACCACCGGCAGAAAGGGTGTATCGGACCGGGTCAAAAAGAGAAGGGACTTCTTGCGGGTATTCTAAGGTATTGATACCATGCTGAATGCGTTCAGACAATTCGTTAAGTGTAAACATGATGATATATTTTGCCACAAATGTACGAAGTTTTTTTTAATAAAACTTACTCTGTCTCAAAAAAAGTCGGATATTCTTTGTTTTATTTGTTCTGCATCTCAATGCTTCTTAATTTATGTGAGCGGATGTTTCAAAAGTAATAAAATATGTTTCTTATTAAAAAAATAAATGCAGTGAAAAGCTGTACCTTTGCACCATTGTTAATTTATTTTTTTTAATCAATTGTTAAACAATAATGAGAAAGTTATTTTGCAGTAGTCTGCTCTTAATGGCAGTGACGAGTTTTCTTTGTCCCTCTATGGCTAAAGCCGAAGATGTGATCGTCGGGACAGAGGAGTACACCGACCTTTTTGACAAGACGTTTGATACATCGGTTGCTGCCAATACCATTCCATTGGGATGGACGTTATGTAACGAGGGAGAGATGAGAGAAGGGGGAACATCTTTTTATAGTGGTCCACGTGTGATGGATACTCCCAATTGTGATTTCAAGCGCGTCCTCTATGTCCGTTCTTATGGCGGATTAAGTTATGCACAATACGGACACAAGGAGGGTAACACGATGGAAGTCCCTGCCGGAGAGATGTCTGTGGAAACCTATTATGCTGCTTGGAATGGTGTCGGAAGTCAATTTACCATCTCTGTTATCGATGCTGATGATGAAACGATTGTTGCGGAACGCACTATTACCACGACTGAAAGTGCCCATTTCAGTAATAGTGCCAACACTACTGTGACTCTTGCTTCTGAATCTGTAGCATTTACCAGTGATGGAGGCAATTATATTTTCAAAGCCTCTCTTACAAGTGGACACATCGTTCTTGGTGGTTTTAAGGTGAATGGACTCTATCGCAACTTTGACCGCGTCATGGAGGAGATGTTTGATGACGGAGACAACTCTGTGCCGGCTGCCGGTAGCGGTTGGGAGTTCTATCGGGATGGCAACATACTGCAGAAAGGTCTTGTCCAGTCATGGGGTATCAACCGTATTTTTAATACCCCAAATGTTTTAGGACTTACTTCCGGTTTTTATGCGATTGGAGACACAAAGGGTGATACTAACTATGCCATATATGGCAAGAAGGGCGATGGTGAGCCGATGCTCTCATTGACTCCCGGTAAGTATGTATTTACCTATTATGGCATCGGATGGAAGAATGATGACGTGCAGCTCTATTGCAAACTGATCAGTGCTGATGGTAAAGTGGTGCTTAATCGAGTGGATGTCTTAGAGAGTAATATTGGAGGGGATAAAAATGCTGCCGGAGAGGCTACTAAAGTGCAGTTTAATCTGGATGTCCGCACGACGGGAGATTATATGCTGAAGTTCCACATGTCTGATGAGGCAATTGTCGGTAATATCACTATCGATCGTCTCAAGGCATATAATTATAATGAGCGGATCTTCTTTGAGGATTTTGCTGCTTATAACAATATTACTCCGACTGCTGGTAGCGGCTGGAATCTCTATGATAATAGTGTTTTGCTCTCTAAGGGAGAGGATGGACAACGTTCTCGTATTTTGCTGATGAGTAATGCCGATAATCTACCTGCTGCCTATTTTTGCCGTACCTATAATTATCCCAATACCTATGCTATCTATGGCGAGGAGACTGAGGGTGAACCCGTTTTGACTTTACAGCCCGGAAAATATGAATTAAGTTACTCTTGTGCTAATTGGAATAGTTCCTCTGCTCTTAAGATGTTTGGTCAAGTTTTGGATGCCGATTATAATGTTATAGCGGAACGCAACGACAACATGACTTCAAATTTTGCCAATAGTGCTTCCTCAGAGGTGACACCGGATAACTTTTCATTAACTTTTGAGATAAAGACTGCAGGCAACTATATGCTGAAGTTCTTTTCCAATGGTTTGGCTGTTGTCGGTAATATAGCCATTGATCTACTTGAAAACTATGACACAGATTTAGAAGCTATTTTTATTGAGTCTTTTGAGGCCGAAGAACATAATTTTACCCCGACATTAGGTCGAGGTTGGCATCTCTATGATAATGGTGTTTTGTTGTCGCAAGGAGTGAGTGGAGGTTGGCCAAACTCTAGTTCTCGCATTATGAAATTATCTGCAACCAATATGCTTTCTGCAGGCTATTATTGTCGTATTATGGGAAACTATACAGAGCCAACTTATGCCATTTATGGCGAAGGTGGAGATGATGAGCCTTTGTTGATATTGGAAAAAGGTGCTTATAAAATTACTTTCCATGCTATCAATTGGAATAATGCATCCACTCAGTTGGCCTACTGCCAGATATTGGATGCTGAAGACAATGTGGTAGGAGAGAAGTGTATTGATGTAAATGCTAATTTGGCAGGAAATGTTTCAACGTCAGCTACTGCTATAGAAGGATCATTTGATGTTAATATCCCCTCAACGGGCAATTATAAACTGAAGATCTATGGCAATGGAGAATTGCTGATTGGTAACATTTCCATTGATCGCAAACTCGTCAAGAGCGTGAAGATTGGAACCAATGGATATTCTACTCTCTATCTCGGTAAGGCAGTGGTAATCCCGTCAGGAGTGAAGGCATACACTGGAGAGTTGAATGGCGATTATCTCAACCTCACAGAGTTGTCCGGCACTGTTCCTGCCAACACCGGAGTCGTGCTGATGGGCGAGGAGGGAGAGACAGCTAAATTCTATCTCTCTGCTCAAAATCCGGCCGCAGTGGAAGGAAATGCTTTGACCGGTTGTCTTATCGCTACAGAACGTGAGACATATCTCGCAGCCAATTGTCCCGGTGGTAGCATCTATGCACTTGCTACGATCGACGAAGAGACTGCTTTCTATACTTATACCGGAACTAACTTGCCTGCTAATAAGGCTTTCCTCGCACTACCTGCTGCTCAAAATGCCCCCAAAGTGCGTATCATGCAGGGTGAGACTGCTATCGAGCAGATGGGACAAGATAATCAACCTAACCAGCAGGAAATCTATAACCTGCAAGGACAAAAGGTGGAGCGCATCAGCATGCCGGGTCTTTACATCGTAGGTGGTCGTAAGATTTTGGTAAAATAAGTGACGAGCTCTATAGAATAGGTAGAAGTGCATACGCGCTTTATTGGTTAAATAAATTGTAAATGAAAAATAACAGAATGATGAAAAATTATATAAAGCCGGAGATTGAGGTTATATATTTAGAGTCTCAGCAGTTGCTCGCCCACTCCATCGGTGTGAATAATGGGACATTCTCAGATGAAGAGATGTTTCAGAAAACAGAAAGGAGAGAATCCCTTTGGGATGAATATGAAAAAGGCTTTTGATTGTTCTTTCTCGCGCCTATAAGAATTATTCTTTGAGCGTATTCAGATGTGATATTGTTGTTTTATCATCAATAATTATTTGTGTTGAACGGCGGTGTGTCAAATTTCTTTATGACACACCGCCATTTATTTATTATCAGTACCCCAAAAAAACTAAGGACAGACTTGGGTCAAAAATCATAAACGCTTTAATTTCTACATCTCTGAATCGATTAGAAATTTGCGCGAATGTTTTCTGAAATTTGTGAGAAGACATTCGCGCAAGTGTCGGAAGGGAAATTAGAAAAATAATTATCTGGTGAGAGAGAAGTTCATTGTCACACCAAATTCGGTATTGGACGTAGGATAAGAGGTCGAAATCAACGGAGTATTGATTTGTTTATCGTAGAAAAGTCGTAAAGTCAAGGCTTTGGAGAGTTGGTAGTCTGCTGCAAACTTGAATGTCCATGCCTTATTGCCGGATGTAGCTTCGCTATATACATCTTCAATTTTTCTTAAGAGTGCCATCTGGTTTTTATAAGTAACATCAAATTTGACATTCAGATCATGGTTGACATTTTGATCTTTACCTTGTGGCAGACCGATACGGGTATTGAAATTGGCAATCTTATATCCTAAACCGACTGTGATGTCCTTGGAGATATTTTCTACAAGTTGGGCCGATGAAACACTAAGTGATACTGAGCGTGTTTGTTTGTATTCAGCCTTGGCAGAAATACCATTCAGTAAGGTTGCATTGATACCTGCTAAGGGAGCAAAACTTTCTGTGAGTGTAATCGTATTAATGTCAAACTCTGATGCAGGAATTGGTACGTCATTAGCTACATCGAGCGTAAAGCCTAACCCTTGTTCGTTTTCGACATAGTTGGTATAAGTCGAGTAGCTTCCGACATTATATGTGCAGGTGTATGCATGGCTGAGAGAGAGTGTCTTAAACCATTTGGAGAGTTTGGGGAACAAACTTAAAAGGCCATCATAAGAGACTTTCCAGTTGGGGAGGGCTTTCCAAAGTTCGGGGAATGGTGAAAGACTAATGCTGTTTGGGTCTCCTCCGGTATATGCTGCCAAAAATGCCGGTACTAATACATCGCTGCTATTGATGCGCGATGCTCCTTCATTGCCCACAAATGGCATATTGGCATAGAGCAAATAACCCTGCATGAATCCTCCGGAGGGATAACGAGAACCCTCATATTGAGATAGGAAACGGCGATAGATGGTTTCGCGGTTACTTACAAATTGGTTAAATGCTTCACTGCGGAATTTGTTGCCAGACTTGGTGCCTCCGAAAGAAGATCCCAAAGCGATGGTGGTCATTTGGAATGAGCCGCTGCGTGTGATGGCGAGATCTTCAAACATGAACTGATGGCTCTGTTTGTCATTGCGCTTGTGTACACCATTGAGTGTGATTTTCAGTCCCGGAATTGGCTCAAGCACTGCTTGGTAATTGAAGTCTCGGGTCATGCTATAGACTGCCGGAGTTGTGAGTGAGTCGTTACAGATGAGCCAGCCATTGTCGATTGCCTTCTCTGTGAAACTTTCTCCTCCTTCAAAACCGAAAGCAAAACCCAAACCAGGAGTCAGCTGGTCGTAACTATTATTTTGTCCATAAAAGTCTCCGGAGTTGGGGCGGAAAGAGGGGAGATATGTTTGTGAGATCTCTTTATATCCGATGGAGACATTGCGTACCATCATTAACGCACGGGAGGTGTATTGCAATGACTTGTACCAACCGAGATCATCAAGAGGTTTATCAGGGTTGATGGTAATGACGAGATTGATACTATCTTGGTTTTTAATTTTAATCGTATTAGCATCTATGGCACGATATTTTAACTTATATGCTTTCCCTTTTTCATCTTTAGCAGAGATGATCAGACGGCGAGTATTCAATCCATGTCGGAGCGTGATCAGACTATCTCCTTGGAGTTTGACCTTTTGGGAGAATTTCTTGGTTTGCTTTTTGGTAGAATTACTCTTGTTATTGGTCGCAACGCGTCCTCTTCGAGAGGTTGAAGACGAAGATGTTTTAAATTTATCGTTGGTCTTTTTGAGGAATTTTGATTTGTTGTAAAGTGATTCGAAATTGAATCTTCCATCTATCTGCCATGTGGCTTGATTCTGTATCGAATTACCTGTTTCTGTATTTTCATCGATTTGTGTACCTTTGTTCCAAGCATAGGTGCTGTGGAACTTCAGATTGCTGGTCATCCAGTCTAATGCCGGAAGTTTGGATAAAGGAATGTTCCAAGAGGCATCGAATGTCTGATTATAGTTGACCGGAGTTCCTAACTTCCAAAGATTGGTCATAACAGTGTCTTTCCATCTGTCATATTCATCCGGATAAAGATCTTTATTGACAGGAACCTCGGGTTCATCTACGCGAGCATTGGTTGCAGCATTGAAAGTAAACTTAAGTTGTTTGGTTAAATCCCAGGTGATGGCTGTCTGTCTGAGCCATGTAAAAGTCTTGGAATAGCTTATGGGTATGGAATAGTCACTGCCGTATGTATCCACATTACGGAGTTGCTCTTCGTGATAAGTACGATTGATATTGCTTGAAAGTGATATGCTGTTTGGCAACCAATTTAACTGGAAGTCGGTTAGCAATTTGGGCATATTTTTTTTCTCCTTATTGTCGTTTTTCCCTTTGGGAGTTTCTGATGCACGTTGTCCCTGTCGAGGCAAACGGGGATTTTTATTGTTACTCTTCCAGGGAGTCCAAGGTGTGAAATAAGGTGAATAGTTATAATTGATAGAGCCTTTCCAAGTGTAGTCATGCTGATATTCTGTAGTCGGATCGTGCGCTTTCTTCTTGTTTTGGGAATAAGAAATGGAGACATTGGCTGGATCCCATGGTTTTGCTTTTTTACTTTTAATATTGAATTTCATGCCGGATACAGCAAAACTGCTTGTCTCTTCGACGGTTTGTGTCAATTCTTTGATGGAATCTTTTTGGGCAGAAGTGTTATAGGTGTCTAAGGTCTCTTCGAGTAGCATATCCTCATTATATGGATCATACTTAGGAGAAGAGACAGATTTGGAACGGCTATAGTAGATGGGAGCGGTAAACTTAAGTTGTTCGGGCAACCATTTACCGACATCAGTCTGACCGGAGAAGGTGTAATTATAATCATTGGTCATTGATCGCTCTGTACTGCTTTGCTCAATGCCTCCAAAACCGGCAGAAGTATAATTACCCGCCACGTTTAATGTCGCGAGGCTACTGATTCTTAATGTGGCATTGCCTGTTGCAGCCCATCCGCCCTCTTCGTTGATGCCGTTGAGACGTAACTCATTGACCCAGACTTTACCGCTCTTGGTTGATTTGCTGTTATTGCGTATACCGATCATAATGACAGAGACTTCAGAGAGCGAGGGATTACCTATAACAGAAATTTTGTTAGCCCTGTTGTCCGCATCATATGTGCTGTAAAGAGTAGTATATGAGACGTTGGAGAGTGACATCTGCTTCTGTGCATTTCGCTCTTTCTTGACTCGAGTGAGTTTACTTAATGTAAGATCGATCATATTCTCCTCCGGCCAAACGGCTAAACGATCTTTATCGCTATTACCATTATATGTGCCGGCAGGAGTAAGGGTAATGGGTACTTCATACTCATAGTAATTGTCTTTATAGTCTGTGCCTAAACGGATGAATAGGCTTAGATCTCCATTTTGAAGGTCTGTCTCGTTGCCTAAAAGTTGCTCTCCATGGACAAACATCTGTATATTGTCAAATTGTCGAATATCGATACCGGAATTTTTGTAAATGGCTACGGCATCGTGAGGCTCCAAATCGGAGACACTTAATACCATTGCTTGCTCGTTGAGCTGTGTAGAAGTTGCTTGACCAGGGTCAATAATCCGTGATACTCCGGGAGGTAAGACATAGTTGACGGGTACGGAACCGGCATTTTCTTCGATATTGACAGTCGATGTTGCTAAAGAGCCTGTTCCGGCTACGGCATAACCAGGTGTCACTAATGTCGATGCTGTATAGTTTCGCCAATCACTTCGTACAAGTTCGAGTGTGGCTAAACGCAGGGTCTGTTCTTGTTTCCATCCGGTCATGAAGAGACGCATGAAACGGATGGATTTGAAGTTGGAAATATTGCCTACCTTTTTCTCATATTGATGAAGCGGAATTTTAAACTGATACCATTTTACAGAGGTGCTTTGTCCATTACGCAATTTTACACGAACGTCTTTGACATCTTCGATATAATTTTGTCCTACTACCATGTCTTCACGACGTAAAGAGACGTGATATTGGAAATATCGTTCATATTCATTCAGCGTGTTGTCTCCATTGATGTCTTCAACATCGGGTGTACTTTTAGCAGCAGTGCTATATTTTTCTCCAGAGTCACTGGTGGATGCAGAGTTGCCTTCAAGACCTCTAAAGTGCTTGTAACGATCCAAGATAGAGACTTCGTCGCGGTCAAAGTCACTGCCTCTGTAATAATGGAAATTATCGCCGGCAGGGTCGTTAATAGGTGAGAAGGGGTTAGATTTCCAATTATCTAATGTCGTAGCGTTTACTTTAGACTGCAAGTTGAGCACATAATTCATATAGGTAGGAAATGTTTTTTCCTCTTCGGAACTTAACCCATTGAGACCGACATCTTGTTTGCTGTGTGAAGAAGTGGAATTGTCAAATGCATAGACTGTAGAAGTACGGCGTGACACGCGTCCCCAATTGGTGTTATTCAGATAGGTCGTGTCCCCATTGATATCCAATCCGTTTTCAAATGACTTCATGCCATCTTTTAGAATGTCCTCGCTCACTTCTCCGAGATTGAAATACAGATCTCCTCCTTCATTGTCCCCGGTTTCATCCATGACAAAAGGATCCATCATCCAAAACTCAATATATTCGTAATTAGCATTTTCAAAATTGGTGACATCCATAGCCCTCATCATACCGCCCCATCTCCGTTCAGGATAGAGCAATCGGCCATTTTCATCGATGTCTTCTGCGTCAAGGTTGTAGGGACCTCTTTCTTGAGGATAGAAACTGAGGTTTAAGACGTTTAAGATTCCGGTTTCGCCATAGGTCAGCTCTTTGTTGGGATAGATCTCATCATAGTTAATTTGTCTTACTCGATGGTCTGAAAGTTGTGTGAGGTCATTCTTGATATGTCCGGGTGTCAAGCTGGAAGATTGGCTTGTGAAAAGACGATCAACTACATACCAGGAGAAGAGAGCTCGGTTTTTACCATAATCAATGTTGTTGCTCAATCCGGCTTCCGGGAAAAGCGGTGTTGCACCATCATCATAAGGAGTAGAAGCAATTTGCCATGCAGAGGGAGTGGAGATATCAGAGGGTGTTTCTGAAGACTCAAAATCATCAATTAGGACATTGCCGGCATCTCCGATTTCGTCACTATGTCCGGCAAGGAGTTGCGCAAATTCTGCTGAAATACTGAAGTTGGAAGGTGCAGTTGCTTTAACCCATGGAATGCTTCCGACTGCATTGGTTAACCACATGAAGTCTTTGTTCCATTTGAAATTAAATCCGTATATAGTATTGTTGATGGGGATGTCTCCCATGTTTACTTTTTGAGTGAGCGGTTTTTCTCGCAGATTAAGGATTGTTCCTCCAAAAGTTAAGTCTTCGCTATATTCATATTGTGCATCGAGTCCCATCATCGTCTTACGTTGTAGTGAGTAAGCTGATTGGTCTTCAAGTGATACATTGATAGCTGTCCCACTCTCTATGATACTCTCATTCAAGATGGTCACTATACCCATGGTGTAGTCCACCGTATAATCTGTGTTTTCTACTAGAGTAGCACCCCCTGCAGTTACTCTAACAGAACCACGGGTTACATTCATCGCTCCAAGGTCTATTTCTGATCCGGATGAAGCGGTATATTCTCCTTTTAGGCGAAATTTGTTTTTCTCAGCAATCTGTTCGGCTACGGTAAGTGTAGAGTCATATAGTTCTGGGTAACAATATTTTTCAGCTAAAGCCTCATTGCCTAATTTGCTTGCTAAATGAGAGCCGAATGGCTCTACTACGGGGAAAATAATTCTACCGGAAGACGATTGTACGGTGTATCCCTCAACATAATCAAAATATCCATCAGGATGACTTTGTTGATTCGCATTTAACCGATCTAAATTCATTACCTTGATAAGGAGTTGTTGGGCAATCGGACCATCATTGATAAAATTAGTATAAACACCGATGGTGTCGCTCATGTATTGCACTTGAAGATTAAACTTCTCCTTTTGTAGTGAGGTAACACCTAAGGAGTAAACATTTTTCATCATCAAGTCCCATAAAGGGATGTTTGGATTGCCGGCAGTACCTTTAAGAAGCTTTACTATGAGAGTTTGTGAGGAATTACCTGTATTATCTGTTGAAAATTCACCTACTTGATAAGTATAGCCTCCTTTAGTGTATTGGAAAGCTACGGCCAAAACCATATCATCGTCTAATTTGCTCTTTAAAGAGAGATAACCCAATTGCCGATTGAGGGTGTATTCGGACGAATTAAGTAGTCGGGCACTTTCCACTTTTTCGAAGTCTTTGCCACCTGTTATACCAAAAACTTCTAATGCTTCTAAAGAGGTTGTAACTTGAGTTATATTGCGAATTTCAGGATATCCGTTGACAATTTCATTGTAGAGTGTATTTGCTTTGTTTTCCGGATAAACACTACCAGACTGATTAATCCAATGAGAATTTGCAATGTGTTGACCTTCTGCTAAATCTTCAAAAGCAACGATATTTCTGGCATTGTTATAATTGCCTTGTTTATTAGTGACCCATACTTCGATCTTGGTAATTTCTACTCCGGAAGCTACTAAAGGCATACGAGACATATTCTGGTCATAAGTGTCGCGGAAATAATGAGCTAAGAAGAAATGTCTGTTTTCGTCGTATTGGGTAATATCCAATTCGAAATTGCGCGTTTGTGAACCACCTTTTGAACTGACTGATTTTGAGGATGATTCCTGTTTGGCAATAAGAGCAGTAATGTTGAGTTTACCAAACTTTAAACCGGCTTTTATACCGAATAAAGCGGCCCCTCCATGGATTAAACTTGATCCGGTGGTCATGGATACATTGCCTGCTTCAAGATTCTGTATAATTTCGTCTTCGTCTCCTTCATAAGCCAGTTTTAATTGATTTGCATCAAAGTCAAATGTGGCTTCTGTATTATAGTTGAAGTTAAAGTTCATCTTCGAACCCACCGATGCATTGGCATTAATCTGGAAGGTTTCGTTAAAGTCGAAAGAAGTCTGATTACGAGCACGTTCGGAAAGAGTCGGGTTGTCGATTTTATTATTTTTGACCCCAAAAGAGAGAGAGGCACTACCTTGTGATTTAACTCGAATTCCTCCTTTTCCAAATATTTTTTCAGCTGGACCTAATGAAAATTGCATGTCAAGAAGATCAAAGTCGCTTTTCCCATCACTTTCTTCAAAAGCTTTTTGATTTTGTTCTCTGAAGTAGGCATTGCGTACCGATCTCTCGGTATATTTCATATATTCGTCTTCGGACATTGAAATACCTTCTCCCAACTTTTTTTCACCCAGCATGGTGTAGATGACATAACGATTGTTTTTCCAATCATATTCAACTACTTGCTTGATGTTTTCCGGTTGCCTTAGATCTCCTATAGAAGTACTTTCTAAATCTTGTGGTAGAGTAGGAATTGTCTTTGAAACAGGGAAACGGCTTTTTTCGATGCTGTCTTTGGGAGAATTATTTTGTTCGGTTGTAACATATACATCTTGATTACTTTTTAAAGGATACGCGCAAAGATCTCCGGAAAATAATCCGGAAATCAAGATCAATAATATAAATATGTATATGTTAGTCTGTTTCAACTGATGCATTCTAAAAAATGTGCTTTTATTTAAACGATAAGGCTTGTTGTTTATTGTGACTTATTGGAAAAAAGAGAGAAATCTCCTTTTTGTGCACCTATTTCTGTCGTTTTTCTTAAGTTTTCGTAAATGAAAATATAACTTTCTTTTTAGAATGCTATAAAATTGAAAGTTTTTGTCTAAATTTGTGGCGTTGAATGTAGATAAATCATATTCTAATGGATCATAAAGAATTTGTTAGTAGAGTACAGCAGAGATCAGGATTAGATAAGCAACAATGTGCCATGTTGCTTAACTGTTTCGAACGCATTCTTCAAGATGAGGCTCTAAATATGGTCGATGTAGAGATAGACAATTTTGGTAAATTTGAATCTCATAAACACCCTGAATACATTCAAGAGAATAATGAAACAGGAGAAGTTGTGCTTTATCCTCCTCGCATAACTTGTAGGTTTCGTTCTTATTTCAAATTAGATTAAAGAGAGAGGTAATATATGTCAAAAAAAATCATTGACAAGGAGCTACTTTGTTCACTACTTTCCACCTATGCCAAAGTAAATCCGGAGGTGGCAAAGGCTTTTATTGATTCGATGTCAATGGTAATCAAACAAGCTCTTCAGGATAATGATGAAGTTCGTATTTCTGGTTTAGGTCTCTTTAAAACCATTATTACACAACAAGGAGGAAGACGAGTTGCATTTACTCCAGACGAAAAATTACGAACTCATATTAATGCCCCCTTTTCTTGTTTTGAACCTATCGTTATCGGGATGATGGATAAACAAGAAAATCAAAATTTTGTCCCAATAGATGAAAATTTTTCTGTCAAGGATACATCTGAAAATGTCTCATCTTCAGAAGAAGAGACTTGTAATGAAAAAGAAAATATTGAAAGAGTATTATCTGGTGATATAGAGTCCGATAATAAAACTACAGATCCCTTTGGCATTATATCTGAAAATATAGTATTGACCGAATTAGCCGATAAGGAAGTTTCTGACCTTACGCAGGAGAAATATCCTGACTCTTTGCTGCCAACAGAAGAAAACAAAGCTACTGATATCTCCCCAAAAACTAAAAGGAGTAAATATATTTGGATGTGGATGGCTTTTATTTTCATCTTTATTGTGGGTTTTTATTGGTTTATGAATAATACTTATGAGATAAAGACTGATATTCTGACGGATGAACAATCTTATTCACTCTCAAAGGAAATTCCTGATTCGACTTTATCCTCACATTCTCCTATAGTATATGATTCAATTAACTCTTTAGCTGTCGTAAAAGAGGATGTCGTTTTTGAAGAATCTGCTTCAGAAACAATATATACATCATCGACAGAATCGTCTTTTCCAAAACTTGATAAGAATAAAGACAATGACGGAAGAGTTGAGAATTTAGATGTTAAAAGCACTCCCTCTTCGACAAAGAAAAAGGTAAATGAGGATATTTTAGATAAGATGATAAAGAGAAGAGAAGATGGAGAGCGTGTATTTGTGCAATTGGGCGAAGGTGAACGTTTGACGTTAATTGCTCTTAGGGAGTATGGGGACAAAGCTTTTTGGTGTTATATTTTTGAAGTAAATCGCGATCATCTAAAGTCTCCCGGACATGTGACTGTAGGGGTTAAATTATATTTGCCGGATGAGCAATATTGGCAAATAGATTCGACGGATGAAAACTCTTTGAGAAAAGCACGTCAGCATTGTGCAAATATTTTAAAAGAATTTGAATAATAGTTAGTAATAAAGATATGATGACTACAAATCAACAATTGAAAGAAGTTACGACCATTTGTCGTGATATTTTTGTAAAGAAAACCCAAGACTATGGGGCATCTTGGCGTATAATGCGTCCTGAATCAATTACTGATCAGATATATATAAAAGCCAATCGTATTCGCACTTTACAAACAAGAGGTGCTGCTAAAGTTCAAGAAGGTATTTTCCCGGAGTTTATAGGGATTGTCAATTATGGAATAATGGGCTTGATACAATTGGAACAAGGCTATTCTGATGGTATTGATATGGATGCAGATCGTGTAATTACTCTTTATGATGAATATATCCAAAAAACTTTGACCCTTTTGGAAGCAAAAAATCATGACTATGATGAAGCTTGGAGATTGATGAGGGTGAGTTCTTATGTAGATCTTATTTTGATGAAAATCAATAGAACCAAGCAGATTGAGAACCATCATGGTGAAACGTTGATTTCTGAAGGAATTGATGCTAACTATATGGATATGATTAATTATTCTCTATTTGGTCTGATCAAATTGCATTTTGAAAATGAAGAATCCTCGCTTTAATTGGCTGATTCTTATTCATCTCTTTCGTTGGATTTTAGGAGGTGTATTTCTGTTTTCGGGATTGGTAAAATGTATCGATCCTATGGGAACATCTTTAAAATTGACTGAGTATTTTCAAGTTTTTGGTTGGTCTTGGCTTTTAGGTTGGACTATGGGACTTTCGGTCCTTATGAGTCTAATAGAATTTTGGATAGGTCTTAATTTGGTGTTGTGGCGAAATATCAAGACTACACTTATTTTATGTGGTGTATTCTTGGGAATATTCACACCATTGACATTATATTTAGCTATTGCCAATCCAATATCTGATTGTGGATGTTTTGGAAGTGCAGTAGTACTAAGTAATTGGGAAACATTTGGAAAAAATGTTTTTTTGCTTATTTGCTACTTTATAATTGTTTGGAAGCGTTCATCTCTTATTCCTCCTTTTGCGAAAAGGTTAAGTTCTGTATCTCATACATTATATTCCTATTATTCACTTTTTCTTTGTGCACTGATTTGCTGGGTAGGAATATATAGGTTACCTATATTGGATTTCCGTCCTTTTAAGTCCGGTATCAATATCAATGAGGCAATGGGAAATATTTCGGATGTGGATGTGCCATCAGAGGAGTATCGCGTTGTGTACGAAAAAGATGGTATTCGCAAATCATTTCCTCTGGATGCTATCCCTGAAGAAGACTCTGGATGGATATTTGTTGAACAAGAAATTCTTCCGTTAGAGCATGCCGAATCACAGAAACAAACATCCATAAAAGACTTTTTTGTTGTAGATGGATTTGGTCAAGATGTGACTACAGATATTTTGACAGATACAACCTTTCAGTTTATCCTCCTTTCTCCCTCGCTTAAAACAGCTTCCGAACATGATATAGATAAGATTGAAGCTACCTATGAATATGCTTTGGAATATGGTTATAAGTTTTATGCCCTTACCATCAATGATACAGCTCAAATCAATTATTGGGTTTATCGCACAGGGGCTGAATATCCCATGTTATTTACAGATGCCACAATCGTAGAAACGATAATACGGGCTAATCCTGGTTTGATGTTGATGAAAGACGGTATAATTTATTGGAAAAAGTCTTTAGCACAATTGGACGTATTATCTCTGACATCTGACAACTTGAATAATCAGACTTATGGCCAAATCGCTATAATTAATGTCAAAAAAAGAATTTCCTATCTTATTCTTTTGTTTTTTATCCCACTTTTTGTACTTTTGTATTTCGGGAAGCGTAAAACCCAATTTAATAATAATATAAAGAAAAATGAGAAAGAAAATTGTTGCGGGCAACTGGAAGATGAACACAACTTTTCAGGAAGGTCTTGCCCTCGCGAAGGAGCTTGATGCTGCTCTTAAGGGAAAAACAGTAAATTGTGATGTGGTTATTTGTACACCTTACATTTCTATTGCTTCAATTTGTGCTGCTATCGATACAGAGAAAATTGGAGTAGGTGCAGAAAATTGTGCTGATCATACGTCAGGCGCATATACTGGAGAAGTATCTGCAGAGATGGTTGCTTCTACTGGTGCAAAATATGTGATTTTAGGTCATTCAGAAAGACGTCAGTATTATGGCGAGACTAGTGAAATTTTGACAACAAAAGTAAATCTTGCTTTAGCCGCCGGTTTGACTCCGATTTTCTGTGTAGGAGAGGTAAAAGAAGAGCGTGAGAATGGCACCTATAAAGAGGTTATTGAGGAGCAGATGAAAGCTGTTTATGGCCTTTCCGCAGAGGATTTTTCAAAGGTTGTCATTGCTTATGAGCCGGTATGGGCTATTGGAACCGGATTGACTGCAACTTCTGATCAAGCAGAGGAAGTACATGCTAATATCCGTAAGAGCATTGAGTCTGTATATGGGGCAGAGGTAGCAGATAATACTTCTATTCTCTATGGTGGTAGCTGCAAGGGAAGCAATGCTCCCGAACTTTTTGCTCAGCCAAATATTGATGGTGGACTTATCGGTGGTGCAGCTTTGAAAGTGGACACTTTCATGCCGATTATTGAAGCTTGGAAATAATCATTTAATTATATTCAGATGATGAAAAGAGTGAATTGATGCATCTCTTTTCATCATCTGTTTGTTTTTTATATTAAAAATTCTATTTCTTTTGGTAGATTTTATGAAAATTCTCTGTCTGAAAGTATGGTTGTTATTAGGATGTGCTTTATCTGCTACCATGACTATAAAGGCACAATCTGATGGTTTGGATACTCTCTCTGAGCAGAGTAAAACAGTAGATATTTGTGATTATTTATCAACTACTAAACGAGTGTCTATCAAACAAGACCCTCGTTTTGAAAACCTTTTATCTCCCAAAAGTGTTATGAATATCCAGGAGCGAACAGCCCCCGACGGGTTTGTTTTTGCATCAGGATTCCGCATTCGCGTTTTCTCGGGCAATAACCAGATAGAATCTAAAAACCGAGCATACTCTTTATCTAAAGAGATATCTAAAGAATTTCCGGATCTCAATACTTATGTTTTCTTTAAGACTCCGAATTGGCGTCTTATGGCCGGGAATTTCCGAACGATGGAGGAGGCCCATACTATGCTAACTAATCTTAAGAAAAAATTTCCTAAGTATGGGAGGGAAATGTTTATCGTTCGTGATGAGATTGAACTCCCCATCAAATGATTATGCCATAGTAGATAGGAGACAAAAGTTTTGAATATATGTTTTTTTAATCAAGGAGGGTATTTGTTATGGATGAAGAAATAATTTCTCAGGTAGCTCATCATAACCGAGCAATATTAGAATTGATCGGGGAGAATCCAGATAGAGAAGGATTGCAAAAAACACCATTGCGTGTTGCCAAGTCGATTGAATTTTTGACTCATGGGTATCATGAAGATCCGGTTTCAGTCCTTCGAGGTGCTATGTTTAGAGAGGATTATAGGCAAATGGTTATTGTTAAGGATATAGATTTTTATTCTTTATGTGAGCATCATGTTTTACCTTTTTTCGGCAAAGTGCATGTAGCTTATATTCCTAATAAATATATTGTTGGATTAAGCAAAATACCACGTGTTGTCGAAATTTTTGCTCGTCGTCTTCAAGTTCAAGAACGCTTAACAACACAGATTAAAGATTGTATACAGCAGACCCTAAACCCTTTGGGAGTAATGGTCGTGATTGAGGCATCTCATTTATGTATGCAAATGCGTGGAATACAAAAAATGAATGCGACCACTACTACAAGTGACTTCACCGGTGCTTTTACTGATATAAAAACTCGCGAAGAGTTCTTGAATTTAATTAGCAAGTAATAGAATTGTTGATGATCGATAAAGCAGATTTATCTTTCATAGAATATAACCTATAGCTGTGCCATGAGACTTCTTTTGTCGTTAGGTAGCAATTTGCCACATCCAAAAGCTGAAGAAATTCTTTATGCAGTCAGAGAGGAAATGGCATTCTGTTGGTCTTCGGAAATTTTTTCGAGTATTTATCGTACTCCGGCCATTGGAGAAAAAGAGGGATTTTATTATAATTGTGTAGCATCAGTTGTTACCTCTCATTCTGTTTCTGAAGTTCAGAAACTATTGAAGAATATAGAACTTCTATATGGCCGTAATGAAGAGTGTCGAAAAAAGGGAATTGTGCCCGTAGATATTGATATAGTTTGTTGTGATACAGAAGTGTTTCGTTTAAAAGATTTAAATAGCTCTTATGTACAAATAGGATTGAAGGAATTACTCAATTCTGGAATATGCATTTGGGAGGATTATTTAATCAATTAGTTGCTACAATTGTTGCAATTTTAGAATTATCTTTAATAGAAGTTTGAAGATTGAAAATATAATACTATTTTTGTCAAACGCTTTTGTTGCTTAAAGAAAAGCGGATTCTATTTTTTTTTAAGTTAAGAATAGGGTAATTATAAAAGTGTTACAATAAAGGAAAAGCAACTCTTAGAACACGATAATGATATATTTATTTTATACTATAATTATATGAAAAGAATTTTACTTCTTATTTTAGCAGTCTTGTCTCTGATGTCTGTTTATGCAGATAGCGAGAAAGTTCCAGCGTTCCCTGGCGCAGAAGGTTTTGGCCGATATACGACCGGAGGTCGGGGAGGCAAGGTTTATCATGTAACAACTTTAGAGGATAATGCCAATTCTCCCAAACCTGGAATGTTGCGTTATGCTATAAATCAAAAGGGAGCACGTACCATAGTCTTTGATGTGGCTGGGACAATTCATTTGAAAAATACGCTTAATATTAAAAACGGAGACATTACCATTGCAGGCCAAAGTGCTCCGGGCGATGGGGTATGTGTTGCCGGTTGGCCTGTTCAAATTCGTGCAAATAATGTTATAATACGTTATTTACGTTTCCGCTTAGGCAATGATAATGTATCCGGACATGAAGGTGATGGCTTGGGGTCTATGGATTGTAATAATATTATTATTGATCATTGCAGTATCAGTTGGAGTGTTGATGAATGTTGCTCTTTGTATGGTGGTAAGAATATAACTGTTCAGTGGTGTATCATCTCTCAATCAATGCGTAATGCGGGGCATTCTAAAGGGGTCCATGGTTATGGAGGTAATTGGGGTGGATCTGGTTGCTCATATTTATATAACCTTCTTTGCCATCATGAAAGTCGTACTCCTCGTTTAGGCCCTCGTCCGGGGACTCAATGCGATGAACGCTTGGATATGCGTAATAATGTCATTTATAACTGGGCAGGTAATGGATGTTATGGTGGAGAAGGAATGAATGTAAATATTGTAAATAATTACTATAAACCCGGTCCGGCAACAGCAAAACGATCTACCTCGATTCAGAAAAGAATTGCTTCTCCGGGAATTCGAACTACCAGTTATTGTAAAAATAGCGATGGATCTTGGAACTCATGGTATGCAATGTGGCATGTTTGGGGTGATTATTATGTGGATGGCAATGTTAATCCGAAATATAGTGATGTGACTTCTGACAATTGGACATATGGTGTTTATAATCAGATCGATAATTCTAAAGTTGATTATACATATACTCAGACTACTAAGGATACACTTCGTGCTACTGCTCCATTAAAATTTCCCTCAACAACTACTTTTACAGCTGAGGTTGCTTATGAAAAAGTTTTGGATTATGCTGGATGTGTTAAGTTGCGTAGCGGTAAACTTGTTCGTGACTGGTTGGATAGTATCATGGTAAGTGATACCCGAAAGGGAATTGCTACTTATGGCAATAGCAATAATTTGCCTGGTATTATTGATGACCAAAACGATATGATCGATAGTAAACATTCAGATCCATGGCCTAATTTGACTGCGACCGAAAATGAAATTTCCAAATTATCGGATTCTGATGGAGACGGAATCCCGGACTTTTATGCAGATGCCTGGGGACTCCAAAAAAGCGGTAGCGAATATGAGATATCGTCTCAATATACTAATCTTGAGTATTATTTATATAAGATTATTGAGGCAAAGATTACAAATCCTGCTGTTTCTGGAGGAGAATTATTGGGAAATGAGGTCGGTAGATATGTTATGACCGAAACTTCGTTTGATCGTTTTATCGGAGATAATGATACATGTGGAGATAACTTGGTTGATGTGTATGATCTATGTGGAGTTAAAGTTCTTTCCAATGTGGATCAGGATGAAGCTATACGTATGCTTCCCAAAGGATTATATCTTATAGGTCAACGCAAAATCACGATCAAATAAGATCAAGGGATAACCATGAAACGAATCAAAAGTAGTAAAAAACGAATCACCATCGACGACTATATTAAAGCTGCTAAACGAGGAAATCGGGAGGCAGAACAAGACTTGATGGGGCCAGGCTTTCATGCTATGCATTTTGTGCATCGTTCTCGAAAGACATATACACGCAAGAAGAAACATAAAGGTTTGGATGAATGATGTGAAATTTTTACCCCATTCGGTTTTAAGATTTTGTATGTTTGTCTTATTATAAGTGATTTGTCGGTCTATAAACAAACTCTGATATAGTTTTTCGCACACAGAGAAATCACATTAGTTCACCTCTCTCCATTGGTTAACCCTCGCAAAGGTAGGAATTATTTCCTGCCTTTGTTTTTTATTTCAAGTCTAAAGAAAATTCACAGAATCTGCGAAGTTCATGACCTAAGTGAATAATTGCACAGAACGCACATGCTCCGCAGTGCTTTCCATCCGGATGGTAAACGCAAGCGATAGCGTGCGTTATTCTGTGAATTACTGTATGCAAAAATACTATGGCAGAGGCTAAGTCAGATAATAACGGTGACTAGGTTGTTTTAGGGGTTGAGGAGTTTAGGGGTTACTCCCTTTAGTCGTGGGCTTCGCGTGTTGAGGAGTTTAAAGGTTGAGGAAATAAACGGCTCAACCAAGCATAAAAGAGACATATTCATATATAAAAATGAGGTTGTGCCTGAATGACACAACCTCACTAAAGTTTTTGCCAAAAGTATATTACTGCAAACGGAATGTTACAGGAAGTACATATTTCACACGTACCGGTTTTCCTCTTTGCTTACCTGGTTTCCATTTAGGCATGCTATTTACAACGCGGATAGCCTCTTTACTTAATTCGTCAGCAGGACTGCGCATAACTTCAATGTTGGCAATACTACCATCTTTTTCTACGGTAAAAGAAAGTGTTACACGACCCTGAATACCATTTTCAGCAGCAAAAGCAGGATATTTCAAATTTTTACGAATATAAGCCATCAAGGCTGCTTCTCCTCCAGGGAACTCCGGATTTTGTTCTACAACGGTGAAGATTTGGTTTCCTTCAGCTTCTTCTTCTTCAGAAGGTCCGGTTTCAGCGGTTAAGTCCATAACTTCTACTGTAGTGTTGTCATCATCTTCAGCACTTTGTACTTCTACCTCTTCAATTTCTACGTCGTCTTCTACTACAGTAAGCTGTTCGATAACGTCAGGCATTGGCGGCGGCGGCGGCGGCGGCGGAGTATTGTTCTGAACTGTCATTACAATCTCTTCCTCTTCCTCGATCATTACATCACGCTGTCCAAGGTTGCTTCTACGCACCTCGGATGTAGTCCATTCAAATGCAATGAAAAGAATGGCGAGGACTCCTACGAGACCTGTAAGCACATAAATGCCTTTTCTGCTCTCGAGATCAACTTTAGGGTCTTTCTTGATTTCCATTATACAAGATACTTAGATTTTAGTTTTTAATTCTTCCACAAAAGTAATGCTTTTTTTTGTAAGGTGTAGTAATTTCTTCTATTTTTTTCCGATTAACATTAATTTTATTGTTTTTTTGGGTAAAAACAGGTACATTTGCATACAAAAATGACGCGAATTACGTTCTTTTTATGAATACTCTAAAAATAATTTCTAACAATCTAATGAGAAGAATTGTTTGCTTTTTGGGGACGTGTTTGCTATTTACTATGTCGGTTTATACTCAAGAAGCCGGCAATTACGGCTATCTTAATATAACTAATTCTGCCCGAATATCTGCTTTAGGAGGGGTTAATATATCTGTAGTTGAACCGGATTTAGAGCTTGCTGAGCAAAATCCTGCATTATTATGCCCGGAAATGGGAGATCAATTTTCTTTAAGTTATTTGAATTATGCCTCAGATATTCAAATAGGGGCGGCAGCTTATTCATCTCCATTTCTAACGGAGGGTGCTTGGGCTGTATCTATGAAGTATGTTGATTATGGGACATTTGATGGTTATGATGAGAATGGTTTTTCTACAGGGACATTTTCTGCTAAAGATATGGCATTGAGTGCTGCTTTGGGTTATCCTATAAATGAGCATTGGCGTTTTGGAGTTGCTGCCCGTTTCCTTTATTCGACTTATGAAAGTTATGATGCTTTGGCATTAAGTGTTGATCTTGGAATAAATTATTATGATGAAGTGGCCGGACGTTCTTTTTCTATTACATTAAATCATTTAGGAGGACAACTTAAATCGTTTGAAGATTCTCATACCTCGCTACCTACTCAACTGGTTTTAGGGGTGACAAAAGAGTTAGAGCATCTTCCTTTTTGTCTATCTTTTACAGCCTATGATTTACTTAATTGGGACACGGATTATATAGAATCAGGAGGAAAGAAAACCTCTTTTAATAATGCCGAACAGATATTAAACCATATAATTTGGGGTGTTGAGTGGGTGCCGATGGAACGATTCTTTTTATCTGTTTCTTATAACTATCGTCGCCAACGTCAATTTTCTAATATGGGAGGTTTTTTAAGAGGCGTTTCTATGGGAGGGGGATTCCGAAGCCAACGGTTTAGTCTGCAATGTGCTTATACTCGCCATAACGCTGCAGATGGTTCTTTAACTATTAGCTGTGGTTATAGATTATAGGCATGAATATACATAAGTTATATTATATACAATAGTGAGAAACCAATAATTTAAGAAAATATGAGAAAGATAACAATTGCGATTGATGGTCATTCTTCTTGTGGTAAGAGTACTATGGCTCGTCACTTAGCTTCTGATTTGGGATATATATATATTGATAGTGGAGCTATGTACAGAGCAGTTACCCTTTTTGCCATTCGTGAGGGTATAATGAATGTCGAAACTAAAGAAATCGATAATTCTGCTTTACAACAAGCGATAAATGACCTTGAGATTACATTTGAAAAGGGCGAAAATGGCAAGGTAGTTACTTGTCTTAATGGGGAGAATGTAGAAAAGGAGATAAGAGCGATGACGGTGTCTTCCTGTGTTAGCCCTATTGCTACATTGGGATTTGTTCGAACTCGTCTTGTCGCACTTCAGCAGGCTATGGGGTCTGATGGTGGAATTGTCATGGATGGACGAGACATTGGCACTGTGGTATTTCCAAATGCTGAATTGAAGATTTTTGTTACAGCATCAGCTGAAGTACGCGCACAGCGCCGTCTTTTAGAATTAAGAAGCAAGGGCGATGACGTTACGACATTCGAGAGTGTTTTAAGTAATGTTCAAGAGCGAGACTATATTGATCAAAATCGTGCTGTGAGTCCTTTACGTCAAGCCGAAGATGCGATATTGCTGGATAACTCTACTTTGACGATAGATGAGCAAAATGCAATAGTCCGTCGTTGGGTAGAAGACTGTATTTTGAAGGACGAATAATTGATCTAATAGCCAATGGTGGCCTATGATAGTTAATGTAGATAGAGAGTCTGGTTTTTGTCCTGGGGTGGTAAGTGCTATAACAAAGGCAGAAAATCATCTCAAGACCCATGCTAAACTCTATTGCTTAGGAGATATTGTTCATAATAGTCAAGAAGTAGAGCGATTGCAGTCTCAAGGGCTTGTGACGATCGGTCACGATGAATTTGTTCATCTTCGTGATGCACATGTCCTTTTAAGGGCTCATGGAGAGCCACCTTCTACCTATGTTCAAGCCAAAGATAATGGTATTCATATCATTGATGCCACGTGCCCGGTCGTGCTTCAGTTGCAGAAGAAAATACGACGCATGTTTGAAGAGTTGGGTTCAAATGCTCAGATTGTCATATATGGGAAACTGGGTCATGCAGAGGTGAATGGGTTAGTTGGCCAGACAGATGGAAGTGCAATTGTCGTGGAAGGAATCGAGGATTTGGATAATATTGATTTTTCAAAACCTGTGCGTCTTTTTTCACAAACCACCATGTCTGTCTCTTGCTTTAGACAATTGGCAACAACTATAAAAGAGCGAATGCATAATGTCGAGGATTTTTCGTTCTATGACACTATTTGTAGGCAGGTAGCTAACCGGATTCCCCATGTTAGGGATTTTGCTTCACATCATGATGTTGTTTTATTGGTAAGCGGGATGAAGAGTTCTAATGGTAAGGCTCTGTTTGGAGAGTGTCTTGCGGTCAATAAGCGCAGCTATTTTATCTCTCATCCTGAAGATGTTTTGCCTGAGATGTTGATCGGAGCTAATCGAGTTGGTATTTGTGGAGCAACATCTACACCTCGATGGCAGATGGAGCAAATTGGGGATTATGTCAATAAGTTGGTCAGCGAAGGAAAACATTAAAGATGGTAATTAGGTATGTTGTTTGCAAATCTTGTTTATCTATATAAATAATGACGTTTAATATAAATTTGGGAGGAAAGCATTATGTCAGAGATTAAAAGTGTAGGTATTTTAACATCCGGAGGAGATGCTCCTGGTATGAATGCTGCTATTCGTGCCATCACACGAAGTGCGATCTATGCAGGCCTTCGGGTTTTTGGCATTTATCGAGGGTATCATGGCCTTATTACAGATGAAGTAAAAGAGTTTCAGACACAGAATGTCAGTAATATCATTCATCAAGGGGGTACTATTTTAAAAACTGCTCGTAGTAAGGAGTTTCAGACTGCAGAGGGTCGTCGTCAAGCATATGAAGTTATGCAGAAACATGGGATTGACTCATTGTGTGTGATTGGAGGAGACGGATCTATTACCGGTGCCGGTATTTTTGCCAAAGAGTATAATATTCCAATAGTGGGACTTCCTGGGACTATTGACAATGATCTTGCCGGCACAGATAGCACTATCGGCTATGATACTGCAATGAATACGATTATGCAATGTGTCGATAAAATTCGAGACACAGCATCTTCTCATGAGCGACTATTTTTCATCGAAGTTATGGGTCGAGATGCAGGTTTCCTTGCTCTTAATGGAGCTATAGCCACAGGTTGTGAGGATGTGATTATTCCGGAGTTTGCGACTAAATATGATCAGCTGAAGACTCTTATAGAAAATGGTTTTCGTAAATCTAAAAACTCTAGCATGGTCCTTGTCACAGAGAGTCCTAATGGAGGTGCTATGGCCTTGGCCGAACGGATGAGAAAGGAATTTCCTGAGTATGAAGTTCGTGTTTCTATATTGGGCCATTTGCAACGTGGTGGTTCTCCCACAGCATTTGATCGTATCTTGGCCAGTCGTACCGGTTATGCAGCTGTTGAGGCCCTCTTAGAGGGACAACGTAATTGTTTAATTGGTGTTCATAATGATCATATAGTTAATATACCATTTTCAAAAGCAATTAAAAACGATAAGCCTATCGATCCGGAGTTGCTTACTGTATTGCGAGTGTTGTCCATTTAGAAACTGTCCACAAATTTTAACGGACACTAATGAGTTAATATTAAAGTCGATGAAATGGGGGGAGGCATTTGTCTTCTCCTTTTTTTTGTGTTTGTATTAACCTTCATCGGTCGGATTATTGGAGAAATAGACTCAATATTTTAATAAAATGTTGTAATATATATACTTATTATATACACTGATCATACCTTGACAAAGTAACGTAATAAAGGGGCGTAAACTGAGGTTTTTAAGCATCGCGATGGAGAAAAAACTACATCGCGATGAAATTTGATTTTCTACGCGATGTAATTCTAATTTCTACGCGATGTGTATTTTTTTGGTTTTTAGGGACATTTTTTACACTAAGTCGGGTGTTTACACACTAATCATGACAATCTAAAATTTCTGCATAAATATGCTTTGAATATACGTGCTGTGAGAAGGTAAATACGAAAGCAAAAGACAATGAGAGTAGAAATAGAGGAAAAAAGTTGCCTGTTTAGAAATAATTATCTACATTTGCATCGGAGTTGTAAAATTATATTTATCCTAAAACCCGTAAGAGAATTATCCTTTTTTTTGAAGAAAAAGTCGTTTATTTAAAATTATTGTTTGATAAATTATTTATATTCAATTAATTATATTTTTTGGTCTCTAAATAGATATTCCACTATAATAAGGATTAAGACTCTTATATATTCACTTTAAGTCCCTATAAAGAAGAATTTGAACGCAGTGCGAAGAATATGGGTATTACTTATTGTACTAAAGAATTCCTATTTGAGAAAAAAGCGAAATTAGTTGATGATATCAGACGTTATGCAGATGACTAAACTTTTTTTGAATGTGTCGAATCACCCCTCTGTAAATTGGGCTGAAGAACAATTAAATGCCGCATTGCAATATGGAGAAATCGAGGATTTACCTTTTCCTAATGTCGATGAATTGGGTGATGAGGTTTGTATTGAAAAAATGGCAGATGATTTATTTTCTCAAATTATGGAAAAGTGTCATGGCCGAGAGTGTGTAGTGCACTTGATGGGAGAACTTACATTGACATTTGCCGTTTTAAAAAAACTACAAGCAGTTCATGTAGAATGTGTTGCTTCTACTACAAAAAGAATTGTAACGGAAAACTCTGTAGGAGAGAAGACCGTTATTTTCAAATTTGAACGCTTTAGA
This sequence comes from Bacteroidales bacterium, assembly GCA_045576355.1. Classification (GTDB taxonomy): domain Bacteria; phylum Bacteroidota; class Bacteroidia; order Bacteroidales; family UBA3663; genus Liminaster. The sequence continues at coordinate 49,988 of JAZNGG010000038.1, forward strand.
AAATACATGATGGAGGAGAATGAATCTTAATTGTTATGCTTTGCAAAAAAGATTTACACTTTCTTATGTTTTGTGATAATATAGCTCGCTATACTCATTCAAAACACAAAAGAATTCTACTCAAAATAAGACAAGCATAATATAATCTAAAGACAGATTTGGGTCAAATAATTGGATCAAAAGGAAAGAGTTCGGGGTAATGCCGAACTCTTTCTATAATTGGATCGTGTTTCATCCGTCTAATTTGGGATCATTCCAGATCAAAGGAGATGGGTGTTTATAAGCATAGATATGAAAGACTAAGAAGTTTAATTACCCATTTCGGAAAGAAATTTTATGCGAACAAGTCTAATTTCTTCCTCTTTATAATCCCTTCCGAGTTCTTTATATGCTTCATTAAGATCATCGTTTTCTTCCTCTTTAAAATAAAGGAATATATCGTCTATAGCATCTTGATCCATTACTTCCTCCAAAAAATAATTGATATTAATACGTGTGCCGCTATTAACGATAGTTTCTATTTCATCAAGAAGTTCATCAAACTCTAATCTGTTAGCATCTGCAATATCATCAAGTGGAATTTTGCGATCAATGCCTTGGATGATAGAAACTTTAAGTTTACTTTTGTTTGCTACTACACGTACTTTTAAATCCTCCGGACGGACGATTTCGTTTTCTTCACAGTGCCGTTTGATTAGTTTTATGAATTCTTCTCCATATCTTTTAGCTTTTCCTGCTCCGACACCAGGTATGTTTTGGAGTTCTTCGATGGTAACAGGATAACTGGTTGCCATTGCTTCTAAGCTAGGGTCTTGGAAGATCACATATGGAGGTACATCCATTTTCTTTGCGATTTTCTTTCTTAGATCCTTAAGCATATTAAAAAGATTTTCATCAGCTGCAGCTGAAGCTACTCCACTTTTTGCTTCTTCTGCATCTAAATCATCATCTTCATCGCTAATATGGCTGATAATTACTGGGAAATTTTTAGGATTTTTAAGATATTTGTTTCCTGCTGCAGTCACTTTAAGTACACCATAATTTTCAATATCTTTGCTGAGATATTTTGATATGAGAGCCTGTCTGATAACGGCATTCCAAGTGGATTCCGGTTCGTCAGTGCCGCTACCAAAAACTTCCAGTTCATCATGTTTATATGCAATAATCTCTTCATTTTTAATTCCCATGAGAACAGATATTACATAATCTTGTTTGAATTTCTCTTTAAGGACTATTACTGTTTCAAGTATAGCACAGAGTAATTCTTTGGCTTCAATACGTTTTTGAGGCCTTTTACAATTGTCGCAGTTATCGCAATTACTTTCTTTATAATCTTCGCCAAAGTAGTGCAGTAATAATTTGCGACGGCACATGCAAGTTTCAGCGTAGGCTTGGGTTTCGGCTAACAATAATTTCCCGATTTCCATCTCTGCCAACGGTTTCCCTTGCATGAATTTTTCTAATTTGGAAAGATCTTTATGGTTGTAAAATGCAATACATTGTCCTTCTCCGCCATCTCTTCCGGCACGACCTGTCTCTTGGTAATAACCTTCGAGAGATTTGGGCATATCATAATGTATCACAAATCGGACATCCGGTTTATCGATTCCCATACCAAAAGCAATTGTCGCTACGATGATGTCAACTTCCTCTTTGAGAAATGCATCTTGATTAGCATTTCTGTCAGACGAATCCATGCCCGCATGATAGGGGAGCGCTTTAATGTTATTGACTTTAAGTAATTCTGCTAATTCTTCAACTTTCTTTCTGCTTAAACAATAGATGATCCCGGATTTTCCCGGTTGTGATTTTATATATTTAATAATATCTTTGTCTATATCGTCGGTTTTGGGTCTTACTTCGTACATCAGGTTGGCACGATTAAATGAAGATTTATAAACTTTGGCTTTAAGTATGCCAAGATTCTTCATAATATCATGTTGTACTTTTGGGGTAGCTGTTGCAGTAAGTGCTATAATAGGGCATTTTACTCCAATTTCATTGATAATAGGGCGTATCCTGCGATATTCCGGGCGAAAGTCATGTCCCCATTCTGAAATACAATGAGCCTCATCAATGGCAAAGAATGAAATCTGAACAGAACGTAAAAAATCAATATTCTCTTGTTTTGTTAAAGATTCAGGAGCAACATAAAGAAGTTTCGTTTTTCCTGACGAGATGTCTTGGCGGACTTGATCAATGGCTCCTTTGGTAAGAGAGGAGTTTATGAAGTGAGCAACATTGTCTTCTTCACTAAAGTTTCGCATAGCATCTACTTGATTTTTCATCAAGGCAATAAGCGGAGAAATGACAATCGCACATCCTTCCATGATTAATGAGGGAAGTTGATAACATAAAGATTTACCTCCTCCAGTTGGCATCAAAACGAAAGTATCGTTGCCAGCTAAAAGATTTTGTATGATTTCTTTTTGATTGCCTTTGAATTTATCAAATCCAAAATGTAATTTTAAACTGTCGTAAAGACTCTTGTCTGTCATATATAATGAATTCTAATTCTAATGTTCTTTGAGATTGTATCAGCAAATATATATACTTAATCTAATATCTTCAAAGGAAAATCTAAAAAAAAACTCATGAAAAAATAAAACTCCCTTTTTTTATAGAAAAAGAGAGCATTTTGATAGTTGAAAGAGGGTCGTGAATCGTAAAAAGAGAGAATTATTCATTGTTGTTAGAATGTAATTCGTCTAATTCTTCCGATAACAACAACCATCGGTCGGTTATTTCTTCTAAAGATTTTTTTAATTCAGAATGCCTTCGGAAAATGGAAACAACAGTACATCCATTTGATGATGCCATCTGATTTTCTAGGTCAGTAATTTCTTCTTCGATCTGAGATATCTGATTCTCAGCTTGACTTACTTCTTTTTGTTTCTTTCCGATTTGTCTGCGAAGTTCTTTTTGTTGCTCGTAGTTTTGTTCTCCGTTTTTTTTCTCTGTAGTAGAAATAAAAGAAGAATTTTCTTTATTTGTGATTTTTATATTTGTTTTTGCGGGATTAGAGTTTAGATTATGTAATTCGGTTAATTTTTTTTCTTCTAAAAACTCATAGATACCCCCTATGTGTTGTTTTACTTTTCCTTGAGTAAATTCGTAGATTTGTGAGACTAATCCATCAAGAAAATCTCTGTCATGACTTACAATTATTGCTGTTCCATCAAAGGAATTAATCGCTTGTTTTAATACTTCTTTGGAAGCAATATCTAAATGGTTGGTAGGTTCATCCAAAATCAAAAGATTGACCGGTTCGAGTAGCAATTTAATCATTGCCAAACGTGAACGTTCTCCACCGGATAATACTTTTACTTTTTTATCTATATCCTCTCCTTTAAACATGAAAGCTCCTAAAATGTCCCTAATCTGTGTACGGATATCTCCTACTGCAACTTTGTCAATTGTGTCAAATACAGAATAATTGTCTTCCAGGAGTTGTGCTTGATTTTGTGCAAAATAACCGATTTTTACCCCATGACCTATTTTGAGATTTCCTTCAAATGGGGTTTCTCCCATGATGCATTTTACTAATGTCGATTTTCCTTCTCCATTTCTGCCAACGAATGCAACTTTTTCGCCTCTTTTAATGGTTAAATCAACATCTTTAAACACTAAATGTGTGCCATAGCTTTTTGTGACACCTTCGCATATAATCGGATAATCCCCAGACCGAGGGGCTGACGAAAATTTGATGTTAAGCCTACTATTATCTACTTCATCAATTTCGATAGGAACAATTTTTTCAAGCATTTTAATTCGGCTTTGTACTTGGATTGCCTTACTTGCTTGGTATCTAAAGCGATCTATAAATGCTTGTGTGTCAGCAATAGTCTTTTGCTGATTTTCGTAGGCACGGATCTGTTGCTGTATCCGTTCTTGATGTAGGTTTACGTATTTACTATAATTTACATTGTAATCATAAATTGAGCCACAAGAGATTTCTATTGTTCTGGTTGTGACATTATCAAGAAAAGCTTTATCATGACTGATTAGGACTATTGTTGTTTTGCGTGAGTTTAAGAATCTTTCAAGCCATTGTATTGATTCTATATCTAAGTGGTTAGTTGGTTCATCCAATAAAAGAATGTCCGGGTGGGAAAGAAGGGTTTTTGCCAGCTCAATGCGCATTCTCCATCCTCCGCTAAACTCAGCTGAAAGTCTATTAAAATCGCTTCTTTGAAAACCTAATCCTATTAAAGTCTTTTCGATCTCTGCGTCTCTATTACTCGCATTGACCATTGCAGACTGTTCGTTAAGATCGGAGAGTCTCTCTATTAACTCTTGATAAGCTATACTTTCATAATCAGTACGTTCTGCTAATGATGCAGAGACTTTATTGATTTTTTCCTCTAATTCTAATATATTAGAAAACGCTTTTTCTGTTTCTTCCCATACAGTAGCTGTATCGGATATCTTCATCACTTGTGGCAAATATCCAATAGAGATTTCTTTAGGTTTGCTTACTTGACCAGAAGTAGGGGATTGCAGACCGGCAATTATTTTTAACATCGTACTTTTCCCGGCTCCATTTTTTCCGGTAAGAGCGATGTGATCATTTCTGTTGATTACGTAATTAATATTCGAGAATAGAGGCTTCGTACCAAATTCTACGGAGAGATTCTCTATAGAAATCATTATGCAAGTTTTATATCTAGATCAGACAAATTTATTTACCCATTGATAGAAGGAGTTCTCTATTGTCTCGGGTGTTCTCTAATTGTTTATGTAAAAATTCCATAGCTTCAACAGGGGTCATATCTGCAAGATAGCGTCTCAATATCCACATTTTGTTAAGTGTTTCTTGATCTAAAAGCATATCATCTCGTCTGGTCGATGATGCTAAAAGGTCAACTGCTGGGAATATACGCTTATTAGCAATTTTGCGATCGAGTTGAAGTTCCATGTTTCCGGTTCCTTTAAACTCTTCATATATAACTTCGTCCATTTTAGAACCGGTTTCTATGAGAGCTGTTGCAACTATCGTAAGTGAACCACCATTTTCTATGTTACGAGCAGCACCAAAAAATCTTTTAGGTTTTTGTAGTGCATTAGCTTCAACACCTCCACTTAGAACTTTGCCGGAAGAAGGAGAGACCGTGTTGTATGCACGAGCCAAGCGGGTTATGCTATCAAGGAGAATGACCACATCATGTCCGCATTCTGTTAGGCGTTTCGCTTTCTCGATGACCATATCGGCTACTTTAACATGACGATCGGCAGGCTCATCAAAAGTAGATGCAATAACTTCTGCATGTACGGACCGTTGCATGTCTGTTACTTCTTCAGGTCGTTCATCTATCAAGAGGATGATCATATATACTTCCGGATGGTTAAAGGCTATAGCATTAGCAATTTCCTTTAAAAGAACTGTCTTACCGGCTTTGGGTGGAGCTACAATGAGTGAGCGCTGTCCTTTTCCGATAGGGGCAAACATGTCGATTACTCGGCAGGAGTATGAGTCGTTATGTCCTTTAGTAAGATTAAACTTCTCGTTAGGAAATAATGGAGTAAGGTGTTCAAACTGAATACGATCTCTGGCATTTTCTACGGCTCGCCCATTGACTCGTTCCACTTTGACGAGTGGATAATTGTGTTCTCCTTGACGCGGAGGACGTATTGGTCCCTCTATGACATCGCCTTGTTTTAAATTGTTTTGTTTAATTTGTGCTTGTGAAACAAAGATGTCGTCCGGTGATGCAAAATAGTTATAGTCAGAGGAACGCAAAAAACCGAAACCATCTGGCATGATTTCTAAAACACCATTTCCTGTCAATATTCCGTCAAATTCGTCTCTTGGGATCGGGATAATGTCTAGATTGTTATCATTTATTTCTCCCTTAATGTCTTTATCTGTAGTAGCATTATTATCTTCATTTACGCTATCTTTATCTTGAAATTGCGGAAGAGGAGATTTCGAGTTTTTCTTATTGTTATTTTGCTTTTTATTATTGTTCGGTTGGGGATTACGTTTTGCGGAGTGTCCAAAAAGACTTTGAAATGCATTCTTGTTGGTTTCAAGCAATGCTGCCATTTTGGCGTCATCTTCTTGCTTTTTAATATCTTCTGTTGAGATATCTATTATTGATAAATTGTCTTTAGAAATATCTTGTGTGGAATTATTTACTGTCTCAAAAATCTCTTCTTCTGTAATATTTGAATTTATAATATCTTCCGTTTGGGTAATATCTAAATTTTCTGTTTCAAGAAGAGTAGGAGTATTGAGCCCTGTTTCTTCTGACGGAATTTGTGCATTAATGATTTCCTCAGAAATTGATTTAGAAATAGTTTCGTCTTTACAATCATCAAGAAGGGACGTGGTTTGTGTTTCAGAAATCTCTTCGCGAGGATTAGAAACAGAATTATCGGATATATTAGAGACTTGCTCCATTGAGTAAGGGTTATCCTTTATCGGATCACTAACCGGTAATATCTCTTTGTCTGAAGATTTCTTAGTTGGTCTTCCTCTTTTTTTTCCTGTAGCTTGGGTCGTTGTTGTTTTTTTTCTAGCCTTTTTGGGGGCTACTTCATCGACAGAAGATAAGTTGTCTTTACTTTGAAGGGCAGCTTTTTCAAGTATTTGGGAAATTAAAATTTCTTTATTCGAGAAATCTGGGTTTTCAATATTCAGATTTCTCGAAAGTTCTACCAAATCTTTAGGACTTTTGTTGTCCAATTCTTCGTAAGAGTACATAAAAAAAGTTTGAATAATCTCATTCACTAAAACGGCGCATACGTTTAGCGCGTTCAATTATGAATTGAGGGTATAGTAAATTAAAAAGGATTGTAATTTGGGAATGCAAATCTTAACTGCTAAGTAGGATAAAAATAAAGAAGAGCTATTTCATTCCTAAATTGAGTGCAAAATTAGAGAATGTTTTTGTGAAAACAAAATAATTAATCAAAAAAAGGAGACATAGATTATTTTTTCTTCTTTTTCTTCTTCTTCTTTTTGGTTGTAGGGGTTAAAGTATTCTCGTCATATTGCTCATTATCCAATAGTTCTTTTCCGCTGTATAAAAATACTTGGTAAACTTCATCCCTAAATTGGTCTCCGATTAATTTTAAGATGTCCTGGATAATTTTATTATCATCTTCTTCTGCATCTTTGTTAGCCTTGAGATAGGTTAATTTCATCTGATTGGCGCATAATTCAAAGAGTTTAATTCTTTGTTCTGCATCAGGCATTTCTGTCGTTTTTGCGAGTAGTTTTTCTGTTATGCTCCCATAAAGACGCAAACTTATTTGATCAGTTTTATAGGGAATCATTTCGGGTGTAGCATTGATTTGTCCTGCGGTAATAATTTCACAAGGGTAATCAATGTCAAGTTCAAAATCTGCTATCATAGCTAACTGATCCCATAGGATCTGTTCTTTATTTTCGATGTCGTTGATGTCAGGATTGACATCTGCCATTATCTTAATTATCTGATAGGCATAACGAGTACGGAGTTCCTTGTCTGGAATCGTTTTACAATATTTGACAAGCTTTTCAATGTTACGACCATACTCGGGTAACTTGATGGGTGATTGTGATGTATTGTATTCTGGCACGGAAATAAATATTATTTAGGATATGATTGTTAAAAGTTAATATTAAAGGTTTTGTAAGATGTTTTTTGCTTTAGTTGCGACAAAATCTTTCAAATATAGAGGTACAAAATATGCTACATCTTCGAATTTTGAGTCGTTGTATGCTTTAACAGCCGGTGCCAACATATCTTTTGCCAAAGGTTTAACTCCCTGAATGAAATGGGCATTGGGATGCTGTATTATATGTTGGCATTTATCTGCTCCATCTCCGAAGAAAAAGATCTCATGATTGTCAAGTTCGTTTTTAAGAAATTGTGCATCAATAATTTCAGCCGATATCGGTTTAATTTCATTAAGCGATTGATCATAAAGGACTGTATATACTTCCATTCGTCTTGCATCAATCATAGGACATAATAAAGCCTCTTCTTTCATTTCTAATATATGAAACATCACATGGCAGCACATTGTTTGAAGTGTATTGATTGCGATGAGAGGTTTTTGCAGACCGAAGCATAAACCTTTAGCTTCTGAAATCCCTATCCGGAGTCCGGTATAAGATCCTGGACCACAACTAACCGCTATGGCATCGGGAATCATTGCATTTTTTCTTGCAAAATTCATTGCTTTTTCTACATATGTTCCAAGTATTGACGCATGATGAGGTCCATCTGTCGTCTCCTCATACCATTCGATGCCAAAGTCCTTGCTTAAAGCCACCGAACAAGTTTTTCCTGAAGTTTCGATCAATAATAAGTTCGCCATAAAGAAGGTTGAGTAAAGTTGCTTGTGAGCAAAAATGTTCGAAAATATTCTTTACTGCGGCAAATTTACGATATTTTGGGCATAGTTTGATGCATATAACTCGAAAAAACGTTATTTTTGCAAAAAATATTGTAGAAATGATACAGTCTATGACAGGTTTTGGCAAGGCAGTTGCTGAAATCGCTCACAAAAAGGTTACCGTAGAAATCAAGTCGCTCAACTCTAAACAACTTGATTTATCTATGCGTATAGCTCCCCTCTATAGAGATAGGGAGATGGATTTTCGAGCACTCGTAACAGGTGCATTGATGAGAGGTAAGGTAGAATTTTCCTTGACAGTTGAGGAGATTTCTAATCAAGAAACTCCTAAGTTGGACCCAGATGTGATAGCAGACTATTTTAACCAGTTACAAGAAGTAGCTTCCAGAGTTGGTATTAACTCTTTGCCTCCTTATATTTTACCCGCTTTGCTTCGTCTCCCAGAGTCTGTGCATATGGTTGCCCCGGTAGTTGAGGAGGAGGAGTTGGATAGGGTATGTGACGTTGTTAACGAAGCATTGAATAATCTTTTGTCTTTCCGCAAACAGGAAGGAGAGATGCTTTATCGCGTTTTTGAAAACAAAGTTAATAACATCTCTTCTTTGTTGGCGAGCGTTGAACCTTTTGAAAAGGATCGCATCACATTGATTCGTCAGCGTATTTTGGATCAATTAAAAGATTTACCGGTTTCCTATGATGCTAATCGTTTAGAGCAAGAACTGATATATTATATTGAAAAGTTAGATGTTAATGAGGAGAAGCACCGATTAGCTAACCATTTGCAATACTTTATTGAGACGATGAACTCAGAAATTCCTGGCCAAGGAAAGAAGTTAGGGTTTATTGCGCAAGAGATGGGGCGAGAAATAAATACTCTTGGATCAAAATCTAATCATGTTCAGATGCAGCACATCGTTGTCCAAATGAAGGACGAATTGGAGCAAATCAAAGAACAAGTGTTAAATGTTTTGTAAAAGACTCGATTTATGTCTTTAGGAAAATTGATTATATTCAGTGCTCCATCTGGGAGTGGAAAGTCGACTTTGATAAATGATTTATTAGGTCGTGGATTAAACTTATCGTTCAGTATTTCGTGCACGAGTCGTCAGCCTCGAGGAGAAGAGCAGCATGGTAAAGAGTATTATTTCCTTTCTCCGGAAGAATTTCGCCTTCGGATTGCTCAAAATGAGTTTTTAGAGTATGAAGAGGTTTATCAGGATAAATTCTATGGCACACTTAAGAGTGAAGTGGATCGTCTCATCTCTGAAGGTAAAAATGTCATCTTTGACGTGGACGTAAAGGGAGGGGTAAATATCAAGCAATTTTATGGTGATAGAGCGTTGAGTTTATTTATCCAGCCTCCTAGCCTTGATGCTTTACGTTCTCGCCTTCTTGGGCGAGGCACTGATGCCTTGGATGTGATCGAAAAACGTTTAGAGCGAGCTTCTTTTGAGTTATCTTTTGCCGGGCAATTTGATCGTGTCATTGTCAACGATGATTTAGAAAAAGCTAAGTCGGCGGTGTATGAAGCGGTGGATTCTTTTTTATCAGAGTAATGCGGATCGGGATATATGGGGGATCATTTAACCCTGTGCACAATGGGCATATAGCTTTAGCTCAATTTATTTTAGCCCAAGATGTTGTTGATGAGATTTGGATGCTTCCATCTCCGCGAAATCCTCTTAAGTCTGAGAGTGAATTAGCAGACGATTTCCATCGTCGCCGAATGTTAGAAATCGCTTTGAAAAGCATCCGAGGAGTGGAGGTGTGTTTGATAGAAGATAAATTGCCTCGCCCATCCTATACGATCCGAACTTTGGAGGCTCTCTCAGTAGCCTATCCGGAACATACTTTTTATTTAATAATTGGTGCGGATAATTGGGCAGTTTTTCCACGTTGGTATGAATGGGAACAGATATTGGAAAAATACCAAATTTTAGTCTATCCGCGTCCGGGTTATGAGGCGACTGTTATAGCTTCTCACCCTCATGTTTTGTTATTGGATGCCCCTCTCCATGAGTGTTCGTCCACGGAGGTTAGGAGTTGTATTAAAAATGGTGGAAGTTATAGAGATAAGATTCCGACAAAAGTTGCCGAATATATAGAGAGAAATGATTTATATCATTAATAACTAAACTTTTAAGAGAGTATAAATAATAATGAATACTTTACAAAAGCCTATCTATGCACCAGTTGTAATAGATTTTTTGACAGCAGTAACAGAGTATTGTATTTTTTTAGAGAAGTCTGCCCCTTGCGCGAATAAAGAGTTTTTAGAGCGTATGACAAGGCTACTTCCCTTGATATATGTTAAGGCTTCTTTACTTCCTATTATTGAGTTCGAAGGTGATGAAGATTTGGCAGAGCTGGTAACAGAAGATGATTATAATTCTGTTCGTCATTATGTTTGGCAAATTTTAGGAGGAGATGATGATTACATGGAGGTGTTTACACCGGATATGCATTTTAGTGAGCAACCTATTGTAGCAAGTATCTCTGAAAACCTTGCGGATATCTATCAAGATCTTAAAAATTTTGCAGCAGCGTTTGCTGATGGTAATGAGATAAATATGAATAATGCGATTGTTCGCGTACATGAAAATTTTACAACATATTGGGGACAGAAATTGGTCAATGTTATGCGACCATTACATAACCTACTTTATGACGCTTCTGAAAGTTAGATTTCAGTTTTTTGTGTTAACGGACTTCCTTTGGGGATCAAAGAAGATAAGAGATTTGAGCTTAAAATATTAAGATAGTAAGCAGATGTGAGCATATTAACATATTGATTTATAGAAAGTAAATAAAAACGAAATTAATTAATTCTGTGTATTTAAAAACTATATCTAAAGAGGTTTTAGAATCTTTGCCCCTTGTCAGTTATGATGGCAATATTGTTGTCATCAATACAATGGAGGAGGCACAAACAGCAGTAGATACTTTGCGAAAAGCGGGGACTGTTATTGGCTTCGATACCGAAACACGTCCTTCTTTTCAGCGAGGTATAACATATAAAGTGGCTTTAGTACAACTTTCTACTAATCGGACTTGTTATCTTTTTCGCCTTTCTAAGATGAAAGGATTGGGCCCACTAAAATCATTGTTTGAGGATCCAACCATCATCAAAGTGGGACTTTCTACTCATGATGATTTTGCAAACCTTCGTAAGTGGGAATATTTTGAACAGCAAGGAGTGATAGAAATACAGTCATTTGTCTCTAAGTTTGGCATTGAAGATAAGAGTCTAGCTAAAGTATATGCTATCCTTTTTGGAAAGAAAATTTCCAAACGCCAGCGATTGACCAATTGGGAAAATGCTGAATTGACAGATAAACAGATGGCTTATGCTGCACTCGATGCTGTGGCATGTGTAGAGATATATAACGAACTCTTAATGCAAGGAGGAGCGAAGATTTTAGGATAAATTATTTTATTATGAAAAGACATATAATTGTTCCCGGATTCCTTTTTATTTATGCTCTTGTCATGGCCTACATCGGTTGGGAGCAATGGGTAGAGGTGGAAGGTGGAACGTTGGAGTACGTTCTTTTTAATGTTGCAGAGTTGGTTATCATTATTATTCTCTACTTTTTGTTGCAACGCAAAGAGAAACTGAGAAATAAAAGAAAATTATAATAATACCTTATGTTTAAGAAACTTGTTGTAATAGAACCCATCAATTTGATTCCTTCGGCAGAAAAGTCTCTTTCAGATAGAGCTAATGAGGTAATCATGTACACTGACATTCCCTCCGATGCAGATGAGATTGTCAGACGTATTGGCGATGCCGATGCTGTCCTTTTGAGTTATACTTCAACACTTACTTCGGACATTCTTGCTCGTTGTCCACAAGTGAAATACATCGGCATGTGTTGTTCGCTCTATTCTCCTGAGAGTGCTAATGTCGATATTCATTTTGCGGAGCATCATGGTATAACCGTGACCGGTATTCGTGACTATGGAGATGAGGGTGTTGTTGAGTATGTAATTAGCGAATTAGTTCGCATTCTTCATGGTTTTGAGCAGCCGGCATGGGAAGGTACTCCTCGCGAGATTACCAACTTGAAAGTAGGTATTGTCGGGTTAGGAAAATCAGGAGGAATGATAGCCGATGCTCTTCATTTCTTTGGAGCACAGATCTCTTATTATGCTCGTAGTGAGAAGAGTGCAGCCTTGGCTAAAGGCTATCAGTTCATGCCGCTGAATTCATTGTTGGAGTGGAGCGATGTCGTTTGCTGTTGCCTAAATAAAAACACTGTTTTGCTGCATGCAGAGCAATTTAAATCTTTAGGTAATCATAAGATATTGTTTAATACAGGACTCTCTCCGGCTTGGGATGAAGATTCGTTATTGGAGTGGTTAAAAGGGGACAATCTATGCCTTTGTGATACCGAGGGTGCTTTAGGAGGAAGTCATTTAACCCATCATCCACATGTGCGTTGTATGGGTGTCTCTACCGGTCGTACTTCCCAGGCTTTTGTTCGACTGAGTGAGAAAGTGTTGGCCAATATTGACCGATATCTTGCGTCTGTGGTTGGTTAATAAAGAGTATGTCTCTAGTCGATAAACGTAACGAACAACCTTTTTTCATCATAAATTAGTATTTTCTCCTATCTGTTTTGGATATTTTCTTTTAGAATATATATCGCGACAATAGTTTTAAGAAGCAAGTTAGGAAATGTATTTTGGTTATCAATATTGATGATTTTTCTGTTTAAATTGTTATTTGCAATGTTAAGATTTTTACATTTTTATGTTTTTCTGAGAGTCTCTGTTTCACTTTTATTCTCTTAGTATAGTAATTATCATATTGCTCTCAACAATTTGGTGTAATACAATTTCTCCCGAAACACATTGCTGGTGTTTCGGGAGAAATTGTATATGGTACGATTATATGAAAGATTTAGATAGCTCTCTCTGTTATCGTCTTAAATTGTCATAATGATTATCAGCATGGTCTCTTTTTAGGGAGATTAAAGACGTCTTGAACCTCTTTCATCGCAGCATCTGTCATGCCGTCCGGTTCGCTACCCATGTTGCGAGCACACATATATATGTTTGCAGCTTTGTTGAGCACGTCAATCTGATCAAAAGCATCCATAACGTCTTGACCTACTGCACACACACCATGTTTCTCCCAAAGGACAACATCAAAATCCTTGATTTGCTCCATAGTTGCATCTGCCAATGTGACAGAGCCGGGCAATTGGTAGGGAACAATGCCAATGCCAAGAGGAGCAAAAGCGAGTGTTTCCGGAATCATGGACCAAAGTACACGAGTCATTTCTCCGGGACGGAGGAAACGACTGATATGACTCATGGCTACTAATTCGATGGGGTGGGTGTGTACTGTTGCTTTATAACATGATCCTGTTTCTAAAAGATAGGCATGCATGGAGAGGTGAGAGGGAAGCTCTGAAGTGGGCATCACTACTTCGTCAGCGATGATTTCATAGCTGGCGCAGTCATCACAGATACGGATAATTGACCCATTTGCCATCGGTTTTTTGGCAAGATCTCTCATCCGTTTGCCTGTACCTTTGCAATAGAAAAAGCACCCTTTAAGACAAGGAAGAGTTACTCCAATCTGGAAGATAGGAGAGATGGCAGGCATGCTACGCATCTCGTCACCAGCAAATTCTGTAATGTTGATAGTGATGTTGCCACCATTACGTTCAGCCCATCCTTTTTCCCATAGATAACCGGCTACTTCAGCCACTTTATAGACTTCTGTTGTAAGACCGGGACGGCCTTCAAGTATAGATTTCATATTTGAATTATTAATTAGTGATATGTTTGTTGTTATAGTGTGAGTTTATTTCAATAACTCTGGGATAAATGTTGAGACAATCAATATCGCAATACCGATAATCAAAACAGTTATGGTTTTAGTAGAACATCCTTTCCACTCTTTGAGGATGATGCCCCAAACGTTGGAGAAAGTAACATTAAGTGCCATAAGAATACAGAAAGCGAAGGTCATCATGGCAGAGCCTTCTTCAAAGAAGCCTTTACCTAAGCTGAGACCGAAAAATTGGCTATACCACAAAGCACCTGCTAAAGCGCAGAACAAAAGGTTGTTGCCCCAAAGACTGCCTTGCTTATAATCGCCCCAAGTCTTATTGACAGAGTTCTGATAGAAACAATAGATGGCATTAGTTACAAAACCTCCTAATGTCACAAGCATGGTTGCAGGGAGGGTTTTGTACATAGCATCAGTCGCATCTCCGAAGTGAAGCCCTGAGCCAAATTCTAATCCAATGTTGAAACATGCACTCATAAAGCCCGCTAAAAGAGCAATAGTGATTCCCTTGGGGAAATTAAAGTCTTTGACCGCAGCTTTCTTTTCCTCTTCAGATAGAGACGCCGCTTTCATATTGCCGGCAACACCGATGATAGCAATACCGATGAGTGTAACAACGACACCTGCGATAACAGCAAAAGTAAGTTTGGATAGATGATCTGCTTCAGGATAGAATATGTTGAGCATCACAGGAGCAAGGATTGTACCTAAGCCGGAGCAAGTTCCTAAAGCGATGGATTGACCTAATGCGACACCGAGATAGCGCATAGATAATCCGAAAGTAAGACCGCCCACACCCCAAAGCACACCAAAGAGTATGGTCATCCAAATATTAAATGTGTTGGCTGATGTGAAAAGTTCGCAGAGACAATGGCCTTCCGGAACGGCAAGCATGGCTCCTAACAGAGGAAAGACTAACCACGCAAAAACTCCTTGTACGATCCAATAGGACTCCCAACTCCATTTTTTGATTTTGTTGATGGGCACATAGCAAGAAGATTGGCAGAAAGCTCCAATGGCTATGATGAGAAGACCGATAATAATGTTTAACATAATGAAGATGATAGTTTAAAACTTTATTGAAAGTTGAAAACTGAAAACTGAAAGGTGGCTACACGTAGCATATTTTTCAGTTTCCAGTTTTCAGTTTTTACTTTAAAATAGATTAACCACGCTTAGAGGTAACGTCAGCTTCGTACTTTTCGATTTCACCGAGGAAAGCATCTCCAACAGGAACATTGTTCTTCAAGCAGAACATGTCATAAACAGCTTGCCATGGCATGGCTTTTTGCTCTTCAACAAGACCAAGAAGTTTGTAGCCTTCTCCTGCAAGTTCATATTTAGAGAGCATCTCTTTCGGTTCGAGCAATGCGCGAAGCATGCACTTCTGAGCTGAACGAGAGCCGATGACATAAGCACCGATACGGTTGATAGAGCCATCAAAGAAGTCCAAGCCATAATGAACGCGGTCGAGAGCTCCGGCACGTACGATTTCGAAGAACAACTCCTGAGTAGGATCGTCCATAATGGTTACGTGGTCTGAATCCCAACGTACTGGACGAGAAACGTGAAGCATCAACTCTTTTACAAAAGGAAGAACTGCGCTTACTTTGTCAGCAGGAGACTCTGTCGGGTGATAGTGACCTGTATCGATTGTGAGAATCTTGTCATACTTAGCTGCATATGCAGTATAGAAGTCATGAGAACCTACAGTGAAACTTTCTAATCCAATACCGAAAACTTTACCTTCGATACAATCCTTCATCATGGGCTGTTCTTTTTCGAAAATTTCGTCAAGCGATTGCTTCAAAAGGTTGCGATAGAGAGCATGATTTACACTTACATCCTTGCATCCATCATGCACCCAAAGGTTCATGATACATGGGTCTCCCTGAGCCTCTCCCATAGCATTGGCGATGTCACGGCAACGCTTAGTGTGCTCGATCCAGAATTTACGAATGCTATCGTCCGGATTTGCCAATGAGAGGCTGCCAGACTTCGGGTGTGAGAAAGATGAAGAGTTGAAGTCCAAAAGAGTGTTGTGCTCTTTGGCCCAATCAATCCAAGACTGGAAATGTTCTACTGTAACCTCATCACGATCCACAACTTTTCCTTTAAAATCACCATAGATTTCATGCAAGTTAAGACGGTGGCTACCAGGAATGAGAGATTTCGCTTTAAGAATGTCTTGACGTAACTCATCAATGTTGCGTGCAGCACCCGGGAAATCACCAGTGGACTGGATACCTCCTGACATAGCGCTGGCTTGAACTTCAAATCCCTTTACGTCATCTGCCTGCCAACAGTGCATGCTAAGATGAAAATCTTGTAATTGTTCTAATACTTTGTCTGTGTCGATGCCTATTTCTGCATAGCGTTCTTTAGCAATGGCATAGGCTTTTTCGATTAACTCTGGTTTCATAATTTTTGTGTCTGTTGTTAAAAGGTTAGTAAATTATGTTTTAAATTGTTATGATTAATGTCTTTTATTCATTGACCCCATAGCACTTAGCACAGAATTCTTGGTAGGCTTTATCCCATGCTTCTACGTCTTGTGGTTCAAATTGATCAAGTTGAGTAGCTTGGCTGATTAAGGTACGCATCTCATTAATGTCTTTAACTAAACCGATGGCTTTAAACTGCATCATGATATTGCCGATGGCTGTTGCTTCAGTAGGTCCTGCAAGGACTGTCGCACCAATGGCATTGGCCGTGAATTGGTTTAATAATGCGTTTTTAGCTCCACCTCCGATGATGTGAAGCACTTCAAGCGGGAATGGGGCAACCTCTTTAAGCCATGTGAAAACAGTCCGATAACGGAGAGCTAAAGATTCCATAATAGAACGTGCCACTTGTGCATCGTTTTCTGGTCGTGCTATGCCGTGATTGTCGCAATATTGGTCAATGGCTGCCAACATACTGGGTGGATTAGCAAAACAAGGATCATCGGTGTTGAAGAAAGAGTGGAAAGCGGGTGCAGATAACTCCATCTCTACCAATTCCGGGTAACTATAATTCTTCCCTTGAGCAGCCCACTCTTTACGGCATTGCTCTAAGATCCACATCCCGGTGATGTTTTTAAGGAAACGAGTTGTCCCTTCGATGCCACCTTCGTTGGTAAAGTTGAGTTGGGCTGAACGGTCTGTGATAATCGGGTCTTTTACCTCGATACCCATGAGTGACCATGTGCCGGAACTGAGATAGGCAAAGTTTTCATTCTTAGCAGGGACAGCAGCTACTGCAGAACCCGTATCATGTCCGGCAATGGCAATAACCGGGATTTCATAGCTGAATGGAGTTTTGAGAATATCAGTTTTCAGATTACCAATGATTTCTCCCGGCATAACGATGGGAGGGAAAGCATTGATGTCCGCTCCTGCAGCTTCAATCAATTCGCGGTCTATTGTTTTAGTGACAGGATCCAGGAACTGAGAAGTACTTAAAATTGTGTACTCACAGACCGCTTTCCCTGTGAGGAGGTAGCTGATAAGGTCCGGAATAAACAAATAAGTCTTCGCCTGCTTCATAGGCTCAAAATTTTCTTGATGGCAAGCGAATAGCTGGAAGAGTGTGTTGAAATTCAAAAACTGAATACCAGTTTTCTTATAAATCGTTTCTTTAGGGATAATTTTGCTATACTCTTCGATTGCATTCTCTGTATAGGGATCACGATAGGCTCGTGGTTCGCAAATCATATTCCCTTCAGCATCGATAAATGCAACATCTACACCCCATGTATCTACACCAATGGAAGAAATACGGATATCTTGTCGAGTAGCTAACTCACTAAGTCCATTTGTAATTTCATTAAATAGAGTAGTGATGCTCCAATAAAATTTACCATTTTTTTCTTCTATAGCATTAGGGAATCTGCGTACCTCTTCGGTTTCAAGAACCCCCTCGTTAAGCCGAGATAGTATCATACGGCCACTTGTAGCACCTAAGTCTATAGCTAAAACGTAGTCTTTCATAGTAAATATGCTTACTTAATTAATGTGATTATGATTATTAGTTTACTCTTGCAAATATATTCGTATTTTTAATTGGATAAAAATTTATTTGTAAAAAAATTATGAAATCCTCTAAAAATCGTGAGAAAACATTATTTTTGTCGTGATTTTTAATGAATGTATCAAAAAATACAATAAGACTCTAGAAATATGCGGGTAGGATCTTATGAAATTATAATAACTCGAAAATCGATAAAGAGTATTATTTTGAAAGTAAAGAGGGATGGATCTATTCATGTTTCTGCACCTCTATTGGTGGATGATGACAGAATACGGATGTTTGTAGAGTCTCGATCTGAGTGGTTGAAGCAAGCACTGATTCGTGTAGAATCTGTGGCGTCTAAACAGCAATTGCCAGATTTATCACCAAAAGATAGTTTAGAAAGGTTTAGGTCTTTTCGTCTGTTACTTCTTAAAAAATTACAATATTGGGCACCACAGATGGGAGTCGATTATAGTGGTTTGCGTATTAAAGCAATGACTTCAAAGTGGGGGTCATGTAATTATAAAACTAAAGTACTTACTTTCAATTTGTATTTATTTGGTTTTTCAGAGCGTTGTATCGATTATGTCGTAGTGCATGAATTAGCACACCTTATTGAGCCCAATCATAGTCCTCGATTTTATGCTTGTGTAGAGAAGTATATTCCCGATTGGAGAGAATGCCGAAAGCAACTGAGGGGAAAGTAATTTTTTTCTAGCTTTTTTTATTAAATGATTATGAGTGAGAGTATTTTTCGTTTTAAGCAGTTTGAAATAAGACAAGAGTGCTGTGCTATGAAAGTCGGTACTGATGGTGTCTTGTTAGGGGCATGGGCTCCATTGCAGCATGCACAAAAAATTTTGGATATTGGCTCTGGGACTGGTTTGCTATCACTTATGGCAGCTCAACGCAATTATCATGCTACTATTGATGCTGTAGAAATTGATCTTGAAGCGGCAAATCAAGCGACACAGAATTTTATTCAATCTCCATGGAAGGATCGTTTAAGAGTCTTTTGCTGTCCGATTCAACACTTTGTTATTAAAGATGATACAAAGATTTTACCATTAAATTTGCTCGGTGTTTGTCATAATAAATACCTACATTCTGATGCCGAGAGTAAGAACTCTCAGAGGAAGTCATTTGAAGCTTATGATTTTATTATTAGTAACCCACCGTTTTATGAAGAACAAGTATTGAGTGATGATCCTAAACGAAATATTGCTCGTAGTGCAGTGGCCTTACCGTTTTCTGTTTTATTTGAGTGTGTCGCATCCCTTATGACGACAGATGGGATGTTTGCATTGATTTACCCGGCTCAAGCAGAGGAATCTGTCCAATTGGCCGCAGTTTTTCAAAATATGTATTGTCTGCGACGTTGTGAAGTGAAAACCGTCGGACGAAAACCCGCTAAACGAATTATGGCTTTATATGGGAGACAGATGCTTACTGATTTTATAAGAGAGACGTTATCCATTCATGGAGAAGGGGGTGTTTATAGTGAGGAATATATATCTTTGACAAAAGATTTTTATTTGCAATTCTGAAGCTTAATATTTTTTATGGGTGTTGTATTTTTTTGCAAAACAAGCCAAAGTTATATCACAATTTTAATGTTTACAATAGTTACTCATATTAAATAATCTTAAACGATATTTCATTATACATCTTGCTTTCTTGTTTTAATATGCGCGAATGTCTTCTGGAATTTGCGCGAAGACTTTCTCTCCTCATTTGTAAGGGGAAATAGAAAAAATGTGCATGGAATAAATGAATGTTCTTTTCTCTGTATTTGTGGGGCAGCGGATATTTATTGTTGGCAGATTCTGTAAATCAAGAATAAAGTGCTTGCTGATGACATTATTGCATAACTTTAAGAGGGTGCCTCGTTTTTTGAGACACCCTCTTGATTTCAATATAAAAGTATTATTTCAATGTCTGTTTTATATTAGCCTAGTTAATGATATCTATCTTTGACAATTTGCGCATTCAATAACGAAGACTAATATACGCATCTTTTTTTAGCCTAACATTTGCTCACTGCGTTTGATGAATTGTGCAAGTGCTTCACCTTTAAGCAATCCGCTTTCGAGTAGGGCAAGGTCAACAAGTTGACGAAGCCTTGTTTCGCCTGCTGCATATTTAGAGATGGTTTCACTTTCTTTAGCTTTTAAGTCATCTACGTCGTGGCGCAGTTCGTTGAGCAATTTGTCTTTTTCTTCTGGGAACTCTCCGGCTTTTGCTTTATACTTCTCGTCTTCAAGGGGTGAAATTTGAGCTTGTTTGTTGGAGATTTCTTCTGCCCCGGGAGAAAGAGTTGAGCTTAGAGAATTCTGTGCATCATCAAGAACTTTTTTAACTGCCGGATGTGCTGTATTGATTACCAAAGCATAGTTGTCAGGCATTTCACCATAGAAATTCATCATGCCGCCTTGCATAGCGCTCATCTCTTTCATGCGTCGCATCCATTCGTTTTGAGTTACTTGCACAGCATTATCTGTTTCTGTCAATTTCTCAAACTGAATATTCCACTCAGCAGGCTTTGCATTAGGTTTGTCCGATGGGATAATAGCAGGGATTTGGCTCTTAAACAATGTTGTATATTGACGCTTTTCATCTTCTGTAAGAGCTGCATCAGTATTGGCATCCTTTTTAATAAGATTGGTAATAGTGTCAGCATCTACTCGGGTAAAATGACATTTTTCCTGTTTTTGCTCTTGCTGATTCATAAAAGGAGTGTCAAGTTGACCATCCATTAACAATACATCGTAGCCCTTCTTTTTAGCACCCTGAATGTATCCGTATTGCTCTTCTTTATTGGTGGCATAAAGATAGACTAAAGTGCCGTCTTTATCGGTCTGATTCCCTTCTGTCAGTTTGCGGTACTCTTCGAGAGTGTAATAAAAATCATCGATATTTTTGACAAGAGCGAAGGAGGTAGCTTTATCATAAAACTTCTCATCACTCAACATGCCATACTCAATAAAGATTTTTAAATCATCCCATTTTTCTTCATAACTCTTTCGGTCTTCGTTAAAGATTTCTGCAAGTCTGTCAGCTACCTTACGGGTGATGTAACCGGAGATTTTCTTAACGTTTTGGTCGCTTTGGAGGTAACTGCGTGAGACGTTAAGCGGAATGTCCGGAGAGTCAATGACTCCATGGAGTAGCATCATAAATTCGGGAACAATGCCTTCTACCTGATCTGTAACAAATACTTGATTGCAATATAACTGAATCTTGTTGCGCTGGAAGTCGTTGTTTACAATTTTGGGGAAGTAGAGGACTCCGGTTAGATTAAATGGGTAATCTACGTTCAGATGAATCCAGAATAATGGGTCCGGAGCCATCGGATAGAGATCATGATAAAATTTGAGATAGTCCTCATCTTTGAGTTCAGAAGGAGATTTTGTCCAAAGCGGAGTAGTTTCATTGATTTGGTTGTCTTCTTCTGTTTCTACCTCTTTGCCATCTTTCCATGTCGTTTTCTTACCGAAGATAACTGGGATGGGCAAATATTTGCAATACTTTTTGAGTAATGTTTCGACCTTGTTTTTATCAGTTAAGTCAGCTTTGTTATCATCGTCCAAATAGAGTATGATATCTGTACCACGTTCTGCCTTGTCGCAGTCTTCCATATTAAACTCCGGAGTACCTTCGCAACTCCACTCTGTGGCCGGTGCATCAGTGTAACTCTTAGAGCGGATAACTACTTTCTTGGATACCATGAATGCAGAGTAGAAGCCAAGGCCGAAGTGACCGATTATTGATGTAGCATCATTTTTATATTTCTCAAGAAAGTCGGTCGCACCACTGAATGCAATTTGGTTGATATAACGATCAATCTCTTCTGCAGTCATACCGATACCGTTATCACTAACAGTAAGAGTGCCTGCTGCAGAATCGATAGAAACCCTTACTTTCAGATCATCAGTAGCACCCTGATATTCTCCGGCGCGAGCAAGAGTTTTAAGTTTTTGTGTCGCATCGACAGCATTACTCACTAATTCTCTTATGAAAATTTCATGATCACTGTAAAGAAATTTTTTTATAACGGGGAAAATATTTTCACTCGTTACATTGATTTTTCCATTAGTAGTTGCCATATAGTAATAATTTATTATGTGTAAGTTTCTATTGTTTCAATATGTCAAACGCAAGGTTAATTGAATTTGTTGAAATTATTATCCTTGCATAAATCGATAATTAGACCTACAAAACTTATGCCAAAGCAGTCTTGTATGTCAAAATGTCAACAATAAATTTGGGGTTGTTATATCTTTTTCTTATTGTTTTTTGTTTTTCCAAAAGAAGAGATATATAGGCCTAAGGCAGTTAGTCCGGCATTAAGAAGTAAAAGTTCATACCCCATGTGATAGCCAAACCATTTTTCAGTGTGATTGCTAATATAAAGACAGAGAATGGGGGCAGAAATACATATGCCAGGAATCCATTTGTCATTTGCTTTTATTGGGGTATAGAGGCCAAACAAATATAGTCCAAGCAATGGTCCATAAGTATAGCTTGCCAGGATGTAAACTGCATCAATAACACTGCCTGTGCCGATTTTTCCGAAAAGATAGATTAGGCATCCCATGATGCAACAGCAAACAATGTGCACCATAAAACGACTACGAGATTTTATGTCTGCTTTTCCTAATAAGTCGATGGAGACCGATGTCGTCAATGCTGTTATTGCACTGCCTGCAGATGAAAAAGCAGCCGAAATTAATCCGATGGTGAATAGTATGCCACAAATGGGAGGGAGGTAGTGTGCAGATGTTATGGGGTTGGTTTGGGTGGCAAGCGTAGGGAATAATTCATCGGGCTTGATCCCATTAAATAATTGATTGTTTTCCGGATCGAAAAGCCCAACTTGGGCTGCATATCCATAAAGCAGGACTCCTAAAGCGAGAAATAATAAGTTTACAGGCAGGAAGCTTATACCATAACTTAATACATTTTTACGTGCTTCTTTGAGATTCTTACAAGATAAATTTTTCTGCATCATGTCCTGGTCCAGACCCGTCATGGCGATCGTCGTAAACATACCTGCCAAAAATTGTTTCCAAAAATATTGTTTGTCGTTAATGTCATCAAAATACCAAATCTTTGACATTGGGCTATCTGAGATATACATTGAAATATCAGTAATAGAGTTGAATCCCATCTCATGACCTATGTACATTATGCACGATATGACAGCCCCGATCAGAGCAAAGGTTTGTAGCATATCTACCCATACAAGCGTTTTAACACCACCCCGTGCAGTATAAAGCCATACGATTATCATAGTAAATAAAACGTTGAGCCCAAAAGGAATATTCAGACTATCAAATAGTATAACTTGCAATACGATAGCTGTCAAATACATTCGAACGCCACAACCTAAAAATTTTGAAATGAGGAAAAAAATAGACCCTGTTTTGTAGCATCTGACTCCAAATCGTTCTTTTAAATATCCATAGATGCTGGCCAATTCAATCCTATAATAAAGAGGGAGCAAAACATAGGCGATGAAGACATAACCCATCACAAAACCTAAAACCATCTGTAAATATCCGAATGCCGAATTGCTTACCATGCCGGGGACTGAAATAAATGTGACACCGGATATGGATGTGCCAATCATTCCGATGGCTACTATATACCAGGGAGATTGTTTTCCCCCTAGAAAGTAGGTGCGGTTATCGGTTTTTCGTCCGGTGAAATAGCTGATCGTAAAAATGATGGTAAAATATATGGCAATGATCGAAAGGATAAGATATGCTTGCATAATAAATGATAAGGATATATTTTAAGATTGTTGCAAAGTTATAATATTATTTTCTTTGTTCAAAACAAACGAGCTATATTTCTGTGAGAAAATGTATGTCGGGATAGTTCGGATGCAACAATGTGTTTTAAGAAAGTATAATTGATAAATAGTTTTTAGCATGAACAGATAATTATTTGAGAGTTTTATTCTTGTCTGTCAAAAATAATATAAATAAAAGTTGCAGAAAAGAAAGAAAGATGTATCTTTGCAGTCAATAATTTCTATATTTGTTTTTTGTGCTATGTGTTATATTTCTTTTAGGAAATTAATATCTGTTATTTCATGTTTGTTGGCAGTTGTATCCACGACTGAAATAAGACTTTTGGCACAAGAATGCCCTCATGAAGTCTGGTCTCGATTTGAGGAGACTGCTAAAGAGAAGGGCGGGTTAATTTTTGTAGATAAGCAAAGGATGACACTCACTTTGTTTGACTCTTCAGGGGTGGTTCGGTTTGAGGAAAAAATCGCTTGTGGGAAGAATTATGGGACCAAACAAAAAAGTGGAGATATGCGTACCCCCGAAGGTCTGTTTGCAGTGCAACAGATACAAAAAAGCCATACTTGGGTCCATGACTTTAATGATGGTAAAGGGGTGATTGAAGGTGCTTATGGACCGTGGTTTATCCGACTGAAAACACCATTTAATGGCATAGGCATCCATGGTACACATGCGCCGGAGAGTATCGGAAGCAGAGCCACAGAAGGTTGCATTAGGTTGCAAAACGACAATCTACGCCGATTGCAGCCGCTTGTTTCTATAGGGATGCCTGTATATATAGCTCCGGGTAAGAAAGACACGATGGTTAATTCAAAATTAAATAATTAATACTATTTGACAGTTATGAAAACAAACAGAATGTTTCATTGGCTTGGCCTTTTTTCTTTAGTTTTAAGTCTGTTTTTTACATCATGTTCCTCCGATGAAGAAGAACTACAAGAAGAGATCAATCTCACTTATTTGATCGGATGTTGGGAAAATGATGATAACGGAGAATGCTGGGAATATAAAAGTGATCAGAAGGGTGTCTATTGGGATCCTGCAGAATCCACTTATGAAGAGGCTTCCAAAGGGTCAGGCCTATTTTCTTGGTATGTCGATGAAACCGGTCTGATGCATATTTTCTACATGGAGACAACATCTGATTTCTCCGATCCTGATCCGGATGCTCCTTACATTATTGAGGAACTTACCACATCGCATATGACCTATAAAACGTCTGCCGGAGCGCGTGTTGGGCTGACAAAGTTTTATCGCTGATTTTTCTTTGAAGGTCCTGCATAACGCTTTATATATCATATTCTTTTTGTTTTATTTATAAAAAAATGTTCTTCCGATGAAAAAACCTGTAAAAATTATAATTGCCTCTTTGAGTACTCTTTTAGGGGTTTTTCTGATTTCGCTGGTTGTATCTCTTTGGTTTGTTTTTACTCCAAGCCGTCTAACACCTATCGTGCGAGACGTAGTCAAAAATAATCTGAAATGTCAAACCGAAGTGGGAGAAGTGGATCTTACTTTTTTTTCGACTTTCCCCGAGTTTGGGATTCGCCTTTCTGATATATTATTGGTCAACCCTAAGCAGGGTGCAGCCTCTGACACATTGGCCTCTCTTAAAGAGTGTGTGGCGATCGTAGATGTTATGGCCTACCTGTCAGATAACTCGGTGATAGTTAAAAAACTATTGATTGATGAAGGCGTGGCATCTTTATACATATCTTCCGATAGTACCACCAATTTTGACATAGTTGAGCTTTCTGATACAAATGTGCAAGATGAGGATACGCTCTCTTCCTTCAGTTTGTCACAGATTGCTCTTCATGATATTTTGATCGATCGATTATCTCTCTCTTTTATCGATGAAGTGTCTCACATGAATATCTCTTTAGAAGATTGTGTCTTAAAACTCTCTTCTCAAAGTAATATGGTATCCATGCAGGGAGACGTTGCAGTCGATTTGTCTGCTGCCCATTTTGCTTTTGCATTAGAGGATTCTGTCGTCACGGCTGCAGAATTGACTAATATTTCTTTTGAGACTATTCTTCGCGGCAAAGAGTCTGCGCTCATATCAGAAGCATTACATTTAGAACTTGACAAAATCGTGTATAACGATGCCGATTTATCGTTTGATTCAGATGATCTGATTATAGATTTTGGGCATATAAATATAGATTCGTTGGTTGCCCTTCGAGGATCGTTAGATTGTAGTGCTTCTATGAAAAATACGAGATTGCGGATGTCGGGAGCTCCCTCGATCGATCTCACTTTTGATGCAGTGAGATGGGGCGTGCCGCAATTTAATTGCGCCTCTGACGGAAGTCAGATAAAAACAGATTTGGCTTTTGATCGCATTTCGGTGAAAATGGACGATGAGACTTATGTTGATCGGCAGCCCTTGTCTTTCCATTTGGAGGCTTCATCCGATGCGGCATTTAAACACTTGACAGTCGATCCCGCAAGCACGATCTCTTATGCTGATCAGAAATTGCATTTTGCAGCTCAAGCAGATGTGCAGGATAGTCTTACGACCCGCTTAGATCTCTCTCTTGCCCTCGATAAGACCAAGTCAGAAGATCTGTGGAAATTATTACCCCCTTCGCTCCTGAAAGAGTTAGACTACCTGCAGATTGGGGGAGAGGTCGATCTGAAACTTGTGGCCGGGGTAACGTTGCATGACACAGATGTCACCATCCAATCTTTTGACTTAAAAACAGCATTAAGCCATGTCGCAGTCTCTATAGATGATGATGCATTATGTTATCAGGCTCCGGAAAACGAGGTGCATCTTTATTATCCCTCTACGAGGAAGCCCGGAGCTATCGAAAGTTGTATAGTGATACCGGAATTGAATTTTTCGATGTCAGACAGCATGAGTGTCAGTGCTAAGGCAAAAGATGTGGACATTGATATGCTGATCTCAGACAATGTCTTGACCGGGAGCACCTGGTTGCCTTACATCAGCAGTACGCTGAGCGTTGGCGATCTTTCGGCGGCTTTAGACACCATGGATCTACGATCTAAAAACACGAAGGCCAAGGTGGGCATGACATTTGCACATGCACATGCCGAGCCGAAGTTTGCCCTTCAGTTTGCGGGAGAAGATTGTCACTTGGGTATGGGGAAAGCTATGCAGGCTGCTATTGGTGCACTCAAATTTAGGGGGAGGGTCGCTATCGATAGTAAGCAGGAAGATCTTTTACTTCAATATAACCCTGCACTTGATGTTGAGTTGGAAAAAGGAGATATAGAAATTGGAGGCATGGCACATCCTTTGGAGATTGCCACCATAGACTTCAATTTCAATTTAGGTAAGTTTAAGATTCATGACAGTCAGTTGAAGATTGGCAATTCTGATTTCCGCCTCCAGGGAGAAATTGATAATTTGGGGAAATTCATCAAGAAAGAAGATCTTCTCTTAGGCCGACTCGATTTCACCTCATCCATGACCGATGTTTATCAGCTCATGGACATTGTCAATGGCTTTGGGGTGGAGGATTCCACCGGTGTCGCCTCGTCTGCTGACCTGGCAGTGACCGATGCAGAGAGTGTGGCTGATGGTGGTGACACCATTCAGCAGGGCGATCCATTCATTGTCCCCAAGCGTGTCGATTTTGTCCTCAATACCCACATTGATAAGACGATGGTCGGTGAAAATGAGTTTTCTGATTTGGGAGGCACTTTAACCATTAAAGACGGAGTCCTTGTGCTCGAGGAGATGGGCTTTTCCAGCAAAGCTGCCCGGATGCAACTGACTGCACTTTATAGATCAGACTTAAGAGATCATCTCTTTGCCGGCATCAACTTCCACCTCCTGGACATAGAGATTGCAGACTTGATTAAGATGATACCGGAAGTTGACACGATCATACCGATGCTTAGTGATTTTGAGGGCAAGGCACAATTTCATCTGGCAGCCGAAACCAACATGAAAGCCAATTATGATCTAAAACTCTCCACCCTGAAAGCCGTTGCTGCGATTGAGGGCAAAGATTTGGTGCTGCTCGACAGTGAGACGTTTTCTACCATAGCCAAGTATTGTATGTTTGACAAGAAATCTAAAAATCTTGTCGATTCAATATCTGTCGAGATGGCTGTCGCCCGACGCAAAGCGACTATCTATCCTTTCCTGATATCCATGGATAAATATCAGGCGGTAGTCTCCGGCACCCATAACATCACCGGAGATATGGGCTTCAACTATAACGTCAGCATCACTGACTGGCCCTTGCCCGGTATTCGTCCGGGAGTGGATGTAAATGGAGATCTTAATGACCTATCATTTAAGCTCTTAAGCAAAGGAAAATATGCACATCTTTATCGTCCAGAGAAACGTAATTTGAGTCAAAGCAAAACATTGGAATTAAAGACCATGATACAAACAGCGCTCAAGAGAACCGTTAAGGAATAAATAAAAAAAAGAGAGAAAGAATATAGCTTTACATTAATACATATTAATAATTTATTTTATGAAAAAAGATCCGATTGTGTTTGGTCTGATTGACGAAGAACGTCAGCGTCAAATGAAAGGTATTGAATTGATTGCGTCTGAAAATTTTGTTAGTGATCAAGTGATGGCAGCCATGGGGTCTGTATTGACCAATAAGTATGCAGAGGGCTATCCCGGCAAGCGCTATTATGGAGGATGCGAAGTCGTGGACAAAGTCGAAACACTGGCTATTGAGCGCCTCAAGCAGCTATTTGGTGCCTGCTGGGCCAATGTGCAGCCCCACTCTGGAGCACAAGCCAACCAGGCTGTTTTAGCAGCCATCCTGGAGCCGGGAGACACATTTATGGGACTCAATTTGGCACATGGCGGTCACCTCTCACACGGGTCTTCAGTCAACTCCTCCGGATTG
Source organism: Bacteroidales bacterium (assembly GCA_045576355.1). Lineage (GTDB taxonomy): Bacteria > Bacteroidota > Bacteroidia > Bacteroidales > UBA3663 > Liminaster. The sequence continues at coordinate 78,805 of JAZNGG010000038.1, forward strand.
CTTTATCACCCTGTTGCCTATAATCTGAATGAGCAGACCGGTCGTGTCGATTATGATGAGATGGAGCGATTGGCACAAGAGTGTCAGCCCAAACTTATCATCGGTGGGGGATCTGCCTATAGCCGAGAGTGGGATTATAAGAGGATGCGCGCCATCGCCGACAGTGTCGGTGCCATCTTGTTGATCGACATGGCCCACCCGGCAGGATTGATTGCAGCAGGATTGCTCGATAACCCCCTCAACTATGCCCATATAGTTACCTCTACGACTCACAAGACCCTCCGCGGCCCTCGTGGCGGTGTAATCATGATGAAGAGTGATTTCCCCAATCCGAAAGGCATTAAGACCCCAAAAGGTGAGATTAAAATGATGTCAGCCTGTTTGGATTCGTCTGTTTTCCCCGGCACACAGGGAGGCCCCTTAGAGCATGTGATTGCTGCCAAAGCTGTCGCCTTTGGAGAAGCTCTCCAGCCTGAATTTAAGGCTTATCAGCAGCAGGTGCAAAAAAATGCTGCTGCACTGGCCGAAGCCTTGGTAAAAAGAGGTTTTAACATTGTCTCAGGAGGAACAGATAACCACTCGATGCTTGTCGATCTGCGCAGCAAATATCCCGACCTGACCGGCAAAGTGGCTGAAAAGGCATTGGTAGCAGCCGACATCACCTGCAATAAAAACATGGTTCCCTTCGACTCGAGATCTGCATTCCAGACCTCCGGCATCCGACTCGGCACACCGGCGATTACGACGCGTGGTGCCAAAGAAGAACTGATGGAGACCATTGCCGGATTTATCGAGCAAGTCCTTAATGCACCCGAAGACCAGCAAGTCATTGCCGATGTCCGTGCTCAGGTAAATGCCATTATGGCAGATTACCCACTCTTCGCATATTAAGACATCTCGTCCTCAAAATAATGACTGATACGGGTAGCACGTGCTATCCGTATTTTTTCATATCCGATGCTTTCAGGAAGATCAAAAAACTATCTGCTCGACCGGAAAAACATCGTTTAATAGCCAATATGAAAAGTTAAGATGTCATTTTTTCTTTGAAAATATTCCATCGTCTAAAATTGTGACTGGTAGATATTTGTTATAATCAAATAAATATGTAAATTTGCGCGGTTTAAAATGTGTGGCGTTTAAAGACGAAAATTTGGATGCTCATTATTTCGACCCGACAAAGAAATTCTTTAACCAAATTAAAATTATACAAAATGGCTATCGATTTAAGTAAGTACGGTATTACAGGTGTTACCGAAATCGTTCACAACCCCTCTTACGAAACTCTCTTTGCAGAGGAAACTAAGACTTGTCTTGAAGGTTACGAAAAAGGTCAGGAGACCGAACTTGGTGCAGTCAACGTTATGACCGGCATCTACACCGGACGCTCTCCTAAGGACAAATTTATTGTCATGGATGCAAATTCCAAGGATACAGTTTGGTGGACTTCTGATGATTATAAGAATGACAACAAACCACTTTCAGAGGAATCTTGGGCAGCACTCAAAGAGATCGCTAAAAATGAGCTTTCCGGCAAAAAACTCTATGTCGTAGATTGCTTCTGCGGTGCAAACAAAGATACACGCATGTCAGTACGCTTCATCATGGAAGTGGCATGGCAGGCTCACTTTGTGACCAACATGTTTATCCAGCCCACAGCAGAGGAGTTGGCTGCTTTTGAGCCTGACTTCATCGTTTACAATGCTTCTAAAGCTAAAGTAGAAAATTGGAAGGAACTCGGCATCAACTCTGAGACTTGTGTAGCATTTAACATCACAAGCCGTGAGCAGGTGATCATCAACACATGGTATGGTGGTGAAATGAAGAAAGGTATGTTCTCTATGATGAACTACTACTTGCCACTTCAGGGCATTGCTTCCATGCACTGCTCTGCCAATACCAATGAAAAAGGTGAGACAGCTATTTTCTTTGGCCTTTCCGGCACAGGTAAGACCACACTTTCCACAGATCCTAAACGCCAGTTGATCGGTGACGATGAGCATGGCTGGGATGACAACGGAGTGTTTAACTTTGAAGGCGGTTGCTACGCCAAGGTTATCAAGCTCGACAAGGAATCTGAGCCGGACATCTATAACGCCATCAAGCGTAACGCCCTTTTGGAGAACGTTACCGTAGATGCCGATGGTAAGATCGACTTTGATGATAAGAGCGTGACAGAGAACACTCGTGTTTCTTATCCGATTAATCACATTAAGAACATCGTTAAGCCTATCTCTGCTGCACCGGCTGCCAAGAATGTCATCTTCCTCTCTGCTGATGCCTTTGGTGTTCTTCCTCCTGTTTCTATTTTGACTCCTGAGCAGACTAAATATTACTTCCTCTCTGGTTTCACTGCAAAGTTGGCAGGTACAGAGCGTGGCATTACTGAGCCTACTCCTACATTCTCTGCTTGCTTCGGTCAGGCATTCCTCGAGTTGCATCCTACAAAGTATGCAGAGGAGCTTGTTAAGCGTATGGAGAAGAGTGGTGCTAAGGCATATCTCGTAAATACCGGATGGAATGGTAGCGGCAAGCGTATCTCTATTCGTGACACTCGTGGCATCATTGATGCCATCCTTGATGGAGCCATCCTTTCTGCACCTACTAAAAACATTCCGATTTTCAACTTTGAAGTTCCGACAGAGCTTCCTGGAGTTGATCCGAACATTCTCGATCCACGTGACACTTATGCAGATGCTGCTCAGTGGGAAGAGAAGGCTAAAGATCTTGCCGGCCGCTTCATCAAGAACTTTGGCAAATACACCACCAATGCTGCCGGTGAGGCACTTGTCTCTGCAGGTCCTCAACTTTAACATGAGTAGCTCTGTCTCTCCCTAAACACAGAGACAGCGATCTATATCTCATTCATTAGGCTGTGTCGAAATGCAAATCTCGACGCAGCCTAATTTCTGTTTATTCCTATCTCTTATAAATGAATGAAAAGATGACGATTATTTAAAGGGATTGAAATTGTTTTTTAGTGTGTCTCCTTGTTAAGTAAGTAAATCAAATTTTTTTGATGTCTCATTATGTTGTGTTGATAATAAATTTTGTTTTATTAACGAAAAGTTGTAATCTGTATTTACCATTTTTATTGCAGAAATTAACACTCATAAATACTCTCCAAAATTGTCTCTATTTGTTATTATAACTATTAATACTCTATTACAGTAAGGAGTATCGTTTTAAGCACAGCGCGCTGTATCAGCTTACACAGCACGCTGTGTCGCCTATCGTAGCGCGCTGTGTTACCTGATGCAGCGTCCTGTGTTACCTGATGCAGCGTGCTGTGTTTTATGTTTTACCGCACTAAACTAAAAATTAATCCTGATTAGGGGTAATATAATGAGCGAGGAAAGTATCCTGACGATACATTTCCTCGCTATAATTGTTTCTAACAATTTTTCTATTAATCAACTATGGCTGTTAGTATTGGCCATAACTAGGATAGTGCTATCAGACATAGAGGACATACCTCTAAATCTTCAACCCTACAACCTAAACACTGCAAAGATACAACATTCGGAAGCCGATGTCAAGAGGGGCAAACTCCAATGTCTTAAAATTCCTTAACAATGCCCGTGAATGCTTATGCTGTATTCAAAGATGAATGTCGTCGCAGCTCGGCATTGAATGAATATGAGAATTACTAACCCCTTAACATAATTAGGGTCTCCGAGTTGCACTCACCCAGACATCGCCATTCTCCTATCATTGTAGTAAATTAAGTTATTGCTTCTAAAAGCAATAAAATTAAGTAAATGGAGAGCGATGACGGGGTGAGTTTTATTGTCGGCACAAAGCGTAGATTATAGGGACTTTATATTGAGTAGGAGAATAGATTATTCTTTTCTCAGCTCCCAAAATGCGATGGCAGAAGCTGCAGCTACGTTTAGGGAGTCAACGCAGTGATGCATCGGTATGGTTATGACATAATCGGCATCGGTTATAACGCTATCCGGCAGTCCGTCACCTTCGGTACCCATGATTATGGAGAGTTTTTCCTCGTTTTTGAGGAGCGGTGAATGGATCGGTGTGGTGTTATGAGTCAGTGCCATGGCAGCCGTTTTAAACCCAGCCGATTTAAGATCCCGGATGGGATCGTCGATCCATGTCCAGGGAATCAGAAATACAGATCCCATCGAGACGCGTATGGCTCTCCGATTGAGAGGGTCACAGCTACGGCGTGTGAGGAGTACGGCATCGATGCCTAAGGCTGCTGCCGAGCGGAAAATGGCGCCAACATTGGTCGCATCTACCACACCCTCTAATACGACCACCCGATGGGCGTCATGAAGAATCGCATCGAGCGGTTTGGGCTCCGGTCTGCGCATTGCACAGAGTACTCCGCGTGTCAGGGTGTAGCCGGTGAGTGAGGATAGGATTTCTCTGTCACCCGTGTAAATCGGGATGTCTCCACATCTGCTTATGATGTCTGCTGCATCTCCTGTGATGTGTTTTTCCTCACACAGCAGAGCCAGTGGTGTATAGCCTTGCTCTAATGCCACAAGGATTACTTTGGGACTTTCGGCGATGAATATCGATTTGCTCCGGTCTATTTTGCTGCGTATCTGAGCCTCAGTAAGGGTGCTGAATATTTCTACACCCGGATGTGACAGGGTTGAAATTTTAATTATGGGCATGTCTGTATATTTTTGGGCTTTAGTAATGGTCGCTTTATAAGATGATGAGATAATTTTTTCGATTATTTCTTTCTCAATATGACATAGATAACTATCGGTATGCCGATGATGGGAGTTAGGGCATTGATGGGGAGAAGTCTGCCGTCTGAGGGGAGGGTGCTCATAAAGAGACAGAGGAGTGCGATGGTAGCCCCAGATAATGCGGTGAGTGGAAGGAGATGACGGTGGTCATCGGTGCGGCTGAAGAGGCGTGCTATGTGGGGTGTGGCGAGCCCAATGAAGGAGATGGGTCCGCAATGGGCTGTGGTGATGGCGGTCAGTGTGCCGGTGATAACTAAAATCAGCGTTTTCGTGCGGGTGAGTCGGATCCCTAAGTTTTTAGAGTACTCTTCGCCTAACATCCAGGCATTAAGCGGCTTGATCAGCCACAGGGTGGCGATGATGCCTCCGCAGATCAGCACCGAGTAGGTGGGTATCTGCTGCAGGATGACGCTCGAAAAGTCCCCCATGCCCCACAGGAGCAGCGAGTGGGCACTTTCGCTCTCGGCATAATAGTGGAGTATGGTTATTACGGCATCGGCCATGTAGCTTATGAGCAGTCCGATGACGAGTAGGGTGATGGGGTGGGTCTTGTAGCTCAAAGCAACGAGCAGGGAGAGTACCAGCCCTGCTCCTAAGACTGCGGCGAGTGTGGGAGAGAGGGTAGTGATCGTCTCGGTGATCAGAGAGGGTATGAGGTCGGCCTTGAGGGAGATCGGGAATAAGGTGGTCAATGCTACGGCAAGATGGGCCCCGGAGGTGATGCCTAAGGTCGATGGTCCAGCGAGGGGATTGCGAAAAAAACTTTGCAGCAGCAGTCCGCAGATGCTGATGGCTGCTCCTGTCAGTGTGGCTGTTATGGCACCGGGGAGGCGTGCGTGGAGGATGATGTATCGCCAGGTCTCCCATTGGGCATGTGGCTCATGAGGATCGTGCGAGAGGGGGTTAAGGATGTCACAGACCGCCTCCGGGGGGATGCTGACAGAGCCATGCAGGAGGTTGGCTCCCAGCAGGGCGAACAGGGCAAGTGTCAGTGCAGGATAGAGGGTAAGAAGATGTCTCATGTTGAGGGGGTGAAGGGTTGAGGGGTTTAAGGGGCTTCGCCGTGCTATGGCTGATGGCACCTCTGTACTCTGTTATCTGTTCTATTTACTTTTCCACTTTCCCGAGGTGCAGAAAGTAGCGTGTCGGGTGACTTTTCTCAGCGGGTAAATTATAATTTCGTATTATGGCATTAATCTCTTGCAACAGGAGATCCGGTCTGAAGGGTGTCTCTTCGTGATAGGTGGAGAAGGCGGTGTTGCAGACGAATATGTTGCCCTTCTTCGCAGCAGTAAAGCCGGGGTAAAAATGATTTTGGGCAAGAAATCGGCTCAGTGTCAATCGGGCTGCAGGGTCGTAGGTCTTGATGAGCCAAAGTTCGCAGTCGAAAGCACGGTCAAAGACTGCCTCAGGTGACAAAGCGATGGAGCCGGTGTGATCATCAGTGCTCCAGTAGTAGTCGGCACCGGCATCCGTATAGATCTGACTCATATAGCTCTTGCCTCCCGGGACAAACCACGTGCCGCTATAGATGGATTCGCAGAGCAGGGTCGGCCTGTGACGCAGCGTGTCTGCCATGTGTCGATAGTGAAGGTAGCGGTTTTCGACGACGGCAAAAAGAGAGTCAGCAGCGGTCTGCCGCCCGATGAGCCTGCCATAAAACTTCATCCACTCTGCCCTCCCGAGGGGTGTCTGCTCCATGTAGTCGGCGCACTGTATGATGTGCATCTTTTTCTCCTCCGCCAGGTTGAGAAGGGTGTTTTGAAGGGAGGAGATCCAGATGGCATCGATGGAGTGGGAGTAGAGGAGTTCGGTATTGGGCGACATGCTGTTACCTCCCTCTACGATTTTCCCCTGTTTGTGCCACTCTCTTATGGTCGGGGAAAGGGTGTAATGGGCATCACAGAGGATGGTCAGGCGGTCGAGGCCTCCGAGCAACTCAAGGAGATAGGCATGGCAGGAGGTGGTCAGTGCGTTATGTTTTATGGGTGTGCGCACGATCTCGATCTCCTGCTGATGGTCGTCAACGATATTTTTTATCTGCGTGGGGATGCAGGTCATCGTGTCGGGGAGGAGCAGATAGGCAGCGAGGGTGGAGGCTGTGTCCCAGGGATGGCTTATGTGGCAGAAGGTGATGCCGTCACACTCCTTCAGATGGAGAAGTCGGGCATGGCGGGTGAGGTCTGTGAATCCATCGGGCAGAGCATGGACGAAGTGTTGACGCTCAGAGGTACAGGAAGGGGCAATAAACGCAATCGTCAGAGTGCAGATCAGTCCGGCTAACCGCCTGGCCAAAGAGTGATAGGAGGGACGGGGTGACATGCGGAGTATCGGTGTCATTCGCTTCGAAATGTTGCTGTGCTGGTGTTTATACCCCCTGTGTCCTCATGAAGGCTGATGAGATGACCCTCATCGGAAATAACATAGAGTCGAGACGACACGGGACTGCCGTTATTGTCCTGCTCGGTGGTCGCAATGTAAAAGTCTCCGTTTCCCGGACCTCGCGCCAACATATAGATCCCTCGCGTGGCCAGTTGCTGCTCGATGTCACGGTTAAGGAAGAAGCCACCCTCTGTGAGTTTCTCGGTGTTCAGGTCGTAGGAGATGAAAGTGTTTGTATAACTGTAAGGTGTGGTGTAATAATTGATATCGCTTTGGATCATCAGTAATTTGTCGGGTGTGGCGAGCATTTTATTGGCCGAAGCGATCTCTTTGAGTTCCCAGTTGCTGCAGTCCAGCCGGGTAATTTTGCTGATCGGTGTCCAGTCTATGTCGTAGGTCGTGGTGAGGAAGAAGACCCTATGATCATCGGTGGAGACGATGCGCGTGGGGTTATAATCGGTTTGCACTTTTTTCAGTTCGGTAAAACTATTTAGGTCGATGATGCTCAGTGTGTTGTCGTTGCCCCATCCGGAGTTGCAGACGACAAGATAATTATCGACGATGGCCATCTCCTCCGGATAGCTCCCTACGGGGCAGGTGTCTATCAACGCGAGAGAATCGGAGATGTCAAATCTCGCTACCATCCCTCCATAAAGAGAGACATAAAGGTGGTCGTTTTGGACAGCAAGATAGCGAGGGTCTCCGAGTGTGTCGTCGAAGGTGTGTCGATGGAGCTCTTTACCATCGGGACTAAGTTGAGCTACATAGCGTGAGCCGGCAACTGCTACGTAGAGATGATTTTTGTGCCACAGGAGGTCGTTGCCGGTGTCGCCCAGCCACCGACCGTTGGCATTGAGGTAGAGATCTGTCATGAGGTTGCCGCGGTCATCGATGGCAGAGATGGCGCTGTTGTTGCCGCCCCACAGTCCTTCGCTGAGCAAATAAAGGTGAATGGGCGTATCGGTGGTGCCTGTCACATCATCTACATGGTCATCGTGACAAGCGGTGAGGGTGGAGAGGAGCACGATGGATGAGAGTGTGCATAAGATGCCTCTGTGATCACCGGATGGTGAGGTACGAGAAAGTGGGAAAAAGAAGGTTTTAAGTCTCTTAAAACTCATAAGAAACTGAAGCATGAAGTTGCCGTCCCGGCAAGGGGTAATACTGAATGATTTCATATTGCTGATCGTTTAAGTTGGTTATCGTACAGATGATATTAAGTTTTTTATGGTTAGTTTTTGTCTCTATGGGTATGGTGACCGAAGCAGAGTGCTCGCAATATGGGTTGAGTCTGTATCTGCTGGATCGTATGGATGAAGAGTATCTTTCGCTGCACCATTGACATGCATAGCCGATCTTGCACCAGGGGGAGGAGAGCAGGGCAGTGGCGTTGCCGCTATGCCGGGGCAGATAGGGCAGGTGGCTCTTCTCACCGGTGTCGGGAGTCATGCTTGAGGCTTGCTGCAGGCTATAGTTGAGTCTGTTATACCAATTCCATTTTTCAGTGATTTTTATATGATAGTCGATGAAAATCTCGCAACCATTAATGATAGCTTGCCCATAATTGGACATTCTCCACGCAAAGGTAGTCGGGAAAGCGACGATTTTGTCTTTTATCCGATGATGATAAACATCAGCAGTGATATGAACAGATCCGAGTGCAGCGGTGACCCCAAGGTTATACTCATCGGCCTTTTCGGGACGAAGCATCTGATTGCCCATTTGTCTGTAATACAGATCGTTGAAATTTGGCGCTCTGAATGCCTGTTTGGCATGTGCCCTTATGCGTATGGGTATTTTTTCGGAGGGCTTGTAAGTGATGAAAGCGCCTGCAGTAATTTCGTTTTGATCTTTTGCTAAGGGTCGTATGATGTCTGTCGTGGTGTTTTCGCTCGGAGTCGTGCGCAGGGGGCGACGATGCTGTCGGTGTTCCCGGATGGAGGTGTAGTGCAAGTTGATCTGCGTGATGAGCCGATTTTGGCAAGCTTTGTATTGTGATCGTAAAGCAGTGCCGGTAGTGTGTCTCAAGGGGTAGGGGCACCCTTGGACATCGCTTCTTAACGTGGCTATTTGCTCATCGTGAACAAGTGCCACTGCCCAATGCGGGGTGAGTGGATATCTGACGGAAGCAGTCAGATAATACTCATCTTGCCTATAGTTATATCTTTTAGCGCGAGGCGGATGGCCTGCAGAGAAATCAATGTTACGCTCTTGATAGCGACTCCACGAATGACTGTACTTGAGGGCGCAATGCCAGGTCCAGTGATCTGTTTTCCCCCCATTCAGGCGGCATTGTGCAAAAACCATTTCATCCCAAAGGTGTTCGTGGGTGGTAGGGTTATAGAGCACAATGCTTCCCGGCAATCCTCGATCGGAATAGTAGTAGCTTATCTGAGTCGCACTACTGAGCCAGTATTGGTCGGAATAGTAATGTTTCGGTGTGGTCCAATGCCCCAATGCACTGACTTGGTCTATGGCACCGCCGACTCGGGTTTGTCGGGTTTGCGTTGTCCCGTTGGTCAGGGTAAATGGGTAATCTCCATCAGAATGACGATAATCTATGTAAGTACCTATCTGCTGACCGCCTTCGGTTTGATGCCTTGTGGAAATGCTGGTTCCGATGGTGTTCCAGGAGGCATATTCGCCACGAAGTGTAATGGAGGGAAATGCCTTATGATTTCTCTTTAAATCGGGGTGTAAAGCGGTGGTCTCATCCGATGGGAGCGAAGTCAGATGGATTGTGCCACTGGCGCTTTCTGTCATGGCCGGGGCATCGAGGGCTCCCGGGTGTCCTATGTCTGTTTTTATCTGTTTAATAGCTGCATTGGGCAGTTTGGAGAGATCGACCTGCCCGGCTTGAGTATTGGTTATCGGGATTCCGTCAAGGGTGATGGCACTATGTCCGGCACCCATGTTTCTTACAGACACCGTTTTCATCCCTCCGATCCCACCATAGTCACGGATCCCGATACCGCCAAGGAGTTTCATGGCTTGCCAGGCCTGGGTGATGCCAAGGGTCTCCCATTGCTGTGCAGATATGCTTTGTGAGGGTTGGGCAGAGGTGAGGGTGGAGCCGGAGATGTTACGATCCTGATGTATGATGACTTCGTGAAGCTCCTTTAGAGTATCGGGCTGTTGATGGGCTGTCGGGTTAGATTCTTCTTCTAAAAGAAGATTTTCGCGAGCCGCAATTGGGTTCGTGTAATATAGTGATATATGAAAAATACAAAGAAGGGTCCATCGGATACTTCTTTGACGAGACTGCGCTAAGTAAAAAATCTTCATCAGGGTCTTGTCAACTATTTATAATGCGTTTGGCTCCTCTCGCTCGGAAGAGTTCTTTCCCAAACCTCTCTTAGCAGGTCTTCTGGCTTATGTCTGATCCATCATCTCTCAAACCTTCCCAATCGTTGACTTGAATAGTGGTCTCCATTTTTATGGATTGGAGAGATGACATCGACACTCACAGCAGCGGGACTGCGCCGGAATTCCACCGGACTTCCCTTTTAATCTTTCTCTCTTTGCTTCAGACCATCACAAGATGAGCCTTAAGAAAAATAAAAGAACTAAGAAATGATGTCAATTCATCGGTGCAAATATAATGATTTTTTTAAAACCCCAATCGGTCATTGAACAGCCAAGTTATTTTTCAAAAACTCTTTTAGCTGTTTGCCTAAAATTTTGGGCATTTTCTTATGCTTTTTCATTCACTTGGTTCGCCATATTTATTAAAAAGTATTGCTGTCCGGTAAAAAATTGTCGTGAATAAAGAATTATGGCTGACACTTCTCACGAGGTATCAGCCCTTTTGGTTATCTTTGTTTGGGACAAACATAAATATAACCATGGGCAAAGATAGTCATTTTACCGGACAACAATAATTAAAAAGCCATAAGAATTCTATCCGATGATATTGTGGCAAATATAAAACACTCTCATATCCGATCGGTGAATCTGATAGGCGAATAGTTGTTATTTATCAAACAAAGTGTGTTCGATGCAAAGCGGAGGTTTTGGCAATATATAATTATAGTATCGGGGGCATTGCCAGGCAGGGGGAATGCTGTAACTCTATCTTCAGATTTTGTCTTATTTGTTTCTTTCGGAGTAGGGCAAGATCGTTATTGTAGCAATACTTTCTTCCCTTGGATAATGTATAAGCCCCGAGGGATTTTTATAGTTTCTATGGGTGTATTAGTTCGATGTACCAAATTTCCATAAATGTTGTATATGTTATAATCTGACTCCGAATGAATGGATTCTATAACCGAAGCAGGTGTCTCAAACTTAATCCCATGAAGCACCATATCGGCACCATTCTCTTCGTTGCCCGTTTCCACTCCTGTATAGCTCACAATATACTTCTGGTCGGCATCTAATTTGAGGGTGGTTGCTGTCGATGTATATTGAGACGATATTCCCTGTGCCGTTTTAGATTGCCCTGATGTAGAAGTGGCTTTGACGAGGAGTGTCCGATCAGTGCTTCCGGCTGTGCAGGCATAGGCGGTAACCGATGATACTCCGGTGATATAGGTTTCCAGTCTTTTGGCTTCGTTTCCTTTTTTTAATAGGATACCACCTCCATTATATTGGGAGACACTTTCTCCTGTAGTCGGATCTATAGTCCCTTTTTTGTTACTTTCTGTTTCTCCCCCTGAGAGCCACCCTTCTGCAGCGTGTTTGGATAAATAGTCGGTGGTGGTTAAGATTATGGTGTCACGGGTGAAATATTTATATACCTTTTCTTCCGGAAGCAGAGGCTCTTCGGGCTCTTCCGGTTGTTCGGGTTCTCCTGGGCAGTTTTCCTCATAAGGATTTAGAGTCAATTCCCATTCGAGACTAGCCATAATGAAAGGCCCGATACTTTTGCCCTCATTGCTTACAACGGTGACATCGCTTCCACAAAGATAATAGTCTGCGCTTCCATCCCGATTGGGAGATTTTGCCGGACCTAATCCAGCAGATTTACATCCATAGTGGATGTCTATCTGAAGGTCACTATTTTCGGTGATGAATGTATCTAAAATGCCTTGATAAGCTCGTATAGCTATGGAGCGATAACTCTCATCGATCAGATGAAGACGCAGTGCTTTAAGATAGGCATAGGTAAACATGCAAGAAGCAGAAGCCTCTAAATAGTTTTTCTTCCCACATTGGCTTACAAACGAATTATCATATTGAAGTAATTGATACCATACACCGCTATTAGGGTCTTGTCTCTCTTTGAGGCCATCTGCTACTTGACCTAAAATTTTGACCAATGATTCATAATCCGGATGGGAGACAGGCATCCACTCCAATACGTCAACAAGAGCCGCAAAATACCAGCCCATGCCTCGTCCCCAAAATTCGCTGGAACATCCTTTATAAGCTCCATCTTGGTTTGCCCAAAAAGAGTTTGCATCATCAGGCGTCGCGCTCCATCCGTGGTAATTCAATTTTTTTTCTTGGTCGAATGTATGTCGGTGGATGGTGATGAACTGATGAGCTATATCTGTCCACCCTTCAGTATCTTCGGGTAAGAAATGATGCAAATATTCTGCATAGAAAGCAGCACCCATGTACAGCCCATCTAACCACATCTGATTGGGGTAAATGTCTTTATGAAAAAATCCTCCATAACCCTCTTCTGTTTGAATCCTGGAATATTGATACCTTAAATAGTTGTAAAGAAAATCTGCTGCATTTTTATATTTGGCAGCGAGTTTGTCTCCTTCTTCTGTATTACGAGCAATTTCTCTATTATAAAGGTTAAAAAAAATTTTTCCGGAAGCAATATTATCAATATTACCGGTCTTGAAGTTTTTAAATGACCCATTATCATTGAGCGCATTATCAGTATAAAATTTACTCCATGCGTATGCCTCTTCGCACCAGGTATCCATGGGGTATTGTTCACAGCATTTTAGCAATGACTTTGTAACTAAGCCACTTACATAGTCCCAAGACTTATCGGCAGACCATGATTGACCATGAGACAAAACCATGCGCCTTGAATAGTAGTTGGCAGGTGCAGTAAGAATTTCCAGCAGATCGTCTATTGTTGCTCCCGCTCCATAGGGGGATTGGAGTAGTTGGGGTACTTTATCTGTGGGTATAACATTGTAATTATAAGGGACCTCCAATGAAATATCTGTATTACTCGAATTATCATATCTGCCTAACCCATAGTTATTTCGCGTGTGATAATATAAGTCAGCATAGTTGCCGGGATAGAAAGGTCTGCTGATACCATCTTCTGCATAATTACCCTCTATGAGAGCATGCGAGTTGGCATTGATGGCAATAGCTGTGCTTTTAGGTGCGCAATTATAATAATTATTAAGAAGATGTATATAGACCCAATCGGCAAGAGGCATTCGGTTTGTGCATCCTTCTCCCCAGATGTTATAGGCATAAGTGATATATTGAAGGTATCCTTTATTCCATCCTACACCATTTGAATATGGATGCGAAAAACTCCGTTCGGTATATCTAAAGATGTTCCATGAATATGTGACAAACTGCTCTCCACCTTCTCTCTTTCCACTATCAAGATTGCCGTCCATCCCATCAATAAATTCACAATGGTCAATCCAAACATGAGTCGCCCCATAATTGGATATTAAATCAGCCCCTCCGACATCTACACTGCCGGGGCCAACAAAAATCAAGTTACGGATAATGATGTTTTCATTAGAACTATCCATATTTAAGATGCCGGATGAGCGATAGTTTTCTTTTTCATCTCCTAAAAAGTCAATAATTGTTTGTCGTGTGTGTAATTCTCTTTCTTCATCTACATGCCGACCATTGCTGAGTGTCCCCCCTGTGCCGGAACTGCTGGAGTACTTCTCGAGATTAGCATCTGTTAAAGCTTGTTTCAATTCGGGTGTAATATGCCATTGTGTGCAGAGTCTTGCGTTATTTCTTCCTAAGATGGTTTTATCTTTTATGTTAGGGATTGACATGCTGTTTGAAATGGAAAAATCTCCCTTTTCACCATCCAGGATAATTACATCAAAATTTGCTATCGCATCCATGATTCTCTCTCTATCGTTTTCACCATTAGAGTAGAGAATAATCGTGTCCGGATGAGCAGATCTGTTTCCTCCACAAAGGTGATATGGATTTCCCCGGACATTACTGCATGTCGCCCATCCGAAAGGTTTAATATGAAAATAACTAATGACTTCTTCTGCTGTGGTTTGAGATAAAACATTAGAGCATGAGATAGTGCAAAACAATGCCAGCATTGTTTGGGCTTTTGTCACGTTGAAAAATTTATTTGCTTTCATATATGAAAAAAATTACAGAAGGGCTCATATTATCCAAATAGGGAGGGATTCGGCCTTTTGTTGTGTTTGCCGCAAATTTACATCAGCCTGATAGATAATACAATGTTAAGTATATAAAAAATGTGTTTATGAATACAAGAGGCTGTTTAATTTAGAAATTTCTATATTAGAATTAGCAAAATCTCTACTATTCTCATAAATATATATAGTTTTGTAGGGGATTAATAGTTTGGAATATTTTTTTATCATGCGACATAACCAATATTTCGTAAAATATGTGTATCTTTGTCCTCAAAATAACAGGAAACGATATGTTGGGTAATAAACACTTGTTTTTACAGTCCTTGTGGACATTTCTTTTCATTTCATTAGTAAGTCTCGTTCATGCTCAAGGGCGTAAGGAGATACGTTTTAGTGTAGCGTTTTATAACGTAGAGAATCTGTTTGACACGATTCATGATGTTCTCACTCAAGAGGTGGATGGTCAGATAATTAAGATTGCAGACAAGAATGACTATGAATTTCTCCCGGAGGGTTCCTACAAATGGAATTCTATGAAGTATAGAGCCAAACAGCAAAATATGTCAGAGGTGATTGCTATGCTTGGTACTGGAGGAAAAGTACCGGTTTATCCGGCTGTTATAGGGTTGTCTGAAGTGGAGAATTTGGCAGTATTAGAGGAATTAGTGGCACAACCTGCTCTCTCTGGCAGAGGCTATAAGATCATTCATACAGAAGGCCCGGATCGTCGTGGTGTCGATTGTGCTTTTCTTTATAATCCGAAACAATTTAAGTTGGAGAATTATAATTTAATTCCATATCAGTCAGAGGATACTACTTATGCTACTCGTGGCTTTCTGTTGGCTACGGGAACAATTTTAAAAGAAAAATTTCATTTTATTGTAGTACATTGGCCCTCACGTGCAGCAGCTTCTCCTGCACGTGAAAGAGGAGGAGAACAAGTGTGTGCCATCAAGGATTCATTGTTGCAGATTGATCCCGCATCTCATGTCATTGTTATGGGTGACATGAATGATGACCCCGATGACAAGAGCATGGCTGAGTCTCTTGGAGCAAAACGTAAAGTTAAAAATTGTGGTCCTCTTGATTTGTGGAATCCTTTTTGGGACACTTTAAGAAAGGATGGACAAGGCTCGTTGCTCTATCGAGGACAGTGGAATTTGTTTGATAATATTGTCCTCTCTTCCAATTTGGTGGGAAAAGGTGAAACAGGTGATATTCGCTATCTGCGTCATGAGGTTTTTGTCAGAGATTTTCTTTTCCAGACAGAGGGTAAATATAAGGGATATCCTAAGCGTACCCACGCAGGAGGAGTGTGGCTGAATGGATATAGTGATCATTTGCCGACAATCGTTTATTTTGCTAAAGAGGTAAAGTGATGTTTTTATAATAAAATCCCAAGATATTTAAAGAGGTTTTTCAATAGAATCCAGAATATAAAATAATAAATAATTAATTACTTTATGAAACACAATTTACTTATTACGACCATTTGTTGTCTATGCTTTGGTCAGCTATTTGCCCAAGGTACAGATGATTTTACAACATTAACTCCCAACAATAAATATGCTACTTATACGACGACGGCAGGTTGGGTAGGAGAGAACTGTGCTGTTTTGGCAGGAGGTGCTGAAGACAAGAATCCCATTTTTAAAATGTTTGGAGACTCTGATGCTACAAAGGCTCTATGCATGAATGGTAAGACAACTACTGTAGGAAAGATTACTTCTCCTATTTTGAGCGGTGGTTGTGGAACTCTATCTTTTGACTATGGTTACCCATTTTCAGAGAGCAAGGGTGTTAGTTTTCACGTTGCCATAATGCAAGGAGATGTTGTGACTCATGAATTTGATGTTATTAATACATCTTTACAAAAATTCGAAAAAGAGCGTTGTTCGGAGGTGGTCAATCTTGCTGGTGATTTTCAAATTGTCATGACCAATAATTCTCCTAGCAATAGTACAAGTAATAAAGATAGATTTGCTGTGTGGAATATCGCTTGGACAGAATGTGCAGGAGGTGGAGATCAGATCGTTGTGGACGCTCCTGTAGTAACTCCCGAAAGTGGAACTTATGCAAGTGAGCAAATGGTGACAATTACAGTCGCTGATGGGCTTAAGGCTTACTATACATTGGACTCTTCGACACCAACAACATCCTCAACTCTTTATACACAGCCTTTTAGCATTAGTAATACTACTACTCTTAAAGTTGTGGCTGCTGATGCTTCCGGTAATCTTAGTAAGGTGGTTACTCGAGTTTATACCATTTCTAAGGAGTACTCATCTATTGCAGATATGAAACGAGAAGCAACAACTGTCAAGGCTCCGGTGATTTTCTCTTTTAAAGACCTCTTAGTTACTGGCGTTTCTGGTAAATATCTATATGTTTCTGACGGGCAAGATGGCTTCTTGCTTTATGGCACGACCTCTTCTTTGCAGGCAGGAGACAAGATCAGTGGTAAAGTGAGTGGAAATCTTTATCTTTATAATGGATTGACTGAAATGGATGGTCATAATTTTGATGAAGTTACCATTTCTTCTCAAGGTAATCCTGTTGAACCCAAAGTTGTAACCATAGCTGATATTGCTGTAGGTGATGGTTATAAAACTTACGAGTCCCTTCCGGTTAAAGTTTGTGGCCTTTCTTTTGCATCCACAGAGTTAAATAACAAAAATGTAACTCTTATAGATGAATTTGACAATGAGATAATTTTTAGAGATCAGTTTAATATATGGGGTGAACTTAACATCGATCTTACGAAAACATATGATATCACAGCTTTTGTGCAGAACTATAATGGTACACCACAATTATCTTCTTTGAAAGCTGCTGATATCTGCATTGTGACTAATCTTAACATTCCAACAGTTCAGTTTGAATTAGATTCTGTAATTGTTAAGGGCCTTGATGCTAATGTTGTTAATCTTTTGACTACTAATTCTGATGGCGCTATAACTTATAGCTCTTCAAATCCCAATGTTGCAACAGTATCTGCTGATGGTCAAATCACTCTTGTCGGTTATGGAGTTACTACCATCAAAGCTGAAACCGCAGAAACATCTACTTATGTTAATGCTTTTGATCAATACATTTTACTTGTTCTTTCTGCCGGTGATGGTAGTTCAATAGCTACTGCATATATTAGTTCAGATTTGGATTATTATAATGGAACTGTGACAGATAAGGTATGGATTTGTGGATATATGGTGGGGTATATAAATGGTGCGTCTATGAATACTGGTGCTACATTTGCCATCCCGGAAAGTCAAGAAACAGAAGTTTTAATTGCTACAACTCCGGACGAAACAGATCCTCTTCGTTGTGTTCCTGTTCAACTTCCTAAGGGTGCAATTCGAGATGCATTGGATTTGTTTACAGTGCAGAAAAACTATCGTCAGCAAGTTTGGGTTTATGGTAATATTGCCACTTACTTTGGTTGTCCTGGTGTAAAAAATGTATCTGATTATAGTTTAAATGGTCAGACAGCCAGCATATCTTCTCCGACACATGAGGTTGAAAAAGATAATACCATCTATAACCTTTTAGGCATTCGTGTTGATAATATAACACGTCCTGGCATTTATATTGTCGGAGGTAAAAAAGTAATAGTAAAATAAATTTTTATCCGAACATATTCATTGAATAATTAATCTCAGACATATGAAAAAGTTTTTTATTTCATTTTTAGCTGTTGCTGTTACTCTTTTGATAACTGCAAGTTGTACGACTATGTCTAACACCGGAAAAGGTACTGCTATTGGAGCCGGAGGTGGTGCAGCTTTAGGTGCTTTAATAGGAACATTAGTTAGTGGAAAAAGTGATAAAGGTAAAGGTGCTATTATTGGAGCAGCTATAGGCGCAGGAGTAGGAGGCGGCACAGGTGCTATTATCGGTAAACAAATGGATAAAAAAGCTGCTGCACTTCAGGCAGAGTTAGCTCAGGCTGCCGCTGTAGAAACGGTTGAAGACTCAAATGGATTAAAAGCGATCAAGGTTACTTTTAATAATAATATACTATTCGGCTTTAATTCTTCCACACTTGGAGCTGATGCAAAGATATCTTTAGACAAATTTGCAGCATCTATGAATCAGTCCGATTTATCAACTACAGCCATTGTTGTTAAAGGACATACAGATAATGTAGGTTCAGCTTCTGCTAACCAAAGTGTATCACTTAAGCGTGCTCAGGCTGTAGGTAATTATTTGCGTCAACGAAATATTACTTCTGATCGTTTGACAGAAACAGGTTGTTCTTATGACGAACCTATTGCTAGTAATGATACTGAAGCCGGACGTGCTCAAAATCGTCGTGTAGAGGTATTTATTATTGCGACTGAAGCCACTGTACAACAATATTCTACTGCACAATAATAAATAATATGGCTAAGTTATTTTCTATATTTTTTGCATCACTCTTTTTTGCGAGTATTTCGCTGTATGCTCAAGGATCGAATACTCATAAAGATGTTTATTTATGGCCTAATGGAATGCCTAATAGTAATGGTGCAGAGGAGAAACCTATAGGGAATCAAGAAAAGCGTGTTGCTAAACCATTCATGCGTTTCTTTATGCCAGAAGCTCAGAAGGCTACCGGCCGCATTGTGTTAGCTTTACCGGGTGGAGGTTACTCGCATCTTGCTTGGGGACATGAAGGGTATGATTGGGCACCTTTCTTCAATGAACGAGGTATTGCTTTGGTCGTATTAAATTATCGAATGCCCTATGGTAACACTGAGGTCCCGGCGAGTGATGTCTATGAGGCTATTCGATATCTGAGAGCTCATGCCGCAGACTTAAAGATTAATCCTAATGATTTAGGCATTATGGGTTCTTCTGCCGGAGGACATTTGGCATCGACTGTTGCAACTCATGCGGTAGAGGCGGTACGTCCCAATTTTCAGATACTATTCTATCCGGTTATTACTATGGATACCACTTTTACCCATCGAGGCTCGCATAATAACCTGCTTGGGAAACATCCAACAGAAGGATTGGTGAAGAAATACTCCAATGAGAAACAAGTTGATAGTATGACACCTCCAGCAATTCTGCTTTGTAGTCATGATGATAGAGCGGTCCCTACTCGCAACTCTGTCGAGTATTATTTGGCATTGCAACGCAATGGAGTTCCTGCTTCTCTGCATATTTATCCTACAGGGGGACATGGATGGGGAAGTCGAAAGAACTTTAAGTTTCATGAAGCAATGATTCGTGATTTATCTGATTGGCTAGAACAGTTAAAGGTGAAATCGGATAAGTAGTTTTATCCTTGATTATTCTTATAAAACGATTCGCTAATGCTTGAGCAGAAGCGAATCGTTGCTTATATGAATCTCTATGGGTGATGATGATACAAATTTCTGCTCAAAAACGGATTATTCATGGTATCCATCATTTTAAGGATATAAATTGTTATTTTTGTAAAGATACGTCTCAATATAGAAAAAACGGAAATATTTTTGTTTTTCTCATTCGAAAGCCTATCTTTGCCATTAAATATAATGTGGTGTAGAAACTTGATTGGTGAAAAAAATTTCAGAGCAATTACATAAACTATCTCCAACAAATGTCCCAACTCTTCCCAAAGTCCCTAAAAGACGATGGGGAAGTCGTTTGTTTGTGTGTATTATAGTAGTTGTTTTTCTTGTTATTCTTACCCCTTTGACTCTTTATATCCCTTCGGTTCAACGTCGGGTTTGTGATGAAGTAGTGGCCTTGCTCAATGATAATCCTCATCAACTCCATTATGAAGTAGGAGGTATAAGTTTGTCATTCCCTTTACGACTTAAAGTGACGGATGTTGTTGCATATCGAGGAGAAAGTGACACGCTGTTTTATATGAAGAAATTGGTAACAGGATTGGATAAAATTCCTGTTTTCCAGCAGTATTATCTAATCCGAAAGTTAGATATTTCTGATTTAAAACTTTATGTAGATGACTTTTCTCCATCTTTAGGAATGGTAGGAGAGGTTAAAAGTCTTGCCATACGTAATTTTGCTGTAGATCCAGAAAAAGGAAAACTCCGTTTGGGAGAAGTTGACCTCGTTTCGGCCAATGTAGCGATGAGAGTAGAAACCATAGATAAGGATACGCTTTCTGATGACAATGCTATGCCTTGGCATATTGAAGTAGAAGATGTCAATCTAAGAGATATCTGCTATAAGTTGAAATTGGATGGAGAGAGATTGTTTCTTTCTAATCACACTAAAGGTTTAGATGTCGAGGGTTTTGTTATGATGACTGATCCATTATGGTTTCAAGTCGATGACGTTCGTTTGCCAGATGCCTCTATCCGTTTGGATATGGACAACTACATAGCTTGTGATACCATTTCTAAAGATATTGTTGAAATGCCTAATCAGACTGATGAGATTCATTATAACTCTAAGTATTTTGATTATGCTCACATGGATTTACAAGAACTTGGTTTTCGCGTTCGTAATCTCTATTATGGAGATAAAAAAATTGTAGCCGAAATAGACAATTTCTCGGTTCAAGAGAAAATTTCCGGATTATTAGTTGACCAGATGTCCGCTTCTTCATTTCAGATGGATTCCTCGTGGATTTCTGTTAGTGATCTTGTTTTAAATCTTAGCGATAGTTATATCCGAGGTGATGTGTCATTGGATTATAAACTATTTTTTCAGCCTGATCAAGGAAATTTTGATATTGACATGGAGGGACGTCTATCGAGTCAAGAAGTGGTAAGACAGACAGCTTTTTATGTTCCTGCTATCTCTGCAAACTGGCCAGATACAACACTCAGTTTTGATTTTGATGGTTCCATGTCAGAAGGTACATGGAACTTTTCTCAAGCTACAATAAAACTTCCAAATTATTTGAATCTCTCTTTTTTAGGTCATGGAGAAATCCCGACAAACTATAATCAAAGTGTTTGGGAAGGGCATTTTATAGCAGATTTGCTGCATAGTGATTTCTTGCTCTCTACCTTTGTAGCTGATTCTTTACAGAGAGAGTATTTTATTCCGGATTCGTGTCAATTGGTTGTTGATTTGGGACAAGATAATAAGTTGATTTATGGAGATCTGATTTGCACCAAAGATAGTGTTGTAATGACAGATCTTACAGCTTCGTATCTACTTGATGAGGACAAATATCAACTTACTTCTCTTCTAAAACGTTTTCCTATTGGCGAAGTGGTACCCTCTTTCCCTCTTCGGAATATTTCAGCCAGATTCAGAATCTCAGGAAAAAATATCGATTTCCTTTCTCCACAAACCTCTATGGATGCAGATGTTGTAATCGATACGATGTACTATCAAAAAGATGTTAAGGCTCCCACAACTGATTTAATTTCTGATTTACATTTATCCGCTCAGTTAGCCCATAGTGCATATAATATTGCAATAACCATGAACGATACGCTTTGTAATATGCAGGGACGTGTTTCGGGTGTTATCGCAAAGGACAGCATTTCTGCAGATGGTTTAATTGATGTGGATAGATTTGATCTTAAACTCATACCTTCAGCGCATAATTTGGAAGGAGAGTTTTCTTTGAATTCCCACTTTGCTTTGCAGGGTAATATGAAACAGGATTATTCAGGTATTCTTAAAATAGATAGTATTTTGCATAAAAGGCAAGATGTCGAGACTGCTCTGGAGCCTGTGTCATGGCACTTGACAACTCGCAACAACTATCTAAGTTCTGTTTTGTCTGGAGGAGATTGTAATTTCTCTATTCTTGCAGAATGTGGTTTATTTGATATCAGGCCACTATATGATACGGTTAAAAATGAGGTTGATAGGCAGATGGCTTCCAGGAAGTGGGATTTAACGAGTATAGAGACAAAGATTCCTCGTTTGGATTTACGGCTTGATATGTATCAGGATAATCCTTTCTATCCTTTCATTACCTCTATGCAACAAGAGTTTTCATATTGTGGTATTCGTCTAAATAATGATGATCATTTTTCTGTTTCTGTTTCCCTTGATGATTATGGCAGTGATGCATGGAGTTTTGATACGATTCGTGTCTCGTTATATCCCCAGAATGAGAATGTTCATTCGTACAAAACAAAACTGGTTAACATTGCTCCTCAACAGAAGAACTCGTATTCAGTTTTGTTAGGAGGGGAAATTAGGAATGATAGCATTACCGGGCATTTGAGTTATACAAATTTTCTGAGAGGACTTCTCTATGATGTCGGACTCAATTTGGCTATGAGAGATGATATTGCCACCCTTCATCTTTCTGCTAATCCTATTATTTATGGTCAGCCTTTGATTATAAATCCGGATAATTATCTCAGAGTCAGTTCGTTTAAAAATATCTCTAAGCATGGCATTGACTGTAGTGCCGATGTCCGTATGACAGGCCCAGAGGCTTTATCTCTTTCTCTGTTTACCTTGCCTTTATCTGAAAATAAGGGAACAAGAATTCGTTTAGATGTTAATCATTTGGATCTGAGTTATTTGGGAAAAACGATGAAGTGGCGCATTCCTACCTCTGGGGTATTGGATTTCAATTGTATTGCAGATGTAGATCCTGATAGCATATCATGTCGTTTTAATGTCGAGACTGATCACTTTGTATTTGACAATTATACAGCAGATAGTCTGATGCTTCGCGGCAGATATTCAAATTTTGATAAGCGCATGACAGGATATGTCGGCATGAATGTCGATGGGCGAAAAACATTATTTGCATCTATGGCAGTTGATCCCAAGGGGGTAATGGCGCAGGCCGATTCACTTTCATTAAAATATCTCCATAAGATTTATGGTGATAATATTTCTTCATCGGAACGTGCTTTAGCGACACTTACGTTGAGCGAATTACCTCTTTCTTTTCTCAACGTTTATATGCCCTCTAACATTCGTCTTGATGGTGCCTTGGCTGGACGTCTGAGTTTCAGGGGGGAAGAGCTGAAACAATTACAAGGAGATGGATTCATCCTTATGGATACTGCCTCTATCTATTATGCTGATGCTGATGCGAAGTTGCGTCTGTCGGATGATACAATTTGGATGAATGATAATCAGATAAAGTTTCAATCTTTCCCGATATATTCTGGTGTAAAAAATACACCGCCACTTTTATTAAGTGGTAAAATTGATATGGTTAAGTCTTTGACAACACCCAACATTGATTTGCGTCTGTCAGGAGAGCATGTAGAGCTATTCAAGTCTAAAAAACGGCAGTATGATGCCCAGACTATTAGTGGCACATTGCCTCTTAATGTCAATTTACATTTATCCGGAGAGGTTTCAAATTTGGCGCTTAGCGGAAATGTCACTGCATTAGCAGAAACAGATATTAGTTATTATTTGCAGCAAGAGACTCTTTCTGGCAATAGCAAGACAGAGCAGTTGGTGGAGTTTGTTTCCTTTGATAAACTGAATCGTCGTAATGTGGCTCAGATTTTTTCTTCTGACCCGATTCAGTCTGCTGGTTTCCATACTGATATTCGCATTGATGTTGCCCGTACAGCTAATGCTTATATAGCACTTTCTCCCAATGAGTCTGATAATCTTTATGTCACCGGTGGAGGTGCTTTGCGTCTGGTTATGCCTGCCCATGGAGCCTTGAACCTAAATGGTTCATATGAAGTCTCAGATGGATCTTTTACGTTTAAACTTCCCATGTTGCCGATGTCCAAATCTTTTAAGATATCGGATGGAGGTATATTGCAGTGGAATGGTACCGTAGATAACCCCGAATTAAATTTGACTGCGACAGAAGAGATACGTTGTACGATAAATGACGAGAGTGGAGCTACGCGTGTAGTGAAATTTGTCGTCTATGTAAAGATCGGCGGCACCGTCCAGCAAATGACAATCTCTTTTGATTGTGCTGCGCCCGAAGATGCTTCCATCCAAAATCAGATCAACTCTTTGACCGATGAGGAACGCTCTAAACAAGCACTGAAACTCCTTGTGACACAGACTTATTCTGGACCGGGTGTTTCATCTGCATCATCGGTGGCTTCTGCCAATGCTGCCCTGACGGCGCTCCTGCAAAAAGAGGTAGAGTCATTGCTCAATCAGAGGTTTAAGAACACGGAGATAGCAGTCGGCATTGATACCTATGATGTGACGGGAACGGGCAGTTCGAGGACAGACTATTCGGTGAAAGTTTCTCAAAAGTTACTCAATGATCGTATGCGGGTCGTGATAGGAGGGAGAGTTTCATCCGGTGACGACATTTCTGTCAAAGAGGATAATGCCATTATCAATGATTTCTCCTTGGAGTGGCTTTTGAGAGAAGATGGCTCGCGCTATCTACGTCTTTTCCGCAAGACCAACTATGAGAGCATTTTGGAGGGAGAGATCGTAGAGACGGGCTTGGGCTATGTCGTACAGCGCTCGAGCTATCGCTTAAGAGATTTATTCAATCCTAATGCTGAAAAACGACGTCAGTTGATGTTGCAGAAAATCAGAGAGATGGATAAAGTTACAGAGCGCTGATCTGCTGATAGTTGATGTGATGACCGATAACCAAAGATGCAAACGTTGATCACGAAATTCCACGATAACAAAACATGTTTATGACTTGTATCAGTTTTTTTAGATATATCGGTAATATAATTTGGATTTTGCCGGTGTTTTGGCTTATCATTTCCTGTAGCACCACTCGGCATCTTCCTGAGGGGGAGCAACTATATGTTGGGGTAAAGGAAATAGAGAGCGAGATGGCCGAAGACGTTCCCTCAGACATAAAGAGTGCCATAGAGACAACGTTAAAAGTTGAGCCGAATAATTCTTTTTTGGGCAGCTCAAAACATCGTTGGCCTTTACCGTTTGGTCTGTGGGCTTATAATGCTTTTTACACCGAGAAGCAAAGCGGATTCAAACATTGGTTATTTACTGCGTTAAAAAGTGATCCTATACTCATCAGTCAGGTCAATCCATCCCTTCGTTCGACAGTAGCAGAGATTTCCATGGCAGATAATGGCTATTTTGGAGGAAAGGTACATTATAAGATTTTTCCGGATAAACGAGATTCACTAAAAGCCCGAGTGGGCTATTATCTGGATTACCCACTTCCTTATCGTCTTGGTTCTGTCGTCTATATGCCGACACCGAGCAGCGAGGTAAATAATATTATTGCCAATGCTGAGGGCAACAGTTTCCTGAAAGTCGGAGATATTTTTAGTGCCGAAACGATTGAAAAAGAGCGCGAGAGGCTTGCACACCTTTTGCGTAGTGATGGTTTCTACCTTTATGATGCTTCCAATATTCGTTTTTTGGCAGACAGCACACAGGGCCATCGACAGATAGCGTTACGTGTCTATCTCTCCGAAAATCTGTCTTCACCGGACTTATTACGTCGTTGTGTCGTAGATAGTGTCAGATTTACCTTAGACAATGGCTTGGGACGTCCTGCCAATCGTTTGGATACGACTCAAGGTTTCATAACGATAGCCTATCGTGGCAAGTTGAGAGTTTTACCCCGAGTACTTGCTTCGACAGTCCCCATCGGAGCAGGAGAGGTTTATGCAGACTGGATAACATCAAGGATCAAGACTGGGGTATCTCGCTTAAATACCTTTAAGTATAATTCGGTTCAGTATGTCCGCTTAGCGCCTGACAGTACCTCCTTGGCTGACTCTGTCAATCGGTTACGGTTAGATCTCTCTGCTACATACGATTATCCTTGGGTCGGCTCGATGGAGTTAAATGCGGTCGTTAAAGACAATCATCAGGTCGGTCCGGGCATGATGCTCCATGCGCGCCGCCGTAATTGTTTCGGAGGAGGCGAGTTGCTCACGTTAGAACTTTCTGCTGCTTATGAATGGGTGACCGGACATCGTGCTTCCTACTCTGCCTCAGGAAGTTTGCTCGATAGCTATGAGTTTGGATTCAAGACCTCTCTGCAATTTCCACGCCTTTTATTGCCTCGACGCATTTTTAAGATGGATAGGGAATATCCTGTTGCCACCACCTTTTCGCTTTCGGCAGACATCATGCGTCGTTCCGGATTCTTTCAGATGTTTAAGGGGACTGGAGAGATCAAATATGATTTCTATACCAATGATGTCAGTTCTCACTCCATTTCTCCTTTAAAACTCAGTTATACATCCATGATGCAGACGAGCAGCAGATTTGACAGTATAGTCGGTGAAAACAAAGTATTGAAACAGAGTTTTTCCAATCGTTTCATACCTGCTGTTGTCTATAGTTATACCTATGATAATAGAACTGTCTTTAAGTCCAGAGTTACTCAGCAGTGGTTACAACTCACCTTGACCGAATCGGCAGGTCTGCTCAATACTTTTCTCGGACTGACTACCCCTCGCAAAGAGGGCGAGCGCCAATTGCTGTGGCAGAAATACTCGCAGTTTGTCAAGGGGACAATCGACTTTCGTAATTACATCAACATAGGTCCCCGCACGACACTGGCCACCCGCTTGTTAGGAGGTATCGCGTGGGCATATGGCAATAGTAGTGTTGTCCCTTATAGCGAGCAGTTTTTTATCGGAGGAGCTAATAGCTTGCGCGGCTTCAGCATCCGCAGCATCGGGCCCGGAAGTTACAAAGTCGGAGGTGATCGATATGCCTATATGGATCAGACCGGCGATGTTAAAATCGAGGGGAATATCGAACTTCGTTTTCCCCTGACCGGAAGTTTTTATGGAGCCGTTTTTGCTGATGCCGGTAATGTCTGGACACTTCGGAATGATGATTCGCGCACAGGTGGACAATTTACTTCTGACTTTATCCGCGAAATAGCTACCGACTGTGGTTTAGGTATCCGTTACGATCTGGGCATGTTTGTCGTTCGATTTGATGTAGGTATCCCGATCCATGACCCGACAGAGAGCCGTAAGAGTTCTTATTATAATATCTCCGGCTCATTTTTTGGCAACTTAGGCTATCATTTGGCAGTCGGTTATCCTTTCTGAATACCGAATTATGCTTCTCGCAATTTTCAGATATTGTATTATCCATAAAATTAATTATATTTGCGTTGCTTTTTGTTGTACGCAATGTTTAAAATCACACAATAAGCAATCCGTAAAAATAAACAATTGTAGTAACTTTAAATTTTAACACAAATGGTTTATTCTCATGAAGTAGAAAACATGTGCTGTGTGGCACAGGGTGCCCATCATGCCAATGCTCCGATCCCGGAGGAGGGCAAGTGGATCTATGCCAAGGAGATCAAAGACATCTCCGGCTTTACACATGGCATCGGTTGGTGTGCTCCTCAGCAGGGTGCATGCAAACTCTCTTTGAACGTTAAGAATGGTATTATCGAGGAGGCTCTTGTCGAGACAGTAGGTTGCTCCGGCATGACACACTCTGCTGCTATGGCATCAGAGATTCTCCCGGGCAAAACCATCCTTGAGGCTCTCAATACAGACCTTGTTTGTGATGCCATCAACACTGCTATGCGCGAACTCTTCCTCCAGATCGTCTATGGACGCACCCAGTCAGCATTCTCTGAGGGTGGTCTTGTCGTAGGAGCAGGACTCGAAGACCTCGGCAAGGGCTTGGTGTCACAAGTCGGCACCATGTATGGTACGAAACTTAAAGGATCACGTTATCTGCAGATGACAGAAGGCTATTGCACACGCATGGCTCTCGATGCCAACGATGAAGTGATCGGTTATGAGTTTGTTCACATGGGCAAAATGATGCAGTGGATCAGCGAAGGTATGGATGCCAATGAGGCTGTTAAAAAAGCCACAGGCTGCTATGGTCGCTTTAAAGATGCTGTCAAATATATCAATCCCCGCAAGGAGTAATTATCTCTGAAAACTCTCTCACTAACATACATGTAGAGAGTTTCGGATCATCAATCCAAATGAACTTATCGATGGTTAAATGGTTGAATAGTTGAAAGGTTGAATAGTTGATACTCTTAAACCCCAGAACTACTAAACATTTAAATCCTTAAAAAAGACATTATGTTAGAGAAATTCTTAAAAATCTATACTTGGGTTGCCTCCATCATCCTCGTTTGTGTTACCACCTACGCTGTGGTGCAGTGGTTTCGAGGAGACTTTACGCAGGCCTATTTTTTTGGATTTTGTGCTTTCATTCTTCTTTTTATCTTGTTGGTTACCATTTGGTTTGTTAAGAAAAACTTGCGCAGATCCTGATGTTTTCTGATTGTTAAGGCAGTCCGTTTTATATGTCAGTCATAACAGAAAGCGCAGGATCAATACAGATTAAATTCTATTTTTCCTAATCTATTAGAAAAGAAAACAAAATTATGGCATTATTTGAAAGTTATGATCGCCGCATCGAGCAAATAAATAAAGCTTTGAACGAAGTTGGCATCAAAGATATCGATGAGGCAAAAGCCATCTGCGACGCAAAAGGCATTGATCCTTACGCAATGTGTGAATCTACACAGCCCATCTGTTTTGAAAACGCTAAATGGGCTTACGTTATCGGAGCCGCTATCGCTATTAAGAAAGGTTGTACTACAGCAGCTGAGGCTATCGGCATCGGTCTTCAGGCTATGTGCATTCCCGGTAGCGTTGCAGACGATCGTAAAGTAGGTTTGGGCCATGGTAACTTGGCAGCTCGTCTTCTCCGCGAGGAGACTCAGTGTTTTGCTTTCCTTGCAGGTCACGAGTCATATGCTGCAGCCGAAGGTGCAATCAAGATCGCAGAGATGGCTAACAAAATTCGTAAAAACCCCCTCCGTGTTATTTTGAATGGTTTGGGCAAGAATGCAGCCAAGATTATCTCTCGCATCAATGGTTTTACCTATGTAGAGACAGCATTTGATTATTATACCGGTGAGGTAAATGTTGTTAAAGAGACTCCATACTCTGATGGTCTCCGTGCCAAAGTTAAGTGTTATGGTGCAGACGACGTTCGCGAAGGTGTTGCCATCATGTGGAAAGAGGACGTTGATGTCTCTATCACAGGCAACTCTACTAACCCCACTCGCTTCCAGCACCCAGTGGCAGGTACCTATAAGAAGGAGCGTACCCTTGCTGAGAAGAACTACTTCTCTGTAGCTTCCGGTGGTGGTACAGGTCGTACACTTCACCCGGACAACATGGCTGCCGGACCTGCATCCTATGGTATGACCGACACCATGGGTCGTATGCACTCTGACGCACAGTTTGCCGGTTCATCTTCTGTACCGGCACACGTTGAGATGATGGGCTTCCTCGGCATGGGCAATAACCCGATGGTGGGTTGTACAGTGGCTGTCGCTGTTGCCATCGAGCAGGCTTGCAAGGCTTGATCATTTCTCCCTGTGAAGCGACTGACGGAGGTCTCTGCTCTGACAGAGAGCAGGGCTTCTTGATTCGAATCTCTATAAGTAGGATGTCTCAAGACGAGGCATCCTCTTTTTGTGTTATTAGTGCCGATCTATACACCTCAGAGCGAAGAAGTGTTTTTATTTTGTAAATCCTTTTACATGAAATGTGCATAAGGCTTGAAACAAAGTGTTGTATATTTTATGCATGATTATTACAGCTCTTGAAGTGGAGCACGTAATAGAGATCGCTCTCTCGTTTAATAGAGAAAATTTCATCGCGTAGAAATTCAAACTTCATCGCGTAGAAAATTGAATTTCATCGCGTAGAAATTTTAAGGTCCTTTTAACCCCACGTAGAAGTGCTTGTAACGATGGTTTGTATTTTCTCGTCTCTTTTAATTTTTTACTTATAAATATGTATTTAATATGAATATGTATGCACAGATTGAAGCGCAAAGGACTTAAAAAATAGAATGTATATTGCCAATGGCTGATGATAAAGTGCGACATTTTTTCTTATCTTTATCCTAATTGTGAGGAGATAAATTACTCCCTTACCTTTATCCTTTCGGATTTAATAAAAAATATTGTGTAACATTTCTATATAATTGACCAAAATATTTTATTACTTTTTTGCACATCTGAATGTTTTTCTTTACATTTGCCACTACCTTATCAAATCTTTTAATACAAATGGAAACAGAGATACAGCCCAAACAAAATGATACTTGCCTCATCTTCCACACACGGGACGAAATGTCTAAAGTTCCTTTGGATAAGGTAGCATATTTTGAGGCTGATGGTAACTATACCTCAGTGATGTTTGCCAACGGATATAAGGTTTCTCTCATGGTCAATCTTCTGATGATTGAAAATCTGATCGATGATAAACTGCGAGGTAAAGTGCAGCCCTTTATTCGCATCGGCAAACGATATATCGTGAATAGTTCCTTCATTTGTCATATCAATACTTTGAAACAAAAACTCCAACTTTCGGACTTTATTTCTCCTGATGTTTTTACCTTAAGCATCTCCAAGGAGGCTCTGAAAAATCTGAAAGAATTATATAAACGAAAAGAATAATATAAAAAAGAGAAAAACTTTATTTTTAGATTGTTATGGAAATTATCATAGGTAGAAAAGGTACACAACGTACCCCCATACATGACACTACCGTAAGCAGAGAACATTGCAAGCTGATAGTTCACTCGGATGGAAGTATGACATTGGAAAATTTAAGTCAAAACGGAACCATCGTCGATGGGCGCAGCATCATCAAGACGAGTGTGACCCGAGACACAGTCCTTCAGTTGGGTGCACAGTTTAAGATTTCAGTTTCAGACATATTACCACTTCAGCAATCCAAAAAAGTCGATGAAAAGATTATTGAGAAGATTGTCGAAAAGGAGCCGACCGACTACACTCGCGAGTTCAATCGACTGAAAAAAGTCTATGACAAATATTCAGCTGACAAGATTGCTATCCAGAGAGATGCCGCTATGGCCAATTTTTATCGCATGCTTCCCATGACTCTGTTGTCTGTGGTGAGTTTAGGAGCGGCAGCCATACCCGGTTTACGCAATATCGCTCCTTACATTGCCATTGGAGGTGTCGTTTTGTTGATCTGTTCTATAGTCAAGTCCTTTAATGGCACGAAGCATAATCCCGAAAAAATCGAGGAATTGACCCGACAGTTCAAGATCGATTATGTTTGCCCTAAATGCGGCAACTTTTTAGGCGATGTCCCTTTTGAGGCATTACAAAATAAGAAGCAGTGTAACTATTGCAAGTGTAAATGGCTATGAATCGTTTTCTTCTCTCTTTTCTCTTTTGCATGTTGCTGGCTGCACATCAGTTGTTTGCAGAAACGTACGTTGTCGTTGTTGGTATATCCGATTATAAATATATCAATGATTTGCGTCTTCCGGAAAGTGATGCCAAGGCCATCGCGAAGTTATACCGGACCAAGACTGACAATGTCATCCTGATCACCGGTAAGTATGCCACTCGTGACCGTATGTTGAGTGCCCTTAAGTCTCAATTCAGTCGTGCCGGATCTTCTGACGAAATTGTTTTTTCGTTTAGTGGTCATGGTTTTCAAGGCGGAATATGCCCTTATGACATCCAAGGGGAGCAAGGGGGCATCTCTTATAATGACATATTGAAAATCTTCAAACAATCACGTGCGAAGAAGAAGATTATCTTTGCTGATGCCTGCTTCTCCGGTGGTCTCCGCGTGAGTGGGAAGCCTACAGGCCAAGTGGTCAAGAAAGCCGATGTGCTCCTTTTCCTCTCTTCCCGCGATGGAGAGACCTCCATCGAGAGTGCCTTTATGGCCAACGGATTTTTCACCACCTATCTGTTGCGTGGTCTGCGAGGCAATGCAGACCGCAATCGAGACCGTCGTATCACCGCCCGCGAACTGTTTGACTTTGTCAGTTTGGGAGTCCGCCAGAAAAGCAAAGACAAGCAACATCCGGTCATGTGGGGACGGTTTAACGATGACTTTGTGGTCATGCAGTGGTAAAATGTAAATAATTCGATTTGCGTCTATTAGTTTATGATTCTTTATGGATAATAATTTGTCTTCCTTACAAGCCGGTACCCTCCTTCAGGGAGGAAAATACCGGATTGTCCGTTTCATCAATAGTGGAGGCTTTGGATGCACCTATGAGGCCGAACATGTGATGCTTGAAAATCGTGTTGCGATCAAGGAGTTTTTTGTCAAGGACTTTTGTAATCGTGACGAAACGACATCTCATGTCACCGTGGGCACTCTTAGCAAGAAAGCATTGGTCCATAAACTTCTTCGTAAGTTTGTCGATGAGGCACGTGCCATCTGTAAACTCCATCATCCCGGCATAGTCACCGTTTCCGATATCTTTGAGGAGAACGGCACAGCCTACTTTGTCATGGACTACATCGAGGGTCGTTCGCTCAGTCAGATGGTTAAATCCGATGGGCCGCTCTCCGAGGCTAAAGCATTAGGTTATATCCGTCAGGTGGCGGAAGCCCTGGGTTATGTACATGACCATAATCGTCTCCACTTGGATGTCAAGCCGGGCAACATCATGGTAGATGCCTCAGACCGAGCAATTCTAATTGATTTTGGTGCCTCGAAGCAGTATGATGAACAGGATGGCGAAAACACCTCCACTCTGATGGGTAAGACGCCCGGTTATGCACCCCTTGAGCAGATGGGCAACGATGTGGTTCGCTTTATGCCTGCCACCGATATCTACTCATTAGGAGCCACGCTCTACAAATTGCTTACAGGCATCACGCCCCTTAGTGCCAATCTCTTGGCAAGTGGCGAGGAGTTGCCTCCTCTGCCGGATGCAGTCAGCGCTTCTACCCGTCGCGCCATTGCTGTCGCCATGCAGATCAATAAAAACAAACGTCCGCAAAGCATCGGGGAGTTTTTGGCATTGTTAGGCATGGGAAAGGTGCAAGGTAAACAGAAGATCGAGGATGACGAGGAGACGAAGCCTGTGGAGGATGAGGATACGAAACCAACGCCTGTTCTTAAACCGCAGCCTAAGCCGACTCCTAAACCTACTCGAAAAAGAAATTCTATTTTTTCTTTGAAGTGTGCATTAACAAAAAGAAGACTTCTTGGAAAAAAAATTAATCTGTTTTTGGCAATATTAGTAGGTGTTTTAGTTTGTATATTTTGGCTGAGTGGAGGTGAGGATGTCGCACCGAGTCGGCAAACATCTGTCAAGTCTTCCTCATCCGGAATTGGCAAGATCAATGGTCATGATTACGTTGATTTGGGTTTGAGCGTCAAGTGGGCGACATGCAATGTCGGAGCCAGTTTACCGAGTGACTACGGTAGTTACTTTGCGTGTGGAGAGACGAAGACAAAGTCCAAATACGAGAGGGATAATAGTGTTATTTACGAAAAGAACATCGGAGACATCTCCGGCGACAGCCGTTACGATGCTGCTCGTGCCCATTGGGGCGGCAGTTGGCGCTTGCCGACTAAGGCAGAGTGTCAAGAGTTGGTAGATAAATGCAAATGGACGTGGACGACCCAAGGGGAGCATAACGGCTCCAAGGTAGTTGGTCCCAATGGAAATAGTATCTTTCTCCCTGCTGCGGGCTATCGTTACGGGACGTCGCTCTACGGTGTCGGAGAGAGCGGTTACTATTGGAGTTCTACGCCCGACGAGAGCAGTACGCAGTACGAGTACGGCCTCTACCTCGGTATTGGCAATCCTAACGTGTTTTGGTACGATCGTTACGGCGGACGGAGTGTCCGGCCGGTCTCAGAATAAGAAAGCGCAGCGTGATAAATTTATTTATTTTATTTAATTTATTGAGTGCGGGCATAAATAAGCCCGTACTTTACGACACCCGCGAAGCGGGTTGAATGCTGAGGTATAATTTTAGTTTATTAACATGAGTTTGTAAGTTGTACTTAGCAGATAGAGGATAAGAATACAATAGCGAGCCATGATATATTTTTCGGCACAATGTGATTGATCCGGATCTCTTTTACCCTCATTTTAGTCGTTAAAACTCTTAACACCCTGTATGGAGTTTTACACAGCACGCTGTGTCAGGAGATTCAGCACGCTGCGATGGCTTGCACAGCGCAGTCCGTTGGCTTACACAGCACGCTGAGTTTGCCTCTTCAGTGCGCTGCGTTGGGTCGCAAATCAGTAGTAAATCACAGTAGCCTCATGATGCAACACGCGTACCCTCGTTGTTCGATGAGCCTACCCTCGTTGCATCACGAGGCTACGCTTGTTTTGCCATGCAGCTCCCGGCTTCATCGGGACACCCACCCCGTTTCCAACCGCTTATAAATAACATTTAGCGAGGAGAAGATCCCGTCGATCTCTCCTCGCTAAACGATGTATGACCCCTAAGTGGGCTATAAATATATCACTTCAGCCCTTGAGGCTGTACAATGTCGATAAAAATCAAATCAT
>JAZNGG010000039.1:0-9698 GCA_045576355.1 Bacteroidales bacterium
TCTTAAAGAGGTTGAACTGGCAGATATGGGACAGCTGGTGAATGGTGTGCTTGAATTGGCTGAAAGAATGGCAAAACGTCATATTCCAATGACAATGGAGGATTGGGCCAAACAGATAGACACCATTTTGGCTGCTGGTGGAAACGAAGTACTACAAACGACAGACCAAGTGTCTGCCGAACAAGCAAAAGAACATGCTGAAACGGAGTTTGAAATGTATCGTATCATACAAGACCGCCTATTCCAAAGTGACTTCGATAGGTTTATGGATGCTCTTCCTTTTGAAGAAAATCCTAAAGAATAAAACACATACAAACACAGCGCACTGCGTCGTCCGATGCAGTGCGCTGTGTAAGCAAACGGAGCACGCTGAGCAAGGCAACGCAGCGCGCTGAATCTCCTGACACAGCGTGCTGTGTCTGATGGCTCTTGGAGGGGCAAATTGTAGGTTTGTGTGAGATGTACTAAAGTGAGGTGAGGTGTGGAAAAAAGTTGACAGGTTAAACTTAAATTCCTTTATAGGGTTACACAATTTTTTAAATTTCTATACTATACACTAAAAATTATTTATTCCTATATGAGTTTACGCTTGGTAAAGATTGATGATTTTTTAAATATTCGATATAATCTGAAACCCCGGCACAAAATACAAAGTATAATAAAAGTAAAAGAGGATGCCTCGTTTTGATGAGACACCCTCTTCTTGTTTATTTGTTGTCGTTTGGTTAATCAAACTTATTTGACTTCCTCGAAATCTACGTCCTGAGCATCGTTGTTGCCGCTGTTGCCAGGGTTGGTCTGATCTTGTGCACCGGGCTGTGCTCCGCCTTGCTGTGCTCCATAGATGTCTTGAGCAGCAGACTGCATCACTTGCTGGAGTTCGTTCATGGCAGCATCGCAACCCGGAACATCCTTAGCCTCATGGGCAGTTTTGAGCTTGCCAAGGGCAGCTTCGATAGCACTCTTCTTGTCTGCCGGGATCTTGTCACCGACCTCTTTGAGTTGCTTCTCTACCTGGAAGATCATAGAGTCTGCCTGGTTAAGTTTGTCAACTTTCTCACGCTCCTCTTTGTCTTTTGCTTCGTTGGCAGCAGCTTCTGCTTTCATGCGGTCGATCTCTTCTTTAGAGAGACCGCTTGATGCCTCGATACGGATGGTCTGCTCCTTGCCTGTGCCTTTGTCCTTGGCAGATACGTTGAGGATACCATTGGCATCGATGTCAAACGTTACTTCAATCTGCGGAACGCCACGAGGTGCCATCGGGATACCATCGAGGTTAAACATACCGATGGTCTTGTTGTCCTTGGCAAACTGACGCTCTCCCTGGAGTACGTGGATCTGAACAGAGGGCTGGTTGTCTGCTGCAGTAGAGAAGACTTCGCTCTTCTTGGTCGGGATAGTGGTGTTAGCATCGATAAGTTTGGTCATAACTCCACCGAGTGTCTCGATACCGAGTGAAAGCGGTGTAACGTCGAGGAGGAGAATCTCTTTGCCACCACCGATATTCTCACCGGCTAAGATAGCGCCTTGTACGGCAGCTCCTACGGCTACTACTTCGTCAGGGTTAACTCCCTTGCTGGGCACCTTGCCAAAGAATTTCTCAACTTCCTGCTGTACAGCCGGGATGCGGCTTGATCCACCGACTAGGATGACTTCGTCAATCTGTGAAGTAGAGAGTTTTGCGTTCTGGAGTGCACGACGACAGGGTTCGATGGTGCCCTTGATCAAATCGTCACAGAGCTGCTCAAATTTGGCACGTGTCAAAGTCTTAACCAAGTGCTTCGGAATGCCGTTTACCGGGAAGATATAGGGGAGGTTGATCTCTGTAGATGTGGATGAAGAAAGCTCGATTTTTGCTTTTTCTGCAGCCTCTTTGAGACGCTGGAGTGCCATCGGATCTTTTCTCAAATCTACACCTTCCTCGCTCATAAAGCCTTCAGCCAACCAGTCGATGATCTTGTTGTCGAAGTCGTCACCTCCGAGGTGTGTGTTCCCATCTGTGGATAATACTTCAAACACACCGTCTGCCATGTCAAGGATAGAGATATCAAATGTACCACCACCTAAGTCAAACACTGCAATCTTTACGTCTTTGTTCAACTTGTCAAGACCATATGCCAAAGCTGCTGCTGTAGGCTCGTTCACGATGCGGCGAACTTTGAGACCTGCAATTTCTCCGGCTTCTTTAGTAGCCTGACGCTGAGAGTCGTTGAAGTATGCCGGTACGGTGATGACTGCTTCATCAACGCTTTGTCCCAAATAATCTTCTGCTGTCTTTTTCATTTTCTGAAGAACCATAGCAGAGATTTCCTGCGGAGTGTATTGACGACCGTCAATTTCTACGCGCGGTTGATTACTTGCATTACATGCCACTTTATAAGGTACTCGAGTGATCTCGTTTGAAAGTTGGCTACAGTCGCAGCCCATAAAGCGCTTGATGGAGTAAACTGTACGAGTCGGGTTGGTTACAGCCTGACGCTTTGCCGGTTCTCCTACTTTGCGCTCTCCACTATCCACGAAACCTACGATTGAGGGGGTAGTGTTGCGACCTTCTGAGTTTGCGATAACGGTCGGAGTAGTTCCTTCCATGACTGCCACACATGAGTTGGTGGTGCCTAAGTCAATACCAATGATTTTTCCCATAGTTGTAATTTGTTTATTTTTTAATGTTTATTATTTTCTATTGATTATTAATTATACTTTGTTTTGCGCTTCGTCAAATGTATTTGTTCGCTCACGCACTTTTAGTGTTACAAACTGCGTGCCAAAACTGTTTTTGTCAATTTGACAATCGTTATTTTAGCCAATATTGATGTCATGATATTTAGTTTTGTGCGATATGTTTTGCCTAATAAGGTAATTCGTAATTCTGTCCATATATCATATAAGGTATTAATAAGGAGATTTGTTTGGTTTATCTATCTTGCCAATGAAATAGAGATTTGTGCTTTTTTAATGGTCTCTTTTTATACCAATAAATAATTAGTGTCCGAAAATACTTTTTATTGTAATATAAAGGTTATTTCAGGCTCTTAAGCTTATATTACCACATTATTACAATAAAAAAACTGTGCCAAAATTTTCATTTTGACACAGCCTTAAGTTAGGATATTTATAGGTGCTTTTTATAAACGATGCACCCGGTAAACTTAATTATGCTCCAAAGTCATCAAAGTAGATGTTT
Source organism: Bacteroidales bacterium (assembly GCA_045576355.1). GTDB lineage: Bacteria > Bacteroidota > Bacteroidia > Bacteroidales > UBA3663 > Liminaster. The sequence continues at coordinate 3,185 of JAZNGG010000039.1, forward strand.
TCGTGGCTTACGCCGAGGTCAAGCAACATGTTGACTGCAGCTTTGGACATAGGTCCGGGACCACACATGTAGTACTCGATGTCTTCCGGTGCTTCGTGATCTTTGAGATAATTGTCGTGGATCACCTGATGGATGAAGCCAACGGGACCATCCCAATTGTCGCTCGGAAGAGGAGCAGAGAGTGCGATATGGAATGAGAAGTTGGGGAATTCTCTTTCGATTTCACGGAAGTCCTCTTCGTAGAAGATTTCTGCGCGTGAGCGAGCACCATACCAATAAGAAACTTTACGTCCTGTCTTAACAGTCTTGAAGAGGTGAAGGAGCTGTGCGCGAAGCGGAGCCATACCTGCACCACCTCCAATATAGAGCATTTCGTTATCAGTCTCCTGGATGTGGAAGTCTCCATAAGGTCCGGACATAATAACTTTATCGCCCGGCTTAAGATTCCAAATGTAGGATGAGCCAATACCGGGGTTAACATCCATAAATCCTACTTGCGGCCTCGGTTTGAATGGAGGTGTAGCAATGCGGACGTTGAGCATGATGATGTCTCCTTCGGCAGGATAGTTTGCCATGGAGTATGCTCTGACTGTCGGTTCGGTATTAACACATTTGAGATCCCACATGTTAAACTTGTCCCAATCTGCACGGAATTGTTCTTCTACATCGTAGTCTTTATAATTGACTTCGAATGCAGGAATTTTAATCTGTGCATAACTACCGGGTTTGAAGTCCATGTGCTCTCCCTTGGGAAGACGTACGACAAACTCCTTGATGAAAGTCGCAACATTGTGGTTGGAAACCACTTCCACTTCCCACTCTTTAACACCAAATACATCCTCCGGTACGGTAACAACTGCATTTTCTTTGATCTTGGATTGACAAGCCAAACGCCAATGTTGTTTGATCTGCTTGCGTGAGAAGAAGCCTACCTCTGTCGGGAGGATATCTCCGGCGCCTTCTTCGATGATGCACTTGCACTGACCGCACTTACCACCACCACCACAGGCAGATGAGAGGAAGATACCACCACCCTGTAGGGCTGCTAATGCAGTTGAGCCGATGGGTGTTTCAATGTCTTTTTGTCCGTTGACCATCACATGGATGTTGCCAGATGGAACCAATTTAGCTTTGATGATAAGGAGCAAAGCTACGAGGAGTAAGATAACCGCCAAGAAGATGCCGATTGATAAAAGGATTGTTGTAGTCATCATAGTCTTTTCCTCCAATTATCCTAATTTTATGCCGCTGAAACTCAAGAATGCCATAGCCATAAGACCGGTTATAATGAATGTGATACCAAGGCCCTTGAGAGGTGCGGGAATGTTACTGTAAGAAAGTTTTTCACGAATAGCAGCAATGCAGGCAATGGCAAAGAGCCAACCAATGCCAGATCCAAGTGCATAGACCGTGGCTTCACCTATGTTAGAAAAATCTTTTTGCTGCATGAAGAGAGAGCCACCAAGGATGGCGCAGTTTACGGCAATAAGTGGCAAGAAGATACCCAATGAGCCGTAAAGAGCAGGAGCAAATTTTTCAACAACCATCTCGACAATTTGCACAATGGCAGCAATGACCGCGATGAAGATGATGAAACTCAAGAAGGAGAGATCCACTTCTGCCAATGAAGGGTCAATCCACGCCATAGCTCCCGGACGGAGAATATACATTTCGAGCAAGTAGTTGATGGGCAAAGTAACAACGAGTACGAAAGTCACAGCTGCACCAAGTCCTACTGCAGTCTTCACTGTCTTGGAAACAGCGAGATATGAGCACATACCAAGGAAGAGTGCAAATATCATGTTGTCGATAAAGATCGACTTGACGAATAGATTTAAATATTCCATAGTTTGTATTCCTTATGTATGTTATAATTAGTCATTATCTTGAAGTTCCGGGTTCTTGGCACGGAGATACCAAATGACGCAACCAAGAATGATGAGGGCTGCAGAAGGCATCACGAAGAAACCGCAGTTGACATAGCCGTATTCTTCTGCCCAAGTAAGGATGGGAAGTCCGAAGAGTGTGCCTGAACCAAATAATTCGCGGAAAGTAGCCACAATGAGGAGTATTGCAGCATAACCCAAACCATTGCCTAAACCATCGAGGAATGCTGGCCATGGCTTGTTGCCTAATGCAAATGCCTCAAGACGACCCATGAGGATACAGTTGGTAATAATCAAACCGACATATACCGAAAGCTGTTTGCTGACTTCAAAAGCATAGGCTTTCAGGATTTCGTTGACGATGATAACAAGAGCTGCTACCACTACTAATTGTACGATAATGCGGATACGATTAGGGATGGTGTTGCGCAAAAGTGAAATAATCACATTGGCAAAAGCAAGCACGCATGTCAATGAGATGCCCATGACTAAGGCGGGTTTCATTTGTGTAGTTACGGCAAGTGCCGAACAGATACCCAATACCTGCACAACGACAGGGTTATTTTTCCAAAGTGGACCTATAAATGTCCCTTGTTTCTTTTCTGCCATAGTGTTTATTGTTCTTTTTCTGATTCTACGTTTTTATTATCACAAGCATCGTCTTTGGAGCATCCTTCTGCCTGACAGCCATCGGCATGAGCGCATGTCTGTTGGGATGCGCAAGCAGTGGAAGTCATCAAGGTTTTTAAGTAGGGAAGATAGCCTTCGATGCTTTTTTTGATCATCTCTGAGACACCATTGCATGTGAGTGTTGCTCCTGAAATGGCATCAATATAGGAGGTGCCGTCTTTAGGTTCTTTGCCTTTCTTGACAATGGCGATGGATCGGAAGTCTCCATTGACAAAAAGTTTTTTGCCGATGAATGCTTGCGCAAAATTTGGATCGTCTTTGATTTTGGCTCCTAATCCTGCTGTTTCGCTTGCATGGTCAAATGTAGCTCCTGCGATAGTATTGCCATCTCCTTCAACTGCCAAATAACCCCATACCGGACCCCACAGACCGGCTCCATACATGCCCATTACATAGTATGTCTTTCCATCAATGGTAGCTTGGTAGACTGGAAGATTGGCATTCTCGCCTTTGGCCAATTCTGTTTTCGTATCAAGATCAAATGCACTTTTACCCTCTACCTTTTCTCCTTGAGCATTAACGACAAACATGTTTGCGTCCATGTCAAGTTGCTCCCATAGCGCTGCGGCATTGTCGAATGTCGGAGCCTCTGGCAGTACACTGCTGATGGCATTAAGTACCTGCATTTTCTGTTCTTTCTCGGCATTTTCTGTCTGTTGAGGTTTGAGGCCCATGGCAGCAAAAGCTAAGCCGACTGCTACGAGTATGGTGAGTACGGTAGCATAAATTACTGTGTAAATATTACTATTTCTGTTCATAACCAAATTCTGTTTGAGAATTGAAAAATAAGAATTGATGTTAGTGTAATTAATTCTTAACTTTCATTCGGTTAGCACGATGACGAATATTGCAGTCCACTACATAGTAATCGATAAGCGGAGCAACGACATTTCCAAGAAGTACGGCCATCATGGCGCCTTCGGGATAACCGGTATTGAACATACGAATAATGATAGTCATTATACCGATAAATGCTCCGTAAATGAATTTACCTGTGTTGGTGCGGCATCCGGTGACAGGGTCTGTAGCCATAAAGACTGCAGCAAATGCGAATCCTCCAAGGCAAAGTTGCTGTGCGATGGTCGGTGCATTTTCGTTGAAGAGTAAAATGATTCCGCTCATCAAAGCGCCTCCGGCAAAAACACTGAGCATAATGCGCCAACTTGCTACGCCTGAGAATAAAAGGACCAAACCTCCGAGAAGAATGGCGAGGGTAGAGGTTTCGCCGATTGAACCGGGGATGAGACCTAAGAAACAATTCCAAGTATCAAATGTAGAAGCATTAAAAGTGCCTTCTGCTAAAGAGGCTAAAGGTGTTGCTCCTGAAAAACCGTCAATAACAGTACCTCCTCCGAATCCGAAAGATGCATCTGTCCGGACAAATACTTGGTCACCACTCATAGCTGTCGGATAAGCAAAGAAGAGGAATGCACGGGTGATGAGTGCCGGATTGAAGATATTCATACCGGTACCACCGAAAATCTCCTTCGCAAAAATAACAGAGAATGCTGTTGCAATAGCAATCATCCAAAGCGGAGTATCTACCGGAACAATCATCGGAATCAGCAAGCCTGAAGCTAAAAAGCCTTCGGCAACTTCTTCGCGCTTGTAAGCTGCAATGGCAAATTCGATGCCGAGACCTACAACATAGGTAACGATGATTTTAGGCAGAATGGCCAAAAGACCGAATAAGAATTCTGACCAGAATCCGGGAGTTTCGCCAATAGCAAGATAATGCTGGTATCCAACATTCCACATGCCAAATAGCAATGCAGGCATGAGGGCGATCAATACCATCGTGATAACGCGTTTGGAATCTACACTATCGTGTATTTGTGCTCCACGGCGAGGTGCTGTGGTTGTTGGCACAAAGAGGAATGTGTGGAACGCATCAAAAAGAGACCAAAGTTTCTCATATTTACCACCTTTCTCAAAGTTAGGGGCAATTTTTTCGTTGATATACTTATTAAGTTTGTTCATTTGACTATCCTCCTCTTTTATTCCATTTCTTTTCTCAGACGAGCTAAGCCATCGGCTATAACTTGCTGAATGTCGGTTTTAGATGCATCAACAAACTCACAAAGAGCAAAGTCTTCCGGGGCAACTTCATAAATTCCAAGTGCCTCCATCTTGTCAATGTCAAAGGCAAGAACTGCTTTGTAAAGATGTTCCGGATAAATATCCATTGGGAATACTTTCTCCCATTCTCCTGAAACGATAAGTGCACGTTTCCCACCTTTCAGACGTGCATCTAATTTCCATTGCTTTTTGGTAAAGCAGTTGATTAGTGCTGATAGACAAGAGAAGCTGGTGCTATAACGATTGATGCCGGGTGTAGCCCAACCAAATAGTTCGGCTGTTTCGTCTCCTTCTGGAATAATAACGACACCATTGTCATAAAAGCCAAGAGTACCCTCTTTTCCTGCATTGGTGCCACTGAGCACGTTGCCGGAGATGAAGCGTTGTTTGTAGTCTGCTCCTTTTACTTTTCCTGCAACGATTGCAGAGATGTTTGTTCCGGGAAGAACTTTGAGATATGATGGGTTAACAACTTCACTTCCTGCTACTGTAATTGTGCGGGTGAAGTCAAGTTTCCCATTGAGAGCACGACCGATAATCAACAAATCATAGGCTGATACTGTCCATACAATCTCTCCTTTGTTAATCGGTTTGATGTGATTAATTTGCACACCTACGTTACCTGCGGGATGTGGTCCGTCAAACTCGGTGACTACGGCATCGTTAAGTTTTAGGTTGCTGCCTTTACGAGTACCAACGTAAACTTTTCCACTGGTAAGTTTTGCCAAAGCGGAAATCGCTGTTTGCAGAGTTGATTCTTCGCCTTGTACCACAAAAGAAAAGTCCGGTGCAAATGGAGCCGAATCAAATGCCGTCACGAAAATATCGCGTGGGGTAACTTCCGGATTGGCAACAACGTTATAGGGACGTTGTTTCAGATAAGGCCATACACCTGAGCTCAGCATGGCATTCTTAATCTCTTCAGCTGTGGCCGAAGCGCCAATCTTTGGCAGTTCTACACTTGTGCCCTTTCCGTCGCTCTTGATGACGATGGAAAGTACTTTGCGTCGTTCCCCGCGATTGACTGACTCTACAATGCCGCTGACAGGACTGACGAATTTAATCTCTTGGTGAAACTTGTCGACCATTATGGGTGTTCCGGCCGTTACAGTTTCGCCTGCTTTGACAATAACCTTGGGAGTAATACCGCTGAAATCATCTGGAACCAGTGAAAAGAGGTTGTCCTCTTTAAAACTGCCCCATTTCATTTCCGGTTTACCTGTAAGGTTGATGTCTAAGCCTTTTTTGAGCTTAATAACACTTGCCATTCGAATATAAATGATTATGTAAAATGATATATATACAAAAATGCGGCTGCAAAGTTAAAATTATTTCTGAGAGAAAACATTTTCAACTTATTTTGTTTTATATTTATAAGTTTCTATGTTCGCGAATAAGTTGGCTTTGTCAGATAGAGGTTGCAATTATTTTTTTTAGAGTAAAAGATCCGATACTCATTTTATGAGCAAATATCGAATATTGAGTTGTTTTTTTTTATTTATTTATTTAGCTTGATAATGTATCCTTTATTTTATATATGTATATATTATAATTTATAGTGAATGATGATCGAATAATTAATGTTTAATTGTTTTATTAGGCGCAATAGAAGACTTTTACAAGGAAATGTTTTACCCCTTAAAAGGGTTGTATAAGGTATGAGTTGTAGTAAAAATGTCTTATTTTCTCGAAGATTGCTACCTTTGTTTTGCAAATAAAACCGATTGCGCATGAAAAAAAGGTAAAAATTGATGTTTTTTGAAAAAATAGAAGAAAAAGTTTGCAGGTAAAATTAAAAGCGCTACCTTTGCACTCGCTAAACGGGAAACGCCCTGCAAAAGGCAACCACCGGGAAGCAA
>JAZNGG010000040.1:0-37315 GCA_045576355.1 Bacteroidales bacterium
TGTCCGAAAAAATGTGTACTTTTGCCCATGGTTACGTTTGATTTTGTTTTGCGACTACAAAGGTAACCATAAGGGTTGACACCGAATCTGGTATCAGCCCTAATTTTATTCTAATGACGAAAGTTTAGCGGACAGTAATAATTAAGAATATTTTTGTGGCCAAACTCTTTGCTCAACTAAGAAGTTTGGCTACTTTTGTATCTGAGTTGTTTGACAAAGCATAATGCAGAAGATTGGTGTAATCTCAAAGTTGCCAAATTGTTACCAACAACTTTCTATCATAGCATTCGCTATTTGTGTATCAATCAGATACGGAATAATTGATTATTATAAACAAAGATACTATAAAATATGGAAAGTACGGGTGTCTAATAAAACTTTTTTAGATTGAATAAACAAAGGGCTGAAACCATTTATTGGATTCGGCCCTTTGTGATTCTCAAGGAAACCTTGCTGCATTCTGTGTAGTTCTTCCTCCTAAGACAAGAGAATTAAAAGAAAAGTAACGTATCATCGTGCAAACAACGTATCAAAAGAGGATCAGAGTTCAAAGTTTGTTTATGCAGAAGGTGCTTTTATCAATTTAATTATTTCAACCATCTGGTTTCCAATTCTTCTTTTGTCTCTTTACTTGTTTTGTCGTATTGTGACGGGGTTGTTGCTTTCAATGCTACTATCGTTTCCAGAAGCATCTCTTCGGGCATTATTAAGTGGTATCGTTCAAACAGAAATATCCCTAATTCGTTGTCAATATTTTCCATTATGTAATTGTGAATAAGGGTATTGATATGATCATAAGACTCTTTCCGAGAGAGTGTCGTGTTATCGGTTATAGTTTTCTTTTCACGTAAAAATTGCGTCAACTTGTCGTTAAGAGGTGTCCCGGTAGCTGTGCGTTCGTTGCTTATCGTTTTATCTATGTCACCGAGTTTTATTTCTCCCGGTTCGAGGATGATTTCGGTGATGATTCCTTTTCCATTGTTTAAAGTCAAAGACTCCAATACTCCAATTTTGGCGAAACAAGGTTTTTCTACAAACCCCTTGATCGTGAAAGAATGATTTTTAACGTTGTCAGATCCCAATAGAACCGGTTTGTCATCTATTATGGTGATCAAGTATGCCTTTGTCCCGTCTTTAAAGTCGGAAGAATTGCCTTGGATCGTAAAATTGCTTTTGTTGTCACATGCCATTAGTGCCCATGTTGCGGCAAGGATCATGATTAGTCTGATTGTTTTCATAGCCAATAATTCCAATTTGTTGTTTTCGTATTTATTATAGCTATTAGACGAATCGGAAAACCATTTGGTTACAAAAAGGGGATAGTGTTTATTGTTGTCTTATAAAAATTCTTATCTGTAAGATGATGTTTTTCTTAGATTGCTTACTATTTCTTTTGTAATATATGTAGTCGTTAAATATTAAAGTTGAATTTCTTGAAATTCATAGAGTTAGCATATGTAGATTTCTTGTTTCATATAGGCGGGGGTGCATCATGGTGCCGTGTCACGTGCACGACGCTGCCGTGTAATGTGAATGACGCCGCCGTGTAAGCTTACGCGACGGCCTGAATAACTTCACACGGCGCCGTCGTGCATATTACACGGCGGCGTCATTCATTTGGGTCTAATTAGAAACACCATCAGACTCTTTATCATATCTTATCTAACGCTTGCGCTATGTCTGCCAGCAAGTCATCGATGTGTTCTGTCCCTATTGATAGACGAATGGTGGATGAGGTAATGTGTTGCTTGGCCAATTCTTCGGAGGAAAGCTGAGAATGTGTAGTCGTGTGTGGTATGATCGAGAATTTAGGTTCGCTGGAGAGTTATTTTGTGATGGACGAGATCAAACACGAATATGGCATAAACATTCTGTCGATGCCTGACGGGTAATAGTGTGGAGATAACAGTTGCTCACCCCATCTTGCCGGTCAGATAGGCGTGTGTGTGTTCGTCTTTCGGGTGGGAGAACATCGTGTCGGTATCACTATATTCGATGAGTTCTCCCAAGTACATAAACATGGATCGGGAAGAGATGCGTTTGGCTTGTCCCATATTGTGTGTGACGATGATTATGGTCACCTCATTTTGCAGTTGCAACATGAGTTTCTCAATGTGAGCGGTTGCGATGGGATCGAGAGCGGATGTTGGTTCGTCCATAAGAAGTATGTCGGGCTGCATCGCCAAGGCTCGGGCTATGCAAAGCCGTTGTTGCTGACCTCCTGAGAGGAACGATCCTTTCTTGTTGAGTACGTCTTTTACCTCGTTCCAAAGGGCAACGCTCTTCAGACATCGTTCGACGGTGACATCTCGTTCGGACTTGGAGAGACGGATGCCGTTGAGTGCATATCCTGCCAGCACGTTGTCATATATACTCATAGTGGGGAAGGGAGTGGGACGCTGAAATACCATCCCGATGCGACGTCGCACATCGATTGGCTCCATTGCAAGGATGTTTTCACCATTGAGCAGTATTTCACCATCTACTCGGATGTTGGGATAGAGGTTGTGCATCAGGTTGACCGCCCTTAACAGGGTGGATTTACCACATCCGGAGGGTCCCATGATCGCCGTGATGGTGTTTGGTTCGATGGCTGCTGATACATATTTCACAGCCATTGTCTGTTTGGTATAGGAGACACAAGTTTTCTTAAATTCGAGTATGGGTTGTTTTACTGATTCCATTTCTTTGCAAGATATTTTGATAATAAGTTAAGTGTTAATACAAACAGCAGGAGGAAGAGCGAGGCTCCCCAGATGAGTTGTTGCAGGTTGGGGTCATTGAAGAACTCCCAAATGAGCAGAGGGACTGCCGAAATCGGTTTGTCTATCGAAAATCGGATAAAAGAGCATCCGAGGGCGGTAAACATGAGAGGGGCTGTCTCGCCGATGACGCGCGAGATGGCGAGCAGGACGCCGGTAAAGATGCCTCCAAAGGCGGCGGGGAGTTGCACTTTCAGCATGACTCGTGCCCGATTGCCACCCAGAGCCAGGCCTGCCTCCTTGAGTGATGAGGGGAGGATCTTCAGAGTCTCCTCTGTGGATCTGATGATGAGGGGCAGCATCATGATAAAGAGAGCCACGCTGCCGGCGATGGCAGAGTACCCTTTCATCGGGACTACAACCCAGATGTAGGTGACGATGCCGATAATGACAGAGGGAGTGCCTTGCAGTAGGTCGGTGAGATAGCTGACGATTTGTGCAAATCGGTTTTTGGGATTCTCTGCCAGAAATGTTCCGCAAAGGATGCCCGTAGGGATGGCTGCGATCGATGCCATACCGAGCATCAGCATTGTGCCGATGATGCCATTGGCGATGCCGCCCGGGATGGGCTCTCCGGCTTCGATGGCTTTCATCGCCTTGTAGGCTGTGGGGGTCGGTTGGGTAAAGAAAGACCAGGAGAGCTGGTCGTAACCGCGCAGCAGCACTTCGCCGAGTATGGCGAGTAGAGGAACGGCTGTGAGGGTTGCCAGAAGGCAGATGCCCCACCGCATCAGGCGGTCGCGGAGTATGCGATGTTTGATGTTTAATATTTCCATGATTTATGCGATTCTTGCTCGTTTGATCATCATTTTGCCGATCAGGTTGATGATGGCGGTTATTAGAAACAGGATAAGTCCGATGGCGATGAGCGACGAGAGGCGCAGTCCGTCGGCTTCACCAAACTGGTTGGCGATGATGCTTGCCATGGAGTTACCTGTCGAGGTGATGGACTCCGGGATGTTGTTGGTATTGCCGATGAGCATGGTCACGGTCATCGTTTCGCCCAATGCTCGCCCGATAGCCAGGACGTAGGAGGAGAATATTCCCGATCCGGCGACCGGGAAAACGATGTGACGGATCACCTCGGCTCGCGTTGCCCCCAAGCTGTATGCCCCTTCTTTCAGATCGTTAGGAATCATTTTAATAAACTCTGCGCTGAGCGATGCGGCGTAGGGGACGATCATGATGGCCAGCACCAGCGATGCGGTGAGGATACTTGAACCTTGCGGGGATATGTTGAGCGCCATAATCCAGGGGCGCAGGGTGTAGAATCCCCACAGACCATAGATGATGCTGGGGATACCAGCCAGCAAGTCGGTGACCGTGGCGAGGATGGATGCCACTTTGCTCCCTTTGAAATACTCTCCCACAAACAGAGCAACGGGGAGAGAGAATGGGATGCAAAACACGAGGGCGAGCAGCGTGGTCATTAGTGTCCCTGTGATGAAAGGGAGTGCTCCATACTGCTCTGCCCCCTCGGTGTAGTTCCACTCCGAGGTGGTGAGAAAGCGGAAGAATCCGAAGTGTTCAAAAGCCTCGTGTGCATCAGTGACGAGGGCGTAGATTACGCCCCCACACACGATTGGCATGATCCATGCCGCTGTAAATAATAGGATTTTATAGAGTTTGTCGCTCATAGATAGGATGTGTATTATTGCAAGAGTGCCTTTCCGTCATAGGTGACAGATTTCAGATTATTGAGACTTAACTCTTTGGCTCGTGCCGGCAGTGGTGCATAGTGCACCTCAGATGTGATGCTTTGAGCTTCATCGGAAAGGATGTATCGGGCTAAGTTCAGTGTGGCTTCTGCCTGTTCTCTGCTTCTGTCCGAATAGTTCTGCTCCTTGTAGATGATCATCCACGTAAATGTGGCGATGGGGTAAGCTCCCGGGGCATCGGAGTTGGTGATGGAGGTGCGGGTATCGGTAGGGATCTCTCCGGAGGCGGCTGCCGAAATGCTTGCTGCGGTCGGTTCGATGAGTTCTCCACATCGGTTTTGTATCTTGGCGTATGCTATCTTTTGAGCAAAGGCATACTCTGATCCGACATATCCGATCGCATTTTTGGTTTGCTTGATGACACCAGCTACGCCCGGATTGCCTTTTGCAGCCTGTCCCACCGGGAAGTTTACCGACTTGCCGGAGCCGTATTTCTCTCGCCACTGAGGGCTTACCTTGCTCAGATAATCGGTAAATACGAATGTGGTGCCCGAGCCATCTGAACGGAATACCGGGATGATGTTCTCTTCGGGAAGTGTCGCATGAGGGTTAAGCGCTGTGAGACGAGGATCGTTCCACATGGTTACCTCTCCGGCAAAGATGGCTGCTACCAATTCTCCCGTAAGGTTCAGGCTATCCACGCCCGGGAGATGAATAGCGAGCACCACGGCACCCATACAGGTGGGGATGTGTACCACGGGAGCCATCTCTGCCATCTCTTTATCACTGAGGAATGCGTCGCTTCCGGCAAAATCAACGATCTTGTCTTTCAGGTTGCGTACACCTCCGCCCGAACCGATGCCTCCATAGGCTACGATGTCACCATTTACCTGAGAGAAATTCTCAAATACTACGTTGTAAAATGGGAGGGGAAATGTAGCCCCTGCACCCGATAGTTCCTGTGCTTTGCGAGCCTCAGGGGTGGTTTTACTGCCACAAGAGATGATGATAAGGGCAGTCGTTAATGTCAGAATGGAAATGATAATCTTTTTCATTGTCTTTTGTTTTTTAGTTTTATGTTTCAATGGCGGAGAACTTCTCTCCACGCATTTCTGATAAAAAGTTGTGAGATTTATCCTTTAGGGAGAAGATCTGTCTGAAGTTCAGAATCCGAAATAACAACTGATATAGCCGGAGTAGATTTCGTCTGTCTCATGTGCTTTGGGGATGTTGACTCTGAAGTTGGGGGCAATCTTAACATATTTGCCTGCCTTAAATTGTGCGCCGATTATGGCTGCTGATTCATCGGTTTTCATTTTGTTCCAATCGTCCTTAGAGGAAAGATCATCAAAACGGGCATATAGGTCTGTCTTCTCGGAGAGTTTCACCGATGTAAATATGGAGAAACCATAGAGATTCTGATCCTTGACGTTTTTGTAGTTTTGCATCAGATTGTATTCTGCACCGATGGTCAGCCTGTCATTCTTATATCCGATGAACGTCGCCAGGTTTGTTACGTCTTCACCTTCCTTGTCGGCGGCTTCGTTGAGTGCTCCATAGACTCGGATTTGAAGCCCTCGTATCGGAGTCAGAGTTACCCCTAAACCATAGTTTAGTCCGTCGTTTTTCTGCACTTTTTTATAGCCCTCTCCGTTGACGATGATGGCATCAGCAGAGATCCAGTCTGCCAGTTTGTAGGCGGCTGAGATACCCAGATCTGCACTGCTGCCAAATTTGTACTGATCCTGGAAAGACTTCATGATGTAACGATAGCCCCAGAACTTCTCCTGTAAGTTAAATTGTGTCGTTGAGATGAGACCTCCGTTGAGCGAGAAGTTTCCCCGGGTCCATTGTACCATGGCGTTTTTGATGTAAGCGACACGCTCGTTGTCCTCTGTGGTGGCTCCCATGTCCATCACGCCTTTGACTTTTAATCCTTTGCCCAGATTGTATTCATAGCCTAAATAGCTTCTCTCCAACTCGAATCCCCGATTGTTGTTTTCCTTGCCGAAATCGGAGTGGAAGTTTCCAAATACTTGTACGATTGCTTTCCCACCGGGTTCTTCTGTTTTGACGTTTTGCGCCTGTGCGCTACATCCGATACAGGCTATTATGCCTGCCCATACAATTTTTGTTTTCATTGTCTTTTGTTTTAGATTTGTCATTGTCATTTGTTTCTCAATTGACGCTGCAAAGGTAGGGGTGGATTATTTCATTTTGATTACGGATGTGTTACCTGAATGTGAAATAATCGTTTCGTTTTTGTGACAATTTCTATGTATGTTTCAGTGTATTTCAGCGATAATGTTTCTCATAAGAGCGGTTTGGATTGGCCTGTTTGTGCGGTTTGTGTTGTACTTGCGAGGATTGTCTTATGGTGTGTTTTTCTATGTTTTGTCAGACGTACTTGCTTTTTTCAGAGGTATCTCATTTTTTTCTCTATTCTTTGTTTCATAAAGCCCTCGGACTTTAAGGTTATCCCAAAATAAATACTTATCTTCGCATCGTTGCTATATCATACAGCCTTTAAACATATAACCCCATTTATATCTATATGGAACTATACAAGACCTTCAACCCGGGCCTTTGGAATCAGGAAGTCAATGTAAGTGATTTTGTGAGTAGAAATATTACCCCCTATCTGGGCAATGCCTCGTTTCTGCAGGGGCCTACAGATCGCACCCGCCGTGTGTGGGATGTCTGTCTCAAGGCATTGGAGCAGGAGCGGAATAATGGTGGTGTGCTGGCGCTCGACAGCGAGACGGTCTCTACCATCACTTCTCATCAGGCAGGCTATATCGATCGGGATAACGAACTCATCGTGGGCCTGCAGACAGACGAGTTGCTCAAACGAGCCATCAAGCCGTTTGGCGGCATCAAGGTCGTGGAGAAGGCTTGTAGGGAGAATGGCGTCGAGGTGGACGAGAAGGTAAAAGATATCTTTACGCACTATCGCAAGACACATAATGACGGTGTTTTTGATGCCTACACCGAGGAGATTCGTTCCTTCCGTTCGTTAGGATTCCTGACCGGATTGCCGGACAACTATGCTCGTGGTCGCATCATCGGTGACTATCGTCGTTTGGCATTGTACGGCATCGATCGGCTCATTGCTGCCAAGCAGGAGGACTTAAAAGGACTGAAAGGTCCCATGACCGAAGATCGTATCCGTCTGCGCGAGGAGGTTTCGGAGCAGATCCGGGCGCTCCATGAGATCAAAGTGATGGGTTCGTATTACGGACTTGACCTTTCCCGCCCTGCCACATCGGCCCATGAGGCGGTGCAGTGGGTCTATATGGCTTATCTGGCTGCTGTCAAGGAGCAGGATGGTGCTGCGATGTCGCTAGGTAATGTCTCTTCGTTCCTGGATATTTATATCGAGCATGATCTCCATCAGGGCATCATCGATGAAGTCTTTGCCCAGGAGTTGATCGACCAGTTTGTGATCAAACTGCGCATGGTGCGTCATCTCCGCATGCAGTCCTATAACGACATTTTTGCCGGTGACCCGACTTGGATCACAGAGGCATTGGGAGGCCGCTTCAGCGATGGTCGTGTCAAGGTGACCAAGACCTCATTTCGCTTCCTGCAGACTCTCTATAATCTCGGACCCTCTCCGGAGCCTAATATGACCGTGCTCTGGAGTCCGGAGTTGCCGGAGGGCTTCAAGGAGTTTTGTGCCCGTGTGTCGGTCGATACGAGTTCGATCCAGTATGAGAATGACGACCTGATGCGAGAGGTGCGTGGATGTGATGATTATGGCATCGCTTGTTGTGTCTCTTATCAAGCCATCGGCAAACAGATACAGTTTTTCGGAGCGCGGTGTAATCTCGCCAAGGCGTTGCTCCTCGCCATCAATGGCGGACGGTGTGAGAATACCGGTACGGTGATGGTCAAGGGCATCCCGATGCTCTCCAGCGACGAGTTGGTCTTTGAGGAGGTGATCCAGAACTATAAAAAGGTGCTCAAAGAGATCGCGCGTGTCTATAATGAGGCGATGAACATCATCCACTACATGCACGACAAGTATTATTATGAGAAGGCCCAGATGGCATTTATCGATACCAATCCGCGCATCAATCTCGCTTATGGTGTGGCCGGTCTTTCGATCGCCATCGACTCGCTTTCAGCCATCAAGTATGCACATGTTAAAGCCCGTCGCAACGACTTGGGGCTGACCGAGGGATTTGACATCGAGGGAGAATTCCCTTGCTTCGGTAACAATGATGATCGTGTGGATCATCTCGGTGTCGATCTGGTCTATTTCTTCAACGAGGAACTCAAACAACTCCCCATCTATAAAAATGCCCGTCCGACACTCTCATTGCTGACGATTACATCCAACGTCATGTATGGCAAGAAGACCGGAGCCACTCCGGACGGCCGCGAAAAGGGGATACCTTTTGCTCCTGGAGCCAATCCGATGCATGGTCGTGACAAGATGGGGGCAGTCTCTTCGCTCTCCTCGGTGGCCAAGTTGCGTTATCGTGACTCGCAGGACGGCATCAGCAACACTTTCTCCATCGTCCCCAAATCTTTGGGCCCGACACCGGAGGAGCGCATCGAAAATCTGATCTCAATGATGGATGGTTATTTCACTAAGAGCGCTCATCATCTCAATGTCAATGTCCTCAATCGTGAGATGCTCGAGGATGCGATGGAGCATCCGGAGAAGTATCCGCAACTCACGATCCGTGTCTCCGGTTATGCGGTCAATTTTGTGAAGTTGAGTCGCGAACATCAGTTGGAGGTGATCAGTCGTTCGTTCCACGAAAAGTTATAATCCTTTCAGATAGATGAATCTGCAGTCGATCCGCGTCCACTCTTATGAGTCCATGGGTACCTATGATGGCCCGGGACTGCGCATGGTGGTCTTTCTGCAGGGGTGTCAATTCCGTTGTCTCTATTGTGCCAATCCGGACACGATGGAGGGAGCGGGTCATCCGACTTCGGCAGAGGAGATCCTCGACAAAGTGCTGGGTGAGCAGGCGTTTTTCGGCAAGAAAGGGGGTGTCACTTTTTCGGGTGGCGAACCGACCTTGCAGGCAGCCGCGTTGCTCCCGCTTTTTGCTCGGCTTCGGGAGCATGGGGTGCACATTTGTCTGGATACCAATGGCGGGGTCTGGAATGAGGATGTCGAGGCATTGCTGCGCATGACAGACCTGATCTTGCTCGATGTGAAGCATATCTGTCCGGAGGGTCACCGCGCATTGACCGGACAGGACAACGAGCAGACCCTGAAGACGGCGGCTTGGTTAGAGGAGCATGAACGGCCGTTTTGGCTCCGTTATGTACTCGTTCCGGGGCTGACCGATGCAGAGGAACACATTCGGGCATTGGGCGAACGCCTGGGTAGCTATCGTCAGATCCGACGGGTGGAGATACTCCCTTATCATCGGTTGGGGGTGCATAAATATGAAGCTTTAGGCAAACCTTATAAACTCTCTGATACGAAAGAGAACACTCCGCAACAGTTGGAGCGAGCGGAGCAGCTCTTTAAGCAATATTTTGAGGTTGTGGTAGTCAATTAAACCTCATTCGGACTGATGTCCGACTTGTGTTAAATCCCTCTCTGATGACCGATTTTCGGCATTAGAGAGGGGTTCTTGTTTTTGCATTAATTAACGCGGAAATGCAAGCTCTGTGTGTCAATCCGCTTAGTCTGATCCCAAGCAGAGCTTGCGACAAGATGTGAAAAACATCCGGAGGATATATAATTCGGGCCTACCGGTTGAGCGACGAGACTCGCCGCGTGAGATAACGCGCCTACCCTCATGATTTCACGAGCGTACGCTCATGTGCCAACGAGGGTACGCTCATGTTGCAACGAGGCTACGCTCGTTGAATAATGAGGCTACGCGTATTGAGTAGCGCGGGAGATAGAAATACCTCGATGGAGAGACAAAAAAGTTTAGCGAGGATAGACGGATCTAACCTCGCTAAGTAGATGCTAATCAGCTGTAAAGAGTGAGTTATACCTTGCATCGGCAGTATGCTTGCTGCCGGTTGTGTCGTCCTCCGGATGGAGAACATTGCAGAGCAGAGATGCTATGCTGCATCGGTCTGCATCCATCGATGTGTCGCAATAGTCTGCGAGATCGGTAGTCTCCGAGTCAGATTGCTGTGCAAATATACAACATTTGGAAGCCGATGTCAAGGGGTGCAGAATTTTTTCGGATGCTGTTATTCTCCTAAAGACAACATGAGAGTTAAACCTACTGTCCAATATCCGTAGTCAAACATATTTTTGGTTTCAAATTCGGGGGCATCGATTCTGTATCCTCCGGTTAAAAATACGGGTGTGCCGTCCTTTTGAGTGTAAACCTTAAAACCGATCTGTGCATCTGCGCTGGCTCCGTATGTGAATTCCGTATCGCTTTCATCTTCTATTTCTACAGTGGCCCATCCTATGTATGGTAACAATCGACCTTGCAAGAGGAACCAGTCATTGAATACTTTTCGCTTGCTCCATCCTAAGTTTATTTTAAAAAGACTTGAGTGTGAAGCAAAGTCTGCTCCAAAAGCGAGATGCCAAAATTTTGTGCCTAACGCATCACCACCTATCTCAAATCCTCCGGCATTAGGGTCTTGACGGAAATATCCGTTATAACTCATACCTCTATAAGTTTTCTTTTCCTCTGTCGAAGTTGTTGCAATGCTGTCTTGAGCTGTTTGTGCCCAAACAGATGAGGAGAGGGAGCATGCAAGAAGCATAGTGATAATCAATAAAGTCTTTTTCATTTTTTTTACTGTTTTCTTGGTTTCCTTACTCACTTTCGGCTTTTCAGGATTCTCCGTTGTCCCTTAAGTTTTGTTGAGGATAACGCACAAAAAAAAGCGCGGACAAAACTCTGTTTATATCTGTCTTTGAGGTCTTCGACTACCTTGCACCAAATATACGAGTAAAGCCCACGCCGTATGGCGTGAGCGTCATCGCTTTACTCTTGGTGCAAATGAAAGTGTCGAAGTTTCAAAGACAAGAATCTCAGCTATAACGCTTTTCCAATATGTCTAAATGTGCGTATCTAGTTATACGCTATGCTTCATAGGCTGTTTTGTGTTAAGAAAGTTTATAATCGGTTTTCGGTGCAAATATAAAGAAATTTATCTAATGCAATGGTTTTATGGCGAAAAATTTGTGCATCTTTTCCTCCTCGTGTTGTCCTCGATGACAGGGATTGCAACAAAAAGCTGCGTCAAATTTGCATTGACGCAGCTTCTCTTATAATGTGTTATTGATTTCTTTCGGACGTCTCTGTTTAGTCAGCAGAGGTAGCCAAAGGTGAAGCCTGAGTGTATGTGCGTGCAGCCAACTCCTTGTCGAGCATATACATGCCATACTTATTGCCCTCTACTGCCTCTACGGCAGCGATCATCTCGCGTGCAGACTCCTCTTCTTCCACCTGCTCGTCCACAAACCAGCGGAGACTATTGACAGAAGCATAGTCCTTGTCGTCTGTAGCGATAGAGAAAAGGTTGTTGATCAATGAGGTAACCACCTTTTCGTGTTCGAGAGTCTTCTGGAACATGGCCAAAACAGAATCCCACTGAGTCTGAACAGCTTCGATCG
The DNA here is from genome assembly GCA_045576355.1 of Bacteroidales bacterium. Lineage (GTDB taxonomy): Bacteria > Bacteroidota > Bacteroidia > Bacteroidales > UBA3663 > Liminaster. Next base: position 11,991 of record JAZNGG010000040.1, read on the forward strand.
GTTTTAACTCAACTTTTGCTTCGCGGGAGTTGAGGTAGTTCATCAAGATGCGAGCGTGATCCTGCTCCTCTTGGAACTGAACGAAAAACCAGTTGGCGATGCCTTTAAAACCTTTATCTTCGGCATCCATTGACATAGACAAATAAAGATAAGCAGACCACAACTCTGCGTTGATTTGCGCGTTGATCGCGTCATGTAATTTCTTGCTTAACATAACTGTTTTCTTTTTTAAAAGATTTTTGTTGATTTATAATTCTGTCTTCCAAAGTCCGTGCAGGTTACAATATTCGTACACTGCTATCGGCTTGTCTGTGCATGAACAATATTCGGCTATCGGTTCGTCTTTCAGAGCGATATGTACTCCTCCGCGTTCGGTCTCGATAAAGATGAATGCGATGTGGTGCTCCGAAAGCATCGGATGGATGGTGCTTCCCACCTGGATTTTAATCTTTTTGTCATCTATGCGAGTCACCACCGGGAGGTGTTTCTCTACACTTGCTTCGACTGTATTAGCCTTCAATTCTTCCATCTTCTCGCCGCAACAAACGACCGGGACATCAGAATCTACGAACTTAACAATTACATTGCCACAATGCTTGCATTTGAAAAATTTTACTGCCATAATCGTTTCTTTTTTAAATTGTTTTTCTTTATGTTTTAGGGTTAGTTTGGTTTTTCGGTAGATCAATCATAATTCTAAATCATAACAATCTTTGACTTCAACTCGTTCGCTTCAGATTTAAAGATTGTGGATGTTAATATTAGCTTTAACTATCCTCTGCAATAATCGGGAATTTTATCAAATTAACCAAATATTGAGATAAAAAAATACATTCAGACGCGACAAATTGCTTATTTTGTCATGTCTGAATGCTTATTATTGCAAAAAATGTAATAATTACAATTATTTATTCCCCGATGTAAAGGCTGACGATTGTGGCGGGGTTTAATCCTTGGAGATGTTTTTCAACTTTGTCAACTCTTCTTTATAGGTGTCAATGTATCTTTGCCTTTTATCTGAAGATATTTCGTCGATAGTGATCAGGATGCCGGACTCCTCTACGTCGCCAAACTCGTCATTGATGGCAGTACCAAACATTTTCATTGTCGGAGAGAGCATCATGTAGGCATTGACCAGAGGAGGGATGTTATAGCCTAAGCGTCTGATTTCACCATTGAGCACGCGGTAGTCCTCTGTGAATGAATCGTGGCAGAAGAGTTGCTGCATGTGTGACTCATCGATGTGGGTCTCAATCGGGTGGAAAGGCCAAACCAGATCTTCGTGATCCGGGAAATATTTCTTCAGGAAGTATAGGATCATGTCTCTTCCCTCAGTCGGGTATGATCGGTACATGGTAAACTTACCGTAGTAATATTTTGTCCCGGCATTGTCGATGGCCAAAGCGCCTAAACCATCCCAAAGGTTGTCTAATGTAAAGAGGCTGCGAGCACCGGCTCGGCTGGACTGATATTCGACAGCGACAAAGCTGCGTCCCAACTCTAAGGTGTAAGGGAGATAGTCCTTGATAAACTTGTCGGAATAACCGAACATGTGCGATGTCGCCAAGATGGGTGTCCCTTCCGGCGTCATTTTTACGTTGGGTCCGAAGATATAGCGATAACCGCCCAAGATGGATTCCTCTCTCGGATCCCATACGATGAGTTGCCAGTATGGCTCCTCCATGGTGTCATAATGATCTATATCAACGGAAAAACCTGAACCGCCTCCGGACTCGCGGAAAGCTACTTCGCGGAGTCGTCCCACCTCCTGCATGAGCTGTGGGCACTGAGCTGCGGTGAAAACATATAACTCGTTATTTCCTTTGCGAGTATATCTTAATAAACGAGCTTTCTTTAGGTCTTCTCGCAGGGAGGAGCGGTCGATGGGGTCAATGATCTTTTCCACTATCGTGTCTGGATTTATGAATGTTTGCTGTTGTTTGCTTTAAGTTTGTAGGTCTCTTCGCGAAGCCAAGCTGCCCATTGGGTCGGAGTCTTGCTCTTGTCGAAGGTCTGCCACGGTATTGGTTTGCCGATGCAGATGCCGTAGGTCTTGTTGCGAGATGTGTGCATCATCTGTCTCGGAAGGAGGATCAGACCAATGTTGAACTTCATGCCGAAAACGCGCCTGAGCCATTCGATGGAGTAGAAGAAAACCGAATTGCGGCCTTCGAAATACATTGGTATGATATCTCTTTTAGACTCGATCGCCTGTGTGATGACCGACTTTTTCCATGCGACATCTTGTATGCGTCGCTCCATATATCGGGAGCAGAATCCTGCCGGGAAGGTCATGATCTGTGTCTCCTCGTCTTGATAGGCCTCTTCGATGGCTGCCATGTTGCCTCTTTTTTGTGCGCCTAACGTATTGACCGGAAGAAAGACCGACCGCAACGGGTGGATGTACATTAACATATCATTGACGATCAACTTGAGTTTCGGATATTTCTCTCCAAAAATGCTGATGTATGATATGCCGTCAAATGCTCCGAGTGGATGGTTGGAGGTAAAGATGAAGCGTCCATCATCAGGGATGTTTTCCATGCCGGAAATCTTATATTTGACATTGAGCATCTGAGCCATGCCTTTGGCAAAATCGACACCTTTCTCTTTGTCCAAAGTGGTCAGTACATGATTCATCTCCTTTTGGCATATCAGCCAAGCTGCGAAACGGAAAAGCCATTTCGGGATCTTGGCATAATGCTTGGGAAGTTTGTTTTTGACGACTGCTTCGATGTCTATTAAATGTACTGCCATGATGAAATACTACAAATCAGATGATTATAAGTCAAATGAAATCTTTTCGCCCGATCTGCCGATGAGGATTTTCTCTCCGTCATAGACCTGATGGCCGTTGATCCAGGTGCCAAGGATTTTGTGAGAGAAGGTCTTTCCCTCGAATGGAGACCAACCGCATTTCGAACAGATCTGTTTCTGATCGACAACGGTGGGCAAATCCGGAGAGACACATACGAGGTCCGCTTTATAGCCGGGCCGGATAAAACCTCTTTTGCTGATGCCGAAGCGGAGAGCCGGAGCTTGACACATCAGGCGCACTACATCGGTCAGAGTGAGTACCCCCTCGCGCACTAAGTCTAACATCGTGAGGAGGGAATACTGGATCGAAGGCATACCGGACGCAGCCTGAGTGACATCCCCTTCTTTGTCTGAGAGGAGATGTGGTGCGTGGTCTGTCGCAATGATATCGATGCGAGATGTTGCGCTCGGAAGGGCTTTTCGTAAAGCGGAACGATCTGCAGCCCCCTTGATGGCTGGGTTGCACTTGATGCGGCTGCCGAGAGTCTCGTAGTCGGCATCGGAAAAATATAAGTGGGCTACGCAGGCTTCTGCCGTTATCGTTCGATCTGAGACCGTCGTGTGTGGCGCTGCCTGCGGGAAATATTGCTCTAATTCTTCTTGGGTAGTGATGTGGCAGATGTGCAGTCTGGCTCCGGTCTCTTGCGCCAAACGGATGGCATGAGCTGTCGCCTCCAGACACGCTCTTGTGTCACGGATTTTAGGGTGAAGGTGGATGGGAAGTGACTCCGGGTAACTTTGCCGCACGGCGGCAAGGTTTTCACGGATAATCTCTTCACTCTCGCTATGCACGGCGATGACACGACGAGTGGAGGAGAAGAGTTTTCGGAGTTTTTCCGGATCGTTCATCAACATTCCTCCGGTGGAAGAACCTAAAAATACTTTATATCCGCAAATGTCCTGCTCGGGAAGTATTAAGGCTTGGTCTATGTTGTCTCCGGTAATGCCAAAAAAGATGCCGTAGTTTACTACAGACTTTTGAGCAAATAATGCTGTTTTCTCCTCTAAAGCCTCCGGGGTTGTCGTAGTCGGTTTTACATTGGGCATGTCTAAGACGGTAGTCACGCCTCCGGTTGCAGCAGCATGGCTTTCGGTGGTAATGTCTGCTTTGGATGTCAATCCCGGTTCACGGAAATGAACGTGTGGGTCTATAACTCCGGGCATCAACCATGACCCGGCTAAATCTATTACTTGAGAAGCTGCTGCTTTAGCTTGTGAGATCTCTTCCGGATCTGTGAGGATGGCTTCGATCAAATCATTTTGGACACAGACAGCCCCATCGACAAATGGTTGTTGCGCGGAGTGTTCCTCCCCGGTGGTATATGTGTCGGTGCCTATGATCTTGGCATTGAGAAAAAGTAACATAGTCAGGAAAGGTGTTTTTATGAGCGTATCCGGGGATATTTACGGAACCATGACTCCCATTTGAGTCTGATTACACCAAAGACCGCTTCGCTGAAAATACCTCCGGACATTTTGGAGGTTCCTAACACGCGATTGGTAAAGATGATGGGCACTTCTTCGATCTTTGCTCCCATCATGCGTGCTGTAAATTTCATTTCGATTTGGAATGCATATCCTTTGAAGCGGATCTTATCCAACTCCATCTTTTCTAATAGTTGACGAGAGTAGCATACAAACCCGGCGGTACTATCCTTAACTCTCATACCGGTCACTATGCGGACATATTTGGATGCGTAGTAAGACATCATGACGCGACCCATCGGCCAATTGACCACATTGACACCGGAAATATATCGGGAACCTATGGCGAGATCTGCTCCACGCTCTGAACAGGCTTCAAACAGTCTGATCAAGTCATCGGGATTGTGAGAGAAATCGGCATCCATCTCAAAAATGTAGTCATAAGTATGCTCAATGGCCCACTTAAAACCTGTGATGTAGGCTGTGCCTAACCCCAACTTTCCGCTACGCTCGATGAGGTGCAGTCCGTCAAACTCTTTCTGCAGTCGTTTGACAATGCCGGCTGTTCCGTCCGGAGAACCATCATCGATGACGAGGATGTCAAACGGATGAGAAAGACCGAAGACATAACGAACGATATTTTCGATATTTTCTTTCTCGTTGTAGGTCGGGATAATGACCAAACAACGGTTGTTTTCTGCTGGGGCGGATGTCCTCATATTACTTATGGATTCGATAACGGATATAAATAGTCTTATTGGGTTTAGCGAAGCAAAGATAGTTATAAAATGCTTTTATTCATAAATATTGTTCCTTTTTTTGTTGTGAAATCTAAAAACATCTATCCTTTTTGCTCTTTTAAAGGAAAATATCATTACTTTTGTCGCTACAAATGTTTTATTTAAAGCATTAAAAATATAAATCCAAAGAGATGTTTCCATGAGAAGAATATATACTTGTTTTGTTATCCTGTTATTGGGATGTTTTGTTTTCCCGTTGAGAGCGGTAACGCTCGACGAAGCTCGGAAATTTATCAATGATAAAGATTACGAAAAGGCGGTTGTGGCTTTTAGAGAGCTCATGAAAAACAAGAATTATGCGCAGCGCGCGGATTGTAACAAGTGGTATGGAGAGTCTCTCTGTATGACCGGAAATTATGAGGAGGCTATACCCTATCTCGAAAAAGCTGGCAAACGTCAGGTTAAAGGGGCATATTGGTATTTGGGCATTTGCCATCAGAAGCTCTATGATTTTGAGGCGGCGATCGAGTCTTTAAACAAGTATAAAAGTCTGATGAAGAATTCTGAGAAGTGGAATCGGATGTCAGACAGCATTATCGCAGAGTGCGAGGTCGGACTTCGTGCAGTCTCTCATGTGGAGGACGTGGTGATCATAGATAGCTTAATCGTACCGAAGAATAATTTCTTTGAGTATTATCGTTTGGGTTATGAATCCGGACGTATTGTGACTATCAGTGAGGCTTCTCCCATCTTTGAAGATTCGCTTTGGAATCATGCCGCTTTCGAATCTCAGGACAAGGATTATCGCCTTATGGTGCGTCAAGACACCGCTCTCGGAAAAAATGTCCTCTATGAGTCTGATTTCTATGATGGACAGTGGAGTCCATGGGAAGCCATCTCATCGGTTGCGGTAGATGCAGATCGGATGGGGTTCCCCTTTTTGCGTACGGATGGCGAGACGCTCTATTTCTCCAGTGATCAACCTTCCGGTATGGGTGGGCTGGATATCTATGTAGCACATTATGATTCGGAGGAGGATACATATTATACCCCCGAACGATTGGGTATGCCGTTTAATTCTCCTTACGATGATTATCTGATGGCTATAGACGAAACACATCAAGTCGGATGGTGGGCTACGGAGCGGAGAAATGCAGGAGACTCGGTGGTCATTTATCTTTTCAAATTGTCGGAGTCTCCCGGATATCTTGATGGTGTTCAGGTCGAGAGAGGACGTGTGGATGCTCTGAAGGACAGCTGGAAAGAGGGAGAAGACTATGCAGACTTATTAAATTCTATAAAAAATGCCGAGCAGACTCGTAAAAAGGAGATACAGAAACTGATGATTGTTATAGACGATCAGCATGTTTATGATTCTGCCGATCGGTTTAAGAGCCAGGAGGCAAAGGCTCTCTATGAGCAGTCATTGACTGTGGAGTCTTCTGTCCGTCAATTGGAGAGTGAACTGGATCGGATGAGGACAGAGTGGACTACGGCTTCCACAACACGCAAGGCTCAGTTGCGTCCTTTGATCCTTCAGAAAGAACATCGCCTGGATGCTCAGAGAGAACAATTGGCGACTTTGCAAAAGAGTTATCGCAATGCTGAGTTGAAAAAACTGTAAAAAGTGTAGCAGTGGTGATGTGTTATTTCCCGCTTAATATATAACCTAATAAAAATCTAAATCTCATGATTTCATCTTCCGAACTTATAATCAATCCGGATGGCAGTGTTTTTCACTTGCATCTTCGTCCGGAACAACTATCAGATAAGGTGATCATGTGTGGCGATCCTGGACGTGTGGATATGATCGCCTCCTTTTTTGATCACAAAGAGTGTGATGTCACAAGTCGTGAGTTTCACACTGTGACCGGAACTTATAAAGGAAAACGGATTACGGCCATCAGTCATGGCATCGGTCCGGACAATATTGATATTGTTCTTAACGAACTGGATGCTCTTAAAAACATAGACTTTAAGACCCGAGAGGTCCTTCCCGAACTTCGCACGATGGAGATTGTCCGTATTGGGACAAGCGGTGGTTTGCAGCCTTTTGTGCCTGTTGGGACTTCAGTCGTTTCGGGCATTTCGATTGGTTTTGATGGTGTATTGGATTGGTATGCCGGACGAGACTCTGTCAATGATCATGCTTTCGAACAGGCACTGACCTCCTATATCGGTTATCCTCATAAGGCAGCAGCCCCCTACGTTGTGCGTGCAGATGAGGAGTTGGCTGCGCGGATCTGTGGAGAGGATATGGTGATGGGAGTTACCATCAGTGCGGTCGGGTTTTATGGTCCTCAGGGTCGTGTGTTGCGACTTCCTTTGGCTGCACCTCTGCTCAATAGTCGTATAGAAAGTTTTGAACATGAAGAACATAAAATCACCAATTATGAGATGGAAAGCGCTCCTTTGGCCGGTTTTGCCCGTCTTTTAGGGCACAAGGCTGTGACGGTCTGCTCTGTAATCGCCAATCGAGTAGCTCTTAACAGCAATCCTTCATATAAAGATGCTATGCGAGAGTTGGTAGAAAAAGTACTGGATCGTATCTGAAAATGACCCTTTAAAACAATATAATGACTGCGTCGAAAGTCTTTTCGCGCAGTCTTCTTTTCCTTGCATATTGCCATAGATAGAAACAGTATGGTCCAATAATTCCCCGGTCTAAATCTAAATCTAATTCTAATTCTTTTATTCTCATCTTATGTACACTTTTGTTTTGCCGCTTTTGTCGGCATTACTGCCGGCCATCATCGTGATGTTTTACATCATCCGTAAAGACAAAGAGCACCCTGAGCCTACCCGGTTGTTGCTGAAAGGGGTGTGGTATGGTGTTCTCTCTGTGTTTGTTTCTTTATATATTTCCCAGTCCTTGGAGATTTTGGACTTTTATTCTGACAATCCGACAACTGTTATGGGGCATGTCGCTGTTGCTTTTTGGGGAGCAGCTGTCCCGGAGGAGTTGGCTAAACTCTTGATGTTGTGGCTTTTGGTGCGGAAAAACGCTCATTTTGATGAGTTTTTCGACGGGATAGTCTATGCCGTTTGTGTCGGAATGGGATTTGCCGGATTGGAAAATATCATGTATGTATTTGAAAATCTTGATACTTGGGAGACTGTTGCATTCTCAAGATTTCTTTTTGCTGTCCCCGGACATTTTTGTTTTGCGGTTTTGATGGGGTATTATTTTTCGCTGGCTTATTTTGATATGTCCTTAGTTATGCAAATCCGCTACTACTGCTGGATGATTCTTGCCCCGGTTTTGGCACATGGTTTCTATGATGCTTTTTTGATGGTTTGCGAAGTGAACGAAACAACTGCAGTGATCGGAATAATCTTATTTTTATTTACGGTTTATTTCTTGCAACGCCTTGCACGTCGCAAAGTGCGGGAGCATCTCCAGCTGGATCGCGATCTTGGTGTTACCGTCTCCTATGCCGATGCTCTCTCTGCCTCTGTAGGGAGCAAACAAGAGGGTGCTGGTGCCGAGGATATAGTGCTTGAAGTGGTCGAACCGCAAAGAACTGAATTGTTGTATGGTAATCAAGAGGCTAAAAGTCGGATACGGGATTCTCGCTATGGAGCTTTCTGGGGACAAGGATATGAAAAATCTGAGACTGGGAAACCGCAACCGCAGGATCTCTCTGTTATGCCCGTGATCAGATCGATACTCGGCGTTTTGGCTGTAGGTTTTCTGCTATTTATATCTTTCTTGCTAATTATGTCACTAATAATAGAATGAAAATATGAAACTAAAATCGATTATTCTTATGATGGGACTCTCTTTGGGACTTTCATCCTGCTGTCAGGAAAGCGGAAGTGCATCGGCCGATGCAGTGTTGGACAATATTATGACCCGAACCAGTATTCGGTTATATCAAAGTCGGGCTGTGGAGAGTGAAAAAGTGGAGCAGATCTTAAAAGCCGGTATGGCGGCACCATCAGCTCTTAATAGACAGCCATGGACTTTTGTCGTTGTCGATGATAAAGAAACTTTGCAAAAGTTGTTTGTCAATCATCCTCGCAAAACCTTAACCTCTGCTCCGATGGCTATTGTGGTCTGTGGAGATATGACTAAAGCTATAAAGGGTGAGGGGCGTGAGTTTTGGGTTCAAGATGCCTCGGCAGCTACACAAAATATATTGCTTGCTGCTCATGCTCTTGGACTTGGAGCGGTATGGACCGGTGTTTATCCTCTGGCAGAACGAGTAGAGGCAACGCGCAGCATTTTGGGATTACCGGAGTATATCACACCGCTTGATATTATCTTAGTGGGCTATGCGGCAGAAAGTCCGGCTCCTAAGGACAAGTGGAATCCGGAAAATGTGCATTATAACAGGTGGTAATGCGGTTTTTCGTGTAATGATATAGAGAATGTTTAGATAATTGATAATCATAAAAAGTAATAGTCTGATAAATGTTATGAAGAAAAAAGCTCGTTTATTTTTGTTGCAGTTTTTAGCACTCTGCTGTGGAAGTGTTGTAACTATGCAGAGCGCGGTCGGTCAAGAATCTAACCCGAAACAGAAGCTTTCTAAAGAGGTTTTGCTGTTAGATGGCTGGCGATTCCATTTTGGAGCAGCAGAAGGCGCGGAGGTAGTCGGTTATGATGATGCCTCATGGCAGCAGGTGCGTATTCCTCATGATTGGGCAATAGCCGGTCCATTTGATAAGGAAGTGGATAAGCAAGTGGTTGCCATCGAACAGAATTTTGAAAAGGTGGCAACAGAGAAGACCGGTCGTTCCGGCTCCTTGCCCTGGATTGGCGAGGGATGGTATCGGACCACTTTTGCTGTGCCGGAGGGCTATACTCAGGCTTCTCTGATTTTTGACGGAGCGATGAGCGAACCGGTGGTGTATGTCAATGGAAAAGAGGCAGGAAGATGGGCCTACGGCTATAACTCTTTTGTCGTTGATGTTACACCCTATGTGCACAAAGACGGTACTCCTAATCTTTTGGCTGTCCATCTTAATAATGTGGAGGAGAGTTCGAGATGGTATCCCGGTGCAGGCTTATATCGTCCGGTGCGATTGGCTATGGCTCAAGACCTAAGGTTTGAGACATGGGGTACTTTTGTCCGCACGACAGATTTGCATGACGGAGAGGCACGAGTGACGGTCTCTTCGGAGATTGCTGGTAAGCAGACGAAGCAAAAACTTTATGTCAAACACAGCATTGTGGATCCTTCCGGACGTGTCGTTGCTCAGCGTAAAGTACAAACAGGACCGACTCGGGAGGCTATCAACGTGCTTGTGGTTAAAGATCCTGCATTGTGGACGCCGGAGAGCCCCACACTTTACACTTTGATCTCCGAGTTGTATGAGGGCGATCGTCTTTGGGATCGCACTGAGAGCCGATTTGGTATCCGTACGGTTGAAGTCTCTTCAGAGGGATTTAAGTTGAATGGTGTTGCTCGAAAGATAAAAGGTGTCTGCCTGCATCACGATTTGGGACCTTTGGGAGCTGCAGTCAATATGGATGCCATGGCTCGTCAGATTAAGTTGCTCAAGGAGATGGGTTGTGACGCAATCCGTACGGCACATAATATGCCTGCTCCGTGGCAGATGGATCTGTGTGACTCTTTGGGTATGATGGTGATGGCAGAGTCTTTTGATATGTGGATCTATCCTAAATGTAAAAACGGATATGCCAGATTTTTCTATGACTGGTGGGAACGTGATATTACCAATCTGATCCGTTGCCATCGCAATCATCCGAGCATCGTAATGTGGAGCATCGGTAATGAAATTCCGGATCAAGGCAACGCTAAAGGTTTGGAATACAGTCTGAAGATGCAAGAACTTTGTCATCGTTTGGATCCGACACGCACGGTGACACAGGGTCTTGATCGTGTCGATAATGCGATATGGAGTGGAGTGATGCAGGCTATGGATGTGCCTGGACTGAATTATCGTCTGCATAAATATGATAAAGCTTATCAGAATGCCCCGCAAGGTTTTATTTTGGGTAGTGAGACAACATCGACTGTCAGCAGCCGTGGTGTCTATAAATTCCCGGTTGTGGAGCGCAAGAGCCATGCTTATGATGATGGACAATGCTCCGGTTATGACGTGGAGTGTTGTTCTTGGAGTAATCTCCCGGATGATGATTGGCGCTGGCAGGATGATTATCCCTGGGTGATCGGTGAATTTGTATGGACAGGATTTGACTATCTCGGAGAGCCTTCTCCCTATGATGAATATTGGCCCAGCCGCTCTTCATATTTCGGTATTCTCGATTTGGCAGGACTCCCTAAAGATCGTTATTGGCTCTACCGCAGCCGATGGAATGAAAAGGAGGAGACTTTGCATCTGTTGCCTCATTGGACATGGAAGGGACATGAGGGCGATACGATCCCGGTCTATTGCTATACCAATTATCCGACTGCCGAATTGTTTGTCAATGGTAAGAGCCAAGGTAAGATCTCTAAAGATCCGGCAAGTCGATTGGATCGTTATCGTCTCCGATGGTCTCATGTGGTTTATGAACCTGGAGAGCTGAAGGTCATAGCTTATGATGCTCAGGGTAATGTAGCCGGAGAAAAGGTGGTTCGTACAGCCGGCAAACCTCATCACTTGGAACTGGTGGCAGATAAAACTCAATTATCGCCTTATGTTGCGAATCAGACTACACCGGAACTCTCTTTTGTGACTGTTCGTGTTGTGGATAAAGAGGGTAATTTGTGTCCTGATGCAGATGTACAGCTCTCTTTTAAGGTCCATGGGGCTGCTCGATTTAAAGCCGTGTGTAATGGTGATCCCACTTCCCTTGAGACGTTTGAAACACCAACGATGAAGGCTTTTCACGGCGAACTTGTCGTAGTGGTAGAGGCTACCGATAAAACCGGACCGGCATCACTCATCGTAACCGGTAAAGGGGTGAAAAGAGCTACGCAAAAACTGGAAGTAAAGTAAGTGAGTTAGATCTGGTTATAGCATTGAATGGCAGTGTGCTGTAATGCACTGTTTGCCTTGGTTTTTACACTTTTAAAGGGATTGTGCTTGATTTGGCACAGTCCCTTTTGTGATTTATCCCAAATCGGTCATTAGATTTGGCCGTCTAGCGACCGATCAAGGGGTGTTATTGGTGTCCGGGAAACCTCAAATATACAAATTGTTAATGCGTTAGTTTTCAGTGAATTTCGATTAAGTCTTATTGGGTTCAGGTTGCACGCCGCCGCCGTGTGATGTGCATGACGCTGCCGTGTAACGTGCATGACGCCGCCGTGTAACATCACGCGACCATCTGAATGAAAACACGCAAAGCTGTCATGCTTTTTCGTACACCCATAAATGTGTGTTTTGAGTAACATAAAGGGACGATTTTCTCCTAATTGGATTCTCGTAAGATTGTCTTTTTGTAGTACAAAAGATGTCTTTTTTGTAGTTCGAAAGAGAGTTCTTTGAAATGATTAGGTGCTAAATTTGAGTTTATTGAGTGATTTTTAGTCAAAAAAGGAATAATTTTGGTAAAGAATGATTATCGTAAGGAAAAAATATTTAACTTTGCACCCATTAAAATAGGTGAAACAAGTAGATATTGAATTGGTTGAATGGAGACAATTCGGGTGTAAAGAGTTGTTTTTGTTGTGTCTATTTGGGTGTAAACGTCGAAAATATGCATTCAATGAATCGAGAACAGCGGGTGTAATCGTTTTCTCTTTTTGTTATGAAGTGTGTCAGAGATGGTTAATTTACGGAAAATAGTTCTTCGACTGGTGAAATATCTCTTAAAAAATTAACAAAATGAGTAAATTTTGTTCATGTTGGGTTGTGTTAGTTACGTTTCTGTTTGCTTTAGGAGCAGATGCGTATGCTCAATTCCCGGCGATGAGGCAGCAAGAGTGGTATAAAAAGAATGTACTACAGAAATCTCAGGATGGAAGTGAACCCGTGGAAATGGCTCCGGAAGTGATGGAAGCTCTTAATCCCGGTCAAAGTGTCTTGGAGGAGATGCGTGTTGCTTACAATGCAAAGAAATATGAAGAGGCTTTGGCGCTTTATCCTCGCGCCAAAGAGGAGTATGTTCGAAACCCAAACACTTATGTCTATGCGCGTATGACTTTGCGCGCGTTGCTCAATCGAAAACCTTCGGAAGATTACCTTAATCAGTTGCATGAGGTCTATAACGACTTTTACAAGTCCGGTAATGGTGGCGAACAAGAGTATGTCTATAGCGCATCAATGGTTTCTGCACAGTGGAATGAGGGTCAGTGGATGAAGGATTGGACCAGTGCTGCTGCTGAGTTGTATGATTATGAGACGCGTTATTCTCGCCTCCTTGCCTATGTGTCCGGACAGGGCGAAAAGGCAGATCCTGCTTTGACACGTTACTTGTTGATGTGGTTGTCTGAGAAACACAATCAGGAATCGGCTAAATTGAAATCCAATCCCTCTTTGGGATTGACCTACTATAACTCTTACAACGAGTTGCATCAACTCTTTGCTAAGTCTGAGAGCTACTTGGCAAGCTTAGGTAAAGATGGTGAATATGAATTTGCTGAATATAGTCGTCTCTGCAAAAAGAACATGTGGGATGTGATCCCCGAGGCAGATTGGGAAAAGGTGGTCAAGGAAGATTTGTATGCACATCAGGGGGATATCGATTGGCTCGATGATTTCCTTGCCGATAGCAAACGCTTTTCCGGCAATGCTCTCTATAAGCAGGCTGAGTCTTGGCGAGAGAAGCTCGGTATCGAAGAGTCATATTATGGCTATGCCAAAGTGGGTGACAGCCGTATGGATAATAACAAGTTTAAGGAGGCTATAGAGTTTTATAAGAAAGCCCTTGAATTGGCAACCAATGATGAGGATCGCGTTTCAGCCAATGTGAAATTATCTGTTGCTTCGTCTAAAATGAAGTCTTATAGTCAGGCATATAAGTATTTAAGTGAGGCGATGACTTTGCAGGAGGGTATTGGAGCACCGATGTGGGCACATCATGCTTTGCTGGTAACTCTTTATATAAATTCTGCTCGATCTTTTAATTATGGTGGATCGGCTGATGAAATATACAATTATATAGGATATTATATCGCTGCTGAAAATGCATTGGCAGAGGCTCAGGAAGTCTGCTCGGATGCAAGTGCTGATGATATCAATAACTTGAAAAAGAATATTAGAAAAGGTTTGGATTCTAAACACGTCGTAAAATCACAACTCTTCATGAAGGGAGTGAAACTTGAGGGGCAGACAAGGCGGCTCTCAAATCCGATCCCGGTTTCTGTTGTAATGAGAGATGTAACTAAGTGATGAAGACTATGAAATATAGATTGAAATATATTTTTATCGTGTTGTGTTTCTGTTGCTTGGCAGATTTCGCTTTTCCTGAAATCTCCATGGCTCAGACCCACTATAAGCAGGTGAAGTTTTCGACGGACTCCGTTAAGCCGAGTTCGCGCTACTCTTGGTCCACTAACTTGGTGGACTGGCTGCTTTTTGCACCCAACATCGGTGTGGAATATGACTTGAAATCTCCGAAAGAAATATCAGCGCCATCGCTCTATTTTCAGTTTAAATATCGTCCTGCTAAAAAGGACTTTGTGAAAGAACAGGATTTTTCCGGCAATGCTTTCGGCTTTTGGTCAGCTCGCGCAGAATATCGGTGGCATTTTCGCATCAGTGAACGCAAAGAGCAACGTAAGGGTCTGGTAAAACCAACGTTGTGGATTGTGGATCATCTAACTCCCAAGGAGACCATCAAGAGGGATTCGGGTGAGTATAGGACTAATGAGCACATCGTGCAGCAACGTATAGACAGTACGGTGACATCCTATAAAACCGGTAATCCGGCCCTTTTCACCGGCAGATATTATATAGGTGCTTTTGCCGAATATGCGGATTATCAACTCAACACGAAGTTTGATCTTCTCGATCGTGGTCATTTGAAAGACGGTCAGGCCATTATAGCCGGTCTTTCAGGTGGTTACGAATTTCCTGCTTTTAGCTATAACAATCGCCATTTCTTCCAGTTCCAGGTGGGTGCAAGTTTAGGATTGGTCTATGCTCCTCATGACACTTACGAGAGTATTGTAACCACAACAACTACTACTGAGGGAGAAATCATCGAGGTGCCAAGTTATACTAAGACTTCCTCCAATACGTTCCTTCCATTTATTACTGAGTTGCGTTTTGCGTTGAACTATCGCAATTATAATATTTCTCGCAAATATTGGCAGCCGGATCAGGAGATTTATGATCGTAATATTGAGATGAATATTGCTGACTCTCTGCATCAGGTGCAACTCGATTCGATCTTGACAGAAAGAGATGTAGTCCTCACGGTGCATAGCGCTACGGGAGACTCTGCGTTTGTGGAGCAGCTCACCAAGAAAGATGTTGTGGCAGCCTTCAAGAATCAGACCGGTTTGAACCTCCTTTATGAAAACTTCTATGAGACAGAGGTGTCAAAATTCCCGATCGCCGGTAAGAATCTGAACGATAATCACCGTATCGAGTATCGCGTGAAACGTCGTTTGAGGAGTTTTGGTGATACAGAAGACTTCATGCCTTACACCCTTAGATTTAAGGTTGAGTTAGCCGGACGTGCGGATGCTGATTCTCTCTTGGCTAACTTCAAGGATTCGATTTCCAACTATATGGAGAAGAATGGTAATGTTCGTCCTGTAATTTACGCCGAAGCTTATGATCAGGATTCTTTGAAGTTTTACGTCTCTAAAGACAGCATTGCGGCTATGTTTTCCCGCATTTGGGGTCGTACGTTGGATACTACTGCCATCATAGCTCTGCGTAAAAATACGGATCAAGGTTATGTAACGATACCTTTTGACGGCATTCGAAATAAAGGCCAGTATTCTATCGATCTTCGCTTCCATCCTCAGGTCGCCATGGAGGAAGAGGCTTCCGGTAATTTTAATGTTGCCTTGGCAGGACATTCAGATGCCGTCGAAATGCGTAATACATTTATTAAGGCTAATAATGCCGGTATGAGGTTGAGGATCCAGAGACCATGGACCGGAACGGAGACTTTCGATCGTCCTATTACAGCAGAAGACATTATTGGTGCTTTAGCGGCTAATGGTCTGAGTGGCTATACTACGGACATGATTCGTATCTATGATGAGGTACGCGAGTTTGGTAGCGGCTATGAAGTGAATATCAATTGGGGTGTGACCATCGATCCGATGGACTATACGTTTATGGTAGAAGACTCTGTAGGAAAGTTGAAAGCGGAGGAAGATTATCAGAAGATTGTCAGACCTTGGACTCGGTTACGGTATAATAGTAGTGGATCTGTTTATGCTAATCAAGAACCTATAGTACTTGCTATGAAGGGGGATGATGGTTTGCCAATAATCACGATGGAGCAATTCCTAAAGGGAGTAAATAATGTTGATACTTTGAAAAGTCAAGGATATTCGTTTAAAGCTTATCAAGTGGATTCTTTGATATCAGGAGTAAAAGTAAACGTTGGCAAAGGAAAGAATAGAAAACAGGAAATTAGATACTTTACTAATGTAGTTTCAGAAGAAGAGGGAGAATGGCTTCGAGCGTATGCAATTGTAAAATTCCATAGAGAATCTTCAAGTGCAGTTCTTATCCCATATAAGGTAAAGATTGTCGATTCGTTGGAGGAAGTTGTTGCTTCGGATACTACAGCAGTAAGTGACTCTTTGGGAGTGGCCGCAGATTCGCTCCGTCAAGTTATAGACTCTGTCAAGGTGACGATTTCTGACTCATTGCAGGTGGTGGCAGATTCTGCCATGAATGTGGCGAATGAAGCCGTTTCTACAGTGGTTAATGCTGCAGAAAGTACTGCTGAAGAGGCAAAAAAAGAAGCTAAAAAGAATCGTAAAAAGCGGTGGAGTTTTCGTAAAAACTCTGATGCAACAACAGAGGAGAGTGAAGCTACTGAAACCGAAACAAAAGAATAATATAACGGGCAAAACAGGATGAAGACAATTAAATATATAGTTCTTATGTTGGTATTATGTGTTGCCATGTGCGACACATCGAAAGCCCAGTCTTATGGACTTCGTACCAATGTAGCAGCTTGGGCAACTCAGACCGCCAATTTGGGTGTGGATTTCGTGTTGACTGAGACATCTACGGTGCATATCAGTGCTTTCCAGACCATCGGTGCTTCCTGGTTTAAAGACCTGGAGGCTACGGCTCTTCAATTGGAGTATCGTTATTGGTTTGCTCATCAGCCTTTGCAGGACTTCTTTGTTGGTGTTACGGCAACACCGGCTCATTATAAGATGCTGATTAAGGAGCAGGAACATGATGGTATAGCTCTTCCGTTAGGTCTGAACATCGGATATAGTTGGCCTTTGATGGATCGTCTGAATCTCGAGGTTGCTGCCGGAGCCGGTATGGTTTATTACACAGATCGTAAACCTGCATTAGACCGTACGAAGCATGAATTAACTTTTTCTACCACCAATCTTATGATAGGGCTCACCTATATTATTAAATGACAATCATAATGAAACGTATCGCATATATCTTTTTTGCTTGTCTGTTCTATTCCGTATCGTCTCTGATAGATGCGGAGGGATTATGGGCACAAACTCCTATAGAGGAAAAGAAGTTTGTGATTTATGATGCCACCACAAAGACTCCACCCAACGATGGAGAGCAGAGATTAGGCTTCAACAAGATGGATAGTGTAACTGTTTTTGTTACCTGGAAGGCTTCAGCAGACTCCGTAGTCTCTTATTATCGTGGAATTAATGATGCGGGAAACAGATATATGTTTGAGTCCTTCATCAACTTTTACACTGAGAAACGTTATATCCTTACACCCAATGCCAAGGGAGAATATAATCTGGCGGAAGCAAATTCTATTGCAGAGGAATTGTATCGGGATTTTAAACCGATGATCGATTACTGGATTGAGGAAGATCGTAGAAGAGGTCGTTCCGGATCAGATATGTATAGTGTTGCACTTCTCTTATATAGAGAGGGAAAGCCTATTGAGAAACATGATTTGGATCCGATTTTGAATTATGGTGGAGATGATTATCTCTGTCCGATTTATTTTCATGGTGCAAATATAACAGCTAATACTGACGTCATCAAAAAGATGCGTACTGGCAAGCTTACCAAACTTGTTATCGTAAAGGGAGATGAACTGCCGATAACAGAAAACCTCCATATCGCGGGTCCGGAAGACTATCGTATGGTAGTGGATCGTTATATTGAGACTTGTACGTTTGAAGAGGATTACGATCGTGTATCAGCTCTCTTTAAAGGAAATTCAGAGGCACAGTCCAAGGTGAAGAGTCTGTTGCTTCATGAGTCTGTCGGAGATAGTGTTTATCGTCAGCCTCCTTATGTCTTTGCTGGAGAGGAGTTTCAAAAGGCTCTTTACAGACGTTCCGGTTGGGATTTGAGCCGAGACACTATGGAGTATTATCGCAAGGAGACACAACGCGCTTTTGCTCAGTCTCGTTCAGGAAATAAATACCAGATTGTCAATCCGGACTCGATCAGTTTTAATATTGAGAACAATCTTTGGTATGAGGTATGCCAATATCCGGATTTCCAGCCGATTAAGGAGGAATTGTGTCGTGTTTCTCCGGCTTTGCCCAAGGATGGCGGACGTCATGATGATAGTGATGACGTGAAAGTTTATGAGATGCGTACTGATACGGCTCTGTATCAGCGCCTGAATCGTTACGTGGAGCGAGGTTATCGCATTGCAACTGACTCTGCAGCCGTAAGAACCAGTGCAGACATCATCGTGCAAGGTTGGGTCAGCAGGGTGAATCGCATCAACGAACATTTGTCTGAGAGTGTTGAGTTTGTCGTGTTGCCGGACTACGTTCAGCTTTTGACCAATGACAGTTCGGATTTCAAAAATATGCAGCGCGAGTCTAAGGCGATGGTGCTCCGTACGGAGGCGGACAAGTCTATGCGTGTCCGTGTGAAGGATGCAAATGCAGCCAGTCGTTTCAGAGAGCTATTCCAAAAAGTATTGGAAGATGATGATCCGATTTATCTATCTCCGCAAGTCATCGATACGGTCTCTTATTGGAGTTGGCGCATGCCGGATCGTCATAAATTTTACACGATGAAGCATGTCTATTATCTGCATGACTTTATCCATGCCGACACTACTTCAAGTTTGGTTTGTCCTTGCGCCCGTCTGGATCCTTTGCGTTTCCTTTCTCCGTCGCATGGTGCTGCTATGCACGATTGTCCTCCGAGTGATAATTATGAGGCATACCGTCCGATATCATCTTCAAAGGATCCTAAAACGGTCGATAAATATGCCTATTTGCAGTTTGACTTGTCCAGCTCTGTGATTAGAGTAGAAAAGGATAGCAACCGAGCACAGTTGAATATCTTGAAACAAGCGGCATACGACATCAAACATGAAGAGGGTACCAATAACCGTATTGACTCTATTAAGATCGTGGGTATTTCTTCTCCTGAAGGTGGTCGTGCTCGCAATGAGAACCTTTCTCGTCAGCGTGCTTCAAGTTTGGGTTCATGGGTGCGTAACAACTGTGAAGGTACACAATACACACGTATGATCCCTGTCGATTCTGTCGCTTCGTGGTATGATGTTGCCGATATGCTTATCGAA
This sequence comes from Bacteroidales bacterium, assembly GCA_045576355.1. Classification (GTDB taxonomy): domain Bacteria; phylum Bacteroidota; class Bacteroidia; order Bacteroidales; family UBA3663; genus Liminaster. The sequence goes on from JAZNGG010000040.1 coordinate 31,530, forward strand.
ATGGATACGACCAATCGTCCGTTGGCAGAAGAGATCTTGCAGAAGATTGTCGGCATTGATCCTCATGACACAGATGCGCAGAATAAGGCTGTGGCTTATAAGCGTAATGTCAATCCTGTTCTGGATGCTGCTGTTGAGAAACTTCGTAAGGTGCAGGTACGTTTCTTCTATCAGGCCACTTCTGATCCATCAGAGGAAACTGTTGTCAATGCTTATCTGAAGGGGAATAATCCGGAGTTGTTTGACGCATATTATTATTATGTATTGCTCAATTCTGACCAGATCCCGCATGAGGATAAGATTAAACTCTCTAAGTATGTGCTGAATCTGCAAAAGGATCGTGTCAAGAACTTTACAGTTAAGTCTCGTCAACCACGAGGCAAGTTCTGGTTTGATTTGGTATTGCCTGTGGCAGCCAACCTCCTTGCTGTAGATAGCATTCAGGCAAAACATTGGGATACAGAGTTGCTCCGTCCATTTATAGACTTGACAGACGAACGAGGAAATGTTGCTGCTTTTAGCGAATACGAAAATAGAGATGGTTCGTTTAAGCAATATAAGTTCGTTAACCTCGACTTCATCCTCTATAATCAAGTGCAGATGCTTATGGGGCGTGGCGATGATGCCTCTTTGGAGGAGGCAAATGCTCTTATTCAGATTTTGGATAAGAATACCCCTTCGATGTCTTCTAAGTTTATGGATAAATATCAGCCCAAGGTGTTGAAGGACTTCCTGGATTGTCACTTGAAGTCATTTACAGAGGATCCGGACTTGGCAGAGCGTATGAAGAAGACACACTTGATCAATGCTTTTGTGGTCAATATGGCTATTGCACATGAGATTTTTGCCACAGAGAACTCTTACGCAAATCAAAAGGTGAAGAATGCTTTTCTTGAGTGTTATGGTAAGTTGGAAGAGTTGAATACTCAATATCCGGATCGTGTAGAGACCTATTATTTCACTGCGGTAACAGAGGCTCGTTATGCGGATGCCAAAGGCTTTATGACTTTTGAAGATATAGAGAGTTCCGGATTCAGCCAAAAGGCTCATTTTGACAATGCTAAGAAAGCATTGGTAGAATTGTTTAAGAAAGACGAAGATTATATTAGCCGTTGCCAGGGTGACCGCTATATAAGAGATATTTATACATCCCCGCAAAATAAGAGTGCTAATGTTGATATTTACCTCGAAGCGGTAGAGGCATATATTAAAGATATTTTGAATAACGAGTAAATAAGTGATGCGAACGATTTTGTCAAAACATATTTTAGCTTTCAGCATGGCAGTAGTGTGTGCGCTGTCATGTGCCATCAGTTTGAAAGCTCAAGAGACGAAAGACGGAAATGATAAGCAGGAGGTAATCGATATCCCCTCCCACTTGATTATGGATCTTTATCGGACTCCGGATAAAGATGCATATCCTGTCAATCGCTGGTATAAAGGTATTTCTGTTATGGGTTATTGGAATCCTGATCTGTTGTGGGATCAGGCTCAGTATAAGACTAATCTGGCATCTTTCGGAGTCGCTTTACAAAAAGATTTCAGCAAGTCTCATGCTCTTCGCATCGGATTCAACTATTCGTCAGCTCAATATGATAATGGTCTGTATGATCCTAGTGTTCAGGATTATCAGATGAAGCGTTATGCTCTTTCTCTTGATTATTTGTGGAATCTGACCAATTATTATGGAGGATATGATCGCACTCGTCGATTCAATCTGTCGCTTGCTACCGGTATTACTGCCGGTCTTGCACAGGCCGATGAGAACCTTGAAATTGTTGAGGGTCTGACCGGGACTACGATGTTTGATCAGAAATATGAGCGCGAGATACTTTTGGGCGAGAGAGGATTTGTAGGATTCCATATCGGTCCTCACTTTCAGTATGCCATCTCTCCTCGCATCAGTCTTTTCGCAGAACCCCGTTTGAGCATCTATTCTGATGGCTATGACATGGGATCCAATTTCCATGACGTGGATTTGGGAGGTAGTCTTTTGGCAGGTATGGCATTCAGTTTGACCGGTCCGTACACTAACATGAAAGATACTTCTAACTTGAATGCCGGATTCTTCGACAATCTCTTTGTACAACTCTATGGAGGATTAAACAACACAAGCGATGTCAATGCTTTAGGCATGGGACAGGTTAAGACTCCGGGTCTCAACTTTGGCTTCAATGTCGGTAAATGGTTTAATAAGCCATTGGGTATTCAGTTGGGCATGTTTGAGAGTGTTATGGCTTATGGTTTGGAGCCTAATGGTATTACCAAGCGATTTATGCAGCTCCATGGCGGACGTGCTGAGATCTTGGTTAATCCTGTTTATCTACTTTCTGACGAGGTTTCTGTGCGTCGTTTCGGTTTGACTATGTCCATCGGTCTTGAGGCAGGAGAGATGAAGAAGCATCGAGGAGAGACAACTGCTGATTATTTTGTCAAAAATTATATTGGTCTCACTACTGCTGCTCAGTTCCGTTATTTTCTCAATAAGAACATAGCTTTCTTCTTTGAGGGACGAGTCTCTATGCCTAAATATGACATCGAGGAGGGAGATCCTTATGGGGTTGCTCCGGGTAGCTTTAAGGATCAGATATTGGCAGCCAATGCCGGTATTGAGTTCTATAACAGCCGATTTGCACGTTATAGCCGATTCCGTAAGGGAGATAACCGTCAGTCTTCTTCCATTGTTTCTCCCCAGGACAAGACTTGGTTTATCAGTGGTATGTTAGGCTTGGGTCACCCGGTTCATGCAGGAGAGTTGTTTACCAAGTTTATCGATCCTTCAGTATCCCTCGCAGTGGGTAATGTGATCGATCCGTATTCTACAGTTCGTCTCCATGCCGGCATTACGTTGTTACGCAATGCAGAGTTGCGTGGTTCTAAACACTCTTTCTTAAATCAAGTCGGTTTGGATTATCTCTTTAACGTAACCAACTTATGGATGGGAGTTGATCCGACTCGTCATTGGGATTTGCGTCTTTTGGCAGGTCCTGTTGTTCAGTTCTATAACTTGGGCAATCTGAGTAAGTTAGAGACCGGATTTGGAGCTGAGTTTGGTGCCCAGGTGGCTAAGAAGATCAATTCTAATTGGGAATTGTTTGTGGAGCCTCGTTATCAGATTTTGGATGAGACACATCCTAACCGATGGAATGTCTATGGAGGTCTTACCTACCTCTTTGATTATGATTACGAATTTGAGCAGGATCCGACCAAGGGTATGCATGAATATTATCTCCAGCTTTTGTCGGGAGCCCAGTTCGGATTGCTCCGGAGAACCGGAAATCGATTTGAAGATTGGACGCGTTGGGGTAGTTTTGACTTTGTGTTAGGTCGTCGCGTCAATCCGTTATTCTCTGTTCAAGCAGCGATATTCTCTAATCGTCTTAACCTGGATGGAAATCTGGAGACAGAGTATTTCGGAGGTCGTTTGGAAGGTGTGTTCAATATCTTCCGCACATTCTCTGAAAACAATTTCGACTCCCGTTTCAACTGGACTCTTGCTGCAGGTATCGAAGGCGGCCGTCTTGTAGATGCCAACTTGGTAAAGAGAAGGCCTAAGTATAAGAATTTTGGTCTGACAGCAGCTACACAGTTGCAGTATCGTGTTGCTGATCGAACTTGGTTGTTGGCGCAGCTCCGTGCACAGCAGGTCAATGCATTGGGTGTTCGTTTGCCTCTCTCCGCTCAATTAGGTCTCCAGTATGACTTAGTAGATAAGAAAACCAATGAGCATACAGATCATGCCAATGTCTATCTCCAGGGTGGTATGGGTATCTTCAACATTGATGCGCTTGCTGCCGAGGCCGGTTTGGGTTGGAATATCAATCCTCGCCATGAAGTACGTCTTTCTGCCATTGCCGCGTTTAAGGGCTTACACACTACACGTGATCCTTACACATACCAGTGGTTGTCTTTGGCTCCCAATTATCTCTTCAACCTCTCTAATGCGGTCTTGGGTGAAGATGATGCGCGTGTGATAGATCTGAAGCTTGTGGCAGGTCTTGACTTTACGATGCATGGATTGAAGAATGTGTTCCGCTTTGGCAAGTTGGATAAGATCTTCCACACAGATACCTATTTAGGCTTTAACTTCGGTACACAGGTCGCTGCTCGTCTTTCTGACGGACTCTCTTTCTATCTTGAGCCGAGATTCTCTCTGCAGCCCTATGATCCATATTTGGGTGCCAATAATCATACTGCTCTCAACTTGTTTACCCAAGCAGGTTTGCGTCTCGATTTGAATAGTAAACGTCAGCTGAATGCACCTGATGCGACCAAACTCGGTCGAGAGAAATCTTTCTTGCAGTTTAATGCCGTATTGCAGCCGATCTATATCACCAAGAGTCAGGGTCTCAACACCGGTACTCATGGTCATGGTCTGGAATTGGTTTATGGTAGCTGGTGGAACAATACGATCGGTGGTCAAGGTGCTTTGGTGCTTAATAGTTTCCAGAAGTATTCTTACCTCTCTACTGCCGGTGTTCGTCCGGAGTTGATGGTAGATGTTACTTCTGCGCTCAATCCGGATTGGACCGGAGCTCGATTCGGTACGGTAATTTCGGGAGGTTTGGAGATTGGCAACGTGCATCGTCGTGACGAAAATTATTTCCTTGCTTCTCCGACAGCTGCACTCCAGTTCCGCTATCGTATGCCTTCAGATTATCTGAGTCTTGTCATGGGTACACGTGCCTATGCTTATATGATGAAGGCCAAAGGAAAACTCAAACGAGAGTGCTTTGTCCCGATGTCATTCCATGTGGGTATGCAGTATAACATCAATGCAACTTCTACGCCCGGCGCACAAAGACAATATGCCAACAAAGAGAAACGAGAGGATTCTTATTTGCAGATTGCCTATCGGTTCCAGCCGGCATTGCTCCAAAAGACCGGTTTGGACTTGAAGAGATATATGGGTAATGGTGTCGAAGTTACTTATGGTCATTGGCGTGGCAATGTCTGGGGTGTGCAGTTAGGTGCATTCTATGACTCTTATCGCTGGGAGTGCAAAGAGCCGATCAATACCTTTGGTGTTCGTCCCGAACTTACTTTGGATGTCTTGGGTGCGCTCAATCCGGAGGTTGTCGGCAAGCGTTTCAGCTTGGTTGCTTCTGCCGGTGTTGAGTTAGGTAACGTTGAGTTTGATCGTTTGGATTACTCTAAGTTTGGTGTTGCGCCTACGGTCGGAGCTCAGTTGCGTTATCGTCTTAACAGCATTCCTGTAAGCCTTGTGGCTGGTGGTCGTATCTCTGCTCTTAAGACCAACGAAGCTGATTCCTTCAGCAAAAATCGTTCATATCCTGTCAGTGGAGAGATTGGTTTGCAGTGGAACATCTTCAAATAACGTTTCCGAACCATAGATAGACCCTTCAAATCCTCATTTTTAGGTGTCTGACATAGAAACGTAATGATAACTTTAAGAGGCGATGTCAATTTTCCGGCATCGCCTCTCTTTTAATGCTCCGAAAGGCATTGTGCTTATACCCTCACTTCCCTGTCAATTTCTTTCACTACGGGCATTTTTCAACGCGCGTACCCTCATTGGCTCACGAGGCTACCCTCATTGGCTCATGAGCGTACCCTCATCGATTAACGAGCCTACGCTCGTTTTTTCACGCCCTTACCCTTGTTTTTTCTCGCGCTATGATAATGTGTCTTTTCCTGATTTCACTAGACGCTTTTTAGTTGTTTACTCTGTATCAGTAGACGGTTTTTAAAACCTTGTACTGAATAACTAGACTCATTTTAAAACCTTGTACTAAATAACTAGACTCATTTATCATATTTCTCCT
>JAZNGG010000041.1:0-12724 GCA_045576355.1 Bacteroidales bacterium
TCTGTATTATTTGTTTAATAAATTAGCAAGGTATCCTAATTGTGATTATTAATAGGTTGACTGGTGTGGCGAAATATTTTTACTTAATTGATTGTTGTCTTAGTTTTGTTGTTTAAAAAATAATATTTACATTTGTAAAACAAATAAATAATAGATTCTAACAATATTATGATAGCAGAGCGTATTCTTAAAATAATTGAGTACATAGGGGTAAACCAGGCACAATTTACGCAAATGATTGATCTAAATCCATCAATATTAAGTCATATTATAAAAGGACGTAATAAACCCAGTTTAGAGGTAGTAGAGAAAATTTTAAAAACATTTCCTCAAATATCCCCTGATTGGTTACTTTGGGGTAATGGTGACATTGCTCGAGATAGTGATGGCGAAAGAGGGAAAGTGATTATACGAGAGAAAGTAAAAAATATAGAACGAATCACAGTATATTATGAAGATGATACTTTCTGTGATTTTTATCCTAAAAAGAGAGAATAATAATAATAATTTTTATATCTTTGCATCGTCAGTAAAAATGTTATTTCTTGAAAAATGAATAAAAAACATATTACAGACTTTCGGCTCATTTCTATAGATAAATTGAGTTCTAAAGTATTTTTGATGAATTTGACACCGGTCGATGGGTCTCCTATTGCAGAAACAAAGCCTGGACAGTTTGTTGAAGTGCGCGTGGAACAAGTGCTGTTACGTCGCCCTATCAGTATCCATCAAGTAGATAAAGAGAGTAACACTTTACGGTTACTTGTACAGAATGTTGGGAAAGGGACTTTTGCTCTTTCGCATCTTTCCTCGAATGATATTGTTAACATTGTTTATCCTTTAGGTAATGGTTTTACACTCCCTTCACAAAATGAGTCTTCTCGTCATTACCTGCTCATCGGAGGTGGAGTTGGTATAGCTCCATTGCTTCAGACTGGCATTGTTCTTCGTGCTGCGGGTCATCGTGTTACATTTCTCCTTGGAGGTCGTACTGTATCGGATATTGTTCGTGTAGAGGAGTTTAAGCGTTATGGTAATCTCTGTATTACGTCTGAAGATGGGAGTACTATCCCCGGAGCAGATTGCCAGAGGGGATTTGTGACGCAACATACCGCATTCGCTTCTAATACTTATGATGCTATCCGTGTGTGTGGGCCACTCCCGATGATGAAAGCTGTAAAAAGAGTTGTTGCTTCATGGAATGTTACACAACCTCATTATTGTGAAGTATCACTTGAAAACAAGATGGCATGCGGAATTGGAGTTTGTCTTTGTTGTGTCGAAAAGACTCAGGAAGGACATAAATGTGTATGCACAGAAGGCCCTGTTTTTGATGTTAATGACTTGACATGGTAATATCAAAACATAGGTTTTACTATCTGCATGTTCATTAAAAATCATATATTTATAGTATATTATTATGGCAGACTTACGTACTAAAATAGGACGACTTCAACTTCAGAATCCTGTCTTAACAGCATCCGGAACGTTTGGATATGGGACAGAATTTTCAGATTTTATTGACCTTAATCGCCTTGGAGGCTTCATTGTTAAAGGTACGACACTAAATCCTCGAGAGGGTAATGCTTATCCTCGTTTGGCAGAAACTCCTTCTGGGATGATTAATGCTGTAGGACTTCAAAATAAGGGTGTCGATTACTTTTGTAAGCATATTTATCCTACATTACAGCCTTATGCGACACACACTCGTGTTATAGTAAATCTTTCAGGGTCTTGTATAGAGGATTATGTCACGGCGGCATATATACTTGATGAGCTGGAAGATATTGCAGCTATTGAACTTAATATATCTTGTCCTAATGTTAAAGCAGGAGGAATGGGGTTTGGCACCAAACCCAGTTTAGCTCAAGAGGTTGTTCGAGAAGTTCGCAAGGCTGTTACTAAGCCATTAATTGTAAAATTAACCCCTAATGTTACTTCTATTGCAGAAATTGCTAAAGCGGTAGAATCTGAAGGTGCAGATGCGATTTCGCTTATAAATACTGTACTTGCAATGGCAGTAGATGCTGAGACTCGACGCCCATTATTAAGTACTATCACAGGAGGCCTTTCAGGACCGGCTATCAAACCTATTGCACTAAGGTGCGTATGGCAGTGTTATAATGCAGTAAGTCTTCCAATAATTGGCCTAGGAGGAATTATGAATGCTACGGATGCCATTGAATTTCTCCTTTGTGGCGCAAGTGCGATACAAATTGGAACGGCTAACTTTATTGATCCTGCTGTGACTATGAAGATTATTGATGGCATAGAAGAGTATTTGGATAGACATGGATGTAAGAGTGTTAAAGAAATAATCGGTGCACTGGAAGCATGACGGGTATGTGACAAAATGTGGAAAGACTTTTAAATATAAGAGCAAAAGTTTGTAATTATTGTCATATTGCCGTATATTTGCAGAAGAAAACTATAATATTTTATCAACATGACAAAGATTCAAGGCATGGGAGTCGCTCTTGTAACTCCTTTTTGCGATGACTTATCAATTGATTACGAAGCTCTAGACAATCTTATAGAATATCAAATCTGTGGAGGAGCAGATTTTATTGTTGCATTAGGTACTACAGCTGAAACTCCTACATTAAGTTATGATGAGAAACAAAAACTAATCCAATCTATCGTTAGAAAGGTTGCAGTGCGTGTTCCAGTGGTGTTAGGTGTCGGAGGAAATAATACAGCTGGTATTATTAAAGAGTTAAAGTGTAATAATTTTGCGGGTATAGATGCTATTTTAAGTGTAGTACCTTATTATAATAAACCTTCTCAAGAGGGTATATACCAACATTTTAAGGCTATATCACTTGCTAGTCCTGTTCCCATTATTCTTTATAATGTCCCTGGTCGTACTGGAGTTAATATGTCTTCTGACATAACACTACGATTGGCACATGAATTTGAGAATATAATTGCAATCAAGGAGGCTTCTGGAAATTTTGCTCAAATTGATAGTATTATCAAAGACAAACCCAAGGATTTTGATGTTTTGAGTGGAGATGATGGAATTACTTTTCCTTTAATTACACTCGGAGCTACTGGGGTAATTTCTGTAATTGGTAATGCTTTCCCGAAAGAGTTTAGTAAAATGGTTCGTTTAGCTATGCAAGGAGACTATTCAGATGCCCGAAAGATTCATCATCGATTTGGAGAATTGTTTAGTTTACTCTTTGTGGATGGTAATCCGGCAGGAGTAAAAGCAATGTTAAGCGCTATGGGACTTTGCAATAATGTTTTACGTCTGCCACTTGTTCCTACTCGCATTACAACATTTCAGAAAATTCAGCAGATACTTAAAGAGTTAAGATAAACTTATCTTTTATATATTTTAGGAGGGTGTCTCAAAATGAGACATCCTCTTGTTTTATAATTATTTATACACAATAAGGGGGTGTTATTTCTCTATTTGTTCTTGTTCTTTAAGTATTATTAAATCTGTCAAATAAGTAATTTTATCTGCAGCTACTTGATTTTCTTGTTTTAGCTTGTTTTTTTCTTTAATCATAATAGAGAGATTTAAAGATGCAATTAATCCTTTTCTGTCTAATTCTGATAGTTTGACACGCTCGATACTCTTTCCACCTCCTAATTCGATCTCTATTTTATTATCTCCTGCATGCATATATATAAAGTTCAGAACTCCTCCATCTTTATCTTCGATAAAAGTTACGGTTTCGTAATGTTTGCCGAGAATATTATAATTATAATTGGTTGCATCGTTGAGGGGAATGGTTTGGGTCGTACAAGATGTTCCATTTGAACTTTTAACCCTTATAAAAGTGTGCTGAATATTTCTGCCTGTATGACTGCTAATCAAATGGTGCCGTCCATTTTCTTCCACAGCAGAATGAATGTATGAGCGATGCGCATTGTTCTCTGCTTCTGTCCCTTTATAAATATAGCGCCCAATATCATCATACTCTGATTTTTCTAATGAAAATTCAGGTAATAGACTATTTATTTGGCTATTGACACATAAAAGCATAGAGTCTGTGTAGATTTTGATTTGTTTTGCATTTTGAAGATCTATACGATATGAGAGTAACAGAGCTTTGCGATATTGGCTAACTGCATGAGGATAATTCTTTTTTAGAGAATCAAGAAGAAGTAGAGATCTGTTATAATCCTTTTCGGCATATGACGATAGGGCTTCATCAATGAGCTTATTGGCATAATCTATATCTCTATTACATGATATAAATGTAATCATATTTACTGCTAAAAGCAAAATTCCTAAAATATATTTCATGTCAGATTAGAATTTAATTATATAATTGTTTTAATATCTGTCTGTTAATTATATAATAACAGGATGTTTTATTGAGTTCTTTCTACTTGTTTCACGCCTTTTATAGTTTTAATCTTTTTAATCAACGTATTAAGAGCAGATAAGTCATTAACCATTACAGAAAGATGGCCATGGAAGAGTCCGTCATTGGAGTCAATATTTATTGAGCGTAATAATGTGTCTTTTTCCTTGTTGATTAGCGAGGATATATTTGCTACAATGCCTATATCATCGTGACCTATTATGCGAAGCGTAATGCAATACTGATTGCCGCTTTTCCCTGACCACATAGCCTTAACTATACGATATGGATATCGAGCTTTCAGCGCTTTTATGTTATTGCAATCTGTGCGATGTATTTTTATACCGCCTGAAATGCTGACAAATCCTACAACATTATCTCCATAAATAGGATTACAACAATGAGCAAGTTTATAGTCAATCCCTTTAAGATTTTTATCAATAACTAACACATCGTCATAAGAGGATGAGGATTTTTTGTCATAAGACTCATTAGAATTCAGAAGGTTAATATTAAAATTGTCCGCGCTCTGTGTTATCGTTGATAGAGATGGATTAAGTATATCAATATAAACATCTAAAACACGATTTACATCGAGATTTTCTGTAGATAAGGCATGAAAAAATTGGGTCTGAGTTTTAAATCCCATCTTCAGGATAACCTTTGCCAGAATCCCTTCATCTATTTCAATTTTTCGGTTTTTAAATCGTCTTGTTAATAGTTCTTTCCCTATTTCAGCCTCTCGCATTTCCTCTTCTTTCAGAGCTTGTTTTATACGAACTCTTGCTTTAGAGGTACATACGATATTCAGCCAATCAAGTTTAGGAGATTGTTGTGGAGATGTTAATATTTCTACTGTCTCACCGCTATGTAATTTATAATTGATTTTTACATTTTTATTTCCTACACGAGCTCCAACGCAAATCATACCGAGTTTTGTATGAATCTGAAATGCAAAGTCTAGTACAGTAGCCCCTTTTGGCAACTTAAAAATATCACCATTAGGAGTGAAGACAAAAATCTCTTCTTGGTAAAGCCCCATCTGAAAATCTTTCATCAACTCGTTAGGGGAGGTGTTGTGCTCTAAAATATCTCTGATAGATGCCATGACCTGATCAGCTACACCCTCGCTCTTAATCCCTTTATATTTCCAGTGGGCAGCAAGTCCCCGTTCTGCGATTTCGTCCATGCGTTTAGATCTAATTTGCACTTCTACCCATCTTTTGTTGGGGCCATATACCGTAATGTGAAGACTTTCATATCCATTACTTTTGGGGATTGACAACCAGTCTTTTAAACGTTTGGGATTAGGAGTGTACATATCTGTTACAATGCTATATGCCTGCCAGCACAATGCTTTTTCTTTTTCAATAGGAGCGTCAATAATAATTCGAATGGCAAACAGGTCATATATACGATTTAAGGTAGTATTCTGTTTTTGTAGCTTAGTCCATATACTTGATATGCTTTTTGTTCTTCCTTTAATACTGAATTTTATCCCTATTTCCTGAAGTCTATTTTTTAGCGGAGTAATAAAATTTTCGATATAGGTTTCACGAGCTTCCTTGCTTTCATTAAGTTCATGTGCTATTTGGTCATATTCATCTCGATGGGTATATTTTAATGTCATGTCTTCTAATTCGCTTTTGATGGCATAAAGACCTAAACGATGAGCCATAGGAGTATATAGATAACGGCATTCGTTTACGACCTTTGCCCGAAACACCTCATCCGGATGGTGGTTGAGCATCCGCATTAAAACATATCTATCAGCTATTAAACAAATGATTACCCGAATATCTTCAGCAAATGAAATCAATAGTTTTCGAAAATTATCACTCTCAATAGCATCTTCTTTCAAGTAGAGTCCTTTTACTTTACTCATACATTCTATAAGATGCCACACATCATCGCCAAACAGGTTAAGGATTTCTTCTTTTGAGAGTATTTCTTTTGCAACGATTGGGTAGAGAATAATAGTTAGCATCGAATTTTTTTTCAATCCAATTTTATCATGTAAAACCTCAATTGTTTTAAGATTCATAATCAGAGGATTAAATCCGTGTACATCTCTTTCAAATGCTCCATTATTAACACCTGATAAAATTAATTTGCGCAAAGAATGCCATTGGTTGATAGAAAAAAAAGCTTTTACGCTTGAAAGCAATTGTTTATAGGTCGTCAGAAACAACTCTTTTTCGTTTTCTGAAAAATATCCGTCAATATATAGAATTTTCATTGTTCTAAAAATTTTGCAAAAATAGAATATTTAAATACAATCGCTATTTGTGTTGTGATTAAATACATTATCCAAAATTGTCCACAAAGTTATATAATTATTTTCATCTATTTATAGTTTTAAGATTCTTTTGTATCAATTAACTGATTATATATGTTATTTTCTTTTGAAATAAATAATTTTTAAGGATCATGTTAACAATAATTGATAATTTGGATTATGTTAAATTGATAAATTATGAATTAATAAAATCGATGGAAATCTGTAAGAAAATGTAAAAAAGGAATTATTTGAATGGATACAATTAATACTCTACTACTCATAACAGCTGTAATGATTCTTAATCGTCAACTTATTTGGATGAGGTTATGGAGTCTCTTAGTATTATCAACTATTTAATTAAAAAGTTCAAAGTCGAAGTTAAGGACGTTTGGTCCTAGATCTCTTATGAAGTATCTAAGTCATCTCATTTACTTGTTGATGTGTTGATAGTCAAACTATTAAAGAGTCACTATAGTTTTTAACTCATTACTTTGACAAACTAATTTCTCGGATTAACGCACATAAATATTTCCAAAATTTATCTACACTATTGATTTCGACATACTCTAATGGACTGTGTGGATGATGTATAGATGGACCTATACTGATAATGTCAATGTTTTTATAATGAGTAGAAAAAATGCCACACTCCAATCCGCAGTGTACTTTGTTGACTGATGGATAGGTGTTAAAAGTCTGATGATAAACCGTTTTTGCTATACTCAATAATGGAGAAGATTTACTAAGTTCCCAGCCCGGATAAGCAGAGTCAAATTCTACACGAGCTCCACCTAATAAAAAGACACTTTGCAATTGAGATGCTAAAACACGTTTCCCTTCCTCGCTTAAACTCCTTATCAAGAATAAGACTACTGTCTCTTCGTTATTGGTCTCGATCAGAGCTAAATTTGAAGATGTCTCGACCACCCCATTGTCTTCGGGAGACATTCTCCAAAGTCCGTCATGACATGCCTCAACGCAGTTAATTACATCGTCCTGGATCTCTTCAGGCAATAATGTAGTTGGGAGTGCTGTCACTTCTGCAGTGAGAGAGAGAGCATCTTCGATGTTACGATATTCATAACTATACAGCTCATTGTAATACTTTATCTCCTCCATCATGTCATCCACCAATTCCTCCGGGACTGTAATGACTGCATATGCCTCGCGTGGTATGGCATTACGTAAACTTCCGGCTTTTACAGAGGCTAAACGAGCTTCGTAATTTATGACTGCATGTTTTAGAAATCTGAAAAGCAGTTTGCAGGCATTGCCCCTACCAAGATGGATGTCCATACCGGAATGTCCGCCTTTCAGACCTTTAAGAGAAATTTTTATTGCAACATCTCCCTCGGGAATATTATAATCCATCCGATAATTAAATCTGGCAGTCATATTAACTGCTCCGGCACAACCGATCATAATTTTGCCTTCAGATTCAGAATCTGTATTGATCATATATTCACCTTTAAGCCAGTTTTCCTGCAGCTGATTGGCTCCTGTCATCCCTGTTTCTTCATCGACAGTAAAAAGGCATTCGATGGGGCCGTGCCGGAGTGTTTTATCCTCCATTACAGAGAGTAACGCAGCCATCCCTACCCCATTATCTGCGCCCAGGCTGGTTCTTTTAGCCATGACCCATTTACCATCCACGATCCGAGGGTTGATTGGATCACATAGAAAGTTATGATTATGTCCTTCTTCTGCTTGAGGCACCATATCCATGTGTGCTTCTAATATCAGCCCTGCTGCGGACTCACATCCTTCTGACGGGGGTAGCGAGACACGAATATTGCCTATACCATCAGTTTCAACCTCAAGATCTAAAGCGTGTGCTTTATCTATAATAAACAGCCTTATGGCATCCAAATGACCAGAAGGATGTGGAATGGCACATATCTTTTTAAAGTTATTCCAAACTATTTTAGGCTCTAAATTTTCGATACTCATATCCGCAATGATTAAGAAGGAAAGTAATAATATTAACAATAATGAAGTCATTGTGTCTGTTTTTTTCTGATGAATACATAGACCAATGCATATAGACCTAACAGCAGTACAAATCCCTGTTCGATAGCCCACGATACTAACGCAAATGACAGAGCTTCAGCCTCCCCGATCCCGTAGCATCCTAATGCAAAAATTACTGCAGCATGCCAGGCTCCTAAACCTCCTTGCACCGGGACCAATAGGGAAAGCGAACCCATCACAAAGATGGCCAGACCTGCCAAGGGATCTAAATGAGACGTAAAATCGAAAAAGAATAGACTGGTATAAGAATTGACATAATAAGCTCCCCAGATCGCTATAGAGTAAAGCAGATAGAGCGACCAATTCTTCATTTTCATTATGCTCATTACACCCTGCCATAGTCTGTGGATCAACCTGGAAATATAATCATAAAATCGACTGCCACGTAGTATTCTTAACAAACTGACCATGAGCAAAACAAAAAGAATTATCCCGATCCATAACCAAGGGGAAGAAACGAAATTTACCACACGAGCACCGAAGTCAGAACTATTTTCTAAAAAACTGAAAAACACTCTTTTTTGGAGCAGGAAAGCAGCTAGTGCCATCGTCGCTGCACAGATCATGTCCACCAAACGCTCAGATATCATCGACCCAATCGACTTAGAAAATGATAAGCCGGAAACTTGCGAAACATAGTTACATCTCCAAAACTCCCCCAGTCGCGGGAAAACCAGATTTAAACCATAATTACCAAAAACAGAGACAGACATATCATGAGCCGAAGGATTTGCTCCCATAGTGCGAAGCTGTAACCGCCATCTCAAGCCTCGCAGCACATGACTGATCCATGCGAAGACAAGAGATACGACAACCCATGTCCATGAGATGCCTTGTCGGATAATAGAGACAACACGATCGACATCCACATCTTTATATATTACCCAAAATATTCCACATCCGAAAAGAAGTGGCAATATTAATTTGAGCATTTTTTGGATATTAGTTTTCAACTTAAATTGTTCTTTATAAATTGTATCCAATAATTCAGAGCAGTTGTTACAACATGCTGATGAAACATAATTTTTGCGAATATACGATAATTTTACTGATTATGAAAATCATAAGGACAATAATTCAATAAACCATCTCCTCCGATGCTTTAATGTTAACCCGAGGTGTCAAGAGCGAAACACGAAACAATAATTATCAACTAAAGTTTTGGCTTATCAGCAAAAATATGTAAATTCGCAGCTCCAATGTTATTAGCATACCTTTAAAATTGATATATACAAAATTCTCTAAATTGAGAAATATTATGGCAAACGTTAAACCATCCATCCCAAAGGGGACAAGAGACTTCTCTCCCACAGAGATGTCCAAACGAAATTATATTTTTGACACCATAAAAGAGGTCTATGCACTCTACGGCTTCCAGCAAATTGAGACACCTTCCATCGAGCAACTCTCTACCCTCATGGGCAAATATGGAGAGGAGGGAGACAAACTCCTCTTTAAGATACTTGACTCCGGAGACTTCCTAAGGGGGGTTACACCTGAAGACCTATCCTCGGGAGGCAATGGTAAATTAGCTGCCAAAATCTGTGAAAAAGGTCTGCGTTATGATTTGACCGTCCCCTTTGCACGTTTTGTCACTATGCATCGTGACGAATTGACATTTCCCTTCAAGCGCTATCAGATACAGCCTGTCTGGCGTGCAGATAGGCCACAAAAAGGGCGTTATCGTGAGTTTTTCCAGTGTGATGCAGACGTTGTCGGCAGTGACTCCTTGCTCTGCGAGGTGGAGTTGATCCAGATAATGGACGAAGTTTTTCGTCGCTTCGGCATCCGGGTTGCCATCAAGATAAACAATCGCAAGATACTCTCCGGCATTGCCGAAGTCATAGGAGCACCTCATCTTCTTGTTGACATTACTGTAGCAATAGACAAGTTGGACAAAATCGGTTTGGACAATGTCAATGCCGAATTACTTACCAAAGGGCTTTCCTCCGATGCGCTAGCACTCTTGCAGCCCATCATTACCCTTCAGGGGACTAACCGGGAGAAACTGCAGACCCTGCGTCAAGTTCTCTCCTCCTCTGCTATAGGGTTGCAGGGCATAGAGGAAGTTGCCTACATCTTGGACCGTGTCGAAGCCTTTGATCTGACAGCCAGCATAGATATGGACCTCACTTTGGCGCGTGGACTCAACTATTACACCGGCGCCATATTTGAGGTCAAAGCTTTAGACGTTGAGATAGGCAGCATTACCGGAGGTGGCCGATATGACAACCTCACGGGTGTCTTTGGCATGCCCGGAGTCTCAGGAGTTGGTATCTCGTTTGGCGCAGACCGCATATATGACGTTTTAAATCAGCTTGACCTCTACCCTAAAGATGCTTTGCAAACCACACAAGTCCTTATTGCCACCTTTGGCGAAGCGGAACAGACATTTGCCTTGCCTCTTCTTCATTCGCTCCGTCTTGTCGGTATTCGCTCCGAACTCTATCCAGATGCTAAAGCCAAAATGAAAAAACAGATGAGTTATGCTGATGGAAAACATATTCCCTTTGTCGTCATCATTGGCAGTGACGAAATGAATAGCCGATCAGTAACCCTAAAAAACATGGAGACGGGCGTACAGCAAAAAGTTGCAGTTGAAGATTTAGTTACGGCTGTTCGGAGTGAGATGGGGTAATCCTCAATCTTCTTTCCTGTCTCGCGTGAGATAGCCTCCTGCATGACACGCAGCGACCGAAGACCATCCACATAAGCCTCGGCGAAGTTGTTGCGGAAACCTTTCGTCCTCCGCTCATACTCCTCACTCGCGCCTCCAACAGACGTAACTCTAAGCGCAATATCCTCCTCCTCTTTCGCACGAAGCGCAGCAGCCAAGCCGCTATCTTTGTAACCTCCACTTTCCAAATCATCCAAAAGTTGGCTGACCGGAGAGGAATCTCCTATTCTGAATGAAATATTTTCAGGGAAAAATGTTGGATTTTCAAATTCTGCAACTACCTTTGTAACGGAATCCAAATCAAGATATTCAACGTCAGCGAGATTGGTTCGCTGTTTGTCTATTAAGGTTTGGATTTTTTCTTTGTTAAGATACAGAGCCTTGCCTTGATTTATCCAATTCAACCACTCTCCGTTGTCCTTTGGAAACACATTGCGAATACTATTCACTTCAAGCACTCTACCTTCAACCGATGGTCGAATAGCAAGACCCACAATAAAGTTTTTATCTTCATGTTGTATCTCAACTACAACATTCTGAGCTTTGGTCTTGTCTCCATAGGCAAATACTGCTATAGGAGAATAAAGAGATTTCACCAGATCTTTCACCTCAGACAACGAATAATCATGTCCGTAATTCTTCGATTTTTCTTGTAATCTTGCTGAACTTAATTGAATGGGGACATCTGCCATCCCCGCACTTCTCAGAATTTCGCTCGGCATCCCCAACTGATATACATGATCCTTTGGTAAAGTGCCATCAATCTGCATTTGAAGTTCCACATTAAAACGTGAATTTACCCCCTCTTCCGACTTCTTCCACTCTGCAAAAGTCAATTCGCCATCTACAATTGGTCTTATCTTCTTCTTAAGTTCTTTTTCTGCTTCATCCGCCCATTTTCTAAATGCACGGCTACCATCAGTCCAATAAGATTCCCAATCCCAATCTTGTAATTTCCCGTTAGTAACAATTCGAACACCATTGCTTGCTATGTATTCTTGGAGAATAGGATGCTCCGCTTCATACTGCTCTTTGTACTTCTCATACTCTTTTAGGATAGCCATATCTATTTGATCTTCCATTTCTCTGGCTGCTTGTAATCGCTCAAATTCCCTGTCAATGATGTCTCGGATTTCATCCACTGTACCCTTTTCTCCCTTTGCATACCTACGAGAAAGCGCATCAATTTCAGACTTGTGATTAGCATAAATTTCAGCATAATCCTCTTCCACCCATCCATAAAACGTTGTCCGGTTGCCAAACTTAGAGGTGTGATGCCATTCACTATCATTAATAATCCATGCATCCACAAGGGCTTTAAGCGAAGCATCGGTGATGCCATACTCTTTCTTGAAGTCTGTCTTGGGGTATCTGCCATCTTCACGAGCCTCTGCAGCGCGTCTCGACATC
>JAZNGG010000042.1:0-1787 GCA_045576355.1 Bacteroidales bacterium
TATCCAATACTATGGAGGAAGTGGCATCCAATGTCAATTCTGCACCGGAAGAGATGACCACATTTCCTTGCTCCTTGGTGTCAATTATATTTCTACCGATAAAAATATTTTCTCCACTCATAGATTTAGATTCGGAAAAAGTACGATTCTGAATATAAACATCATTCACATCCGTAGCATGTACATAGGGCTTGTAATTGTGTTTTGAAATCGTGATGATAGTAGAGTGAAGTGGTGGTTCGTATGTGTCTTTGGAGACATGATTAGAAATCCGATGTATCGGGATCAAGCACAGATCGTCTTCTGCGATTACAGAAATAGTACAGTCTTCCACCCCTCCGGTAGAGACATGAACATTACCATATTCATCCCATCCGATTTTGACATTCGTAAAAGTCTGTGGATTTTCTGTATAAACTGTCATGGAGGGATCGCCTAACAAGTTCATCCCTTTGTATAGATTTAAATTTTTAACAGTGATATATCCGGTCGCTGTATTTTTTATTTTGGATAAAGTAACCGCATCTCCTAACGTATGAGGAGAATTTAAAGTATCTCCTCTCAATAAAGCCGTGAAAAATTCGGAAACAAAGCGTGTTGAAACCCCTCCTGTTGTACTTGTCATATTGTATTCTCCCTCTCTCGAACACCCCCAATAGGCTAACGCTCCACCGGTACTGTTATTCATAAATGCTTTGCTCAGGCTTGCCGAGTCAAAAGCATTGGTATTACATGCTTCCGTCACAATGATAGAGGCATTCTCATTGGTCTGAGCTGCTGCATGAGCGGTATTGTACTTAGAAGTTTCTGAGATTTTCCAGTAATAGGATACTCCATGACTATCTACATTAACGAAGTGATAGCCTGAATTGATTTGTTCAGACAAATTTGCCGGAGAGATCTTATAGGCATCTCCGAAATCGCTATAGGTGTCAAACAGATATTTACATGTCCCACTCCAATACGGATCGATGTAATTATTATACTTATTTTGAGCGACGATATATGAATCTGTATTATTTTTCAATTTTACTCCTGCCAACAGCATACGATTGACATAATTGCTTAAAGCCGGGTCTTTCTCATATTTCAACAGTTTATTCGTAAAATTGACTACATCCATACTATCCCGGACCGGTATTCTTCCTATGCTGAGTTCCGGTTCCAAATCTATCCGATCATCTATTTCTCCGATATAGTCATTCCCATTAAGGTTCCAGTCAAAGACTCCATCAAAACCTGCATAAAACTGATCACATGGAGTCACTTTTGTGCCGGTTTCCAAATAACTTTTTTTCTCAAAAGAACACATCTGCGTAGGGACAACATCTAAATCTCCTCCCAACAACACCCACTTCAAACCCGTTTTATACATGTCATACAGACACTGTTTGATCTTCAACTGGTTGGTCGCTTGATCCGGATAATTGGCATAAATGTCTTCAACGGCAAGAACCTCGGTGTATATCCCCATGCACATTTTCCACTTGCTTAACGCCTTAAATGCAGGTTTCAAAGCCCGAGTAGTGATGATGACCAACTCCGGATCTCTCATCATGTCTAATGCAGAAGGAAAGAAAATATTTTTGAGCAAGTCTTCAGGAAGGACCTGGATGGGACGAAATGCGTTCAATTCTGCCGCAGTTCCTTGAGTCTGGGCAAGGGATATGCGGATGGAACTGATGAAACTGAGACTCTTCTCATAGTTGTCATAAACGAATGGGGAGAGTGCTATATATACGCGACTCCTTTCTCTGAATCGCCCTATGCTGATGGATAAAACCGGA
>JAZNGG010000043.1:0-75593 GCA_045576355.1 Bacteroidales bacterium
TGATAAGCCTTGTTGATGCCTATTCTGATTTTATCCAACATTCTGTTGGTTTCTTGTGCAACAATGCTTCTTCCCGACATTCTGCCGAGATTGACATTCCACAACTTTTCCTCCACATCCAATTTGCAACTGAATTGGGAAATCTTGCCGTTTACGGTGATACGGCACATTACAGGTACAAGCCCGTTCTTCTTCGGGGCATTGCGTTTGAGATAGAATAATACTCTGAAAGTGCTTCAGCTCATAACTCTGCTTTTTTGTTTGCGAAATTATTATTTGTAGAGTTGAGTGACGGTAGGCAAAACACTGCATATCGGTGCAAAAGAATTAGCCGAAGCGAAACCGGAACGAAGATATGAGAAATTTCCCTATATTTGCATCCTAAATCGTCATACAGATATTGTTTTTCAATCTGTTAAGGCAATCGAAAAAACCTATTGAAATCAAGAATTAAAGTAACGGTATGGTAACGAAACTTTGTCATTTCTTGGCTTTTCATCGGCATTTGATGGCATTGCAACATCTTGGCAAACACTGTTAAATCGCTAACAGATAACATTCTTTCCCCGTTTTCTCACTCACTTTCATTTCTTTGTCGTATCTTTGTCTCGGATTCTACATCTCTCGCATTGTGAATAATCGGAAACAATACTTTTTGTGGACAAAAAAAGAAAGACAAATCAAAAACATCAATAACCTTATGAAAACAATCAGACTATTATTGACCCTGGTCACAGCAATCATAGTGGTAGCCTGTGCAAAGAGTGAGAACAAAGAGAAAGTTTACACATCATACGTCGTGGAAGGCTATCTGCCAGACTCATCATGTCATGGCGAAAGAATCTATTTACAACGCTACACCGACGACAAAAGTATAAACACAACCCGTATTCAGGGGAATCGCTTTACCTTTACCGGTGTGGCTAATACCGCCGAGTTTTGTTATATCAATATCAACAGACGTCTCAGAAACCAGCTTATCGTGGAGAACGGACACATCAAGATTGAGATGAAGTATGTGCAATTAAGGAGAAAACAACCTTTTGCTACAGGCACACCAGGCAATAAAGAACTCACCCATATAAATACCCTACAAATGCAACAAGTGAAAGAGTCTTCAAAAATAATGGACAGCCTACGCACACTCTATCCAGACAAAGAAGAGCTTTTCAAAATGGCGCAACCCAAAATCAAGGCTTTAGAACAAAGAATCGTCCAACAAGGTAAAGAGTTATTTGCCAAACACCGCAATAGCGCTATCGCTATATCTCTTTTTCAATCTTTATTTTATCATGTAATGAGCGAAGACGACAAGATGACCGTTATCGAATCATTGACCCCTCGTTTACGAAACACTCGTTTTGTAGAAAACGAGGTGACAAAAATCAACAATGCAAAAAAGATTGCAATCGGAACACAATTTAAAGATTTCCAAGGAACAGATCTCAAGGGTAACCCCTCTAAGTTATCCGATTATGTAGGCAAAGGTAATTACGTCCTCGTGGACTTTTGGGCTTCGTGGTGCGGACCTTGCCGTGCAGAAAGCCCAAACATAAAAGCGATACATGAAAAATATAACGGGAAAGGACTCATCGTCTTGGGTATCTGCGTCAATGACAAAATTGAAAACACCAAGGCAGCCATTAAAGATGACAACATCACTTGGGCACAACTTGTGGACTCTGAGAGAAAGGCAATGCCTCTATATGGTCTAAACGCAATCCCTCGGATAATACTCTTCAGCCCCGATGGTAAAATCCTCGAGAACAAACTCCGAGGAAAAGAGATGATACTGAAAGTGAAAGAGTATATGGAGAGTGAAAAACAATAATACTTCGGACAACACTTAATGATAACCAAAAGTATATCAGTTACTTAGATCGATTAAAATACTCCTCCAACAACTTTGCTTTAGCCTTTCCGACGATAGAAATTATCTGTTCCGGAGAGGCTTCTTTTATTCTCTTTACACTCTTTAATTCGCTGAGCAACAACTGTTTAGTTTGAGGTCCTATCCCTTTTATGTCGTCTAATTCAGACTTGACTTGACTCTTGCTCCGTTTTAAGCGATGAAAAGTTATGGCAAAACGATGCACTTCATCCTGTATTCTCTCTAAAAGATGAAACAAATTAGAGCCTACCTTAACATCGACGGCTTGTGGCGGATCACCGAAAAGCATCTGTCGGGTCCTGTGTCGTCCATCTTTAACCAGTCCTCCCACCGGAATCTGTAACCTCGTTCTTATCTCTACAAGACGTTCCTCTGAGATTTCACCTCGGATATGGGCAGACACATATTGACCCATAAGATCAGAGAGAGCCTCACGGATCACTCCCATCTGACCGACACCTCCATCCGCCAAAATAAGATCTGGCATCTCGTCTGACTCATCAATGAGACGTCTATAACGTCTCATCACAACCTCATGCATTGAGGCATAATCATCGGGACCGGTTACTGTCTTGATATTGTATTTTCTATATTTACTCTTATCCGGTTTGCCATTGACAAAAACCACGCAAGCTGCCACAGGATCACTACCGGATAGATTAGAGTTATCAAAACTTTCAATCCGACGCGGCAAGTTATCCAACCCCAACTGTGACTGTATCTCCATCAACAGACGAGTATTTCGTTGCTCCGGATTGAGTTTGTCAGCCTGCTTGATCTGCTCAATCTTATATTGTTTCAGATTCTTTTCTGCCAGTTCGAGTAACTTACGCTTATCTCCTCGTTGTGGGACAGTGCACAAGACATCTTCCGGCACAACAGATGGTTCGAAGGGTACAATAATCTCTACAGAACGACTTTCAAAACGCTCTCGCATCTCTGCAATACCCAATGCCAAAATATCAGCTCTATCCTCCTCGATCTGTTTTTTATATTCGATGGTATAACTCTGCACAATCGCCCCATTGATCAAATGAAAATAGGAAATGGCCACCTGATTCCCCTCTTCTTCATAAGCAAAAATATCAACATTACTGATTGAGGCCGGAACAATATTACTTTTAACACGATAGTTTTCTATCACCTTATATTTCTGTTTAAGCCGCTCCGCCTCCTCAAAATTGAGCGCCTCTGCATGCTGCATCATCAACTGATAAACCTGCTTACAAAGTTCCTGAGTATGCCCCCTCAAAATCTGCTTGATCTCCTCAATGTCGTTAAGATACTCCGATTCCTTGATCGCCCCAACACAGGGGCCCATACATTTATCGATATGGTATTTGAGACAGACTTTATAATTCTTCTCGGTGATCATCGTCGGTTGCAGATTCAACGAACAAGTACGCACTTTATAGATACGTTGAAACATCTCAATCAACACCTTTGCCACAGATATATTGGTATAAGGTCCAAAATAGGAAGACCCATCCTTCACCATATTTCGGGTCATAAAGACACGAGGGAAAGCCTCATTACGGACGCAGATCCAAGGATAAGTTTTCCCATCTTTGAGCAAGACATTATACTTCGGTTGATGCTGTTTGATCATTCTGTTTTCAAGATTCAAAGCATCATTTTCCGTATTTACAACCACATATTTCAGGTCATAGATCTGGCTCACCAAACGAGCTGTTCGAGGCGACTCGTGCTCTTTTGTAAAGTAACTCGAGACTCGGCGCTTCAGGTTCTTTGCCTTCCCGACATAGATAATAACCCCCGCCTTATCATAATAACGATAGACTCCGGGACACTCGGGCATAACAGAAATTATGCTCTTTATGTAATCTAATCTTGGATTTGCCTTTGCCTGAACAGCCATTCTTCTTTCCTATTTTAGACAGAAAAAGGAGAGACAACCCACACACAACTGCGTAAATTTATCTCTCCCTAATCAATAAGTTTAATATTTAAACAAATATGTTCCACATGAAACAATCTCTTTTCTCCTCCATAATTGATCTTTTAAAAGAGACTTATACTCTTCACAGAAGTTAGAATTTTAAGAGAGAAAAGGATCAACTTAATACTTCACCAAAGCATCTACTTGAACATCTGCCGGAAATATATCTCGACCCTTAAGATCTTCCAACTCTACTATAAAGTTGATATAAACTGTCTTTATACCACACTTCTTCACCAAGTCATAAGCAGCCTTCATCGTACCACCGGTGGCTAAAAGATCATCGTGAATCAACACAACATCATCAGGAGAAAGAGCATCTTTATGTATCTCTATCTTATCTACGCCATACTCTTTTTCATACTCTTGACAATAAGTATCAGCCGGCAATTTACCCGGCTTGCGAATCGTAACAAAGCCAGCTCCGATGTTATTTGCCACGACAGGACCCATAATAAATCCACGAGACTCGATGCCTAAAACCTTTGTAATACCCTTGTCTTGATACATCTCAGTCATAGACTTTGCCAACTCATGTAAGCACTCTGCATTCTTAAAAACAGTAGTAATGTCGCGAAAAATAATCCCTTTCTTCGGAAAATCTGGGATTGTACGCATGTGTTCTTTGATAAGATCAATGTTCATAATAGTATATGTTTAAAGTTGTTTTATAGTAGCCATACTGTTTATATTACTTATAACTTTGCCAAATTTAAGCTAAAATACAGATTCAAAAATAGGACAGAAATAGGACAAATTAGCCGAATTAAGCAAAAAAACAAAACAGTTTCACGTGAAACACATCTCATTTATCTTCCCAGCAAAACCAGCAAGATATTGATATCACTGGGAGAAACACCCGGTATTCGCGATGCTTGTCCAACCGTTGCCGGTTTAATTTTCGAAAGTTTCTGTCTCGCCTCTATTGTCAATTGGTGTAAAGAGTTATAATCTATCGAGTCTGAAAGATGAATGTTTTCTAAGCGAGCAATCTTGTTTGCAATAAGCCGTTCACGCTCAATATATCCCGCATACTTTATCTGTATCTCAGTTGCCTCAACAATCTCCTCTCGTCGATTTGGAATCTCCAAAATCAAAGCCTCTAACTCGGGTATCTCTGGCATGAGTTTCATAATACTCAACTCCGGACGATTGACTAAAGCTTTCAACTTGCAACCCTCCTTGAGGGGGGCTGAACCCAAGCGCTCCAATACCTCATTAAAAGAGAGTCGGATAGAAAACTCCTGACAAAACAAAAGGAGTTTCTCGATCCATTCGCGTTTCTCCACCATAAGATCATAACGCTCACGTGTAGCGAGACCCAAATGATAAGCCTTTTCCGTAAGACGCATATCGGCATCATCTTGACGAAGCAGGATGCGATATTCCGCACGAGAAGTAAACATGCGATAAGGTTCATCTACACCCTTTGTCACCAGATCATCTATCAAAACACCTATATAAGCCTCATCGCGACTCAAAACAAAACTCTCCTCTCCTCTCGTTTTAAGACAAGCATTCACTCCTGCAACCAACCCTTGACCAGCAGCCTCCTCATAACCGGTTGTACCATTGACCTGACCGGCAAAAAAGAGTCCGCTTACCAATTTGGTCTCTAATGTATGATGCAATTGTGTAGGATCAAAAAAGTCATATTCGATGGCATAACCGGGACGATACATCTCCGCATGCGCCAAAGCCGGAATCTGTCTTAATGCCTCAAATTGAACATCAATCGGGAGCGAAGAAGAGAATCCGTTAAGATAATATTCTTGCGTATCTGCACCTTCAGGTTCAAGGAAAAGCAAGTGTTTATCTTTATCTGGGAAAGTGACAATCTTCGTCTCTATACTGGGACAGTAACGAGGCCCAATGCTCTGAATTTGTCCGTTATAAAGAGGTGAGTCAGGAAGCCCCTTGCGCAAAATCTCATGTACCTTTTCATTCGTATAGATCGTCCAGCATGGGAGTTGGGGCAATTCACGATGTGCCTCATAATCAAGATAAGAAAACTTATGGAAATCCACCTCTCCCTCTTGTCGTTCTGCCAAAGAAAAATCAATTGTTCGCCCATCCAGTCGAACAGGAGTTCCTGTCTTCATACGATCAGTCTCAAAACCGATCTCCTTCAGTTGTTCAGTAAGACCATAGCTTGCCGGCTCAGAAATACGACCACCGGGCATCTGTATTCGTCCTATATGCATCAGTCCATTAAGAAACGTTCCGGCAGTCAACACCACAGACTTCGCCTCAAAACGAACTCCCATTTCCGTCTCTACACCCGCAACAGCGCGACGGGTCACACCTTGCTCATCCTGCACTTCCTCAAAAAGAAAGCGCACAGCCGAGTCTTGCCAGATTCGCAGATTAGGAGTATTTTCGAGAATCTGACGCCAAGCCCAAATGAATCGTCCACGATCAGACTGTGAACGAGGACTCCACATGGCCGGACCTTTACTGCGATTGAGCATCCTAAACTGAATGGAAGTTCTATCTGTCACAATACCCATCTGACCACCTAAAGCATCTATCTCCCTAACAATCTGCCCTTTAGCAATTCCACCAACGGCAGGATTGCAACTCATCTGACCGATTTTATTCATGTCCATCGTTATCAGACAGGTACGCGCACCCATCTGTGCTGCAGCATGAGCTGCTTCACATCCGGCATGACCTGCCCCGATGACCAAAACATCAAACTTAAATATCATTTACAATATAAATAACTATCTTGCAATCTGTTACAGCAATATTTTAAGACCAAGCAGAGGTCATTACATAAGTCAGACACATTTCATTTCATTTCATCCCAAATGCGAAGAGCCTCATTCTCATGTCTCTCCATAATTTCCCGTTCACCGGGACCTTTGTCATCGATGCCACATAAATGCAAGACGCCATGGATAATCACTCGATGTAGCTCCGCGTCATACGATTGTCCAAATTGCTCTGCATTACTCCTCACCGTGTCCAAGCTGATAAACAAATCTCCGGAGACAAGATCACCTTCCGAATAATCAAAAGTGATAATATCAGTAAAATAATCATGTTGCAGATACTGACGATTAACCTCAAGGATCTTATCATCATTACAAAAGATATAAGAGATCTCCCCTACCCTCTTATGATGACGAGAGGCAACCTCTTTGACCCAATCACGGATTAAAGTTCTAGCAATTTTAGGCATCTTAATGCCCTCGCTAAAAAAACGAACAGCCATAATGATAAGAATAAAATGAATACTCTGCAAAAACTATTCGCTTTTGCGTAGCAAAGATAACACAAGCGCAAGATATTTGCAAAGAATATACATAATTTTATTCCTACCAGACCCATAGAAATAGTTATATGTTCCGGCAGGAGGAATGTCTAATATGTCTAATATATCTAAACAATGCTTGTCGAAAAGAAATTTCAATTAAATTTATGAGAAACTGCGTCTTGTTGGCTAATACTCTGCTGTCAATTGATTTTCCCGATCGCTTTGTTATATTCCATCCATCGGAGAAAGCGATTGATGCGGGCATCGATGAGTGTCTGTTGTGCTTGTAACCATAGTGCTTGCGCCTCCAGATGATCTGAGAGTGTCTCAGTACCCACTTTATATTGACTGCTGCTGACACGCAGATTCTCGACGGCTGAAGCTGTGGCTTTCTCTGCGAGACGTAATTCGAGAGCAGCTTCATCAAGGTTATTTGCAGACTGGGTTGCCTCCAATGTCATCAAGCCTAATTTGTCTGCTTCTTCTTCCTCGGCAAGACGATATTCCATCTGTGCCTGACGTATTTTATAACGAGATGGCAAGCCAAGAAGAGGAATGGAGACCTGCACTCCTGCTGTAAAGTTCCATTGGTCAAGAAGATTATCTCCTGCCAATTTAAGTCCATGAATATATCCGTATTGACCCACAAGTCCCACACTGGGCAGCATCTCCACCTGTGCCATACGGACTTTCAGTCCTATCGCCTCTTTCTGATCTGCCAACATCTGTACTTCCGGACGGGAAGAGATATCCACGGTGCCTGAAGGTTGTGAATAATCGGTCTCAGGGAGTTCTTCACTGACCTCAATCTTGGTGTCAAGTGGCAAACCCACGTAATGACAGAGGTTCATGGCAGCAAGGTTTGCGGCATTTTCTGCCCGACGCATATTTAGTTCACTTTCGTTGAGCTTAACTTCTATTTTGAGTAAATCATTGCGCGACTTTACTCCGTGATCTACCGCTTTTTGGACCATACGCTGCAATTCCACCAGGAGTTTGTTATATACACCTGCAACTTTACTCATCTCCTCTGCCCGCACAAGGGCTGCGTATGCTCGTGTGGTTTCTACTACAACTTCAGAC
Source organism: Bacteroidales bacterium (assembly GCA_045576355.1). Lineage (GTDB taxonomy): Bacteria > Bacteroidota > Bacteroidia > Bacteroidales > UBA3663 > Liminaster. Next base: position 8,197 of record JAZNGG010000043.1, read on the forward strand.
TCTATGAGACGAAGGTTTTGACGAGCTACAGACTGCCCAACTTTTGAGAGTTTATAACCCGTAGAAATCTTACCTCCGGCATAAAGAGGCTGCATAAACTGAATCGCTCCACCATAGAGCCAATCCACATCATAATCAAGATGAATGCCGGGAAAGTAAGCACCACCTCCGGTCGGAACACCATCGGCACCAACCACAGGCAACATACCTCCATCTACATCCAACGAACCATCTGCCGTGGAATAAATCCCCATACCGGTCAAGGAAATCTGTGGAAAGAAGTTATAGAAAGCCTCTTTTTTACGATAATTGGCCAGGTCATTTTTATACAAGGAAGCTCCGATACGACTATTCGTTGTTTTGGCACGATCGATACAATCGGTAAGCGTGAGGCATTGCTGTGCCGGTAAGACAAAGGGATATATCAAGAGACAAATGAGTGTCAGCAGGCTAGATAGTTTCATGATTTAATCTTTATATTGAAAAATATAGCGTAAAAAACAGGGAGATAAATCAGTGTGGCAAGTGTGGAAAATAATAGACCTCCCATAATGGTAACAGCCAATGATCCGAAAAGGTCATCTGAAAGCAAAGGGATCATGCCAAGAATGGTAGTGAGGGAGGCCATCATCACTGCACGCAGACGAGAACAGGAACTCTCTATAAGAGCCTCTACGGCAGGGACACCGGAAGCTATCTGAATGTTGATCTCATCCATCAGAACGATGCTGTTTTTGATCAGCATACCAACAAGGCCTAATGCTCCGACGATGGCACAGAAATTAAAGACTTTGCCGCTGATGAGCATACCCGCCACAATACCTACGATCAAAAGTGGAATACAACAGAGGATGATCGTCGGTTTGCGATAGTCCTTAAAGAGAAGGATCAAAACAGCTATGATAAGAATGATGCCGAGAGGCACTTGATTAAAAAGATAGTACATGGTCTGATCTTTCGCCTCTTTCTCTCCTCCCCAAGACAGAATGTAGCCATCGGGCAAGTCTATTTGACTTACTCGAGCCTCCACCAGTTGTCGCACCTCTTCAGCCTGCATACCATCTATAGGAGAACACATGATGGTCTGTGCACGTTGCCCATTATAGCGAGCAATGACCGGATACTCCCACTTGAGATTCACCCCGCTCCCTAAAGCTGCCAAAGGTGTAGTTTGCGTCAATCGACGCACGATTTCTTCTCGACTGATCATTCCACTCTTAAGTTTAAGCAGCAGTTCATCATCAATTAGTGTATGAAAATTAGGAAACATAGAGAAAATCGGGACATTTGCCAGATTATCTATTGTTTGCCCCTTCTCCTCAGCACATTTCAGATAGATCGTATTCTCCTTGCGTCCCTCAAAAAACTTGGCTATGGGTATGCCCCCGGTGGCTGTGAGGAGAGAAAGGGAGATATCCTCTCTATCGATACCGGCACGACGTGCCGGCATCTGCTGATAGTCGATCTCCATCAGCGCTGTCTTTTTGTCCCAATCAGAAGTGATAAGACAGACTTCGGGAGTCTGTATCATAATGTTTCTGATCGTATCCGATATGGCGTTAAGGAGTGCCGGATCCGGTCCGATGACCCGTAATTCTATCGGATATTTCTTATACATTATGTTATATTTTTTGAGTTTCACATAGGCATCAGGATAATGCGCAGTAAGATGCTGTTGTATCTCTGCTATGTTTTGATTTAGCTCCTTAGGAGAGGTAAACGAGACGATGAGTTCGCCGTAGGAGAGTGAAGGTGTTGCTATACTGCGGACAAGGTTATATCGAGCAGGCGTGGCACCGAGAGAAATGGTGATATCGGTAATCTCCGGTCTCGTTTTGAGGTATGTCTCGATCTGTTGCAAATCCTGCTCAACCTGTGTGTAATTAGTCCCTTCTGGGAGTTTATATTCGATATAGAGCTGATCATAGGTCATATCGGGGAAGAATCCCTGCTTCATAAAACGGACACAAAAGAGCGAAAGGATGATCCATAGCACACCTGTCAAGACAAGTGTCCAGGGACGACGCAGACAGAAGTGGAGCGAACGTCGAAGAAGATGATAGATGCGACCATCATACAGACCTTGCTCCTTCCCTATTCCTATAGGGCTTTTTAGCCATTTATCTGCCAACAGAGGGACATGGGTCAATGCCAATATCCAGCTCATCAACAAGCTGACTGCAAGGACAATGAAAAGGTCACGCACATAGACTCCTGCTGTATCGGGAGAGAGGAAGATCGGGAGGAATGCCAAAATGGCTATGAGTGTCGCACCAAGCAGGGGTAATGCGGTCTTGCGACCGATGGCAGTCATAGCTTCACGACGTGATTTACCTTGACGGAGGTCTATAAGAATACCATCAATGATAACTATAGCATTATCTACAAGCATACCCATCGCCAGGATAAAGGTGGCAAGGGAGACTCGCTGCATCGATCCGTCAAAAAAGCTAAGGATGAGAAATGAGCCGACCACGATGGTGAGCAGGCTGATGCCGATGATGAGCCCGCTGCGCAAACCCATCGTAAACATTATGACTACGACAACAATGATGACAGACTCTATAAGGTTGATAAAAAACGTCGATAAAGAATCTGTGACTCGCTCCGGTTGATAAAAGATTTTACTACATTGGACACCGATCGGTAGTTGTCGGGCAGAGAGTGTGGCAAGGCACTCCTCTACAGCTTTTCCCACCTGGACAATATCTGTCCCGGAAGCGGCAGCCACAGCTATACCAAGTGCCGGAGAACCATTGTGCTTCAAGCGGTTTCTGACCGGTTCGGCATAACCACTACTGATGGTGGCAATGTCACACAGACGTAACTGATCGTCCTCATGTCCCTGAATGATCATCTCAGAGATTTGTCGGACAGAGCGAAATTTATCAGCTACCGAGAGACGAACACGATGTGGCCCATTATCATAATAGCCTGCATAACAGACCTTATTATGTCCCTGCAACGTGGTGAGCACCTCTGCCGGTGAGACACCCAGAGATGCCATCTTTTCGGGGAGAAGAATGATGTCAATGCTCTCTTCGCGTTCTCCATAAATCTGGACACGTCCCACACCTTTCAGATTGGTCAATTCACGCTGTATAAGATCGGCATAATCCGATAATTCCCGCTCCGAGTAACCATCTGCTGTAAGGGCATAAAACATACCATAGACTAAGTTAAAATCATCCTGAATCAAGACCGATGTACCTGCAGGGAGAAGCACAGCCTTATCATTGACTTTACGACGCAACATATCCCAACACTGCTCCAAATCCTCATCCGGTATGGTGGGACGCAACTCTACCTGAAGAATAGCCACATCACTCCGTGACCAACTCTGTACCGATTTCACATCACCTATCGAGCGGATGGCTTTTTCCAAAGGATCAGTAACCTCAAACTCCATCTCTGAGGGAGAGGCTCCCGGACGTGTGGCTACCACCATTGCCGTCTTTACTTTGATCTCAGGATCTTCGAGTTTACTCATCCGATATGCCGAACGGAGTCCTCCCAAGAGCAAAACGATGATCAAAAACGTGATGAATTTCTTATTATCGAAAGCCCATTTACCAAAGTCGATCATAACGCTTTTCCTATTTTATTATTGTCCACTGACAAAGGGTGAACTTCCTGACCCTCTGTCAGACTATGTACACCTGCCGTGATAATTATCTCTCCCTCCTGCAAGCCCGACAAAACATCTGCACTCCCATCTGTGTGCAGGTTCTCTAAACAGACACTGCGAGAAGTCACACGACCCTGTGAAAGTATCCAGACATAGTCACCATCATCTTTATGAAAAACAGCCCCGGCAGGGATAGTTACAATCTGATTATTGCCTTTGGACAATGCAATATCGACCATTGCTGTCATCCCCACAGAGGGAGGTTCGGAAAGTGTCGATGGAAGCGCCAACCGGACAGCATAGAGTTGATCAGCATTAGCATGAGAAGCAATACTGATGAGCCGAAGAGGAACGGACTGGGAGAGATAATCAAACATAACTGAAAATGAGAGTATGTCTGCTCGTTGTCTGCGGAGAGAAGCCGGGATATGAATCTCTACCTCGGGCATTGCAGATGAAAGCAAAGTAATGACAGGCATCCCCGCTCCGATCACAGTCGGAGGATCAAAAAGAGTACGTTTAATTACTCCGTCATAAGGTGCATACAGCCGGGTGTCAGCAAGCTGATTTTTAGCATGCTCATATTTGGCTGTGATTTGTCGAAGTCCATAGCGAGCTTTATCGTAGTCTGCTACTGTTATGACCGAATCAGCATAGAGAGCAAAGGCTCGTTCCGCATCAGCTTTGATGCGGAGATATTCTCCCTCGACGGCTTGTAGTTGTAACTCATAGTCACGTGGATCCATTTGAGCAATGAGTTCTCCCTGGCGAACTGTTTGCCCCTCCTCGACCATAAGACGATGGAGGGTACCACTCACTTTAAAAGACAAATGCACTTCGTCAGAAGCTATAACACGGGCAGGAAACGAAAAAGCGATGCCGGATGTGGCAGTACGCACTGTGTCACACTTCACTCTAAAAACACTCTTCTGCTTCGGAGCATTATCCTTACAGCCCGTAACAAGGAGAAACAATCCGAATAATATTGATCCCAACAGATATTTTCTCATATCATTGATGTTATAAAGTTACACTGCGCAAAGTTAATATTATCGCTGTTACTCTATATAACAATTCACAAAAAATTTGGTGCAATATGTTCGATAATGTCTATTTTTAATGAGCAAAACAGACTTATAGGACTCTATTTTACATAAGACAAAACATATTATAAGCCGAGTTTAAATGCATTCTCCTCCGCTTGTTTCTAAGATTCTCATTAAGTCAAATGCACGACGGCGCCGTGTAACAAACATGACGGCGCCGTGTGACCTCACACGGTAGCCTGAATAACTTCACACGGCGGCATCGTGCACGTTACACGGCGCCGTCATGCAAACCACCTATATAAGAGTTGAACTTTATCTAATATAAACACGATGAAATTTATTGTTTGCCCATTTGAGATTTACCTAACAAAAAATATGATAAAGTCGCTGATATCAGCGACTTTATCATATTAATCTCTAAATAGTTAGATTTATTAACAATAATTTTCAATGGTGAAAATTATCCGCAGATGAGGCTCTTTCCGGTCATCTCCTCCGGTTGAGGAATCTCCATGATAGAGAGAATAGTCGGTGCTACATCAGCGAGTTTACCATTACATACTTTAGCATCCTTTTTGCCGGAAACATAAACCACAGGTACAGGGTTAAGCGAATGAGCAGTGTTAGGTGTACCATCAGCATTGAGTGCAAAGTCGGCATTACCATGATCTGCAATGATAATCACTTCGTAATCAGCAGCTTTGGCAGCCTCTACGACGTCATGAAGACAGATATCAATAGTCTCAACAGCTTTTTCGATGGCGCTATAGATGCCTGTGTGTCCCACCATGTCACCATTGGCAAAATTGCAAGCGATAAAGTCATACTGCTTGGAAGCAATGGCATCGACCAGTTTATCCTTAACGATCAATGCACTCATCTCGGGCTGGAGATCGTAAGTAGCCACTTTAGGAGATGGAACGAGTATGCGGCTCTCCCCTTTGAACTCAGCCTCACGACCACCATTGAAGAAGAATGTAACGTGAGCATATTTCTCTGTCTCAGCAATGCGTAATTGAGTCTTACCAGCCTCACTGATCACCTCACCGAGTGTATTTTGTACATTCTCCTTCGGGAAAAGTATATGAAGCCCCTTGAAGTTGGCATCATAAGGTGTCATCGTGCAGAAGTAGAGCGGTAAAGTCTTCATACCCTCTTCAGGCATATCCTGCTGTGTGAGGACCATGGTCAATTCACGAGCACGGTCGTTGCGATAGTTGAAGAAGATCACAGTATCACCAGGACGGATAGTACCGATGACTTGATCATTCTCGTCAACACGTACGATCGGTTTGATAAATTCGTCTGTTACACCCTCAGCATAAGAGTCATCGATAGCCTTACCCATGCAAGTGTAATGAACACCTACACCATGGATAAGCTGGTCATAAGCCACTTTGACACGATCCCAGCGTTTGTCACGATCCATCGCATAGAAACGACCTATAACAGAGACTACTTTACCGCACCCCACCTCTTTAGTATGCTTGCAGACAGTCTTGACAAAATCCTTACCTGATTTTGGATCGGTGTCGCGTCCATCCATAAAACAGTGGATAAAGGTGCGATCATCGAGACCATAAGACTTAGCAACGTCAATCAACTTGGTCAAGTGAGCCAATGAGGAGTGAACGCCACCGGTGGAAGTGAGTCCCATGAAGTGGATAGCACCACCCTTACGGGCATTTTCAAAGGCAGCCACGATCTCCGGATTCTTCATGATGTCACCGGACTCGCAGCTCATATTTATCTTGACGAGATCCTGATAGACAATGCGTCCTCCACCGATGTTCATGTGTCCTACCTCAGAGTTTCCCATTTGTCCCTCCGGAAGACCGACATTGAGACCGTCAGTGCGGAGCTGGGCGTGAGGATACTGAGCTAAAAGAGAGTCCCAGTAAGGGGTTGGTGTAGAAGTGATAACGTCAGATTTTGTTTGGTCGCCACATCCCCAACCATCGAGGATGAGCAATAATGCTTTCTTAGACATAGTTTTGTTATAATAATTATAGGGTTATTTTTTCTTGTTTTCCTGCTTTTTTAATTCGGGATATGCCACTCTGGAATGATAGACCGATTGCAGATATTCGGCAAAGGCAGCCTTAATTTCCTCAACATCTCTAAATGTCAATTTTGTCTCCTTAAATCTGCCGGTTGCCACCAGATCGTTGATAATATTATTGACCAGTTTACTGAGTGACTCCTCACTATAGTCTTTCATGCTCTTAGAGGCAGCCTCTACGCAGTCACCCATCATCAATAATGCCTGTTCTCGAGTCTGAGGATCGGGTCCATCATAGGCAAACAAGGAGGGATCAGCCTTTTCACCCGGATGTTCGTTACACCAAGTGTTATAGAAGAATTTCATAAGACTTGTGCCATGATGAGTCTTTATAAAAGCAACGATTTCTTTCGGAAGATTGTTTTTCTCGGCAAGACGGACACCCTCTGTGACATGATGACGGATGTACTCTACACTTTTCTCTGTCGGGAGATTATCGTGCGGATTGATGCCATGCTGATTTTCTGTGTAATAAGAGGGATTCCAAAGTTTTCCAATGTCATGATAGAGAGCTCCTGTACGAACCAATTGAGCATTGGCTCCGATCCTCTTGGCTGCAAAAGCCGTAAGATTGCTCACCTGCATGGAATGCTGGAAAGTGCCCGGAGCCTCTGTGGAGAGACGGAGAAGTAAACCTTTATTAAGATTGCACAATTCTACCAATGTAACACCGGACATGAAACCGAAAACTTTCTCCAATCCGAAGATGATCAGATAAGTGAGCAGCAACATGAGGGAGTTAAGGAGGAAAAGGAAATAAGTAAACCAAGAAAGGTTACTTAATGTTCCCTCGTTGGCAAGGGTGAAAATAGTATAAATGATGCTATAGGTAAGGAATGAGAAGATGGTGACACGCATAAGTTGTGAACGCTCTGTCAAACCATCTTTCAGATTAAAGATGATCACCATGCCGAGAGCAATCTGCAAAATGAGATACTCATATTGAGATGGTGCCATAAACGAACAAAGTATCACCATGACAACATGTGTGAAAAAAGCCGTGCGCGACCCATGAAATGTGCAAAGTACAATCGTAACTATACCTATCGGGACAGCATAAGCACCATTGACATAAACAGAAGAAACAAATGAGGTGAGCACCACCATCAATACCACCAGAAACATCGCTACCTGTGTCTCATGTTGAGAACTGAAAAACCAGGGTCGATAGAGAAAAAGAAACATCAATATTGCTCCCAAGAAGAAACTAACTAATAATGACTGACCAACGATCATATTAATCTCATCTCCTCCGAAAGCGCGCCGTTTCAACTGGGCAATCTTATAAGAATTAAGCATATCGGCTGTCTCCGGTGTAACAATTTCTCCACGATCAATGATACGACTATCAGCTTGCAATATGCCGGTAGTCAATGAGATGCTCTGCATCATGGCAGAAATCTCTTTTTGCGTCGCGATGGTGTCCAAATCAAGATTGACAGAGAGATAACGACTGATGTCAAATGATTTCAGTATTTGTGGAGAGACAGTTGCTGCATTAGCTCCATTGAGTATGTATTCATAAGCATCACGGATCGTCATCAGATCAGATATAGAAGCCTTCCTGCCTCGGTTTTCGGCAGTTTGTATCCAAATATACTGTTGACCGTCATTGTTTAATGTATCCCGATCTTGATTGCTCAAGATACCCTGCTGATAGATGACCGAAAGACTATTGCGTAAATACTCATATTCTTTAGTATTTAATCTTCCTTTTTTCTTTAGATTTTTCTCCAGTTGTTCAAGTTGTCCTGTACCTACCCAATTTCTCAAAGTAAAATGTGGTATAACACATCTTTTCACACTATCCTGCATTGCATTGACCATCGAGTCGTTTCGATAGATCGGAATGTCATAAGGGGCTGTCAACAAACCATATCTCCAGGGTTTGCCAACCTCGTACTCATAACGAAATACGTCATTATGAGGAAAAAAGTAAGTAACAAGAAACGCTGCAATAATGAAATAAAGCGTTCTGAAGATGATCTTTTTCATACTATCTACTTATATTTTCACCGCTTATCAATTTTCTGTTTTAAGAGAATTGACAACACCTCACCAAATATGCTGCGAAATTACAGCAAATCAAAGAGAAAAACAAGAAAAATAAGTTCTATTGGAGAAAAATAACAAAAAAACGGTAGCATCCGCATTTGCAGATACTACCGATGTTTCTTGTGTCAAAAACAAATTACTTTGCAATGTTAACACGTTTTTCTTTGATGCGAGCAGCCTTACCTGTAAGTTTACGGAGGTAATAAAGACGAGCACGACGCACTTTACCATACTTGTTAATGGTGATGCTGTCAATGAAAGGCGACTCAATGGGGAAGATACGCTCAACACCTACGCCATCAGCAATCTTGCGCACGGTGAAACGTTTCTTAGTACCATGACCCGAAATACGGATAACTACGCCTCGGTACTGCTGGACACGCTCCTTGTTACCCTCTTTAATTCTGTAGGCAACTGTGATGGTGTCACCGCTGTTGAATGAAGGAAACTCTTTGCCAGTAGCAAAAGCCTCTTCTGCAATTTTAATTAAATCCATTGTTGTACAACAGTTTAAAATGTTAATAATCTCCACGGCAACATACACAAGTAGCGTTCCTTGCCATCGGTTACGCGTGGTCGCTCATTTTAAGCGGCTGCAAAGGTCGTGATTTTGTCTGAATTACACAACTTTTATTCCAAATATTTTAATATAATCCGGTGTTTTCGACTAATTAAGGCTAAAAGAAATGAGAAAGTCATATCCATCGGTCATAGTTAAAATAACCAGCTAACGCCAACAGCCTATATTAATTTCCCTGTCTGTTATGATGTGTATTACGCCCTCTCGAATGGTTTCTACCTTTTGCGGAACCTTTAGGAGAGTTTTTACCTCCTCTCCTATTATAATGACGTTTTTTTGCAGATCGATTGTCATGAAGAGTTACTTCCGGCTCTATACATCCACCGAGGGACTCCGGGACAATGATACGCTCCAAACGTTTTTGGAGAAAATGTTCTAACTGGGCAAACTTATGAAGTTCTAATCTATTATCAGCAGAGATCATAGTCACTGACTCTCCGTCAGCATCTGCTCGAGCAGTACGACCGACACGATGCACATAGTCCTCATGATCACGAGGCAAGTCATAATTGATCACCAACTGTATGCCAGAAATATCGATGCCACGACTCACTATATCTGTTGCCACAAGCACATTGATGCGTCCTGCTTTAAATTTATTCATTACCTCTTCTCTGTCAGCTTGTTCGAGATCACTATGCATCTCTCCAACATTGAAGCCCTTCTTTTTAAGTTCTCTTGCCAAGGCATGAACATGAATCTTTTTAGAGACAAAGACAACTACTCTCTTGGCAGTATCATCGAGCAATTCCTGTTTGACAAAGCCATCAGGATCTCCTCCATAAAACTGACGTAAGACACGCACCACCATCGGTACTTTCTGAGCTTCATGACAGATACATGCTTGTTGACGTATTTTGTCTGCCGGACGAGAAACAGCTATCTTTACAATGACCGGCTTATACATGATGGCTTCTGCCAGTTTCTGAGTCTTAGCAGGCATGGTGGCAGAATAAAGAATCTTTTGACAATTATCCGGCAGCGCTTTGGCAATGGTCATAATATCATCATAAAAACCCATATCAAGCATTCGGTCTGCCTCATCTAATATAAAGTATGAGACTCGTGAGAGATCGACATAACCCAAATTAAGATGCGAAAGAAGTCTGCCGGGTGTAGCTATCACCACATCTGCGCCTTGAGTAAGTCCTCGTTTTTGTAATTCGAAATCCTTACCCTCTCCTCCACCATAAACAGGAACACTTGACGCATCCACAAAGTAAGAAAATCCTTGCATCTGTTGATCGATCTGTTGGGCTAACTCTCGTGTAGGAGCCATGACAATGCAGTTGATGGCATCCTCTGGATGACGATATCTATTGAGATTACTCAAAATGGGTAGTAAATAAGCAGCAGTCTTACCTGTACCGGTCTGAGCAACAGCAATTACATCATATCCCTCCAAAACCGGTGGTATAGCTTTTTCCTGTACCGGTGTGCATTCGCTATAATTCATATACTCCAATGCTTCGAGTACCTGTTCATCTAAATCTAATTCTGTAAATTTCATTTATATCTGTTTCTCAATACTATATAATAAAATTAGAAATACACTTTAAAATAACAAATCTATAATATTGATTCATATACATTTTCATTCAGCAAAGGTAGGCCTTTTTATTAAAACAGCCAAATCTATATCCTTATATAAATCTAAAGAGATTATGACAAAGCACAATCTCTTTAGAAAAAAATATTTTACTCAGTATGTTATCTGATAAATAATCAGTATAAAATATTTAAAATAATATTATTTCTTTTCCTTCTCTTTTCTACCAAACTCAACATTGACACCTACTATAAAGTCATTACCAATTTTATCGAGAGGTATCATATTATCTGTAAATCCACCCATATAGAGGCAATCAGAACCTGCAAAAATATTAAGACCTAAGAGATGGAGATTCAAAAATGCTCCTAAAGTTGTACCATAATCTGAAGCTGATCCGGAAACAGCAAAGTCAATCAGACGGCAAGGTGCATAACTCACTGTGGCACGTCCCTCAGTATAACCAAAATAATCTGAGAATCGCTGACTATAAAGTAATCCGAAAGCTAACTTATCATAAATCGGTAAACGATATTCCACACCCACCGTTGCTGTTGCAGCCAAACTCTCTTTTTTGGTATATGTACCTTGAGAAGGAATAAACTTATAAAGATCTTCCAAATCACTTTGGATTTCATCCCATTGATCCTTCAACTTACCTGCATTTTCAGGAGTGATGTTTTGGAATCCATTGAAATAGAAAGAACGATCATAAGCCGTTGCTTTAGCAACATCGAGCCAATTGATAAAACCCCAATCTGTAATGGCTGCAGAAACAGTCAGACCGGGTACAAGATCTTTCATGTCATAGACAGCTCCCAAATCAAGAGCAAGACCGAAACCATTGAATTTTGCCGAAGCATCATAACCTGCCATATAACCTTCTCTATCTTTTTCAAACTCTCCACCGGCAGCAGCTTCCATGTAACCATCCAATTTGATGTCCCATACACCAACATTACCATTTATAATATCATCCATGCCTGCATGAGAATTACCATACTGCGCCTTTAATGTCTCAATATTGGCTTTAGCATAAGCAATACCTCCTAATAATTTTACCTTACCACCGACACGAAGATTATCATTGATAGGACGAGAGTAACCCAAAGCAATCTCAGCATAACTGCGTGCTCCCACTTCCGAATTGGAAATATTATAAGATGTATTATCATGTTGTGCACCATCTTTCATAAAGGCAAAAAGATCTCGGGGAATACCTAAATGAAAATTTGTACGCAAATTTAGTTCTAACGTACCATATCCTTTACCCATGTGAAAGCCTGCAGAAAAGAGAGTCATATCCAAATTGAATCCCAATTTACTATGATCTTCCAAACCATTTAAAAAACTGGTGCGATCAATGCTTTGATCAAAAAATGTAGTCTCCTTACCATTCTCATTTTCAAAAATAAATTTATCCAAACTTGTATTACTGAAAGCACTAATACCCATGTTTGAGACAACAGGAACAGAAATATAATTTTTCTGATTTCCGTAGGCAGGATTAACCTGATGACGATACAAATAATTTTCACTAGACAAAGCTGACCGTAAACCCTGAGCTTGTAATGCGACAGAGAAAATACTTAATGTGGCCAAAAGTATGGCTAATCTTTTTGTGTGTTTCATAATAATTATGTATTAAATTAGCTTATCAACTATTTTAGTATTACTTCACAAAATCGTGACAAAGATAAACATTTATTTAGAAAATGCTTTATACTTGCCTATAAAAATAAAATATATTTACTTTATTGAGAAATTTCAGCTAAAATAGGATGTTTCAAATAAAATAAACAATTGATAATAAATAGTGTTAGAATAATATAATCAATCAATAAATAACATAAGATTATATGAAAATAGACACTACAACTGTACCCCAATTGGACATTGAAAAATTTATGGGCACCTGGTATGAAATTGCCAGATATGATAATAGATTTGAAAAAGAGATGCATCATGTGACAGCTCAATATAAACTTCTCTCCAATGGTAAAATAGAAGTTATCAACAAAGGTATAAAAAATGGTGTTGAAAAAGAAATTAAAGGCAAAGTAAAACAACCGGATCCTATTCAATATCCGGGCAGACTAAAAGTATCATTTTTCTTATGGTTTTATTCTGATTATTACATACTGGAACTTGACAAATCCTATAATTATGCAGTAATAGGAAGCAGTAATGATAAATATCTATGGATTCTGAGTCGTAGGCCGCGCCTCTCAAGCACTATATTGGAAGGCATATTGAACAACCTTAAAAAGCGAGGTTATAATATTGAAAAACTTAAATATACGAGCCATGAGAAAAAAATTTAAAGACAATAATCCTTTTCACATTATTTCTTTCAATCTCACTTACTGCGGAAAAACTCCAATATTTATTTTTATTGGTGTCCGGGAAAAGTTGGCAGCTATATATAAATGAGTGTTCAGCAGCTGTATGAAGGCTGTAGAATGCTTTTTAATTATAAGATATTATACCCACAAACTCCCGAAAGAGTCGCACAAGTAAGTAAAATAAATAAATAGGAACTCTTAATAAAAGTATTAAGAGTGGCAAACAAACCTCAAAAAAAAATATCTCCATAAAAATGTACACAATACGCAGTACAATTATCCCAAATATTTGGGATAATCCTCCACAATGTTATGTATAATGCGCCACAATATTATATTTATTAAATAATTGGAGCTCTTCATGCTTATTTTAAGTACTCTTATTTTTTTACAAAAGCATGAATATTATTATATTGGAGTCCGCTAAAAAGGATAGGAAGCATGAAAGTATCTTACTTATTGAAAAATGTGTCCATAAAGCCTATTTATCAGCACTGAGGACACATACTTTATCTATTTTAATTCTTAGCGGACATCAATATTTTATTAATGCCTTTACAAGGGTTTAAAACTTGTTAATAATTGTGGATAACTTTGTAAAATAAGGTGGATAAAAAAATAAAAACTTTTTGAACCAAAAACTTGCTTTTTTGAAAAATAATTTAGGTAAAAAGAATCTCAAATAAAGCAAATTTATTGTTCACAAAAAATAAAAAACTTTTTAACCGAAAAAAGCTCAGTTTTCAAGGTTTTCCTTATCAAAGAAATTATTAACTTTGCCCCGATTTCATCACATTCTTGATATCTTGATAACTTTTTGAGAATATCAATAATTTATTTATGTTTCAAAAAGTTAGATGAAACGATAACTTAAGAGTATGTTGTTAATAAAATTGGGATAAAAGGTAAACCCGATAGGATAACTTTATTTAGACAAAAACGACTGAAAAGTTTTCCACATTATCAACTTCCCATTATTAACATCATATAAGAGTTTTTTGAAAAGAATATTTTTTAAAAACAAAATATATAATGAATAATAATGATTGTTTAAAAAACGCCTCTTGTGTAAAAGATGCAACATTTGTCCAAATGGTAACTGAAAAGGGATATGTGGATTATCCGGTACCTAATGACGTAAATCCTGTGGAAGAAATCAAAAGGCTTAAACAGGAAAAAAATGCAATCATCCTGGCACATTATTACACAGATGGCAGCATACAAGATATAGCTGATTTTGTTGGAGACTCTTTGGCCTTGGCTCAAAAAGCTGCACAATGTACGTCTGAGATTATTGTGATGTGTGGTGTACATTTCATGGGTGAGACTTGTAAGATCTTATGTCCCGATAAGAAAGTATTGGTACCGGATCTTAATGCCGGTTGCTCATTGGCTGATAGTCAAAAGGCAGAAGATCTTGCCAAGTTCATCGAACAGCATCCCGGTCACACAGTGATCTCGTATGTAAATACAACAGCGGCTGTCAAGTATTATACGGACATAGTAGTTACTTCCAGCAATGCCAAACAGATTGTAGAGAGCCTGCCGGAAGATGAGAAAATCATCTTTGGGCCTGATCGCAATCTGGGTAACTATATCAACGCAGTGACAGGAAGAAAAATGGTCTTATGGGATGGTGCTTGTCATGTCCATGAGCAATTTTCGGCTGCAGAGATCATTAAGCTCAAAACTGCTCATCCGGAAGCTAAGGTTTTGGTTCATCCTGAGTGTAAATCTGCCATAGTTGCCTTAGCTGACCATGTAGGTTCGACTGCAGCATTGTTGAAATATGCTGTTGGGAGTGATGTTTCCGAGTTTATTGTCGCTACTGAGGCCGGTATCATTCATGAGATGAGAAAAAAAGCGCCGCATAAGACTTTCCTCCCTGTACCTCCCGAATTGACAGAGGGAAGCAAAACTTGTTCTTGTAACGAATGTGCCTATATGCGTCTCAATACTTTGCATAAACTTTATAATACTTTAAAGTATGAATTACCTGAGGTAGTAGTCGATCCGGACATTATAGATCGAGCACGCCGTCCCATCGATAGAATGTTGGAAATCTCAGCCCGTCTGGGACTTTAAATGGTTTATCATATTGATAACAAGATAATAATAGAATTATGAAATACCTGATACTATCTGATATACACGGTTCATTACCACGGCTTCGTCAAGTGACAGACTTCTTCTGTGCAGAACACTACGACATGATGTTGATTTTGGGTGATATACTCAATTATGGTCCTCGTAATGGGGTGCCTGAAGGTCTGGATGCACCGGGTATTGTCTCTTTGCTCAATAATTTTTCTGATAAGATTATTGCTGTAAGAGGCAATTGTGATGCAGAAGTAGATCAGATGTTGCTCCAATTTCCTATGATGAGTGACTATGCCATGGTGTCTGATGAGGGTAAAAAACTCTTTTTGACACATGGACACATTTATAATATGGATCATTCATTGCCATTGTTTAAAGGTATAGATGTTTGTTTTACCGGACACACACATTTGTGGACATTAGAAAAAGTAGAGATAGAGAAGGGAAAAAACATCATTCATTGTAATACTGGCTCCATTACCTTTCCCAAAGGGGGAAATCTCCCTACATTTGCCACCCTGCATGAGGGTATCATAGAGATAAGAGATCTGGAGGGAAGAGTTTTGAAAGAGCAAAGTCTATTTGGTTGAGGAATTTAGAGATTATATTTTTAGAAAAGAA
This sequence comes from Bacteroidales bacterium, assembly GCA_045576355.1. Classification (GTDB taxonomy): domain Bacteria; phylum Bacteroidota; class Bacteroidia; order Bacteroidales; family UBA3663; genus Liminaster. Next base: position 24,186 of record JAZNGG010000043.1, read on the forward strand.
AGAATATTGATGACAGAATAAATAGAAAAGTGAAAGGAGAAAAAGCCATCGCAAAAATATTTAATATGACACAACAAAGAGATATCACCACCTTAGAAATAATGGCTCCTGTGGGGAGCTACGAATCATTGGCAGCTGCGCTACAAGCCGGTGCAGACTCTGTTTATTTCGGCATCGAGGGTCTTAATATGCGTGCCGGAAGCGCTAATAACTTCACCATCTCAGACTTGCATAACATTGCTCGTATCTGTCACGATCATGGCAAGAAAAGCTACTTGACGGTCAATACTATCATGTATGATGAAGATCTCGAAACGATGAAAAAAATCATCGATGCTGCTCGCGAAGCTAAGATTACCGCCATCATTGCCAGCGATGTGGCTGCCATGACTTATGCACGTGAAATAGGGGTGGAGGTGCATCTCAGCACGCAACTCAATATTTCTAATGTTGAAGCCTTGAAGTTTTATGCACAATTTGCTGATGTAGCTGTTTTGGCGAGAGAACTTAACATGGATCAGGTGGCACACATCTCACGAGCCATCAATGAGCAGCACATCACCGGACCTAAAGGGGAGTTGATACGGATAGAAATGTTTGCCCACGGTGCCCTCTGTATGGCAGTATCTGGCAAATGTTATCTTTCGCTTCATGAATATAATCGCAGTGCCAATCGCGGTACATGCGGACAAGTGTGTCGTCATGCCTATACGGTCAAGGATCGCGAGCGAGATGTAGAACTTGACATAGAAAATAAGTATGTCATGTCTCCCAAGGATCTTAAGACCATACATTTCCTCAATAAACTCATAGATTCCGGTGTGCAGGTCTTTAAGATCGAAGGGCGCGCTCGCGGACCTGAATATGTTAAAACCGTAGTCTCTTGTTATCGTGAGGCACTTGAGTCCATAGTCGAGGGTACCTATGATGCAGATCGCATTGCTGCTTGGGATGAACGACTCAAAACAGTCTTTAATAGAGGTTTTTGGGATGGTTATTATCTGGGGCAAAAATTGGGAGAGTGGAGTCATCACTATGGTTCGGTGGCTAAAGTGCATAAAGTTTATTGTGCTAAGACTGTTGGCTACTTCTCTCGACTTGGTGTGGGCGATTTCCTTTTGGAAGCACAGCAGCTGTCTGTAGGAGAGAAAATTCTGATCATTGGACCCACCACAGGTGTTCTCGAATTGGAAGTGGAGGAGATACAGGTAGATGAAAAGAGTGTACAGACAGCCCATAAGGGTGATCGTTTCACCATCCGTGTTCCGGCTAAAGTGCGTCCTAGTGATAAGATATATAGACTCGTAAGTAATGATGAGAAATAATAATAAATAAATCTTTATTACCATGAAATTAATTACAGTTACAGCCGTTTTGTCGTTTTGCATCATGACAACTATGTCAGCGCAAAACTATAACTATCTCACAGAGAGTTTCGAAGAGAGTGTTTGGAGCAAAGCTGGAAGCAGTGTGAACTCATCCACAGGTCTGTGGACCACCAATAAAAATATACAGAGCACCGAACAAGCTCATGAGGGATCTTATAGTTTGAAATTGAGCAATAAGACCGGTATTATTTCTCCTTATTTGTCTGAGGGTGTAGGATCAATTATCTATTATGCTCATGACACAAATAGAGAAGCTAATATAGAGGTTTCAGAAGATAAAAATACATGGACTTTAGTGGAAAATTATAAGTCCAAAACCGGAACATGGGAAAAACATGTTGTGGCTATCGATGATGCTAAAGTTCGATATGTACGTTTTTCCACCACTTCCAATAGTCAATATTATTTGGATGACATCATTATCACAAAACCGGATGGGACTACCGGTGATGGCGAACAACTATCTACCGATTTGATTCTTCCTTATTTTATTCAAGACTTTGAACAGACGGATCAATATCCGAACTCAAAAGAGGAAGCTGCTACTGAAAAGTCCTTTATAGTCTCAGGACAAGGAGAGTGGATATATAAGGATGCTTATAGAGCTACCAATGCTTCGTATATTACAGATGGTTCGGCTCACGATCTCAGATTACTCAAAAATACCTCTTATGTCATCACTCCCATACTTACGCAGGGTGTAGTACGACTCAGTTTTAATGAGGGTAGGCGAGAACGTGTACTTTCTATCTATGTGTCAAAAGACGAGGGAAAGACATGGACAAAATTTAAAGAGGTGACAACTGATACGGATAACCAAATTATAATTGAAGAAAAAGACATCAACCGCATTAAGATAGCCAATGACACGGGCAAAGGAGATGCGGATATTGATAATATCTCTGTCACAGCTTATCCGGAAGGCATACCTCCTACGGTTATTACAGGAGAGGTGCAACAAGTGACGAGTAGCAGTGCTCAAGTGACTGGTTCTATAACAGAAACAGGTGATAAAGATCTGCGTGAGTATGGTGTATGCTGGAGTATAGATGACACACCGACACTCAAAGATCATTGTGTCACAAGTGTTCAGAAAGATCAATTTGTCGTGACTATGCATGGATTACCGGCCAAAAGCACAATATATTATCGTGCTTATGCATTGAGTTTGGCAGGTGTAGGATATGGAGAAATCAAATATTTTGAAACCAATCCTCCTACTACGGCAGAAGTTCATACCGGTGAAGTTACAATAGACACACTGCGTACGGATGAAACCCATGTTTATGTTCATGTGGGTGGAGATATAATAAATGATGGAGGTGTGCAACCGACAGAGGTGGGAGTATGTTATTCGGAAAATGAAAATCCTACTCTTGACAATCTCTCTGTGAAATCACCATATTCCACTTCTCCTTTTGTCGTAAATATTGCATTAGCACCTAAGAAGATCTATTATTTCCGTGCTTATGTCATCAATGAGGTAGGTGTCTCTTATGGTGAACAGGTAAGTTTTAACACACCTGAAATCATTGTTCCCGAATATTCACATCGACTCTTTTATGTGTCTCCTGATGGCAATGATGCAAATGCGGATGGATCTTTTGAACACCCTTATTATAATGTGCAGCGAGCTATCAATCTCGCACAGGCCGGTGATACGATCTTCATGAATACCGGTACATATAAATATGATGCCAGAATAGATGTTAAGGCTATAGGTAAGAAAAATAGTGGTATGATTGTCCTTATGGCTCGTAATGGTCGTGCATTACTTGATTTCTCCTCTATGGCTGTCGAGGATGGCAATCAAGGTATGCGTATCACCGGAAGTTATTGGCACATTTATGGTCTCGATATTTTCGGAGCAGGAGATAATGGAATGTTAATAGAGCGTAATAAACCCTCAGGTGGGGGATATGCTGAAGTGAAAGACAGTATCCAACAGGGACATGATAATATCATCGAAAATTGTCGTTTCTATAGAAATCGTGATACAGGATTACAGATGAAGAATCTGGCTGCTTATAATAAAGTAATCAATTGTGATTCATATTTTAACGCTGATCCCGATCATGGTGATGCTGATGGTTTTGCTGTTAAAATATCACATGGAGATGGAAACTATTTTTATGGTTGTCGTGCCTGGAATAATTCTGATGATGGATGGGATGGATTTATCAAGACTGATGGAGGTTTTCCTGATGATATAACTACTACGTTTGAATCTTGCTGGGCATTTAATAACGGATATCTTGAAGATGGTACTTTAGGCAATGGCAACGGCAATGGGTTTAAATTAGGCAGTGACTACGGCAGAAACAATGTAGTATTAAATCGTTGTTTGGCATTTGAAAATTATAACAAAGGTTTTGATCAAAATCATAATACCGGACACATGATTTTAAATAATTGTACGGGTTATTCCTCTAAAAATACAGATTCAAAAAGCAGATATACTTACCGATTGGACGAAGCTGTGGCTTCTGGTCACGAGATACGATTGACCAACTGTGTGGCGATCAGCGATGGTGTGAGTGATCGGAATAAATCCGAATATGCTGTCTATAGTGTCATAGGAAAGATGGAATCATGTGATATGAATACTTTGCCTGCTGATTATAAGAGTATTTCGACATTAGGAACTGATGCAGAGCGACAGGCTGATGGAAGTTTACCACAACTCGATTTTATGCATATTGCCGATGGTAATACCCAACTTATAGACAAAGGTATTCCGGTATATAAATATCCCGGTGAAAGTCATGCTTCTGTCGGTATTGAGTATGAAGGAGCAGCGCCGGATTTAGGATGTTTTGAGACACCGGCTGCGCCCAGTTCTGTTGGAGTGATTGAGGAGATTAAAAATGATAATAGGGTATCGTTACATCAATTGATAAATCGTCAGGTGACAGTGACTATCAGTCATGCTGATGTTACAGATATGCATCGACTCTCTGTTTACGACATGGAAGGTCATTTACTCAAGAGTCATACATTTATGGGTGGAAATACACTTTTCTCCTTACCGCATAATAGAGGAGTTTTAATGATTGTTGTGGAAGGTAATAATTGGAGTGAGAACATCAAGATTGTTGTTAGGTAATCTCTTTACAAGCCCTTTAATATCAATTGGTCTTATGAACTATTTTAGTTAAATATACAATAAAAGAGTGTTTTTTCATTCTTATACCTGTTTTTGCACAAATATAGGCACAGAAATGTAACTTTTTTATTTTTCTGTCGTCTTATAAATGAGTGGGTTGCTTAGGTGTCAGTCCGGTTTATTCAGCCACTCAGCATTATTAATCGTGACAGATGATTTTAAGGAGGATCTGTCGTAAATATTTATAGTTATGAAAAATCAATTTTGGTCTCTATCATTGTTGTCAGTGTTATTTTCATCCGTGTTCTTTACACCAGTCTATAGTGTAGAACCATCTCCCGTAGTTATTACCCTCTCAGATGGAGGGGAGGAGGAGAATCCCAAGGTGAGTCTTACACCGGAGGTGAAGGACTTTACAAGTTTGGAGTGTAATCTGCCTGCCCGCATCACATACACTCAGGGCAAGGCGTATGAGGTAGTGATTTCATTACCTAAAAATATTTCAGAATTGGTGTATGCGAAGGTGGATAACAAGGGTGTCCTCAAAATAGGGGTGGACAATGAAGATAAGAAAGATTGGAAGATAATAAAAAACATCCGGATCTCTGTCACTTCTCCGACACTGGAACGGGTGGAGATCAATGGGGCAGGGGTCTTGGATATGCCTCAGCAGACCGAATTACAGTCGTTTCAGGTTGAGATCAACGGAGCGTCCAAGGTGTCGTTGGCAGAGTTAAAGTGTAAGGATTTTGATCTTGAAATCAATGGTGCCGGTAAGGCTTCGGGCAATGTGGTGGTTTCTGAAGTGATGAAGTTCAAAGGCAATGGTGCCGGTAAAGCAGACTTTAAGGGTAAAGCAAAGTCTGTGATCGTCAAGGGTAGCGGTGCGTGTGTCTATGATCTGGATGTGCAGTCAGACAATGTGCAGATCTCTTTGGCAGGGACATGTAAGGTCTCTCTTAATGTGGATACAGACGATCTTAAGATTTCCGCTTCCGGAATCAATAAGGTGGAAGTGACCGGCGAAGCAAAACATCACAGCCTCTCAGCGACAGGATTCTCTAAGATCAATACAGAGGGATTGAAGACGAAGTAATGGTTGAGGAGTTGAGGGTTTGAAAAATAAACTTCTAAACCAAACATATCAGAGGGCAGAGTTTGGAAAGCAAATGACCAAGTTCTGCCTCTTTTTTGATACCTGTTTTTAGCTTTATTTTTTATAATCTGTAATATATAAAACACTGCAAAAAAAAGTTTTTTTCATTTTTTTGCAGTGTTTTGTAGTTTATCGCTTATTTTTGCGTCTAATGGGCAAAAACCAAACAAACAATGCAAAATGGATGCTTTAGAAACAGAATTTGAGAAGATCATCAGGCAAAACAAAAGCACGATATATACTGTCTGCTATATGTTTTCTGAGGATGCAGATGAGGTAAACGATCTTTTTCAGGAAGTATTGATCAATCTTTGGAAAGGCTTTGCCGGGTTTAGAGGAGAGAGTCGTCCGAACACATGGATATGGCGCGTGAGTTTTAATACATGCATCTCTATCGATCGGAAGAAAAGACGTCGGGAGACAATCCCGTTGGAGACCAATATCAATCTCTTTGAAGACACGGATGGAGATAGCCGTCAGATCAGAATGCTCTATAAGAGGATCCATCTGTTGAAGCCGTTTGATCGCGCCATCGTGCTCCTGTGGTTGGAAAACATGACCTATGAGGAGATAAGCGCCATAGTGGGCATCTCGGTTAAGAATGTTTCGGTGAGACTTTACCGGATCAAGGAGGAACTGAAACAGATGCCTGCAGAGGAAAATTAAGAGGTTGAGTAGTATATTATAATGATAAAGTAAGTTACAGGAGCTCCACACAACTTAATTATTGATAATCTAAAAAAATAAACGTTATGGAACAAATAAATGATATGACTTTTGAGGAAATGAAGAGACAACTCTCCGTGCTCAATGCAAAGCTGGAGAAAGAGACCCTTGTCAATGAGCGCATCATGCGGCAGACGATGAAAGAGAGATACAGCAAAGTGGGTCGCAGCATCTTGATCACGGGGTGGGTTTGTTTTCTGATGGTCCCCTATATGCTCTGGTATCTTCCGAAAATCGGTGCTTCTAATGCTCTGACTATCGTGACGGCTCTATTTATGTTGCTGGCAGGTGTCTATACCTTTTACACTCATAAGGGAAAACTTTCAGAGTCTATATTGCATGGTGATTTGATTCAGGTCAGCAAAAAGTTGCTCTACATCAAGAAGAAAAACAGAGATTGGATCTGCTACATCGGTATTCCGTTTATCATCATTTGGTTGCCTTGGTTTATCTATGAGTTTGTCAGCGTGCAGACAGATGTGCATTTCCTGCGCGGCGGTTTGATCGGTATAGTGATCGGTTTTCTTGTGGGTGGTGTGTTTGGCACGAGAAAATATAGACAAGAACAACGTCTGATCGACGATCTGCTCAATGATATTAAGGAATTGACCGAAGAGAAATGATGTCGTAAATATAATAAAAAATTCAAAGTTGGGTAAGAGACTGCGTGATGCTGTTTCTTACCCTTTTTTTTTATTCCAATGGGTCTAATTTACGATTGGAGTTTAATGTGTGTTCGATGAACTTTCTTACGATTTATTAACGCTCCTTTGTAATCTGAAGTTATCAAAACAGTATTGATTTAGTGTGCCGAGCGAGGAGTAAGATAGAGTTGTTGTTATCTTTTTTGCAATATCGGATGAAGTTTCACTCGTCGTATAGTCGAATTATTAGATAACGAGGCTACGCTCATGACGCAACGAGGCTACCCTCATGACGCAACGAGGCTACCCTCATGATGCAACGAGGCTACGCGTAATGAATGATAAGACATAGTATGTATAATATTGAAAGTAAACTGGTTATAAAATAATTTAGCGAAGATAGACATGATCTATCCTCGCTATATGTAATGGGCAGCGCCCGCTATGGCATGTGGGCTTCGCCTGTTATGGCTATTGGCGATGGCAGATGGCTTCCTCTTTCCTCTTTACTTTGTCATCTTTCCTCTTTTTAGGCCATCCGACTCACCATGCAAATATACAACATTGTAAAGCCGATGTCAAGAGGAATAAATAGTTTTTAACAAGTTGGTTTAAGGGTTTAGGGGTTAAAGGTTTAGGGGTTTAGGGGTTTAAGGGTTGAAAAAATAACCTTTAACCTGAACTGTGTCAAGGTTGTTAGATAAACTTGAAATTAGTCATCTGTTTTCTTGCGTTTAAACAAGCTCCCTAATTTTTTCCAGGAGTTCCAACCTTTATCGTCCAAGAAGGAATACAATCCGAATAGTACACCAAAAACAACAGCCTGTATGGCATATTCCCGGACAGAATGCATATTCCCGAAAATAAGATCCAGCAATAAGTAAATGACAGTGTAGGCCACTGCAGAAGCAATTGCTTTTACCAAGTAGTTCTTCATTTTAATTTATTATTTTTTGGTTAATATAGCAAATCTCTTCCTCTGTTCTCTTCCATCATTCTCCCCAGTTGTTTCTGTCCAGGCTGCGATAGCCGATGGCTTCGGCGATGTGTGTTGCAGAGATGTTTTCCTCGCCCTCATAGTCTGCGATGGTGCGTGCCACACGGAGGATGCGGTCATAGGCGCGGGCAGACAGATCGAGTTTGATCATGGCTTGTTTGAGTCGTTCGAGCGACTTCTCGTCGAGTCGGGCATGTTTGCGCAGCAGTGCAGAGTTCATCTGAGCATTGCAGTAGATGCCCTCCTTCCCGGCATAGCGTTCGGACTGTATCTCCCTTGCCCGGATCACTTTTGCTCGTATCGATGCACTGCTTTCAGCTCGTTCGGTGCGGCTGACTTCCTCAAAGGAGAGTGGTATAATCTCTATCTGCAGGTCGATTCGGTCGAGCAGAGGTCCGGAGATCTTTCCCAGATATTTACGCACTTGTGTCTCAGAGCATATACAGTCGTGAGTCGGATGATTATAATATCCGCATGGGCAGGGATTCATAGATGCCACGAGCATCATCGAACTGGGATAGGTGACCGTCTGTTTGGCTCTCGAGATACAGATTTGTCGCTCCTCGAGAGGTTGTCTCAGCACTTCCAGGACTTCCCTGCGGAACTCCGGTAATTCGTCGAGAAACAGCACGCCATTGTGAGCCAAAGAGACCTCTCCGGGCATTGGGTTGGTCCCACCGCCTATTAGGGCAACACTCGATATGGTGTGATGTGGAGAGCGAAATGGTCTCTGTGTGATAAGTCCATGTTCGGCTCTCATGCCTGCCACAGAGTGTATCTTGGTGGTCTCGAGTGCTTCGGAGAGTGTCAGTGGTGGGAGAATGGAGGGGAGACACTTTGCCATCATACTTTTACCGGCACCGGGAGGTCCGACCATAATCAGATTATGTCCTCCTGCAGCTGCGATGGCAAAGGCCCGTTTTACATTCTCTTGTCCTTTTACGTCAGCAAAGTCCGCGATATAAGTCTGTTGGGCATTGAAGAATAATTCTCTGGTATTGATTTCTAATCTTTCCAGCTCTTTTGTTCCATTGAAAAAATCCACGATCTCCTTGATGTGATCGGCAATCAGTATGTCCAGATTATTGACTACAGCTGCTTCACCGGCATTCTCTCTTGGCACGATAAATCCTTTGAGTCCCATCTCACGCGCTTTGATGGCCATCGGGAGGCATCCTTTGACCGGCTTGATGCTGCCATCGAGCGATAGTTCGCCGACCAACATATATTCATTCAGTTTCTCATGAGGGAATTTTTCAGATGCCGCCATGATCGCTATGGCAATCGGGACATCATAGAGAGATCCCTCTTTTTTGATGTCTGCGGGAGCCAGATTGACAACGATTTGTTTGCGGGGGATGGGTAAACCGCTTTCTCTCAATGCGCTTTCGATCCTGTCTCGGCTCTCTTTTACTGCGGCATCCGGCAGACCTATCAAGAGAAAACGACAGCCTATCGAAACGGTGGTTTCACAATAGACCGGGATGGCATCGATGCCGCTGATCGCAGCCGAAATGGAGGAGACAACCATGGTGATTCAGGTAATTATGGGGATGATGATTAAAATGGAGACAGGTTATTTGATAACTCTCTTTTTAGACATATCTGTGACTGCTACGTTATTCTTGTCTTTTGCTGTAGCTTTTTTCAGATTGGGCGGAAGTGTCTTTTCGGGGAGTTTATCGATCCGATCCTGTAATGCCTTGAAGTAGATTTCTCTCCCTTGCACTTGCGAATATCTGTCGATGAGGAGTAGCGACGGAAGTCTGTCGATCTTCCAGGCGGTGATGGCGGGATGGTTCCATCCATCGGGGAGAAAAACGTGTTGTCCGGGTATTTCCTTGACAGTCTTCAGCCACGCAGCACTATCCGAGGCTTGCATGCAGAAGGTGATGATCTCCAGTCTCTTTACTTTCTTTTTCTTTTGGGCAAAATCCTTTTCATATTTATAGAGCCCGTATTTCTGCGCCAAGGTGTCGAGTGAGCGTAGTCTTTGGACAGACTCCGGATTATACTCTGCCCAGAAATAGAGGATTCGAGAATCGGGTTTTTGCGTATTGACCGCTAAAACGGATGTGTCCCGTGAGGCAAAAGTAAAAGACTTCAGTCGGATGGTTTTGTTGTGCAGGAGACTTTCGTTGTCCATCTGTCGATTAAGTTCATCCATATACCACAGGGGTTTCACCTCTGTGGAGAGATGGCCGAGACAACGGCGGATGAAGAGCGAATCCTCGATGTGTGGGATTTGCCGATAGATCAGTAATGCACTTCTGAAAGAGTGTTTGTGACTGCGGCAGAGTGAGTCTAAGATGGGTTGCTGTTGCTCCTGCGGCAGAGTGTCTAACAGCATGCTCTGCTCTTGTAACCAATAGTTGAGTGTGTCTGAGGGCGAAAATGTCATCTTGCCCTCAGCGTCGATTTTTAATTCGCTTTTTTGATCTCCCTGGGCATAGAGTATATATATCTTGTCAGACGGGGTTACGATCGTGATTTTATTGACGTCAGGAGTTTTTCCACTCAATGTGAACTTCCCCTCTTCCATCTTGATGTGATCTACCTGAAGTGTGCGATGATTGTCTGTATAAACGACAATTTCACCCTCCGGCTTTTCGCCCAGATATGTTCCGTCTATTTGATAGGGTTTCTCCATGAGGCTCACCTCTTTTGTCTTTTTTTCAGCACGACTATCTCCATCACAAGCAGTCATAAAGAGACATATCGGAAAAAACAAAAGGGTAAAGTAGAGAAAATATAAAGATGATCTTGCAGACATAAAGCATTAGTTTATTGCAGCGAAGGTACGATGTTTGAGGGATTTAAGCAAATATTTGGCAGATTTTCACTATCTTTGCAGCCTTGAAATAAAGACAATCACATATTTTATCGCTTATATATGGTTTCTATAGACGGATTAACAGTCGAATTTGGTGGGACAACCCTCTTTAAGGATGTCTCATTTGTGATCAACCCTAAAGACCGCATTGCCCTTATGGGTAAAAACGGTGCAGGCAAGTCCACATTGCTGAAGATCTTGGCCGGTGTGCGTCAAGCCACGCGAGGCACAGTCTCTGCACCTAAAGACTGCACGATCTGTTATTTGCCTCAGCACCTGATGACAGAGGATCACAGGACGGTCTTTGAGGAGACCTCCCAGGCCTTTGCTCACCTGAAAGAGATGGAGGCAGAGATTGAAGCGATGAATAATGAGCTGGCCACGCGCACAGACTATGAGAGTGATAGTTATTTGGCTCTGATCGACAAAGTGGCGGCAGCAAGTGAAAAGTTTTACTCGATCGACATGACCCACTTCGAGGAGGATGTGGAGAAGGCATTGTTGGGTTTGGGATTTAAGCGCGAGGATTTTCATCGTCCGACATCTGAGTTCAGTGGCGGATGGCGCATGCGCATTGAGTTAGCTAAACTCCTGCTTAAGAGTCCGGATGTCTTGTTGCTCGATGAGCCGACCAATCATCTGGACATTGAGTCTATCGGGTGGCTGGAGGAATTCATTACCAACAGTCCTATGGCTGTCGTGCTGATCAGCCATGACCGAAAGTTTGTGGATACGATCACCACACGCACGATCGAGGTGACTTTGGGCAGGATCTATGACTATAAAGCCAAATACAGCCATTATTTGGAGTTGCGTAAAGAGCGTCGCGAACAGCAGCAGAAGCAGTATGATGAGCAGCAGAAGCAGATCGCTGATGCTAAAGAGTTTATCGAGCGATTTAAAGGGACTTACTCCAAGACTTTTCAGGTGCAGAGTAAGGTTAAATGGCTTGAGAAGTTGGATATCATTGAGGTCGATGAGGAGGATACATCAGCTTTGCGCCTGAAGTTCCCACCCTCTCCGCGCAGCGGCAGTTATCCGATCATTGCCGATGGTGTCGGTAAGGCTTTTGGCGATCATCGTGTTTTTGCCAATGCGACTTTTACCATCGAGCGTGGTGACAAGGTGGCGTTTGTCGGCAAGAATGGTGAAGGAAAGTCCACGATGGTTCGCGCCATCATGAGAGAGCTGGAGCATGAGGGAACATTGACCCTCGGTCACAATGTGCAGATCGGTTATTTTGCTCAAAACAGCGCATCTCTTTTAGATGAGAATCTGACGGTCTATCAGACCATCGATGATATTGCCGTGGGCGATGTCCGCCTCAAAATCCGCGATCTGCTGGGGGCATTTATGTTCGGCGGTGAGGATAATCAGAAAAAAGTTAAGGTGCTTTCGGGCGGTGAGCGTGTCCGTCTCTGTATGGTCAAACTGCTCCTTGAGCCGATCAACCTTCTCATCCTCGATGAACCGACCAACCATCTCGATATGAAGACCAAAGACATCTTGAAACAGGCACTCAGAGACTTTGACGGCACGTTGATCGTAGTGAGTCATGACCGCGACTTCCTGGATGGATTGGTCAGCAAGGTGTATGAGTTTGGAGGAGGTAAGGTGCGCGAACATCTTTGCGGTATCTACGAGTTTCTCGATAAGAAGAAGATGGAGAACCTCCAGGAACTGGAGCGCAGCAAGAGGTGATTTAGAGCTTCGCCCGCTATGGCTGATGGCGATGGCTATTGGCTTTTTAATGGCGATGGCTGCGCTTAAATACAAATCTGATGACCGATTGGGGATTAAAATAAAAAAGAGATCAACGATATCGTCGGTCTCTTTTTTATTAGTTTATCCTTAAATATAGAAAAACAAAGTTTATCGTTCACTCTGATTATAAGTCTGTGTTTTGCCGGTGTCTTCACCCTTAACGTAGCTCTGTGTCATGTCGGCGCCTTCGCTCAGTGCGTAATATGCCACACCGGAGGTAAACATTGTCAATGCAGCAGTGAAATATACACCGATGCAGCATGCCATAAGTCCTAAAATAATAAAGAGGATGTTGATGAAAGTCAAACCTAAAAGATTCCAGAAGTTACCTTTAGTAATGTTCCAGCTATATGAAAATGCTTCTCCCAGGCCGGATTCGGGGTGTGCGATCAGATGTGTACCGACAAACGAAAGACGGATAGCCAAATAGATGCCGGGAATGACGCACAGAATTGCACCTATACATGTGATGATGCCGACTATGGTTTGTGCTAAAAAGTAGAAGGCATAGGTCTTTACAGACATTTTAAAGGAGGAGAGGGAAGGTGTATCTTGTGTGCCTCGGATGAGTTGCAAGATCATATTGAGAATACCAGCCATCAGAAGGGTGGAAATTATGTTGGAAAGAATGCTCATCGGGCTAAATCCACTCATGGCTTGCAATTGTTGTAAGGCAACTTGGTCATTTTTAGCGATGGCATCCATGTAGGCTTGCCAGGGGAATCCTGCCATAGAAAAAGCCGAAGTGATACAGCCAATGACGAAAATAAAGAGGGCAATGATTAAGCCATGTTTTTTGGTGAGTTCCCATGCCCGATCGATGGTTTGGGAGACACTGAGTTCGTAGTGTAACATAGTGTTGTTGTTTATTGGTTAATAATATTTTTGTAGTTATCGTGAGAAAGAGTTGTGTCTGAATGTGTCAGATCAGATTTCTGACGATCCCCCACACTAAAAGCAATGAAATTACTGTTAAGATGGTTCGGTCTTTGCAACACAGATGATAAAGTCGGCTATTGCGGAGAGGTCGAAACAGAGGAGAGATCAGGATCACGATGAGATATGGCAGGGAGATCCAAAGAGCCGGATTATAATGCCATGCAGCCATCAGATGACCATGCAGAGCCTCATGGATGGCACGTTGAGAGCCGCAAAGGGGACATTGCCATCCGGTGAGCTGGAAAAGCGGACACTTCACCGGCCATGCTTCGCTTGTCGGAGCACCGAAATATAGGAGAGCTATGCCTGCAAGGAGCACTATGGAGCTTGTTATGACGACGCTGCGAGACATCGGATGTTTGTCTAAAACTTGCAATGAGATATTAATCAGTTGGAGATTTCTCCCAGAAAACTTAAAAATGAAATCGAAGTCTCCCCTTTTATGGTTTGGAAGACTTCGATAATGTCATAATTATATGGTTATGCTTTTGGATTCGGACCATAAGCGTTATCGCCTGGCTGGCTGTCTTGGCAACCCCAAACGATGAGCAAAATTTGTCCAATAATAGGGATCAAGACCAAAAGATAAAACCATCCACTTTTTCCAGTGTCATGAAGACGGCGCACCCAAACCGCAATGGTCGGGATGATGGCTACCACTGCCCAAATCCAGTTCAAAAAAGGAATGATGCCTAAAATAACAGAGAACAAAATCCAAAACCAAAGTTCTTTACGACGGGCACGGCCTGTGAATGTTGCATACTTGCTGAAACAAGTTTTAATAGCTGTTCCAAAATTCATAGTAGTAATATTTAATAATTAGTTACAAAAAAGGTTGATGTGTTGATAATTCTTGATTATTCTTGATGTTGCAAATATAGCGAAAACTATTTCTATCACAAATTTATTTTAATATTTTGCATCGATTATGTCTAAAAAACTATAAAAATGAAGACTTGGCAATCGTGTTTTTGATGAAATATATTTATAATTGTGGCACAAAAGGGATGAACTATAATTATTAACGTCCCACATTTGTATTTTTTTTGATAAGTTTATATATCTTTGTCACGACCATATCGGTCTGAAGAAAACCTAATAACTAAATATAATATTGGATTATGAAAAAGTGTTCTGTACTTGTTGCCACAGTCCTGGCATGTATGACTTTATTGCCTTCATGTATGGTTGGGTCGTTTTCAGCATTGAATTGGTGTTTTAATTTCAATACCAATCTTACGCCCAATAAGTATATCAATGCGGTGGTGGGAGCGATTCTCTCGCCCTTTGAGTTTATGATCGGAGGATTTTTGGATGCGATAATCTTCAATACCGTAGAGTTCTGGTCCGGTTCTAATCCGATGGATGAATTGACCCGCATAGAGGGTGCCAACGGACATCATTACCTGATCTCACCGGATCAGTCCGGAGGTTATCTGATCACAGACGAAACCACCGGTCAGCAATTGGCTTTGCTTTTGGATCGTGAGACACGGACTTGGACCGCAGAGTTTGAGGGTGTCAGTCAGAAGGTTATTACCCTCTTGGATGAACGTAATGCTGTGATCTATAACCAGCAAGGCGATGCCATGAGCATCACTTTGGATGATGCCGGTCTGATGGCTTGTCAGCAGTGGTGTGCGATTGGGATGGAGCAAGTCGCTCTCAAATAAAACCGAAGAGCTTCAGCTATCATAATTTTACTAACGGGTGGGATTTTCTATCTTACCCATGAATAAAATGCTTTGGGTCGTCTTTTCTACTATCATGTACACGAAAGGACGATCCAAAGTCATTTCTTTTACCAACGTAGGACGTGGAGCCATACTTTTGAGCATGGTGATGGCAGTCACGGCTGCCCCTTCGGCTCCATACTCATTGACTTCAAGAAAAGTTTTCTGGAGTACATTGCTCACCACCAGTGGAGATTTACTGATCTTGGAGAAGTCTGCTCTGCCGGAGATGAAGGCATCGCGGATGCCCATTTCCATCAAAATCTTGTTGAGAGGAATCTTATATTCCATTTTAAATCTTGGCATAGTAAGTCTGACCTCCTGGCTTTTGAGAGATGATACGGCAGAAGCCCACTCTGTGCTGTTGAGTTGACGGAGCAGATCATCGGCAGACATGGAGGATGTCGGCAAATAAAAATACATGCTGTATTGCTGCTTGCCACCGCTGCTGAAGGGGAGGTCGATCAGTTGTCCGTGCAGTGTCTCGGCATAGAGGTAAAATCCTTTATGGTGCATCATTGGGACCTCATTAAGGGTCTTGCCATCGGAGAGGTGGAATGTGCCCGGCTCGGTCAATTCCTTTTCAAATTGTGTCATCCAGTTTCCCTTAAAATAGAGGGCATTGATCAGCAACATCTGTGTGGCAGGATCCAGCTGGGAGACGATGCTTTTGATTTTGTCGTGTGTGTGTTCGGCACACCAGTTATTGATGCGTGTTTCTGCCGTTTCATTCATAGTGAGGCGGCTGATCATTGCGTCATAATATTTTTTATTGGTTTTGGTGAATGCCCGTTTCACCTTTTTCAGTTCTCTGTTGATCCAAATGGAGTTGGCCATTTCGACAGTAATGCTTTTGGCAGAAGTGAGCGTCTGTATGCGTTGTCTCTGACTCTTATTGATTTCATCGTTGGTCATTCCGCTCCATCCGAACGTTTTTTGGATCTCTTTGTGTGTATTGTCGTCCGCTCCGTTGAGCAGCATCGCCATGGCAGTCTCTAAACTTAGAGGAGAGACACACACGTTTTCGCCCGGTGTCGTGAGGACGCATTTTTGCAGCAGCGGCCAGGCATAATCGCCCTGAGTGACTTGGGGTAATTTTTGACCATGGCAAAGTGTTGTTGTCCCGATGAGGGCAGATAGGAATATAAATATTCGGCGGAGTTTGTTGTTTGTAGTGTTCATATTTGTTGGTTTAAGGGTTGAGGGGTTTAAGGGCTTCGCCTTGCTATGGCTGATGGCGATGGCTTTTGGCTTTATAGCTTATGGAATGTAAAAGGCGATCAGACCGCCATCAGCCATCGCCATCGCCATTGCTATCAGCCATGGCGGGCGAAGCCCACGATATATGATTGATGTGCGACAAATGTAAGCAATAAAAACTTATTTTACGATAAATCACGACAAAAACTCCACTTTTATGCAAAAAGTATGAGGCAAAGAGACCGTTGTTTGATGAAAAAAACTATCTTTGTGCAGAAATAAGCGAAGTGCCCCTCCCTAAATTGAATAGGACTCCACTCTCCATGAAACGGCTGAACACCATTCAAGTTCCGCGTTCGGCTTTCGCAAGTTATCAAGCATACAGACTAACCGAAATCAGAGAGAAACTCATAAATCATAACACAATAATTATAAAAACTTTTAGTCCTATGGATTTAATGACACAACTCGTGGCACGTGCGAAAGCCAATAAGCAGCGTATCGTGCTTGCAGAAGGCACCGAAGAGCGCACCATCAAAGCTGCAGATCGTATTTTGGCCGATGGTGTAGCCGACATCATTTTGATTGGTGACCGTGCAGAGATTGATGCACTCGTGGCTAAACATGGCTTGACAAACATCGAAAAAGCCACTATTATCGATCCGAAAAATAATCCGGAGAAAGAGAAGTATGCTACACTTCTTTATAACCTCCGCAAGAATAAGGGCATGACTCCTGAGCAGGCATCCTCTTTGGCAGAGAATCCTCTTTATCTTGGAGCCTTGATCATCAAAAACGGAGAGGCTGATGGTGAAGTTGCCGGTGCTCAAAACACCACAGGAGACGTGCTTCGTCCCGCTTTGCAAATCATCAAGACTGCTCCCGGCATCAGTTGCGTATCGGGTGCTTTTATCATGATTTGCCCCAATAAGAACTACGGCACTGACGGCGTAATGGTGTTTGCAGACTGTGCTGTAACTCCTAATCCCGATGCTGCTCAACTCGCTCAGATCGCAGTGTGTGCATCACAGACTGCCAAAGACATCGCCGGCATCGAGCCGACAGTCGGCATGTTGAGCTTCTCTACCAAGGGTAGTGCCAAGCATGAGATGGTGGACAAAGTCGTTGAGGCTACACGTCTTGCCAAGCAGCTTGCACCGGATCTCAAGATCGACGGCGAGTTACAAGCCGATGCAGCTATCGTTCCTTCTGTCGGAGCAAGCAAGGCTCCCGGTAGCGAAGTGGCTGGACACTGCAACACTTTGGTCTTCCCGACTCTCGAGGTGGGCAACATCGCATATAAACTCGTACAACGTTTGGCAGGTGCAGCCGCATTGGGCCCCATCTTGCAGGGTATTGCCGCTCCGGTCAATGACTTGAGCCGCGGATGCTCCATCGACGATGTATATCAGGTGGTAGCCATCACTTGCAACCAGGCCATCGGTGCCAAAGAGCGTGCTGCTAAGGCTTAACACACTACATTTCTGATTAACCCATTCGCGGATGGGAGTGACACGTCCCCCATCCGGAAATATTATAAACAAAGAAACAATAATGAAGATATTGGTTTTAAACTGCGGTTCCTCATCAGTCAAGTATAAGCTGATCGAGACCGAGAGCAACGCTGTCCTTGCACAGGGCGGTGTGGAAAAGATCGGCTTGCCCGACTCTTTTTTGAAATTTGTCTGGGGTGACGACAAGGTTGTGCTGGATCATCCGATGCCCGACCACACTGAGGCTGTCGATTTCATCTTCAAGACCCTTATGAGCGAGCAGTACGGATGTATCAAGAGTGTTGAGGAGATCGACGCTGTAGGTCATCGTGTGCTCCATGGTGCGATGAAGTTCTGTGCTTCTACATTGATCAACGATCAGGTGATCGAGGCCATCGATGAGTGCTCTGTATTGGGTCCTCTCCACAATCCTGCCAACCTGAAAGGTATCTATGCTGTGCAGAAGTTGATGCCTGCTGTCCC
Organism: Bacteroidales bacterium; assembly: GCA_045576355.1. Taxonomy (GTDB): domain Bacteria; phylum Bacteroidota; class Bacteroidia; order Bacteroidales; family UBA3663; genus Liminaster. Next base: position 42,648 of record JAZNGG010000043.1, read on the forward strand.
ACAAGTGGCTGTCTTTGACACGGCATTCCATCAGACCATGCCGCCTAAGGCATATATGTATGCCCTCCCTTATGAGTTGTTTGAGAAGTATGGCATCCGTCGCTATGGCTTCCATGGCACCAGCCATCGCTATGTCTCTAAGCGCACCTGTCAGTACCTCAACATCGATCCCAATAACTGCAAGATGATCTGCTGCCACATCGGCAACGGAGCCTCCATCAGTGCTGTGATGAACGGCAAGTGTGTCGATACGACTATGGGTCTCACTCCGCTCGAGGGCCTTGTCATGGGTACACGCAGTGGTGACATCGATGGTGGCGCTATTACCTTTATCATGGAGAAAGAGGGTCTTGACGCTCAGGGCATTTCCAATCTTCTCAACAAGAAGTCCGGTATGCTCGGCTTGACCGGCATCAGTTCGGATATGCGCGACATCTATAATGCCATGGTTGAGGGTGACGAGCGTGCTAAGATGGCTCTCGATGTTTATGCTTATCGCATCAAGAAGTACATCGGTGCCTATGCCGCTGCCATGAATGGTGTGGATGTCATCGTCTTTACCGGCGGTGTGGGAGAGAATCACACATACACACGCAAATTGGTTTGCTCAGACATGGAGTATTTGGGCATCAAGATCGATATGGACCTCAATGAGAAAATCCATGGCGAGGAAGCTGTTCTTTCTACACCGGAGAGCCGCGTTACCGTATGCGTCGTGCCGACCGATGAGGAGAGCATGATCGCCAGCGATACTCGCGACATCGTCGAGGCAATGGGTAAATGACACTTACTGTATACTAATAAATAAAACGTTTTTTCACGGCTGCGTTGGACGGGAGTCCGGCGCAGTTTTGTTTTTATCCGATTACACCTCCGACATCGGGCTTATAACTCGTTCTTCACATTCTCTCTCTCTTCTCACTTGGCTTGTAACAGCACCTCCGGAGTGATCCCTTTCCGATCGGGGAAGTGCATGCCATAGAGCGTCAGACCTTCGCGCTGTGCCATTTCCAGGATGGATTGGCGTGAGAGAATCGCTTGTTCCGGATTTTTGTCATACTTGGCACAGTGTTGGGGATGCTTCAATTGCAGAGCCACACCATGCATAATATCTCCGGCGATCAAGATTTTTCCGATCCGGTAGGCGGTATGCCCCGGTGTATGTCCGTATGCCGGGATAGGGATAATGCCATGAGGAAGTTCGCTCCCCTCTTCAAAAAAATGTATGTCATCTCCGTAGAGTTGCTTCAACTTGGCAATGTGTTTGGGCAAACCTCCGGTTTGAGACTCCCATGCGGCATACTCCTGGGCAGGGATATACAGAGTCGCATGAGCGAAAACCCGTTGATCTCCTCGGATCAAACCTCCGACATGATCCGAATGTAGGTGAGTCAGGAATATATGATCTATCTCTTCGGGTTTTACGCCGAGGCTGTCGAGAGAGGGATTCAGGCGAGAGTCTTCGTGGCCGTTACCACTGTCAAAGAGCATTGTCTCATCGCCATGTTGCAGCAAGAAGCAGGAGACCGAAGCCGGGACACCCTCTGTCAACCCTAAAGCAGACATCAGTGAGTCGGGAGCGGAGGCAAACAGCGCTCTTGGCATCACTCGGGGCTGGGCATTATCGGTGATCACATGGAGATCAAAATCACTCTTACCTGCCTGTGAGCAGGCGGTCATCGCGCAAAGGCTGGCGGACAGCAAAGCAAGTTTTATAGTTTTCATCGGCATATAAATTACCTCACCCATATTGTCGGGTGAGTGGTTATGGGCTTTTTCGGTGCGAAATCATGGATCCGGCATTATTCCGGTAGGGCGTCGGTATCCATCCGATGCAAAGATAATCAATCTGCCGAAAGGGACAAAAAAGAGGAGGTATAAAAGTGTGTAAAATGCAGGCCGCCGCCGTGTGACGTTACGCGGCGCCATCATGTATTTTACACGGCGCCGTCATGCACGTCACACGGCGGCGTCGTACACATCACACGGCAGCGTCATACACATCACACGGCGGCGTCATGCAAACATAAGACCGAAACCACATCTTTTAATGGCATCATCGGATCGCGTGACATAATAATATAAAAGAAGACGGTATGTCAGAATGATACTTCGACATACCGCCTTGGGGGTTAATTGGGGATAGGTAAGAATGTTTTTACAAAGAAGTCGTGTAACTCATACCTATTTCGAAATTGCGTTTATATCCATCTGCACCTCGGAGCATTAGACTTGTGAATTATGATTATTCTATATTAAAATTCATGCGCCAGATGTTGTACGACTGCTTTTCGTTTGCACGGCTTGAAATAAAGTAAATGCTTCTGCCGTCAGCTGCCCATACCGGAGAGGAGTCGTTCACCGGGTGATAGGTAAGTTGGGTGAGTTGGCTACCATCGGTGCGCACAACGAAGATGTCCAAGTTATTTTTTTGAGATATGTTTGATATAGAATTACCTACTAAAAGAATCCATTTGCCGTCGGGAGAGAGACAGGGATTGGTAAAGCTTCGTTTATCATCAGAAAGTATTATACTTTCCTGTCCTTTAACATAGTTTACATACCAAAGTTCGCTACGTCCGTTGGTGGAATTTCTGATGCAATGGAATGCGTCCGGATCATTGGGGATAAGGCAGGGGTTATAACCGCGTGCGCAGGATGTGAGTGTTCCGTTATCTAAATTTAGAGTCCAAACAGATGCACCTCCACTCCCTGTGCGGACAAAGTAAAGTGTCTTTCCATCTTGGGCAAGAGTTGGTTCGGAGTCACTAACAGAACCATTAGTGTGTTGATTCATCATACTTCCGGCTGAAGCATTAACAGAGCAGATGTAGTAATCATAAATATTATAATAACCATTTTTGCTTCTAAAAACACGATCAGAGAAGTAGAGTTTATCATTGCTTCCCCAAGAAAGAGAATAGACGTCTCGGAAAGTTCGTTGGGTGGCGAGTCCAATAGCAGATGTACTGCGAACCATTATGTTGTCCTGATTATTCATGCGAGTGATGTAAGCGATACTCTTTCCATCCGGGGAGAGAGCGAGTTTTCTTTGGGGTGACCATGCAAAAGAGGCAGATCTTGAGTATCCATAATTATCGTTACTATAATCTACTGAATAAGTTGGCCATGAGGTGCCTGCAACAACCGAATTATTTGCTTCATCTGTAATTTTTACAAGGTTCAGACCACTTTCTTCCGGAGAGAAAGTTTCTAAGTAGAGAGGTTCTTGAACAACACAAGAAGTTAAAGCCAATGTAGCGATGGCACAATAGAAAAATGATTTTTTCATAATGTTTAGTTGTTTAATAATTTATAATATGCTTTGTTAATGATTGACCAAAAGGCATGTTTAGGTACATTTGCTTCTTGGTTTTTGCGCTTGTTATGCTCCGAGGAGAGAACCCATAGAGCCTACTGGACCCCTGTTTTCTCTGTTTTCCCCGTTTTTGATCATCTCTTGTTTTGATTCGCTTCTTTGTGTGTCATAGACAGAGGAGCAACTTTGCAGCATCCCTGCAGCCATGGTAAAGATTAAGAGTAGCAATGTTGACTTAAGAATGGTGGATGAATGGATTTTTTTCATAGTTATATAATTTAAATAGTTAGTAATGAATGATTCGGTTGGTGTATGGATACGACAAATCAGGGCATGAAGTTGATTCATGTCCTATGCTTTGCTTAACAAATGATTACTGAAAATTGGCGTGGCTGCCACAGTTCGGTTGTTTTGTGCCTATGGTTTCCCCGGATTTGGCGAAAAATAAAAAAGACGTGGGAAACTGTATCGCTGCTTACCCCGTCTTCAGGCTCTCGCATTGCCTTCCCAGAGGATAAGCAACGCTAAAGCCCACGCCAGATGCAAAACACCTGCACGAATATCAACGTACAGATCAAATTTACAACCTACTGTGGACGTTTTCGTTGCCGATATCTTCTCTGGTTAGTTCAAACTTGCGAGATTCGAAGACCGAAGATAACGTTCGTAAACGTCTTTTTAAAACTATGGATCTCTTCTTTCCGCTGAAAGCATCAATGATCCACTTGCAAAGGAAATATAATTTTTGAAATTATGCAAGAATTTGATAAAAAATATGCTTATTCCGGTAAATTACAATGCTGTTATGAATATAGATTCATAGGAATCTAATATCCATTTCTTTTTATCCAAAAAGTCATGATTTGATGCCTAATCCAAAAAATACCCCCTATTTTCGGATTGTAATCCAAAAAATATACCATAAATTTTGGATTAGTAAGGTTTTTGATCTATTTTTGCCCTGTAAAACAAAAGGTGAAAAATATGATAGTTCGTACATTGCAACAGCGTATAGAGGAAAACTTGTTTAAAGGCAAGGCTATCATTGTGATTGGTGCTCGTCAGGTGGGTAAAAGTACTCTGTTTAAGCAAATCGTAAATCAGCGGGAAGAGAATGTGCTTTCTCTCAATTGCGATGAGCCTGAGGTGAAAGAGATGTTGAGTGATATCAATGCGTCTGAACTAAAGATGCTCATTGGTAATCATCGCATAGTAATGATAGATGAGGCACAGCGAGTTAAGGAAATCGGAATGACACTCAAGCGTATTACAGACAATTTTCCTGATGTACAATTGATGGTGACAGGGTCTTCTTCGTTTGAATTGCAGGATCGTTTAAACGAACCTCTTACCGGATGTAAGTATGAGTATCATCTATACCCTATATCAACACACGAATTATTGGAGGATGGAGGTCTCTTGGCGGTAAAACAATCATTGGAAGCTCGCCTTATCTATGGCTCATATCCAGATGTTATCAATCATACAGATGAGGCTAAAGAATTGATAATGAATATCGCCGGGAGCTATCTCTACAAAGATTTGCTTGCGTTGGAAGATATACGTCGTCCTGTTCTTTTGGAAAAACTATTGATAGCATTGGCCTTACAAGTTGGAAGTGAGGTGTCGTATAACGAGTTGGCACAGACTATAGGGTCGGACAGCAAAACGGTGGAGAAGTATATAGATTTGCTGGAGAAGTATTATATCATATTCCGTCTCAATGCGTTTAACCGGAATTTGCGTAATGAATTGAAGAAAAGTAAGAAGGTGTATTTTTATGATAATGGTATTCGCAATGCGATTATTCAAAACTTTGCACCACTCGCATTGCGCAATGATGCTGGTGCATTGTGGGAAAACTTTTTTATCAGCGAGCGTATCAAGGCGAATGAATATGCCGGTCGATATGTGAGGAGTTATTTTTGGCGCACTACAGATCAGCACGGGATTGACTATATCGAAGAGGGGGATGGTGTGTTTACGACATTTGAAATGAAATGGAATCCTCGCCGACAAATGGTGAAACTACCTGCAATATTTCAGAAAACCTATCCGGTAAAGCAAATGGCTGTAGTGACACCTGATAATTATCTCGAGTGGCTGAATTAATTAAAATAGATCAGTTTTTTTGAAGTTTCAGTTTTTTTGAGGCAAATGATCGCCATGTCAAGACTCTTCCTTGGTATAGGCGATGGCGCGGTTGATGTATTGCAAGAAGGGTTGTGTGGATCTGAAAAGTTCTGCCACGCGCCGGGGCAGATGGTCGGATAGCATGAAGTCTTGGTCCGGAATGTGACAGAGACAAAAGTTCCGTAGGCGGATATACTCCTCGTAGGGGGTGCCATCGGGAAAGCCTTTGGGATTGCGTTTTAGCGTTTCATCCCGGTCAAGGTGGAAGAGGGGTGCCTGTCTGAGTGTCGCTTCGAAGTCGCCATCTCCATAGGCGATGTCTTCGCGCAGGATGCGCAAGGCATCGGGAGGGCAATAATAGTCGCCCGTGGCAAGCATGTGATTATCGGGATAGCCTTCGCCTCCGATACCGACATGAAAATAATATCCTGAGTAACCGGACTTTTTGCCTCCGGGATTGATGAAGGCTCCCATGTGTGTTTTGTATGGGCTCTTGTCAGCCGAGAAACGTATGTCTCGATAGATGCGATAGGTGCATTGTCGGGCAGTAAGTCCGGCTACGGATGGATCGAAACGACTGATTTCATCGATCAATTCATCGACTATGGTGTGAAACCGGGCTTGAGCCTGTAGGTATTGTGCTTTGTGGTTGTTAAACCATGTGCGGTCGTTGTGTTGTTTTAGTTCTCGCAGAAAGTGGATAATCTCTTTCATAGTTTTTCTCTTGGGTTTGGGTTTTTAAGGATGTGCCAGGCTGTTTATGTATCGTTCGAGATGGGTCCATCCTTCCTTATCGGTCTGATTGCGATCTTCGGGATCATTAGGATTAAGGTCTTGAGACTTTTCCCAGTTGTCCGGCATTCCGTCATGGTCGCTGTCTGTCGGGGCCGGCAGAGACTTGAGCTCGGGCCAACCTCCTACGTCGTTTTGAGAGTCGATGATGCCACATTTTTGTGTTGGGTCGATCAGTTTCTTCTTTTGTCTGTAAGTATTGCCTTCGAAGGTGGCACAACCTCCACGTACCTCACTGATGATGCGACTATCTACTGCATCGCGCACCGGCAGACTGGCTCCTGCATGGCGGAGCACCGTTTCGTAAGCCTCTTTAGGACTCTCCTGAGGGATGGGCATAGCAGCCCATGGTTCGTGGCGACGCACTTTGACAAGCATCTCTGCGTTGGTCTGAACACCTCCTGCCCAGTTATCGGCTGTCACTTCAGGATGTCCCTCGACATGGTTGCCTTCGATGTACCAGCTGCCATAATCCTCTTCGCTCCGATAACCGGGGTTGGCTATGCGGTGGTGTACATCTCCACCTTGTGTTGCCGGTCCTGGCTTATAATAGTTGGCCACCATGTTGACATCGAAGCTGCCAAAAGACTTGTTTTTTACGAGTTTCTCTCCACCGTAGCAACTGTTGTACCCCCAGTTATAGAGCACGTTGTTGCGGTAGTCGTTATATCCGCCACCCGATGCAAAGCGGGGATTACGGCTCGAGTGGTGGGCGATGAGGTTGTGATGGTAGGTGGCATAATTGCTGCCCCAAATGCCTCCGAAGCCATGAGTCCCTTTGACATGATTGGAGCCGAAAAGGCTCTCTGTGATCATACACCTCTGGATGGTCACGTTCTCACACAAGTAGATGGAGAGTGTCTCATCGATGCTCCAGCTTGCAGATACATGATCGAGGATGATGTTTTTATGTCCACGGCTGCTGATGGCGTCTGTGTCGTGTCCGGTCTCATCTCCCAGTCGTACTCGGATGTAGCGAATGATGACCTCATCTGCTCCGATATTGAGAGGATGTCTCTTCAGACAGATGCCGTCTCCCGGGGCTGTCTGTCCGGCGATGGTGATGTAGGGATTGCGGATGGTGAGAGGGCGCTGGAGGTCTATCGTTCCTGAGACGCGGAAGATGACTGTGCGTGGACCTTGGGCTTCGACAGCCTCACGGAGACTGCCCGGTCCATGGTCATTGAGGTTGGTCACTTCATAGACTACACCTCCGCGTCCGCCTTGGGTATATTTGCCGTGACCTTCGGCTGTCGGGAATGCAAGCTGACGGTCGTCGGCGGTAGAGGTTGTACATGCAGTTGTGATCAGTGTCAAAAGGAAAAGGAGGGACGTTAATAAGTTGCAGTCTTTTTTCATATCTGGTTATTATTTATTTGTTTTTCGGTAGAATTGTTATGACATATCGCTGATAACCGGTCAAACGGGGTATGGCCATGTCGAAAGCTTCAAGGAGAATGTGTATGGTCTGAGGCTCATCGACATCGGGAGCAATGAATGAGCAGGTCGCTTTTTTCTCATCAAACTTGAGATCAACATATCCATTGTAACTTCCTGCATGCATCTGACTCCATCCTGTCCGCCAGCGTTCGATAAACTTTGCCGGATTGGCCAAAAACATCTCTTTGGTCCGACCTTTTTGTTCCCACATTTTCCCTCTAAGTTTCCATACAGACTCTATGTCAATGTTGTCTGTATCGGTGACATGGGCAGATATTATGACCTCTTTTCCGCTCTCGACCGCAAAGTCTGCTGGTGTCTCTAAACGGATCTGTGGGGCGTGATTAGCCATAGTATATTCCGGTGTGATACACCACTGGAGACGTGCCTGGAAATCATGTAAGGCATGTTCCATCCATTCCCGTATTTCTCCATATCCGGTGTCGCGCCATACGTTGCCCGTCCCACCAACACGATAAAATCTGCCTCCCCATCCTCCAAAAGAGGGGTCTTCCCAGCTGCGTAGTCCGGGACCTCCCAGACAATAGAGAAATGCCGGGGTGTCGCCCTCACTGATATAGGGTTGGCTGTAGAGTGCTCCTAATGGGTTTTTACCATTTTGCAGATAATCGTTGACATAACTCTCTGTGTTAGTCATCGTACCGTAATCCCAACTGCCAGAGAAATGATGGTTGAGGAGTATTGTGGCTCCGGGATGCTCCTTTTCGATGTAAGGTCCGGCAGCATCTTGATACCAAATGCAGTAGAGAACAGCTTTTTGTATGGCTTTTTCATACTGATTCGGGTATTGTCGCTTTAGTTTTTCGAATGCTTTGGCTGCAGTGTTGCCCCCACCCCAACATTGAATAATGAGTTGCCGGGGATCGTCGTCAAGTAAAAGTTCAACGATCTTGTCCGAGCCAGGTGTGTCTTCCCATAGTGTGGGGTCGATATAAACATTCTCTCCGGTATATTGAGCCTTGTAACTTTTTCCAATGTTGGGGATGTGTGTCTGATCTTCATCTCCTACGAAACAGATGCTATGCAGATAGTCTGCAGATGGATAGGCTGGGTCATGAACTTGAAGATTAGGTAATACCTCTCCATAAGCATCGATCATATTTTTTAACCAAGGGTCTTTACTCCATCCATGTCTTTGAAAACAAGAATTTGTTTGGATGATGGCTGCAATGTCCATGTCGTTGGCATAGAGTAAGGCATGTACCATTGAACAACGGTCGTCCGTTTCTGCATCTGTCATTATGACGACGCGTGGACGGTCATCATGCTTTTTCTCATTATCGGCATGGAGCGAAAGGTTAAAGCCGAAGAATAATCCCAAGATAAGTAGGGGGATATGGTTGTTTGCTGGTATCATTTTTTAGGAGTTCATATTTATTTTCATTATCCAATAATTATCCTTAATCCTCCGAGAAGTGTTTGAGAACTTTGCGATATGAGGTGAAGATATGGTTTTTAGAGAGCATACCGAGATACTTGCCCCCTTCGCCCAGGACGGGGAGGTTCCAGGCATTGGTGGTGTCAAAGAGATTCATTACCTCTGCCATATTCATCTTGAGATGGACCTTGGCAGGTGGACCGATCATGATGTCTCGGACGGTCATGCGATCATAGAGCCGGGGCTGGAACATGATGTTTCGGATGTCATTGAGCGTTACGATGCCGAGAAAGCGACCATCTTCATCACAGACGGGGAAGGTGTTGTGTTCTGCTTTAGAGACGATTCGCACCAGTTCGCCTAAGGTCATGGAGGGGGCTACGACCTGATAATCCCGCTCGATGAAAGACTCCAGTTTGAGCAGCATGAGGACAGCCTTGTCCTTATGATGGGTGATGAGTTCGCCTTTGAGCGCTAAACGTCGGGTGTAGATGCTATAGGGCTCGAAAATACGGATGGTGCCATAGCTGAGTGTTGAAGCGATGAGCAGAGGAAGGAAGAGATCAAAACGTCCGGTGAGCTCGGCGCTGAGGAAGACTCCCATCAGTGGAGCATGCATGACACCGGACATGACGGCTGCCATGCCCATGACAGCGAAGTTTTTTTCCGGGAGGAACGTGCACCAACCGGTATGATTGAGGACAAAAGCAAGGAGGAATCCGGCAAAGTTGCCCATGAAAAGGCTGGGAGCAAATGTTCCACCACACCCGCCGCCACCATTGGTGGCAGCCGTAGCAAATGCTTTGCTTGCGAGGATGAGGAGAATGAAGAGGAGGAAAATCCAGAAATTGTCCGCCCACTCATAGAAGAGCGATCCGGCTGCCATGCGGCTGAACTGCCCGTCATAGATGTGCTGGATCGAGGTATAACCTTCTCCATAGAGAGGTGGTAGCAAGAAGATCAAGACGCTAAGTATGGTACCTCCGATGGCAAATTTGACCCACGGGTTGCGCACCTTGCGGAAGCGATCTTCTGCCCAAAACGTACATCTGGTGAAGTAGAGAGATACGAAGCCACAGAGGATGCCGAGCAGGATGACATAGGGGATGCGTTCGGCAGAGAAACTCTCCGTATCGACAAAACTGAACATAGCTCGCGGCCCCTCAAAGATATATGCCACAGAGGCAGCTGTCACGGAGGAGATGAGCAGAGGCATGATGGAGGTAGCTGTGAGGTCGAGCATGAGTACCTCGATGGTGAAGAGTAGTCCGGCAATAGGGGCTTTGAAGATACCGGCTATACCGGCAGCAGCACCACATCCCAAGAGGATCATCAGTGTGTGCTGGTCCATGCGAAAGATGCGTCCGAGATTGGAACCAATGGCGGAGCCGGTGAGAACGATAGGAGCCTCTGCCCCGACAGAGCCACCAAAACCGATGGTTACCGAACTGGCAACAACAGAAGAGAATGTATTGTGGCGCTTGATGATGCTCTTACGCTGTGAGATGGCATAGAGGATTTTGGTCACCCCATGCCCGATGTCGTCGCGGACAATGTAACGGACGTAGAGCCCGGCGATCAGGATGCCGACTACGGGGTAGAGCAGGTAGAGCCAGTTCTCGTCATCGCCGAAAAACGAGGTCAAGGCATGCTGGTAAGTATGAATCAGAAACTTCAATATCAATGCCATCGCCGCGCCCAAAAGTCCGGTGAGGAAAGCAAGGATGAGGACAAATTGCTGCTCTGTGAGGTGGCGCTCGCGCCACTCGACAAGCCACATCAGTCCTCGGTCATAGAGGGAAGCGAGCCGGGTAAATCCGACGTTGAGATGATGTAATAGAGGTAGGTTCATATCGGTTTAAATCCCCTTGCCGGTCAAGACGGTACGGATGGTGTAACAAATAATTTTCAGATCTACGAGCATCGAACAGTTGTCTATATACATCAAGTCATAGCGCATCCGCTCGACCATCTGGAAGAGATTGCCGGCATAGCCATATTTGACTTGTCCCCATGAGGTGATGCCGGGACGTACCTGAAAGAGTTTGGTGTAATAGGGTGCAACCTCAATGATCTGACGGATGTAATACTCTCGCTCAGGGCGTGGTCCGACGATGCTCATGTCGCCTTTGAGGACGTTAAAAAACTGTGGAAGTTCGTCGATGCGATATTTTCGGATGAATTGTCCGAGTGGGGTGATGCGTGGATCGCCCTCAGAGGAGAGGCGTGGTCCGTCAGACTCGGCATCGACATACATCGACCGGAATTTCCATACCTTAAACTTCTTACCGATCCTGCCGACACGTTCCTGGCTATAGAAAATCGGTCCGGGAGAGGTGCGTGGTATAAGTATGCACATCAGGAGCATCAAAGGGGAGACTAAAAGCAGGGCAAAAAGAGCAAATGTCACGTCTCCAAGACGTTTCATATTACGCTGAAAGGGGGTGAGAAATGCAGAGCCGAACTCTTGCATCGGTATGGAGGTCAGCGAATTAGTGCGTATCAGTCCTGCCTCGATCTCCTCATCGGCTGCACGCATGCGGATCGGAACGTCGTAGGGCATCAACTCATAGACAAGGCGATAGATCACTTTGGATGTCCGTAGGTCGGGTGCCAATAGGAAGGCATCGACTTGACGAGATGACATGATGGAGGCGAGTTGTGACATGTTGCCCAAAACGGGGATGTTGCCGATCATCTTTTTTTTGCGGTCTGCGTTCTCCGATATTGTTCCTTTCTCTCCGTCGGGGTGGATACATCCGATGATGTGGTACTCGTTTTGCCGAGCACTATCCAACTCTTTGAGCAAGGCTCGGGCTGCTTTACCATCGCCAATGAGCAGTGTGGACCATCCGATCTCTCCTCGCTGCGCTTTGCGTCCGGAGAAGTGGGTGATGAAGTAACGGGAGATATAGACCGGCACGAAGACACAGCAAAACATGGTGAGGAGAATCTGCAAATAGGTGCGGGGACTGACATGGATGACTTTGTCAAATCCTAATAACTGGTCGTCGATGAAGTCGATGAAAGGGACATCATCGATCACAATGCTGAAAAAGAAACAGAGTGAGCCAACTAATACGGAAAAGAAGGTCGTCTGCAACTCTTCAAGGTGGGACTTGAAGTAGGGACGGGAGTAATAACCAGAAAAGGTGAAGATACCGAGCCAAATAAATGAGGAGATGAAGATATTGCACAATACGATCCCATCACTCAGGAATTCTTCCAAAGAGCCAAAGGTCATGTGTCCCGTCACATCGTAACGATAGACGTAGAAAACGATCCAGCCGATAGTTACCATCAGCCAGTCGCTCAAAAGATACTTGACACGTTGTCTCGTTAAATTCATCTCACAGTTTTTTATTTATGTATCGATGTTTGTCTTATGCTTCTTCGATGATTTCATGCCTCGACTAAGGGGTCAGCGGATGACTTGTATTAGGCCGCCATCACCCAGTTTGATGATGCCGGAGGGTGTGGGTAGGGTTTTCTCGTCTTGTCGGAGAGGGACAATGAAGTCCACAGCTGCCTTGATCTCCTCTGAGATTTCAGCATAACAGCGTGCTGTCGGCTCTCCGCTGATGTTGGCAGATGTGGAGACTATGGGGCGTCTCATCCCGGCACAAATCGCTTTAGAGATAGCTTCACCGGTGATGCGAATGCCGACAGAACCATCTTCTGCCATCAACTCCGGTGCCAAATTTCTCGCGCGGGGCAGAATCAGCGTGAGAGGTTTGTCTGATACCTCCCAAAGATCCCATGCAATCTCCGGTACACGATCAAAGTAGGACTCTACCCTTCCGATGGCATCGGTCAAGATTAGCATAGCCTTGCTATCCACTCGATGCTTAATCTCATAAATGCGACGTACTGCATCGCTGTTGGCTGCGTCACAACCTAACCCCCATACCGTGTCGGTCGGATATAGGATTACACCTCCTCGTCGGAGGACATCGCAGGCTTCTCGGATTATCTCTTTCATATTTTTTTCTTTGGTTGAAAGGGTTTAAGGGCTTCGCCCTACTATGGCTGATGGCAATGGCTGATGGTTTTTCATCTTTGCTCTTTCTCCTTTCAGTTTTCCGTTTTCACCTTCTTCCTTTTACCTTTTCTCTTTATTCTAAGTTAAATCTTTCAACTCCTAAATCCTTCATTGTCACTGCTGCGCTGGTAAACTGCTAAGCCAAATTTGGGCAATGAGGCGATCAGAAATTCGATCAACTGAGACTGTATGTTTTCATAAGAAACCCAAGTCGTCGTGTCTGAGAAGCAATAGATCTGAAGCGGAAGACCCTCAGCACTGGGCTGCAACTCTCTCACCATTACGATAAGGGATCCATGATTGATGTCCGGATGTTGCTGTAGGTAGCGCAACAGATAGTTTCGGAAGACCTGAAGATTGGTCATGTGTTGGGGGAGTTTTTCCTCCTCCCCTTCCGTTGGGCTTTGGAGCACAAATTCTGAGGGTAGGATACCTTGTGTCCGATAGTCTTGTAACTCCTTCTGTGTGCAGAATCGAATGGTCTGCATGTCGATGTTTACTGAACGAAATATGCGGCGACCACCGCTCTCTTGCATTCCGCGCCAATTCTGGAAAGACTCATTGACTAGCATGTATGGGGGTATCGTGATAATGGTTTTATCCCAATTACGAACCTTGACTGTGTGTAGCGAGACATCGATAACCTCTCCGTCTGCACCGCATTTAGGCATTGAGATCCAATCTCCGGGATTCAGCATGTCATTAGCAGAGAGTTGTATGCCGGCAACAAGGCCCTTAATAGAGTCCTGAAAGATCAACATCATGACAGTTGCCATCGCGCCCAAACCGGTTATCAAGATCACTGGAGATTTGTCGATCAAGGTGCTAATCACGAAAATCACACCAAGGATGATGAAGATAATCTGTAGGGTCTGTGTGATGCCTTTCATTCGGATGCGGCTCTGATCTTGTCGGACAAAAAGATTAAAAACCGCAGAGACCAAAACACATAAAAATCTGACTACTACAGCGATGATGTAGGCGCAGAGGCAGCGCACCAAAAGGGTTTTAAACTCCCCTTCAAACACTATCGGAAGGGTAATGAGCAGAATGATCGGTGGTAAAATATTGCCAAAGGCCTTCACAAGTTTCGGGGATAACATTATGTCGTCCCATTCCGCTTTGGTCCGTCGGGTGAAACGTTTGATCGCCGGCATGATCCAATGGATAAAAATATAATTCACCAAAAGCGCTACCAGAATAATACCAAACACGATTGCCAATCGTGCCCACATCCCTAATGAAGCGATGCTGTTACTCAAATCCAACCATTCGTCCATTGCTTCTGTATTGTATCTTTTTAATAAGTGAGTGTTACTTTTATTTGTTGTAGAGAAAGGTCTCTGTACCCTTTGAGGTAGTTATAAAAGGTTGAATCATATATTAAAATTCTTCTAACCCATTACCTTGCAAAGATAAGGCTTTATTTTAAATATCCGTTGTTTAGTATAATAAAGTTTCTCCTTACACTCCAAAACATAAGGTTCGATGCTTCCAAATGGAAAAAAAGAGGAGCGAAAACAGGGCAAGCCGGAAATAATTTTTACTTTTTTATGGGAAAATAAATAATATCCATTAAATTTGCGACTTCAGAAGAGAAAACGAAACTACCAGATCTATGTTACTTAAAAAACTTTTCGGATTTAATCCTAAAATCCATTCGGTAAAAACCGAAATTCTAGCCGGTATCACTACATTTTTGACTATGGCATACATCTTGGCAGTCAATCCGGACATTTTTAAAGCCATCGAAGGGATGCCTAATGGCGCAGTATTTACAGCAACAGGCATTGCAGCCATCACCGGTACGTTACTCATGAGTTTGTATGCCAAACTTCCGTTTGCTACAGCTCCCGGTATGGGTCTGAATGCTTTTTTTGTTTATACGGTCTGTCTCTCTATGGGGTATAGCTGGCAGTTTGCTTTGACAGCGATCCTGATTGAGGGTTTTCTTTTTGTCTTGATGACCATCACTAATATCAGAAGTTTGATCGTAGATGCCATTCCCACCTCCATCAAGCATGCCATTGGGGTCGGTATAGGACTATTTATCGCCGCTCTTGGTTTGAAAAATGCGGGTATTATCGTTGCCAACGAAGCTACATTGATTACCTTGGGAGACATTACTCAGAGTGCTCCCCTTGTGGCTCTTATCGGTATATTGATCACCGGTGTGCTCACGATCTATAATGTAAAAGGAGGAATATTGATCGGTATTTTGGCAACCACGTTGATCGGTATCCCCTTCGGGCTTACACACTTTGATGGAGTTTTGAGTTCGCCGCCTAGTATCGAACCGATTTTCATGCAGTTTGAGTGGCAGAATATCTTTACGCTGGACATGATAGCTGTGATTTTTACGTTCTTGTTTATCGATATGTTTGACACTATCGGAACAATCATCGGAGTTATGGGCAATGCCGGAATGCTCAAAAAAGATGGTGATATGCGAGAAGTGAATAAGGCATTTATGGCAGACGCTGTTGCCACAGTGGTAGGAGCTTGTGTCGGAACAAGTACGACGACCACATTTGTGGAGAGTGGTGCCGGTGTGGCACAAGGTGGCCGCACGGGACTTACCTCGTTTACCACGGCTTGCTGCTTTACCATTGCACTCTTTTTTGCCCCATTGTTTTTGGCTATACCCAGTGTAGCTACAGCACCGGCACTTTTCATCGTTGGTCTGTTTATGGCTAAAGTTGTGGGTGAAATTAACTTTACAGACTACCGAGAGAGTTTGCCGGCGTTCCTCACATTGGTACTTATGCCTCTTAGTGGTAGTATTTCTGATGGCATTTTGCTCGGTATTATCTTTTATACTTTGCTCAATGCATTTAGCGGAAAAATCAAGAGACTCAGTCCTACCCTTTGGGTGTTGACCGCCATCTTTATTGCGGCTTACATATTTATTTAATAGTATATTAAGGAAAACAGAAAGGAGTAGTCTATACTATATATAGTCCTCTTTTCGGTTTTCCTTTTTTTGTCCTCCTCCCGATTGTGGATTGAGTGAGGGTGAATGGAAAAACCATGGAGATCGCTTGTTGCACAGATAGCAATTACTTGAAGCATTGCATCACAATGTTCCTCTCCCTTTTAGATAATAATCAAGGGGAGAAGATCTGTATTCATTTGCTTGCCAATGGTTTGACAGATGCAGAGCAGCAACTGGTGCAGCAGTGTGTCAGAAAAAAAGGTGCGCAGATCTCACTATATAATATTTCAGACCAACTCTTCGAATCCTTCTCTTTAGGAAATGTCGAAGGACATATCTCCAAGACCACATTTGCGCGACTTTTTCTTCCTTCCATTCTCCCACTTAATATAGAGAGGATCTTGTATCTCGACTGCGATATCATCATTACAGATAATCTTCTTTCGCTTTGGCAATATGATTTGGGAAACAATGAAATCGGAGCCGTTGAGGATGATGCGAGCGGAATCGCTACTCAATATGAACGTTTGCATCTCCCTCTGAGTCATATATATTTCAATGCCGGAGTATTACTGATAGACTTAAATCGTTGGAGAGCAAGAGGTTTTCAGCAATTGGCTGTCGATTATCTAAACCAAAATGGACGAGATCTGCGCTATGCTGATCAGGATGTGCTGAATGTCCTTTGTTGTGGTAGATGTTGCTACCTGCCATTCAGATATAATGTCTATGAATCTCTCCTGCGAGAAGAGGTGCCTCGCATCAGAAAAGAGGCGTTAAAAGAGATCCCACAGGCATTGGAAAGCCCTGCTATTATCCACTTTACATATATCTGGAAGCCGTGGGTGTATCACTCTTTTCATCCTTATAAAAAACTCTATTATTATTATCTTGACCAGACGAAGTGGAGAGGGGAAAGACCTCGAGCCACATGGAAAGGTTGGCTATTCAGAGTGGCATGGAGGGGTGCTGCACTCCTGCATTGTGTCAATAGATATCTCCCCATCTCTCATAGTCTCAAAGAGAAGTTTAAACAAGCAGGGATTTAAACATAACCGGGTCTCATTAGACTGTCAAGTCATAACATTGTGGCGTATTATCCCCAATATTGTGAATAATTGTCCTGCGTATTGTGTACATTTTTATGAAGGCATTTTTTATCGGTTTGTTAGCCTGTCTTAATGCTTTTAATAAGCGGGACGAACTACTTTGTGTTCTAGTGCGATTCTTCTTGGAGTCTAACGCGTCGGCACTCGTGAGGTCACGCATCAGTACAGAAAAAGGGTTCCTTCTTATCGAGAGAAAAAGGGCTAAGCACGTTTGCTAAAATAAGGGAAAAGCGTCTGCAAGTGGATCAAAATATAGCGGACTATGGCAATAAAGAGAGAGTTGTGTTTGCGATCAAAATAAAAAGCCTCTCGTGGATTATAATATGATAGGGGAGAGTAGAGATATTTCCATCGGGCAGATAAAGGATATGACGCATCAAAACATGGTTGCAATTGCTTGTCGGCATGACAATACCCGACAGGTTGGGCTGTAGTAAAGACACTGATGCCCAACTTTCCAGCTCTTAATGCATAATCATAATCTCCGAAAGCGTGTTGGTAATATGGATCATTCATCCCTACTTGCTGAAAGACTCTGCGAGGGATAAGTACGACATTGCCATTCATGATTCTGACTTTTTTCATCTCATGATCAGCCTCTAATTTTCCTCCACGAACTCTGCCCCCGAAACTGATTTTGTCCGATCCTTCTTGCTCTAATAATGTCCCGGCGATGAGTGCGTTATCTCCCTGTCGGCGAGAACATTCCAGTAAGTGAGACAATCCGTCTTCATTCAGTTGGACATCATCATTCAACCAGAGAAAATAATCGAAAGTTTTGTTTTCTTGAATCGCAGCAGACCAGGATGCATACATCCCACGATTCCAAAACAGAGATCCATCTCCTTTAATTACTTTGACTTCCGGATACTGGGAAATGACAGCCTCTGCTGTCCCATCAGTACTCCCATCATCGGTCATAAAGAGAGATAAGGCGACAGACCGAATGTCCGACTGCGTAAAAAGCCGTTGCAAACAGGATAAGGTCTGATCTTTTCGGTTGTGGACAGTCTGCAGGACTGCAATGGTTTTCATCTGTCAAAAGGTGTGAATGTATATGTGGGTGGGATTCCCCAAAAAGATACACGCAGTGTAATCATGCGTCAAACATCTCGTGGCGAATATACTACATTTTTTAGGTTTGCCAAAATTTAATGAATAAAAGCTTATTATTCAGTTATAAATAATTATCTTTGCAAAGAAATCAACAGAATATCTAACAACCCATAGTTATGAAGATCCTCCTCCTCGGTGAATATAGTAATCTGCATCACACGCTCAGTGAGGCGCTCCGAGTTCAGGGGCATGAGGTCCTTTTAATTTCAGATGGTGACGGATGGAAAAACTATCCTCGAGACATTGATTTGAGTCGAAAGAAAGCAGGGCTTTGGGGCTCGATACTTTATATGGCAGAGTTGCTGAGATTGTTGCCTCGAATGAAAGGATATGACGTTGTACAACTCATAAATCCGGTATTCCTTCATCTCAAACCCCGATGGAATCGGTGGGTCTTTCAATACTTGCGTCATCACAATCGCAAGATTAGTCTCGGTTTGTTTGGTGATGATTATTATGTGTTTACTCGTTCACAAGACTCTCGGTATTTCCGTTATACAGACTTTTTTGCGCAAGGGAAAAACATCGATCATGCAGTCAATCGCAAAAGATTGGCAGAATGGACTCATCCCTCCAGGGCTCAACTCAATCAATACATTGCTCTGCAATCAGATCTCCTCATTGCCTGTCTTTATGAGTATTATCATGTCTATGATACACCGGAATTTAAGAGTCGCCTCCACTATGCTGCACTCCCGATAGTTCCTCTTCCGGAGATTCGTCCTCGGGACTTCTTTGGACCAAAGCGTAAAATCAAGATCCTTATGGGAATCCAAAAAGATCGCAGTGCTGTCAAGGGGACAGATCGGATGCTCCCGATTTTCAGAAAGTTGGCAGACAGATATCCGGAGGAGATCAGCTTGACCCTTGTCGAATCCATTCCCTTTGATCAATATCGTCGCTTGTTGGCTGAGACAGACATATTAGTAGATCAACTCTATTCTTATACCCCGGCGATGAATGCATTGGAGGCGATGCGTAATGGTACAATAGTGGTCAGTGGAGGAGAAGAGGAGGCGTATGACTTCATCGGAGAAAAGGAGCTACGACCCATCATCAATCTTAGGCCGGGAGAAGATGAGTATAATTATACTCTGTTGGAAAATACCATTTTAGATCGCACGCGGCTGGCAAAAATGTCTGAAGAAAGTATCGCTTATGTCTGCAAACACCATGATGCAGATAAAGTTGCCCAAAAATACATAGACATTTTCGGTCAAGAGCTACTGAAAATTTTGCCATAAAAACGCTTTGCACTATCTTTGTCCCATGAATTATCAAAATAAAACGGTATGTTACTACACATTGGGTTGCAAGCTCAATTTTGCTGAGACTTCTACATTAGCCCATCAGTTGGCAATGTTGGGTTTCAACAAAGTTCAACGGGGTTGTCCTGCTGATCTTGTAGTGGTCAATACTTGTGCGGTGACAGAGCAGGCAACAGCTAAATGCAGACAGCAGATTCGGAAACTGATTAGAGAAAATTCGACAGCTTTTGTGATCGTGACCGGTTGCTATGCTCAAATCGGAGCGGAAGCTGTGGCTGCCATCGTTGGTGTGGATTGGATCGTAGGAGCAGAAGAAAAAGGAGATATTTCTCTTCGCTTAGGAGATTTAAGCAAGAAGGAAAAACCCCTCATTGAAGTCAGCCGTTATCAAGAGATACAATCTTTCCATCATTCTTGTTCACAGGATGATCGTACCCGTCATTTCCTCAAAGTGCAGGATGGGTGTGATTATTTCTGTACCTATTGCACCATTCCTATTGCTCGGGGAAAAAGTCGAAATCCTAAAATCGAGACTTTGATTAGTCAAGCGCAAAAAGTGGCAGAGGAGGGTGGTAAGGAGATTGTGCTCACGGGTGTAAACATCGGTGACTTTGGTCGCTCGACAGGAGAGTCTTTTTTTGATCTGATTCGGGCTTTAGATGAGGTGGATGGGGTAGAACGATACAGGATTTCCAGCATCGAACCCAACCTTTTAACCGATGAAATGATCCATTGGGTAGCTGAGTCCAAAAGGTTTGCGCCGCATTTCCATATCCCATTACAAGCCGGCAGTGATGAAGTTTTGAAATTGATGCGGAGACGCTATGATACAGATCTGTTCCGTCATAAAATCGAATTGATAAAGGCCGTTATGCCGGATGCTTTCATCGGAGTAGATGTAATGGCCGGGATGAGGGGGGAAACTGCTCTGCTGTTTGAACAATGTTACCGGTTCCTTTCTTCTCTTCCTGTCAGCCAATTACATCCGTTTACATATAGTGAGAGGGCAGGTACGAAAGCTTTGCAGATTACACCGATTGTTCCCATTCCGGAAAGACATGAGCGGACTCGCCGACTTGTTGAGCTCTCGGAAGAGAAGCAACGGTTGTTTTATGAAAGTCAGTTCGGATCGATCAGAAGAGTCCTTTGGGAACAGCCGCCTCGCGGACATAACCATATGCATGGGTTTACCGAAAACTACGTTCGAGTTACCCACCGCTATATTCCCGAATGGATCAATACTTGTCGCGATGTAATCTTAGGAAAAGAGATTGGTGTTAGTTCGCAAGGACTTGAGTTGCCTGTTTTTGACCTTGAGACCGAAAAATTATCCATTTAATAACAACCAACAGCTAATAATAACTACTCATGAAACGTTTACACACCCTTTGTCTGCTATGTCTTGCTGCGCTATTTATGATGCCTGCGGCCTACGCACAACTTTATGATGTCATTGTTGCCAAAGATGGTACGGGAGATTTTGACAACATTCAAGATGCTGTTTATTCCATCCGAGATTATAAGCCGGAAGGGAGACAACGTATTTTGGTCAAAAAAGGAGTCTATGAAGAGAAACTCATTATTCCTACCTATAAAACCAATATTTCATTGATAGGAGAAGACAGAGACTCTACGATCTTGGTATGGCATGATCATGCCAATGTGGTGGATCAACAAGGACGTAAGATCGGCACTTTCAGAAGCTATACGCTGCTTGCTGCCGGACCCGGATTTGAGTGTGAGAATATGACCATATCTAACGATGCTATGACTCATCATAATCCCGGATGGTGGCAATCACGGCAAAATAAAGCCGGTGTCGGTCAGGCTGTGGCTGTTCATATTGAGGGTGACCGGGTGGTATTTCGTAACTGCCGTTTGCTCGGTTTTCAAGACACCGTGTTTAACGGCAATGGAGACAGCCGACAAATGTTTTATAAATGTTATATAGAGGGTACGGTAGATTTTATTTTTGGTCCTGCCACCGTTTGGTTTGAGCAGTGCCATATACATGCCATCAGCAATGGATATCTGACTGCAGCCTCAACTCCGGCAGAACATCCTTATGGATATGTTTTCAATCGTTGCCGCATCACGACAGACCCTTCTGTTAAGAATGAATGGTTGGGACGCCCATGGAGAAATCATGCCTATACTCTTTTTAAGGAGTGTGAATTACCCAAAACCATCAACCCTAAGGGATGGCACAATTGGAATGATCCTATCCGAGAAAAAACGACACGCTATTTGGAATATAAATGTTATGGAGAAGGAGCCTCTCCGGAGACTCGTGTCGGGTGGTCTAAACAATTGACCGATGCAGAGGCTGCTCTCGTAACACCAGAGAATGTCTTCAGATATGAAACGAATATTTGGAATACTAATGTTTGGGAACCTTCTTTCCGAAAAACAGCAGAAACTTTCATCGGTGTTCCTTATGAAGCAGCAACACTCGAGGATCAGAAGAGTGGAGAGGTAGAAGATTTGATTATCAAACTTGATGGTGTAGATTGCACCTCTTTCGTAGAATATGTGGCTGCGGGTATGATTGGGCGTGTTTGTCCTAAAAATCCGAATGATTCTATCTTAAAGCGGTTTGTACAGGCCTTGCGCTATGAGGGTGGAAAACGGGGTAATTATGCCACACGAAACCATTATTTTAGCCAGTGGATTAATAACAATGCTGCACAAGGATTGCTTCAGGAAATCACTCAAACTCTGCCGGGAGTGAAAGTGAAAAAGATGAAGATTAACTTCATGACGACTCATGCCTCTCTTTATCCTAAACTGTCAGACTCAAACCTGCTGAAAATAATGAGCCAAAAAGAGCAGATGTTGTCAGAAGAAAACATATATTACCTTCCTAAAAATCGGATTGCCTCGATCTCAGACTCCTTACAGGAAGGAGATATTATTGCTGTGGTTGCTAAGGGGAAAGGGTTGGATATCCTGCATGTAGGGTTTGTATATGACATGAATGGAAAAAAACATTTATTACATGCTTCTTCCAAGGAGAAAAAAGTTGTTGTCGGGCCTACTATCGACCAATATATTCAAGGCAGAAAAGATTGCATAGGCATTCGGGTAGTTCGTCTGAAATATTAACAGAATTATATCCCTCCCCTTTTTACGATTTAGAAACTCAATAAAACAACGGGTGTTAGAATTATAGATACAATGAGCAAACTGAGTTACATTTTCAAAAGCGGTAAAAATAACAAGGCGCTCTATTTCCTAAAGAATTATTGCCGTCTTGTCATTCCGGCAGGGATATATCGCTCAAGGCTGAAAAAGAGATTGGCTTCTATAGATAATCGTTCTGACAAAGCTTATATCGAAGAGCGTGTTAACTATTATAACAAACTTTCCGAAACAACGTCTTTGCCCGATGAGACTCCCTCTATTGCAGACTTTGAGGTAAAAAAGACTAAAGTCTATTATTTTGACATTTACGAATGTATCAGATGGTTTAAAAAGAGCCTTAAATATCTGATGCTTCCCGGAGACATCACGATTGTCCCTGCTCATCCGACTTTTGTCAAGAGTCGCCCTGTCCACGGAGAGAACCAAAACTCTGTAATACTAAAACTCAACAAGATACGGCATTTTATATTTGTCAATGACAAAACGGACTTTTCTGCCAAAAAAGATATTCTTATCTTTAGAGGTAAAGTGAAAGATAAACCCATCAGGCAGAAGTTTATGCAGATGTATGTCGGTCATCCGCTTTGTGACTTGGGAGATGTCAGTAAGAATACGACAGATCCTGCAGAATGGAGGACACCCAAGATGACTATTGCAGACCAATTACAATATAAATTTATTCTTGCCATAGAGGGCAACGATGTGGCAAGTAATCTCAAGTGGATCATGTCATCTAACTCTGTTGCGGTGATGCCTCAGCCGACTTATGAAACATGGTTTATGGAGGGAAAGCTGATCCCTAATTACCATTATATTGAAATAAAATCAGATTTTTCGGATTTGGAAGATCGGTTGAATTATTATATTGCTCATCCTCAAGAAGCGATCGAGATTGCGAAGCATGCTAATGAGTATGTTGCTCAGTTTAAAGACGAAAAGAGAGAAGAACTGATTTCCCTCAGGGTGACTCAAAAATATTTTGAGAAAACAGGGCAGTTGAAATAGAGCAAAAACCGGAAATAACAACAACTTTCTGTCTTTGGACACTGCTTTTATATTAAAAAGAGGATACACTTAACAAAACATTAAACTCGCATTATGATGTCTCAACACTATGACTATCTCATCGTTGGTGCCGGATTGTTTGGAGCAACATTTGCCCACCAGGCCACGAAACGGGGGAAAAAATGCCTTGTTTTAGACAAGCGAAGCCACGCTGGAGGTAATCTGTTTTGTGAGAACCGACATGGCATTAATGTTCATAAATATGGTGCTCACATCTTTCACACTAATAATAAAGAGGTGTGGGATTATGTCAATTCTATAGTTGAGTTTAATCGTTACACCAACTCTCCGGTAGCCAATTACAAAGGGGAATTATACAACCTTCCGTTCAATATGAATACTTTCTACCAAATGTGGGGAACAAAAACTCCGCAAGAGGCAATGGAGGTCATCGCTCGCCAAAAAGCTGAGGCTATCAAAGAGATGGAACTGAATGGGCACACTTCTCCACAAAACCTGGAAGAACAAGCTCTGCTGTTAGTAGGCAAAGACATCTACGAACGCCTGATCAAGGGATATACAGAAAAACAGTGGGGTAGGAAGTGTAACGAGTTGCCTGCTTTTATCATCAAGCGACTCCCAGTGCGGCTCGTTTATGACAATAACTACTTTAACGATCGTTTTCAGGGGATCCCTATCGGAGGGTATAATAAACTGATTGATGGTTTGTTAGAAGGCAGTGAAATACGCCTTGGGATTGACTTTTTTGATAATCGGGAATATTGGGAAAGCCTTGCTGACAAGATTGTTTTTACCGGAAAAATTGATGAGTTTTATCATTATTGTTTTGGCAAACTGCAATACCGAACGGTAAGATTTGAAGAGGAAGAGATCGATCAAGCCAATTATCAAGGGAATGCGGTAGTCAATTACACAGATATCGAAACTCCCTATACCCGAGTCATCGAACATAAACATTTTGAGACTTTTGGAGAAGAGGTGTATGCCCGGGAAAAGACGATCATATCTAAAGAGTATTCCGAAGAGTGGAAAGATGGCATGGAACCATATTATCCGATCAATGATGCCGGTAATATGTCGCTCTATGAAAAATACAGACAACTTGCCGAGCAAGAAAAACGCGTTATTTTCGGAGGCAGATTGGCCGAATATAAATATTATGACATGGCTCCAATCATCGAAAAAGTTTTACAACTATTTGCACTTTTCTAAACATCATATTTATCAATGACACTAAAAAATCAGCCGCCTAAAGATTTTCTCCAACCTGAAGTTCGTTGCGATTACCGGATAGATTCTGACATGAAGCGGGTTTGGGCCGTACAACTGGATCTGCTTTTAGAACTTCTCCGTGTATGTCGGAAGCACGATTTACGCATTTTTGCAGATGGGGGCACTATGCTTGGTGCAGTCAGGCACAAAGGCTATATCCCATGGGATGATGATATAGACATGGCAATGTTTCGCGAAGACTATGATAAGTTGGCAGAGATTGCTCCCCTAGAGTTTTCTCACCCCTACTTCTTTCAGACCGTATATACAGACGAGCATTATTCCCGGCGTCATGCTCAACTCAGAAATAGCGAAACTGCGTGTTGGACTAAAGATCCTAAAAAAGTAAAACATAACCAGGGCATCTTTATCGATATCTTCATCTTAGACTATATGCCAAACGGAGCCAAAGCCATCGCAAAGCATGTGGCTCGGGAAAAAGAGGCGAAACTCAAGCTCAAGATAACCTCCAAGATTATCAATTGGCTTCCAGAAAGTCTATATCTCTATTGTCGAAATCATACGCGATGGTTGAGCGATAAAGTTAGATTTGCTCAATATGAAGACCTGATGCGCAGCGTTAAAAGAGAAAATACTGCACTCATATGCAATATCAGTTTCCGATCTAAAGAGGCTATCAAGCTGCATGAGTATTATGATGACATAGAGTGGATGGATTTTGAACACATCCAAATACCCGTCCCGACCGGTTATCACAAGGCTCTCACCATGCAGTATGGCGAATATATGACCCCTAAAAAGATCGAAACCAACCACGGCTGTATGCAGTATGACACAGAGCGCAGTTACCGAGACATTGCCGATATTTGATCACCCATCATTTTCTCCTATTAAAGAGCCGATTAACGACACAATATGAAAAAAGTTATTACCTATGGCACGTATGACTTGCTCCATCAAGGTCATATCAATCTATTACGCCAAGCAAAACAATTGGGGGACTATCTCATTGTAGGCATCACCAATGACAACTTTGATCGCGAACGGGGCAAACTCAATGTGCGTAACAACGTCCTGGAGCGCGTGGAGTCTGTCAAAGCCACAGGATTGGCAGATCAGATTATTATCGAGGATTACATAGGTCAGAAGATTGATGACATTCTGAAATATAACGTAGATATTTTTGCGATAGGATCCGATTGGGAAGGGAAGTTTGACTATCTGAAAGAATACTGTCAGGTGGTCTATTTGCCTCGCACAGAGGGAATCTCTTCCACAATGCTACGCAATGAATCACAAGATACTGTTAAAATAGGGATTATCGGGTGTGGTCGCATTACTCAGCGATTTGTACCCGAGGCAGACTATGTAAATGGAGTTGTTATAGAGGCGCTCTATGATGCCGATGAAGAGAGGGCTGCCAACATCAGAGATAAATATAAAATTCCGCGCGTTACACACTCTCTCGATGAAATGTATCGTTATGTCGATGCCGTATATATCGCTACCCCTCATCTGACCCATTACGATTATATCAAACGCTCTCTTTTAGCTGGCAAACACGTCCTATGTGAGATCCCGATGACGCTCCATGCAGATCAGGCTCGAGAACTCTACGACCTTGCCGAGCGCCAGGGACTTATGCTGATGGAGGCTAACAAGACGGCTTTCTGTCCGGCATTCAATCATCTGATGGTGATGATAAAAAGTGGTGTAATCGGCGAGGTCGTAGATATAGAGGCTTCGTTATCGAGACTATTGCCTGACAAGCAGTCGCGCGAATTTGATGTCTCTCAGGCTGGTGGAGCGCTGTTTGAGTCAGCCTCTTATCCCTTATTGCCTATTTTCAAATTGTTAGGCACACATTATGAAAACCTCAACATTTATAGCCGCATGGAGCAAGGAGTGGACATTTATACCAAGGGAGTTATGCGTTTCTCCGGAGCCGTCTGTTCGTTTAAAGTGGGCATCGGAGTAAAAACTGAGGGCAACCTTGTGATTTCCGGAACAAAAGGATATGCCTATGTCCCGGCTCCATGGTGGAAGACCGACTACTTTGAGTTGCGATATGAAGATCAAAACGACAACAAGAAGTTTTTCTACAAATGGGATGGTGCGGGACTGCGTTATGAGATACGAGAGTTTATTTTCTGCATCATAAACAAGCGCCGTAGCACTTTTCGCCTACAGCCCAAAGAGAGCATTGCTATGGCTAAAGTGATGCAGCAGTTTTCCGAACGTAAAAACTTTAATGAGATATGAAATATGCCATTGTGACCGGAGGCACTTCAGGGATAGGGCTTGGAGTGGCAGAAATGTTGTTAAGCAAAGGATATTACGTCTTTGCCACTTATGTAGGCGAAGACTTTATTGCAGAGAGAGAGAACTTCGAAGCGATAAAGATAGACCAGCGAAACCGCGAAGAACTCTATCGTTTCATATCGTATGTCAAAGGCTGCTGTTCACACATTGATTGCATCGTGTGCAATGCCGGCATGTCTATTCGCAAGTCATTTACCGCGACGACAGATGCAGATTGGGATGCCATGATGGAGGTGGCGGTCAACTCTCACTACATTTTGATTCGCGAGTTTTTTGCCATGATCCCTCCCGGTAGCCGCATCTTGTTCACCGGCTCGCAAATGGGTCTGATGCCTCATGCGATGGTGTTGAGTTATGGTGTTACCAAAGCAGCTGTTCATGCCCTTGCCAAAAACCTTGTAAAAGAATTTGAGGGGACAGGGACCACGGTCAATGCCATCGTTCCCGGCTTTGTTGAGACGCCTTGGCAAAAAGAGAAACCAGAGGAGATCAAACAAAACATCTATCGGAAGACGGCCATCCATCGTTTTGCCCGGGTCGAAGAGATCGTAGATGCCTATCGTTTTTGCCTCGAAAACCCCTTTGTCAATGGGAGTCTGATAGAGGTCAACGGCGGATACAGCTATAAATAAAAATAATCGATTATGAAGAAGATAATAAACCCCTGGAAAAACACCCTCAGTATAACTGCTTCGGGTGTTGTCCGGATAATCCCTTCGGACTTCATATGGAGTTTTATGAAGATGGCGATTACATCGTCAGCACATGGCAACCCGAGGCGAACTATCAGGGCTGGATTGACACGATGCATGGCGGCATTTTGAGCACTCTTATAGATGAAGTTTGCGGATGGGTAGTTACCCGTAAGTTGCAGACCTGTGGTTATACCGTTCAACTGAATGTTAAGTTCCGCAAGGCTGTTTCTACGAAAGAGCCTGCTCTTACCATTCGTGCAAAAGTCACCAGGCAAGTGCGTAACCTGGCATATATCCATGCAGAGATCATCAACTCTAATGGCGAAATATGTAACGAAGGTGAAGCCATCTACTTCCTGATGAGCCAGGACAAAGTCGATGAGATGGGATTTGCAGGGTGTGAAGTAGAAGATTAAACCTCAAAAATAATAAAGACGACTTGGCGGTCTAAAGACAGATTGGGGTTATAATTGTGCGATTGCCCGATGCAGAGCTGACTCAAAATAATGTCCTCGGGCGAGGTTGCGACTCACTCTCCGGACATTTTCAAGCATCTTTATATATTGTTCTTCGGTCACGGCTGCCAGGGTTTCTTCCAAGTTTTCAAGAGAGTCCACCAGAATTCCACAACCATTTTCCTCAATAAAAGAGGCGATGCCGGCATTTTTCCACAAGATGACCGGAACGTCGCAGCGCAGATAGAGTGAAACCTTGTGAGGATTGTTAAATGCCATATATTCTCCGATCCTTCCGGACCCATGAGTGAGCGAATCTCCATACCATGATAATCCGAAGTCTCCGCGATTGTTCTCCATCAGTTTATAATCTTTAGCAAATCCCAGGAACTCTGTCTTTGTCTCTTGGGGCAGCAAGTCTGCTGCAAAATTAGTGCCGTAAAGGAAAAAAGGTGTGTTGGGGCACTGCTTACCCAGGTCATAGACGAAGTGATTGCTTGTCCGGGTCAGTTTCCCGACAAAAAAGATACTGAAGCGATAATCTTTATTTGAGAAGTCCGGTTGTTCCCTTTTCGAGGTCACCTCATGCGGAGAGAGATAATCGAAAATACCTAAAATCTCCAACTTGGCTTTACATCCATTTTCTGTCAGCCAGTCGTGCATCTTTTGATTATGCACGATGACGACATCCGAATGCCCTAATCGTGCCATCTCCTGAGGGACTGTCAGTCTTTGACTCCTAAACGAATTGAGGTCATGCACGATAGTCACCACTTGTGCCCCACGGCGATGGGCAGCACGACAGATCATTTCATAATACTTTTTTAGAGGATATTGCAACACGATGACATCTCCTCGCTTGATGCGCATCATTGCTCGCAGCACGCCAGTGAAGTTGATGATAAAGTGAAGCAGCGAATTTTTATAGTGTGTCTGTCTCCACCCTAAGTTGATAGCCCCCATGCGAACTAAAGTCTGCTCTATGTCGGCTTTTGCTTTTCCTCCGGCATTGTCCAGGGTCTTGTAATTGTGTGATATGTAACAGATGCGCATAACCTCTTTATTTTTTTAATTGATTATTTTGAAAAAAGTTCATCCCCAACTCCTTGTTTGCCCATTGAGAGATCAACTTGATCTGCCGATCGTTTTGTGATTGATCTACATTGGACTTAAACAGAGATTGCTTCTTCCGTGTGAATAGTGTGACATAACGCAGATCGTTAGGAGAGTGTACGATCGATGTTCCATGGAGTCTGCACATGAAATTAAGCCATAAATCATCGGCCACGAGACAAGTCTCCTTGATCGCTTTCAGATCAAAAATTCTCTCATCATAACAATGGGGTGGATAAAGGACCGCACCGACACCGGTCGGAAGAATTTTGTTGTCAAGACGGAGATCCGTTGTGTTATGTACGATCTTCCAGTTCAGATAAGAGGGGAAATCATTGGAGTCACCCTCACATTCGTTTGGGATGATCCGTCCTCGATTGCAGCAGACACTCTCCGGGTGTTGCAGATGTGAGGCATATAGCTTGGCAACCAAGTCGAGAGGATAGAGGACATCGTCATCCACCGTCACCACGATGTCGTCAC
The DNA here is from genome assembly GCA_045576355.1 of Bacteroidales bacterium. GTDB lineage: Bacteria > Bacteroidota > Bacteroidia > Bacteroidales > UBA3663 > Liminaster. The sequence continues at coordinate 72,672 of JAZNGG010000043.1, forward strand.
TATACTCCTGAAAAGCGTAATAATACTTCTTGTGCGGTTTCAGATCATCCGGCATGATTCGGATCTGTAGTCCGGCTTTTTCTTGTCGTAACAAGCGTTTGGGCAGACTCTCTCGCGAAGCAAATTGCTCCTCGGACAACCATAAGACCACCTGGATAGGAGGAAGGTTTCCCTCCTGACGCAACAGCGTCTCGATGACTTTCCATAATTGACCTATCCGTGCCGGAAAAGAGGTCAGAGAGATTACAATCTTCTTTTCTCTTGACTGAAATTGTTTTCTGGAGGGATAAGATGTCATCGCCAAAATGTAGATCATTACATTGGCAGAGAGTCTCGTGAGAAACTTTAGAAACCCCTTTTTTCTTTTTCCGGCCACAAGGCTGTTATAGATGTGTGCTATTGTCATATGTATGTTGGGAGATGGCTAGGTTGGACTTCGTCCTGCGATGGCTTGGGGCTATGCCCTATGATGGCTGATGGTGATGGCTTGGGACTTCGTCCTGCGCTCCGCTATGGCAGATGGCTTTGCTCTTGTCTCCACTTTAGCACGCGAAGCCCACGACCCAAGGGAGTAACACCTAAACCAATAATTTATCAGCCGGCTTAAACCAAAGAAAACTACGCACAAAGTTATATTTACCGGACAATATTTGCAAATAAATTGCATTATTTCTCCATAATCCAAAAAAAATTAGTTATTTTGCAGCATCAAGAAGAGCTTTACATGAAACAAACAGTCAGACATCAGACCACTTCTCCCACCCTTGCCTCGTTTATCCGAAACCTTTCGGTCGAATATAACAGCGGAGGTGAGATCCTCTATGACGGGAGGAATCAGGTCAAGCGCTTCGTGATTGAGGAGATACCGGTCATTGTCAAGCGTTATAAACGTCCCAACCTCATTCAGAGCATCAGCTACACATTTTTTAAGCCCAACAAGGCGGAACGGGCTTATGACTATGCCTTGCGGCTGGAAAGTTTGGGGATTGACACCCCCCGAGCATTAGGTTGCCACACAGTGCGCAGATGGGGTTTGGTAAGAGAGTATTTCTTTGTCTCTGCCGAAGATCGCCGCCCCTCTTGTGCCGCCCTCCGAGATAAGAATCTTCCTTATCGTACATCATTGGTCGAAGCTTTAGCTGCTTTTTTCGTCCGTATGCATGGTGCCGGATTTCTACATGGTGATACCAACCTTACCAACTTCCTTTATCAGCGAAACACAGAGGACGAAACATTTTCGTTTAGTACGATCGACTTAAACAGATCCAAATTTATAGAGCATCCTACGCGCCAAGAGTGCTTGCTCAACTTCGTCCGTCTCTCTCACGACCGGGAGATTCTTTCATTGATTGTCCGTGCCTATGCTCGTCAGCTGGGATGGGATGAAACGGAGAGCTACGATTTCGTTCTTGCGCACGTCGAGCGCTTCGAACGCAAAAAAGCCCGCAGTTACAGACTTAAAGGAAAACCTCTGGAGGAGTGGATGAAAGGGAAGTGATAAATGTATGTTTTTTTGAGAAATTAATGACGCCGCCGTGTAACGTGCACGACGGCGCCGTGTGTATTTATTCAGGCCGCCGTGTGAGGTTACACGGCGGCGTCATTATCATTACACGGCAGCGTCATGCACGTTACACGGCGCCGTGATGCAAATTGTTTATCTAAGGCTTGAACTTAATTAGCTGATAAATAATGATTTTGAGGTTAAAATTTGAGGGTAGTCGGAGACTAATAATTCTGATACTACCCAAAAGGGGTCAACTTCTTCAGTCTTTCCACCTCTACTTCGTTATATTCAAGTAATCCCTGCTTTCCGTAGTGCTCATATAATTCACAAAGAGCGATTGCACCTTTATAGTTAAGCATTCCGTATGCATCTGCTTTATAGTAATATTCGATACTTTTTTTAATATTTGAAAAGTCCTCATCATCTTCAAATTTCTTAGAATATATATACGCAATCATTGAATTTAAGAAAGGATATTTCTCTGCATGACGAATCAGGTATTTTAAAAGATTCTCATCGTCTTCTATTAGTTCATAATATGCCGTTTGAAAAAGTATGGCCAACTCACTTCCCTCATCTTCTGCCTCGCGAATAGTTCTTAATGTGGATGAGAGGTCTTCCACAGAAAATATTTTTTTTGCCACTTCGAGAACTTTCGCCTCAGCAGGAGCTGATTGTCTGAGTTGATCCATTTTCTCTTTGGCAATCTCATTCGAATAAAGCATCTCTAAAATCAATCTGAAAGGATCTTCTTTATCAAAATCTTCTATTATATCTCTACCGCTCTTTTGGATGTATGCATTATACATATAAGCCATATTAAGCAAGCTCTGCTCAACACCATCGCCATCACGATAGCATAGTGCCAAAGATTTGTATGCTTCCACATTACCTTGTCTTGCTTGTTGAATCAGATTCTGCACTTTCTGATCCATAGTAGGAGTCTTCATTTCTATACTCGGACTTTCTTGAACCAAAATACTATCACTACATGATGTATGGAAAACCAACACGGCAACCATACAAAGGATTGTAAATAATCTATTCATATTAAAAGAATTATAGTTTGTTTTTTTAAGAAATTATTAAGCCTACCCACAACAATAGGTATATCTTTGATGTCGTTTTCATACTTTTTTATTCCACTATTAGTTCATATTCAACACCGAACCACTCGTTGAGCGTATCCTCAACCTTTGCGTTGATTTCAGGCGTAATCTTATCCTTGATTTTCTTATAGACATAGAGCATTGCCACGCCATCATCCAAGATACCCAAGAACTTATAGATAACACTTGGAAGCAAGTCCATAGGCAGAATAGTATAGATAATGGCTGCGTAGATCAATACACGGTCAAGGGTCGAGGTATTCTCATCGTCCATCACATAGTAGAACTGCAACAGGGGACGAGTAG
>JAZNGG010000044.1:0-58157 GCA_045576355.1 Bacteroidales bacterium
CACTCTCTATGTAGAGGGTAAGACTTTGACCGGCTGGACTGACGGCACTAATACTTATACTTTGGGCCAAGAAGTCACTGCTGAAGGCAAAGAGATGACTTTGACCCCGGTCTTCACAGACAACAAGGTGGCTCTCGCAGATCGTACCGAGACCGTCTCCATCACTTGGGACTTCCAGCAAAAGAATGGTGCTCCCGTAGTGGGATGGCAAGGCAAGACTGCATTCTGGGTGGCTCAAGCTGTCGTAAACGGCGAGACCATCGACGTGAAGATGCCGATCGATGCTACCAATGGTAAGGTTGCCAATGGTAGCTGGACCGACTGGGCACAAATCAATGGAGGTACAGTCCTAACTATCCCGGCATGCAAAGGTGCCGTTATATCTTTGGAGTCTTATAGTGCCACTACTACCACTACTATCGCAGGTGACGTTATCAACCAGGAGACTAAAACTCCTACATACACTTACGAAGGCGACGCTGAGACCATCGACATCGTGATCGGTGATGGCAGCTACTGGCGTACGGTTAAGGTTGAACTTCCCGTAGCAGAACAAGGCGGTGACACTCCGACTCCTGCAACTTGGCGCGACATCAAGATCGACCTCGCAGAAAGTGCATTCCTTGAGGCATCTGAAATGGATGAGAGCAATCATCCTCGCGTATCATTAGGCTTGGTTGTTGCCGAAGATGGCACGCTCACTCGCGTTGCTGCCGATGACGCTACTGCCAATATCGTTCTTGCAGGTTGCTGGTGGAACAGCCACGGCTGGTCCGGTACTACTGCTACTGTGAAAGTAGAAGGTCCCGTGAAGATCGGTGTCGGCGGTTGTACTTATGCCGGTCATACCATCTCTGTGAAGAATGAAGCCGGCGAAGAGGTTGCTTCTTGGGCTGCCGGTGGCGCAGGCTGCTGGGAAGGTTCTAAGTCTGAAGACCTCATCCACTATGGCTACTACACAGGTGAAGCCACTACATTGACCATTTCTATCCCGAGCTACTGCCCGTATCTCTCTATCGAGAAGGTAGAAGTCGCTCCGACAGAATACACCGTAACTTATGCTTTGGGTGATGTAACTTGCGAAGGTACAGTAGTGCCTGCTGCAGTGAAATTGGTAGAGGGCGACAAGACTGTCATCCCGGCAAACTTCACTCTCTATGCAGAGGGCAAGACATTGACAGGCTGGACTGACGGCACTAACACTTATGCCATCGGTGCTGAAGTTACTCCTGCTGCCGACATGACCTTGACACCTGTCTTCACAGACAACGAAGTGTCTCTCGCAGACCGCACTGAGTCTGTCACTTTGAAGTGGGACTTCCAGCAGAAGAACGGTGCTCCGATCGTAGCTTGGCAAGGCCAAACAGGTCTCATCTGGGTTGCTCAGGGAGTTGTCAATGGTAAGACTATCGACGTGAAGTGCGACATCTCCACTTCTCCCGGTAAGATCGCCAATGCCAACTGGCAAGATTGGGCTCAGATGAATGAAGGTACAACATTCACTCTCCCATCATGCAAGGGTGCTATCGTTGGTGTTGAGGCTTACAACGCATTAGGTACAGGCGACAAGCCATTGACTATCGACGGTCAGACTGATTACGTTTCTGAAAAGACTATCAGCTACACGATCGCTAACACTGCCGAGACCATCGACGTAGTGATCGGTAGTGAGGGTTCTTACTATCGTTACGTACAGGTGACTCTCCCTGTAGTAGCACAGGGCGGTGGCGGCAAGACTTTCAATAATGAAGCAGCCAATATCGTTTGGAATCTGACAGATGTAGATCTCTATGCTACACCTAACACTATGACTCCTGACGGAGCATTCACTTTGACTACGGTAAGTGTCGGAGACTTCACTGTCGCAGTTGAGGCACCCAATGCAGGAGTCAACAACGGCATCAAGATGCTCAAGTTACAACCCACAGGTGGCGACAACACAAATGTAGAATTCATTATCAAGCCCAATAAGGGTCTCACATTTACTGCTACGAAAGTATCCGGTAAGGTGGCTCGTTTCGGTACTGACGCAGGAACATTGGACATCTCTATTAAAAATGAAGAAGGCGAAACAGCATCTTTGGCAACCGGTCTCATTCCAGCCCGAAATAATAAAGACCAGTCTGGTGACAAACACGGAACAAGCGAGAAGTACACCACAGAGTTCTCATTTGACATCCCCGAAGGATTTGCTACAACCGAAGGCTTTACTATGATTGTAACCGAGTCCGGTCTCGCGACCAACAAGCAGTGGGGTATCGGTGACGTACACATCGAAGGCACTATCAACGGTACTGCCGAAAACGTCGCCAAATATACCATCACAGCTAAGGCTAATCCTGAGAATGCTGGTAGCATCAACATCTATCCGCAAGGCTCAGAGTTTGATGAAGGTACAGAGATAAAACTCACTGCTACCGAGAAGTTCGGCTTCAACTTCGTCAACTGGACAGATGCCGCTGGAAATGTTCTCTCCGAAGATCCGGTTTACATGCATACATTAACTGCCAATGCAGATCTCTCTGCCAACTTCGTTCAGGTGAATACCTACGAGCTCGCCATCACTATGGAGGGCGGTGCCAACGACTATATGGTACAGTTGTCTCCTGCTCCGACCATCGTGGACGGTAAGAACATGTATGAAGACGGTACAGAAGTTTCATTGGCTGCAGCAAGCAATGCGATCCTTACATTCAACAGTTGGAGCGACGGACAAACATCCAGCGAAATTAAGGTCAGCATGACCGAAGATATCGCTTTGACAGCCAACTATTCTGCCATCGACTATATCGTAGGTTGGGACTTCTACAAACGCGGCAACAATGGTCGTGTAGCAGACTTCTACAGCACTGCTGACAACGAAGCTGCACAGCTTATCCTTACCAACGAAAGCGGTTCGATCACCGGATGGCTCGACAAGAGTACTGAGGCCGCCGGCGGTTATGAATCTATGAAGGGAGCTGCTGTCAACTGGAAGAATCTCAGCGAAAAGTACTACTATCAGACCAAGATCAACGCAAGCGAGTTTACAGACATCAAGGTTCAGGCCCAGATGCTCTACAACTACAATGCTTATCAAGTTCAAAAGATCGAGTACTCTGTGGATGGTACTACCTGGACAGAGGCAGGACGCGCTACTATGCCTGCAGCCAAGACTGTGACAGACATCGCTGCCACTCTCGGCGAGGATGCCAACAATGCGGCTACTCTCTACATCCGCTTCATCCCTGACTACACATCTAAAGTTGATGGTACCGAATCTGAAAATGATGGTACTTCTATCACCAACATCTTCGTGACAGGTACAATGAAACTCGTGGATGACGGTAAGGCTCCGGCTCTCGTAAGCACAGTTCCCGCAACAGGCGCAACAGGTGCTTCTGCCAATGGTCGCGTCGTGATGAACTTCGATGAGAAGATTAAGTTGACTGAGGCTGCCAAAGCTACACTCAACGGCGAGGAACTCGCACTTTCTGCTGCAGGCAAGACTGTGACAGCAGAGTATAAGGGCTTGACTTACACCACCGAATACACATTCCAACTCGCTGCCGGATCTGTAAGCGACTTGACAGACAACGTTTTGAATGATGCTGTGAACATCACATTCACCACCATGACCAAACCTACTGTCAACAAGGCGCTCTATGACTTCATCGTGCCGGACAACGGTAACTTCAAGGAGGCTCTCCAGGCTGCTGCCGCACGCTCAGATAAGAGCAAGCGTTTCCGCATCTTCGTTAAGCAGGGTGCTCACATCATCCCGGCTAACGAAAACAGCATGGTGACCGGCACTGACGGCAAGAGCTATCCGGATCCGAAGACATCATTCAACACTCCGAACACCTCTATCATCGGTGAAGATATGGAGTTGACATCTGTGGCCAACAGCATGCCTAACGATCTCGCTGCCAATCCTGATGCAGGTGCCGGCGGTCAGGCTAACCCGCTTGAGGGTATCCGTACCAGCGGTCTCCTCTACATGACCAGCGGTGCTACCAACACTTACTTCCAGGACATCACATTGAAGACCAATACTCCGGATGCTACCGGACGTAACGTGATCCTCGTCGATGGTGGTAACAAGACCATCTGTAAGGATGTATGCCTCTGGGCTTACCAGGATACTTACGTTTCTGATCGTGAGCAGAGTCTCTACTACTTCGAGGGTGGTGTGATCCGCGGACGTACAGACTTCATCTGCGGTAGTGGTGACGTATTCTTCAACGCTGTTGATATCGTAATGTGCGAAGAGGGCGGCTACATCGTAGCTCCGCGTGCTAACGTGAAGTACGGTTATGTATTCAGCGACTGTACGATCAAGGGTGAGCAAGACAATGTCAATGGCAACTACTTCCTCGGTCGTCCTTGGACAGAGGCTGCTGAGACATACTACATCAACTGTGTGATGGAGGCTATCCCGACAGCTGCCGGATGGACCAACATGAGCGCAGGTGGATGTACACGCTTTGCCGAGTACAACAGCGTATCTGCAAGTGGTACTCCGATCGACTTGAGCGGTCGTGTGAAGGAACTTGGCAACACAACCACGAATCCGTTCAATCCTGTACTCTCTGCCGAAGAGGCTACCGAGATCGGCAACATGAGCAACATGTTTGGCGATTGGGATCCTCGCATGGCTACAGAGCAGGCTTCTGCTCCGACCAACGTTATCCTCTACTCAGCCAACAATACTTTGGTTTGGGATAACGATGAGTATGCACTTCTTTGGGCTATCTGCAAGGATGGTAAGGTGATCGACTTCACTACCGAACCGACTTACACCGTGGACGACGTGACAGCTACATACTCTGTACGCGCTGCCAACGAGATGGGCGGTCTCGGTGACGCTACCGTTGCCACTGTCTTGACAGGCATCGAAAACATCCAGAATGACTCTGTTATCGAAAGCATCTATGACCTCATGGGTCGCAAGGTTCAGAAGGTAGTTAAGGGTCAGATGTACATCATCAACGGTCAGAAGGTGATCATCCGCTAATCGGAATCTCCATCAAGTCCGTTAGAGACTAATCAGCAGGAGCTGCGTCATTGAGATGCAGCTCCTCTTTTATTTTACACAGCGACGTCATGCCCATTACACGGCAGCGTCATGCACGTTACACGGCAGCGTCATGCAAATTGTATGTATAAAGATAAATTTTATTGATCGATTAACTTGCTGAATTTCAACGACTATTGTTTGTGGATTTGTGGCCTTCCGGATAACCATAATAATAGAATAGCGAAGATAGCCAAACACTATCCTCGCTATTATGGACTATTCTGCTCTATGGAGCGGCTTCATAACCTATCCATCTAACACCTATAGAGACACGACATTCCTCTCTTAAAAGCTGACGACAGTAAGGCCGATCGACCACCATCCGTTTTCAAACATATTCTTGGTCTCAAACTCAGGAGCATCAATTCTATACCCAAATGTGATGAAGAGTCCTTCATTTGATTTTTTTGTTCGATAAATTTGAAAACCTATATCTGCTTTGGCTCTTGCTCCATAAGCAAAGTCATCTTTATTACTCATAGAATCATCTTTGAAAGAGGTGCCTAAAAATCCAACATAGGGCATAACACGTCCTTGGAGCAAAAATGAATCACCAAATATAGCTCTTTTAACCAAGCCCAATCCAATTGATAACTGTGTTGTCGATCCCCATGAGTATTTTCCCCAATCGAAATCCATACTTGCTCCCCAAATCTTTCCTGTTGGTAAAACCGCACCAAAACCAAACAAGTCTTCCTGGAATTGTGTGTAAATATCTATGCCGGGATAATATTTTTTCTCCTCAGTTTGTGTTGTTGAAATGCTGTCTTGTGCTGTTTGTGCATTGAGGGTAGAGGAGATAGAGAGACCCAAAATTAATGCTATAAAAATCTTTTTCATATTGTTTCAATTTAATTGATATGCCCTTACTCACTTATGGCTTTTCAGGTTACTCCGTTGTCCCTTGTGTTATCATTGGAAAGTACGCACATAAAAAAGCGCAGGACTTTCAGTGTATTCTCGTCCCAAGGTGTTTGGCGTAACCTAACCAACAGAATCACTAAAAGCCCGCGCCATACAGCACGAGCATTTTCGCAATATTCTTGTTGGTTCCATTAATAGTCGCCAAACTTTAGGGAACGTAGAATAAAGCTAAAACGCTTTTTCAATATATGTTTAAAATGTGCGTAACTATTATACGCTATGTTTCATTGGCAAAAATTGTTTTTAAAGGGTTATACTTTTACATACGTTGCAAAAGTAAATAAAAAATTGAGATAGAACGAATATTTATCTCTCTTTTTTTTATTTATAGTGGAACTTTGTTTCTTATTCTGTCCACATAACTAAGACGCACCTGCCACAAAAACGACTGCGGCTGTGTCCATTTAAGTTACACAGCCGCAGATCAGTAATATAGCTCTTAATAAAAATTAGCCTTGGATGGCAGCGATGCCGGGGAGCACTTTGCCCTCGATGGCCTCGAGAAGCGCACCACCACCGGTGGAGACGTAGCTCACCTGGTCGGCAAAGCCAAACTGCTTGATGGCAGAGACGGAGTCACCACCGCCGATGAGGGAGAAGGCGCCGTTTTTAGTTGCCTCAGCTACTGCAGTTGCAATCGCCTTGGTGCCGGTCTGGAAGTTAGACATCTCGAAGACTCCGGCAGGACCGTTCCAAAGGATGGTCTTAGAGTTTTCGATCACGTCCTTCATGGCTGCAGCAGATACCGGACCGATGTCCATGCCTTCCCAGCCTTCCGGGATGTCGTAGTTGGGCACGACCTGAGTGTTGGCATTGTTGTTAAAGTCATCTGCACATACGCAGTCAGTCGGGAGTACAAGGTTCACACCGAGCTCTTTAGCCTTAGCCATAATAGCTTTGGCAGTATCGACCATGTCGGGCTCGCAGAGTGATTTGCCCACTTTGCCGCCCTTGGCGAGGGAGAAGGTGTAGGCCATACCGCCGATGATGACGAGGTTGTTTACCTTGCTGAGGAGGTTTTCGATGATGGTGATCTTAGAAGACACTTTTGATCCACCGATGATGGCAGTCACAGGAGCCACAGAGGTCTTGAGGACTTTTTCTACAGCAGTTACCTCTTTCTGCATGAGGAAGCCAAACATCTTGTGGTCAGCGTCAAAGCTATCTGCGATAACTGCAGTGGATGCGTGCTTGCGGTGAGCGGTACCGAATGCATCGTTTACATATACGTCAGCATAAGAGGCGAGGAGTTGTGCAAACTCTTTTTGCTTGGCTTTCATCTCTTTTTTAGCAGCGTCATAGGCAGGATCTGCTTTGTCGATGCCACGTGGTTTGCCCTCTTCCTCTGCATAGAAACGGAGGTTTTCGAGGAGGATGGCCTCTCCGTCTTGAAGTGCAGCAATGGCATCGGCAGCCTTAGCGCAGTCTTCGGCAAATTTTACCTCTGTGCCGAGACACTTAGAGACGTGTGCCAAGATGTGATGGAGGGAATATTTCGGATCAGGGTTTTGTTTCGGACGACCCATGTGTGAAGCGATAATAAGGCGGCCACCATCAGCAAGTACTTTCTGGAGTGTGGGGAGGGCAGCCTGAATGCGGGTGTCGTCGGTGATGTTGAAGTTCTCGTCCACCGGAACGTTAAAGTCCACGCGAACGAATGTCTTCAAACCTTTGAAATTGAAATCTTGGATTTGCATTGTTTCTAATGAATTTTAATGGTTTATAATCTTAAATTCCGAGTTCTCTGTCTATAATATATGTAAGGACAAAGATAAGTAAAATGATAGCTCACGACAAGTTTTTGCGTTTTTCGTCGGGCTTGGTTGTGTAATGGGTTGCCAAATTGCTAATTGTTGCAAACTTTGGCTTACATTTGGCTCTTGTCAGGTTTAGTAGTTTAGAGGTTTAGTAGTTTATTTTTTCAACCCCTTAACCCCTCAACTAATCCGATGGCTTAAAGGAATTTCTCGATGTTTTCCTGAACTTGTGCCTTAGTAGCAGCGCCGACCATTTTGTGCACGGGCTTGCCGTCCTTGATGAAAAGGAGCACAGGGATGTTGCGGATACCGTGTTCGGCGACTAAGTCTTCGCCTTCATCGACGTTATATTTACCGATGATGGCTTTACCTTCATACTCTGTTGCCAGTTCGTCCACGATGGGGGCGAGACGTTGGCATGGTCCACACCAGGAGGCCCAAAAGTCGATGACTACAAGTTTGTCACTGGAGAGGATTTCGTTTACGTTTTGATCTGTGATTGTAAGTGCCATAGTAAAAAAATTTTGATGTTTGTTATGGGTGATATTTTTTCATATATGTTTTCAGGCATGCGCCAAAGTTGAAATAGTATCCATCGACTTGATCACTTGCCTTGTTGCCGGACTGGTCCTGACTCTCTGTTTCGATGGGAGCAATCTGCTGGATCTTCAGATATTCGATCTCATCAGAGCAGGTAGAGTCGCTGACGATGGTCTGTCCGAGTCGGTTGATGATCTCATATTCGTGCTCGATGTTGATGACATGAAAGGCGGTTTCGGGTGTCTCTCCGTCTCCTGTGGAGAGGATGGCATCAAAGATGCCTTGCAGTCTGTTGTTCCAGAGAGTGTAGTGGATCGTGTCACCCAGTTGTAAGTAGCCGATCGCTATTGTGCTGATGGCAGGGATGTCAAAAGGATTGTTGTCCAAGACTTTTTGTGCCTGCTCTATAGCGACATGGCACGTCTGTGTATCTATGTTTTTACGGGTCAATTTTTGCCTTGTCTCATAGAGCCCATGGTCAGTCTGCTGATAGGGGATAAAATCTTCCTGCAGAGTATAGCCATAATATAGATAACGCATCTGCTGCAAGGTGAGTGTCGAGTCGTTGTCGCAGTATCTCTTAAGCAGTTTGGGGTAATGATTTTCGCTCTTGCTCTCAAAGACAGCAAGCTTGATCTCTCCATAGTCCGGAGGGGCGATTTCCTGGCCTTGAGCACTTAGACCCAGGGTGAACAGGATGAGGAGGACAATGTGGTATGTGATGTTATTTCTCATAGGACTGCGCGTGTCTGTTCGTTTAGGACCATAAGGGTGTGAAATGTGTGTGTGCAAGTGTCTCAATAGGGGATGTCTTCATCTCGTCTTTGTGCGAGTAGTTGTGCGGTCTGATCTGTAGCGCTAAGCGGATCGGTCACCGGGTAGGCCTCGTTCATCCGCGAGGGAAGAACCTGAGCAGCACTTGTCGGTATGTTGGCGTTCAGATCATCGTCGATGTTTTGGAAGCGGACAAATTCTCCTCGGAATTTCAGACGCACATCGCCTACGGCACCACTACGATGCTTGGCAATGATGATCTCTGCCAATCCTCTCAGGTCGTTGCCTTTTTCGTCTTCGTAGATCTTATAATACTCTGGACGATGGATGAAGCACACCATGTCGGCATCCTGCTCGATGGCTCCCGACTCACGAAGGTCTGAGAGTTGGGGCTTTTTGCCTTCTCCCTGTCGAGCTTCGACACCACGGTTGAGCTGTGAGAGTGCGATGATGGGGATGTTGAGTTCCTTGGCAAGACCTTTGAGCGAGCGGGAGATCGTGGAGACTTCCTGCTCGCGGCTGCCAAACTGCATGCCGCTGGCGTTCATCAGCTGCAAATAGTCGATCATGATGATTTTTACACCATGCTCCTTGACAAGACGGCGGGCTTTGGTGCGAAATTCGAACACAGAGAGCGACGGGGTGTCATCGACATAGATAGGAGCCCCTTTAAGGCGGGTAGTGCCGGAAAAGAGTTGTCCCCACTCCTCCTTAGTGAGCCTGCCGCTTTTGATTTTCTCTCCGGAGATTTCACATTCGTTTTGTACCAGACGATTGGTCAGCTGCAGGTTGCTCATTTCGAGAGAGAAGATAGCAACAGGGATGTGATAATTGACCGCCATGTTTTTACACATACTGAGTGCAAAAGCGGTTTTACCCATGGCAGGACGAGCTGCGATGATGATGAGGTCGGAGTTTTGCCATCCGGAGGTCATATTGTCCAGCTTGTGGAATCCTGTTGGGAGACCGGAGAGACCCTCTTGCCTATTGGCAGCCTGCTCCATCTTGTTGATTACTTCGGAGATGATGGGGTCGATCTGGGTAAAGTCTTGCTTAATGTTGCGCTGTGAGAGCTGAAATAGTTCTCCTTCAGCCTTTTGCATCAACTCTTCGATGTCGGTCGTCTCATCAAATGCCATGGCTTCGATCTCGCTGGAAAATTTGATCAACTGACGTGCCATGTATTTCTGAGCGATGATTTTGGCATGATACTCTATGTGGGCTGCCGAACCGACTTTGGCTGTCAATGTCGCCAACGTGTATGCCCCACCGACATCTTCCAGTACCCCATTGACCGACAGCCGATTGGTCACCGTCAGCAAGTCGATGGGTTCTTGCTTTATCGCCAACTCCTGGATGGCAGTAAAGATGAGTTGATGTTTATAGTCATAGAATGTCTCCGGTTTGAGGATGTCACTGATGACCGAATAGGCATCTTTCTCAAGCATCAATGCACCGAGGATTGCCTCCTCGATCTCTAATGCCTGAGGTTGTATTTTTCCGATGGTGCTCGGCGTTTGGATGACCTGTCGGTTGTAACGGGGACCGGTAGAGTTGGGTCTGGGCATGTCTAATAATTTTTATCAGAGACCTGAGATAGATGACTTACGACGACGACGCATTTCGTTTTCTTCTGCCAACTCAGCATCGATCAAGATACGACCGCAGAATTCGCAGACGATGATCTTTTTGCGACCACGAACGTCGATTTGACGCTGGGGAACGATCCGGTTGAAGCAGCCTCCGCAAGAGTCTCTTTCGATCGGAACGATGGCCAAACCATTGTGTGTGTTTTTACGGATGCGCTTGAAAGAGGACAAAAGACGAGCTTCGATAGAGTTTTCGATCTTTTTAGCTTTCTCACGAAGGGTCTCTTCTTCAGAACGAGTCTCAGCGATGATCTCATCGAGTTCACCCTTCTTAACATCGAGGTCAGCAGAACGCTCTTCCAGTTCTTTGAGAGCGATGGCTTCTTTGCCTTTCAACTCATCGATCGCAGCAATAGCTTCGTTGATGCGCTTTTTGCTCAATTCGATCTCCAAACTTTGATATTCGATCTCTTTAGAGAGGAATTCGTATTCCTTATTGTTTTTCACATCATCTTGCTGAGATGTATAGCGAGCGATAAGGTTTTCGGCTTCAGTGATGTCTTGCTGTTTGTCTGCAATCCTTTTCTCCTGGTTAGCGATCTCCTCGCGATAGCCATTGATGCGAGTGTTAAGGCGACTTACTTCGTCTTCAAGATCCTCTACTTCCAAGGGAAGCTCTCCTCGGAGGGTTTTGATGCGGTCGATTTCACTAACCAAGATTTGTAACTTGTAAAGGTTAGCCAATTTTTCAGGAACGGTAAGTTCTTTTTCAGCTTTTGCCATGACTGTAAATAATGTTAAGTGTTAATATTTAAATTGTTTTATTGTTTTGATCGTTGTAGTTGCGGGTTTGCCGTTGACGTTAATTGTCCATCGATGTTGCCTCGTATGCTCTGTTTATAGAGGTCGCTTTAACAGACGTTGATTGGGTTTTTGCTCTTTTCGGAGATCAGACACTCTATCTGTGGCAGTTCGCGGGTTATGATTTCTTTCAGTAGTTGTGTCGTGTATTGCTCTGTCTCATAATGCCCTGCTTCAAGTAGAAGGATTTCCGGATGTCCGAAATAAAGATGATATCCGATCTCTCCGGTCAGGAATGCATCTGCCCCTTTGGAGATGGCACACCCTATCAGACTGCTTCCGGCACCACCACACAGAGCCACCCTGCGGATGTTGCGTTCGGTATGGTTAAACTTGATGCATGGGGTGTGAAGACGCTCTTTTACAAATGTGATGAAATCTTTTTCGCTCATCTCTTGTGGCAGTTCGCCAATGATGCCGGAAGAGGCTTCTTGAGCCATTTCTGCAGGAAGACCGGCTGTGCGGCTGGAGGGTAGGGGTGCGAGAGGAGAGAGTGCTGTCAGCCCTAAAATATCTGCCAGTTTCTTGTTGACCCCCTCTGGAGCGTTGTCCAAATTGGTATGAGCCGCATAAATGGTGATGTCATTCTTAATCGCAGCGATTACAGTGCGACTGATATAGTCCTGTGGAGAGATTCGTTTCAGTCCTCTGAAGAGTAAAGGATGATGGCTGACGATCATTTCTGCCCCTTGCTGCTTGGCTTCATATATGGTCTCTTCGGTCACGTCCAGCGTTAGAAGGATACGCTTTACCGGCAGCGATAGATCTCCCACTTGCAGACCACAATTGTCATACTCTTCTTGGAGACTCAGTGGTGCGCATCGCTCGATGATCTGCGAGACTTCTCTGCGGGTAATGGAATTTGTTGGCATAATATCTGTCGATGTTTGACTGATGACAGTCTGGTGAATATCTCTTTTTACTACTTTTTGCCTTACTTGCCGCTCAATGGGCAAAAGAAAAGGAGACAAAAAAAGCCATATACTATTTGTCCTTATCTCCATCAGGCCCCTTTCTGCCGGAGCAAAAAGTTTCCTGCTTGTCATTTCGCTTCCTGTCGAGTAAGTCAGGCAGGAGGTGAGGACTCTATTGTCGTATATAGCTTATCTAAGCTCTTAAAAATTATTTTATGTGCGGCAAAGGTAAGCGTTTTTTTTGAC
Organism: Bacteroidales bacterium; assembly: GCA_045576355.1. Taxonomy (GTDB): domain Bacteria; phylum Bacteroidota; class Bacteroidia; order Bacteroidales; family UBA3663; genus Liminaster. The sequence continues at coordinate 12,665 of JAZNGG010000044.1, forward strand.
ATGACCAAAAAGGGGAGGTTTTTCATTGAAAATTTGCAGGAATGTTATGCAAAATTTGCGGAAAGGTTATCAAAAATGTTTCATCAGGGAATCTTAAAAATTCCTTTTCGTTCGGATAGCCCTTTGGGGAGGGTAGAAATGAGCAATGAGAAAGGAGAAAAGCCATCAGCCATCGCGGACGAAGTCCCTTGCCATCGCAAGGCGAAGTCACGAGCAAAGGGAGTAACCATGAGCAAAGAGGAAATGAACCACGAAAAGCTATCATTAAAAAGTATTTCTGATTATTATAACCGGGAGTTTTCTCCTCAAAAGATCTCTACGAACTTTGTAATTTCAGTATTATCGATTATCTTTGTCGCAAAATTTGATTACGGCCCAATTAACCTGATATATTATATTCATGGAACCATTTGCACATCTTCATGTACATACACAATACTCTATCCTGGATGGACAATGTGCTATTGCAAAAATTGTCGATAAGGCAGTTGTCGATGGGATGCCCGGATTGGCTGTGACCGATCATGGCAATATGTTTGGCATTAAGGAGTTTTTTGATGTTGTCAAGAAAAAAAATAAAGCACTTAAGTCTGAGGGCAAACCGATCATAAAACCTGTGATCGGATGTGAAGTTTATGTAGCCCGCAGAGGATTGCACATGCATTCTGATCCTAAAGTAGATCAAAGTGGATGGCACTTGATATTGCTGGCCAAAAACAAAAAAGGATATCAAAACTTGATCAAGTTGGTCTCCATCGGTTGGGTAGATGGGTATTATTATCGTCCTCGTATCGATCATGAGGTGTTGAAACAATACCATGAGGGTCTGATATGCTGTTCGGCTTGTTTGGGAGGTGAGTTGGCCAAGAAAGTCCAGGCAGGTGATGTCGAGGCAGCAGAGAAGACTTTACTATGGCATAAAGAGGTGTTTGGCGATGACTATTATGTAGAGATTCAGCGACATAAGACGCTCGATCCTAATGCTGAGCGTTCGACATACGAAGTGCAGCAACAGGTCAATCCGACATTGATCGAATTGGCCCGCCGTCATGACGTGAAGTTGATTTGTTCTAACGATGTCCATTTTGTCAATGAGGAGAATGCCGAGGCACACGACCACTTGATCTGCCTCAATACCGGTAAAGATCTTAATGATCCAAACCGTATGCGTTATACTAAACAAGAGTGGTTTAAGACAACGGCAGAGATGAATGAGATATTTTCAGATGTGCCGGATGCCTTGAGAAATACGGTTGAGGTGGTCGATAAAGTCGAACTATATGATATCGAGAATCCTCCTATTATGCCCAACTACCAAATACCGGAAGAATTTGGCACAGAGGAGGGATATCGTCAGCAGTTTTCTGAGCAAGATCTCTTTGACGAGTTTACCAGAGATGAAAATGGTAAAGTCGTTCTCAGCGAAGAAGCAGCACAGGATAAGGTTAAGAAACTGGGAGGAATCAACAAACTCTATCGTCTGAAGTTGGAGGCAGACTACCTGCGTAAATTGACTTTGGACGGAGCGAAAAAACTTTATGATTACCCTTTGAGCGAGGAAGTAGAGGAGCGTATCCGTTTTGAGTTACACATCATGAAGACGATGGGTTTCCCGGGTTACTTCTTGATTGTGCAAGACTTTATACGAGCTTCGCGAGAGGAACTTGGAGTAAGCGTGGGTCCGGGTCGAGGATCTGCAGCTGGCTCGGTCGTGGCATATTGTCTCGGTATAACTAAGATAGATCCGATCAAGTATGATCTGCTTTTCGAGCGTTTCTTAAATCCGGATCGTATCTCTCTGCCTGATATTGATACAGACTTTGATGATGATGGTCGAGGACGTGTCCTCGATTGGGTGCAACAGAAATATGGAGCGGATAAAGTTGCTCATATCATTACTTACGGCACGATGGCAACCAAGATGGCTCTTAAGGATGTTGCCCGTGTGCAAAAACTCTCCATCCCGGAGTCTAATAAACTTACCGCAATGATCCCGGATCGCCTCCCGGAAGTTAATGGCAAGTCGCCTAAGATCAATCTTAAAAACTGTATAGCCGCCATCCCCGAACTCCAGGAGGCATGCGAAAGCAATGATATCAAGGTGCGTAATGTGATGAAATACGCACAGATGCTGGAGGGTAATGTGAGAGGAACCGGTGTGCATGCTTGTGGTGTCATCATCGGACGTGACCCCATTACGGATGTTGTCCCTGTCTCTGTCGCAACGGAGAAGTCCACCGGCGCCAAAGTGCTGGTGACACAATATGAAGGATCTGTCATCGAGAGCACTGGTCTTATTAAAATGGACTTCCTGGGGTTGAAGACGCTCAGCATCATCAATGAAGCATTAGATAATATCCGACACTCTAAAGGGATAGAGATTGATATTGACAATATCCCGATCGATGACCCTGAAACTTATAAACTTTATTGTGCCGGACGCACTGTCGGGACGTTTCAGTTTGAATCTCCCGGTATGCAGAAATATCTGCGAGAGTTGCAGCCCTCTGTTTTCGAGGATTTGATTGCGATGAATGCCTTATATCGTCCCGGTCCGATGGATTATATTCCGGACTTTATTGATCGAAAGTTGGGACGTAAGCCGATAGAATATGATATCCCGTGTATGGAGAAATATCTTAAGGACACATACGGCATTACGGTATATCAGGAGCAGGTCATGCTTTTGTCTCGACAATTGGCTAATTTTACCCGTGGAGAGAGTGATGCTCTGCGTAAGGCGATGGGTAAGAAACTTCGCGACAAACTGGATCAGATGAAACCCCAATTTATCAATCAAGGGGCTGCTAATGGTCATGACCCGAAAGTGCTGGAGAAGATTTGGGGAGACTGGGAGAAGTTTGCTTCCTATGCTTTTAATAAGAGTCATGCCACCTGTTATTCTTGGGTTGCTTATCAGACCGCTTATCTTAAGGCTCACCACGGGGCTGAATATATGGCTGCTGTCTTAAGTCGTAACCTCAATAATATCAGCGAACTCGCCAAATATATGGATGAGTGTAAGTCAATGGGCTTGAAAGTTAAAGGTCCGGATGTCAATCTGAGCCGAAAGAGATACTCTGTGGATGCAGAAGGAGCTGTCCGTTATGGTTTAGCTGGTATCAAGAGTGTTGGTGAGGGAGTTGCTGATGCCATTATAAATGAACGAGAGGAACATGGCCCTTATAAAGATATCTTTGATTTCGTAGAGCGAGTTAATCTTTCGGAGGTTAATAAGAAGAGCATCGAGGCCCTTGCTTATGCCGGAGTATTTGATTCATTTGAAAAAATTAGCAGAGAACAATTGGTCAGCGAGGAGGGCAATGGAAACTCTTTCCTCGACATGCTGATGCGTTATGGTCAGCGTTTCAAACTCGATAAAGAGATGAACGAAATTTCGCTCTTTGGCGATTTGCCTGAGGAGACGATGGCGTTAAATCGTCCGGCAATTCCCGCATGTGAGCCAATGAGCACATTGGCCCGCCTCAATAAAGAAAAGGAGTTTGTCGGGATCTATCTCTCAGCACACCCTCTTGACGATTACTATCTGCAACTTAAGTATGCTTGTAATACTACCATGGCAGAGTTAGAGCGGATCCCCAATCCTCGAAGCAAGGAAGAGGCTATAGCTAAATTAGATCAACTCTCACCTGAAGAGACAGAATATATACGGCAGATACAGTCTCGAGAGATCCTTTGCGGAGGCTTGGTGACCGGATGGAGAGAGGGAACATCTTCCCGTTCAGGAAATGCTTATGGAATCCTAAAATTAGAGGACTATACCGGAAGCCATGAGTTCCCGTTCTGGGGCAGTGACTTTACATCGTGGCGTAATTATGGCAAGGAGGGAATGTATCTTTTGATTCATGCCAAATATCAGCCCAAGCGATATGTCAAAGAGGTGAAAAATGTGTTTGATATGGAGTTTAAGATCGTCAAGATTGATCAGCTCAATGAAGTAGCGGACTCCTTGATCGAAGATTTTACGATAGGAATAGACTATGATCGTCTCTCTTTGGCAGATTTGCAGATGTTAGAGACAGAGTTTAAGGTTGACAAACCTGAAGCAAAGACCTCTTTACTATTTGAAGTTGAGAGTCCGGCTAAGATGTCTCATCTTAAATTATACTCTCGTAATAAGAGAGTTGCAGTGACCAAAGATCTTGTCGAGTTGCTCGAAAGCCGGGGTATGAAGTGTAAAATCAATGGTCGGGAGATAATGCAAGAGACAACAGCCGAAGAGGATACTTCTGAGGAGAATGTTTTAGTCGAACAAATCGACGATTGATTATTTCAGAGGGTCTTTTCTCGATCAGATTCAGAATTTGTCAATAAGACACAGAAAGTGCAATTTGATTAGGGTTATGCCAATAAGCCTTAAGTGCTACAAATAGATATATTAGATACATTATAATAATATAGTAAACATGAAAGACAGTCAACAGCAATATAGGATATTGGTACTTGATTTGGATGGGACGCTGACCAATAATCAGAAAGAGATATCCACTACCACCGAGCGAGTTCTCATGGCTGCACAGCAACAAGGAATTAAGATTGTCCTGGCTTCGGGACGTCCGGTCTATGGCATAGCCCCATTGGCTGACCAACTCCGATTATCAGAGCATGATGGATATGTCTTAGCCTATAATGGTGGGCAGATCATCCGGTGGTCTGACCGGCAAGTGATCTATGAGAATATGCTTGACCTGGAGATTTTGCCTTACTTTTATCAATGTGCCAAACAGGGCGGATTTGAGATATTGAGCTATGATGGGGATGATGTCATCTGTGAAAATCCGGACAATCGCTATGTCGAGTACGAATGTTTTCTGAATAAGATGCGTTGTCGTAAGGTGCCCCATTTTTTGGAGGCGATTCACCATGTCGTCCCTAAATGTTTGATTGTTGGAGATCCGGAAAAGCTTGTACTATTGGAAGCAGAGATGTTTGAGAAACTTCGAGATAGATATGGAGTATATCGTTCTGAGGCATTCTTTTTGGAACTCGTTCCTAAGGGGATCGATAAGGCTCAGTGTCTTTCTGTCTTATTGCAACATCTTGGTTTGAGCAGAGAGGAGATGATTGCTTGTGGAGATGGCTATAACGATCTATCGATGATCAAGTATGCCGGTCTTGGAGTGGCTATGTCCAATGCCAAAGAGGAGGTAAAGGCTGCTGCAGACTATATTACAACGAGTAACGAAGAGGATGGCGTGGCTCGTGTCGTCGAGAAGTATTGCCTCCTTCCTTGAGAGGATAAGTGTCCAGGCGAAGATAGCAAAGTGAAACCTTTTTTACTGATCACTTAATAGCCGTCGTTATATATCTATCCTTCTGATTATAAATAGTAGAAATAAAACAATGTAAATAAAACCCATTAAGTATTATGAAAAAATTATTGTTGACAACAGCCACCGTTTTAGGAGCGATGTTTTCTATGTCGGCACAAGACTACGTGATGTGGTATGATCGTCCGGCACAAGTTTGGACAGAGGCATTGCCATTAGGTAACGGCCGTTTGGGAGCCATGGTTTATGGCAATCCGGCAGCAGAGCAGATTCAGCTCAATGAGGAGACTCTTTGGGCGGGCCGTCCCAATAACAATGCCAATCCGGAGGCTAAGGAGTATCTGGAAAAGATTCGTCAGTTGGTATTTACCGGAGAGTATCTGAAAGCACAGGATATGTGTACGGCTCATGTCAAGTCTCACACCAATCAGGGTATGCCCTATCAGACCTTTGGCGATCTTCGTCTCTCCTTCCCTGGGCATAGTGACTATAGTAACTACTACAGAGAGTTGAGCCTGGATAGTGCCAAAACCATCGTGCGCTATAACGTGGGTGGGGTTAATTATCAGCGAGAGACATTTGCTTCATTTACAGATAACGTGGTTGTGATGCGCATCACTGCCGATAAGCCGGCGAGCATCACTTTTGTGGCTCAGATGACCTCTCCTCACCAGGATGTGGTCATCGCCTCAGACGGAGATGAGATTATTCTCAATGGCATCTCTTCTACGCACGAAAGACTCAAAGGCAAAGTAGAGTTTCAGGGTCGAGTAGGGGCTATGTTGCAGGGCGGAAAAAAACAGAGCCGTGATGGTATCTTGTCTGTCAATGCTGCCGATGAGGTTATACTTTACATCTCTATTGCTACCAATTTTGTCAATTATAAAGACATCAGTGCCGATGAGGAGGCTCGCAGTAAGAAGTATTTGACCGATGCTATTCGTGTCCCTTATGACAAGGCATTGAAGAGTCATGTTGATCATTATAAGAGCTATGCAGACAGATGTACGTTCAGTCTGGGCGAAAATCTCTATAAGGATAAAACATTAGAGCAGCGCTTGATTGACTTCCGTGAGACGCATGATGGTCACCTTGTTGCCACATACTTCCGCTTTGGTCGTTACCTGCTCATCTCGTCTTCTCAGCCCGGTGGACAGCCCGCTAATCTTCAGGGCATCTGGTGTGATAAGCTTTTCCCTTCATGGGACTCCAAGTACACGGTCAATATCAATGCCGAAATGAACTATTGGCCTTCAGAAGTGACCAATCTGACAGAGCTAAACGATCCTCTCTTCAGATTGATCCGCGAGGTGAGTGAGACCGGACGAGAGAGTGCCGAAATTATGTATGGCGCTAAGAAGGGCTGGGTGCTTCATCACAACACAGACATTTGGCGCGTGACCGGAGCCATTGACAATGCTCCTTCCGGCATGTGGATGAGTGGTGGTGCTTGGCTGACACAGCATCTTTGGCAGCATTATCTGTACACGGGAGATAAGGAATTTCTCCGTAAAGCCTATCCCATCATGAAAGGTGCTGCAGAGTTCTTTGATGAGACGATGATCGTAGAGCCCAAGCATGGGTATCTTGTAGTTTGTCCGAGCAACTCTCCTGAGAATACTCCTAAGGGCAATAATGCAACGACAGCAGCCGGATGTGCCATGGACAATCAGTTAGTGCATGATCTTTGGAGCAATGTTATCGCTGCTGCAGAGATTTTGGGAGAGGATGCCGCATGGACAGTTACCCTGCAACAGAAGCTTCATCGCTTGGTGCCTCATCAGGTCGGCAGCTGGGGCCAATTGCAGGAGTGGATGTATGATTGGGATGATCCAGAGGATAAACATCGTCACATCTCTCATCTGTATGCCCTCTTCCCGAGTGCTCAGATTTCTCCGCGGAGAACACCCGAGTTGTTTGATGCTGCCCGTACCTCTTTGATCCATCGTGGAGACATCTCCACCGGTTGGGCGATGGGCTGGCGTGTCTGCTTCTGGGCGAGACTTCTGGATGGCAATCATGCTTATAAACTTATTGAAAACCAACTTCAGATGACACGTCAAGGCATGGAGAAAAAGATGGGAGGTGGCACCTATCCTAACCTTTTTGATGCGCATCCCCCGTTCCAGATTGACGGTAACTTTGGATGTACTGCCGGCATCGCAGAGATGTTGATGCAGAGCCATGATGGAGACATCCAGCTGTTGCCTGCCTTACCCGATTATTGGCAACAGGGAGAAATCCGAGGTTTGGTTGCTCGTGGAGGTTTCGTGCTTGATATGAAGTGGGAGAAGGGGCGTGTTACCCGTCTTGCCATAACTTCCCGCATCGGAGGCAATTGCAGATTGCGTACAGCCACTCCGCTCTCCGGCAAGGGGCTTAAAAGAGCCAAAGGGGAGAATCCCAATCCGCTTTTCCCCATCTCAGAGATGGTGGTTAAACCGATCATCAGTCCTAAGGCTGTCTTAAATAAAGTCGAGCTTCCTAAGTCATATAGCTATGACTTGCGGACTGAGGCGGGCAAAACTTATGTCTTGATCGGCAAGTAATCAATTTTACTTTTATCCATCCACGTTAAAACTAATCATATAATAATATACATTTATGAAAAAGCGACTTGTTTCTTTCCTATTGGTGCTCATGACGGCAGTCATGCCTCTACTGGCGAAATCTATCTATAAACCGTGGTCGCATGGCCGACTGATTGTCTCTGAAAATCAACGTTATCTCCAGCATGAAGATGGGACACCATTCTTCTACATGGGAGAGACCGGATGGCTGATGCCTGAGCGGCTCAATCGTGCAGAGGTCTCTTATTATTTGTCTCACTGTCGTAAGGCAGGTTATAATGTCGTACAGGTGCAGACGGTCGATGATGTTCCGGCAATCAATTGTTATGGTCAGCTTTCTCACCCTTATGGCTACGACTTCAAGAAGATCGACCAGCCGGGTGTCTATGGATATTGGGATCACATGGATTATATCATAGAGACAGCCGAGCGCAACGGCATCTACATCGGCATGGTTTGTGTTTGGGGAAACTTGGTTAAGGATGGCTTGATGACAGTCGATGAAGCAAAGGCTTATGGTAAGTTTTTGGCAGAGCGTTATAAAGATTCTCCTAACATCATCTGGATCATTGGAGGAGACATCCGTGGAGACGTAAAGACCGCAGAATGGGATGCTTTGGCAGAGGCAATCAGTAAGTATGACCCGGACTGCATCATGACCTATCATCCGCGAGGACGCACGACCTCTACGATGTTCTTCAACGATCGTGAGTGGTTGGACTTCAACATGTTCCAGAGCGGACACCGTCGTTATGGTCAGCGCAATGGAGACGGAGACTACACGATCGATGATAACACTGAGGAAGATAACTGGCGTTATGTAGATAAGAGTTTGGCTACTGAACCCTTGAAACCTGTATTGGATGCTGAGCCGATTTATGAGGACATCCCGCAGGGGTTGCATGACATCACCCAGCCTCGCTGGAATGCTGCAGACTGCCGTCGTTATGCTTATTGGTCCGTCTTTGCCGGATCATGCGGCCATGCCTATGGTCATAACTCTATCATGCAGTTCCACCGCCCGGGCATGTCCGGTTCGTTTGGTCCTGAAAAGGCATGGTATGATGCATTGAAAGACCCCGGCTTCAACCAGATGAAATATGTCAAAAATCTGATGCTTACTTTCCCCTATTTTGATCGTTTGCCGGCACAGGAGGTGGTCAAAGGTGTACAGGGAGAGCGTTATGATCGAGTTGTGGCCACACGAGGCAAAGACTATATCTTGGCCTACAATGCCACCGGTCGTCCGATGCGTTTGGACTTGACCACCATCAGCGGAGCTAAAAAGAAATGCTGGTGGTATTTCCCGACCGATGGCACACTCTCTTATCTGGGAGAGTATGATAATGGCGCAGACGTTGAGTTTGTAGTCGATGCGGCCTACGGTCCCGGTTACGATCGCGTCCTTATCGTTATGGATGCTACTAAGGACTATGTCCGTGAGGAGTGGAAAGAGCTTCCCGAGGTAAAACAATAAGGTGGTGGACATCCGTTTATCATGAGACCCCTCTCGCCTGAAGAGGCATATAATAAAGTCGCTTCGCATTGCTCGGTAAGAGAGCAGTGCGAAGCTGATATTCGCACTAAACTGCGCCGGTGGGAACTCTCATCTCGGGACATCGAGCAGATCATCAGCAGGCTCAAAGAGGAGCACTTCCTGAGTGAGAGCCGATACATCCGCGCCTTCATCCATGACAAGCTGCTCTATGAGCATTGGGGCCGTGTCAAGATCCTTGCGGCACTGCGTCTGAAGAAGATCTCTGAGGGAGAGATCAGGCGACACATGGACGAGGTGATAGACGAAGAGACCTATCAGGACATACTCCTCTCCCTGCTCCGTGTCAAACTGAAATCGCTCTCGCTCCCACTCTCTTTTAAGGATCGCGCCAGGCTCTATCGTTTCGCGCTTCAGCGTGGTTTTGAGTCCTCCTTCATCTCCCACGCCTTAGCCCTTCTCTCCATCTCTGATGAGGGACTATCGGACGATGCCTTCTTCGACGCAGATTTCCCTGCCGACGGATCGTCTGACTGACACAGCATGGAGTGACCTGTCTCTGACTAATTTCCAGATCGACTATCATGAACATTCCTCGGTTACTGCTCCTCTTGCGTAGTGTGCTGGACACCTTGATGCCTCGCACTTGTCAGCTATGCCACCGGGAGTTAGCCGATGGCGAGGATACATTGTGCCTCTCATGCCTGTTGGCACTTCCTCGTATCTCCTCTCTGAAGCCTGACAACCCCGCAGCGATGCGTGTCACCGGGCATTTCCCTTTTCTCCGTGGGGCTTCATTCTGTTACTATGCCAAGGAGAGTAACTTTGCCCATTTGCTGCATGAGGCGAAATACAACCATAAACCGTGGGTGAACTATCATCTTGCCACCCAGTTTGCTGCCGAATTGGCTCATGCTGGATGGCAGCAAGGCATCGACCTCATCATCCCGGTCCCGATCAGTCGGCATCGGCAGCGACAGCGCGGCTATAACCAGAGTGCAGAGATTGTCCGGGCATTGTCTGCCTATTGGCACATCGACTATGACCTCACCGCCCTGGAGCGTGTCGGGGAGATCGGCTCACAGGTGGGGCGCAATTACACCGAACGCCTGGAGATCTTTGGAGAGTGCATCAGAGTCACTTGCCCTGACCGATTGAGAGGGAGGCATATTCTGCTTGTCGATGACGTTATGACCAGCGGTGCGACCTTGAGTGTTTGTGCACGAGCATTACTTCAAGTGCAAAGTGTAAGCATCAGTTTTCTGACATTGGGCCTTTCAAGTTGATAAATTGCCATAAAACTTGCTTTTTTGCAGTTAAAAAGTAGGAGAAATCTATTTTTTTCTTATCTTCGCGGTGCATCTCGTTATCTCCTCAAAGGGCAGCACGGGATGAACCTGCGATAATAATTTGTAACTTATATTAACTGAAAAGATTATAGCGATGAAAACTCTTGCTCGTCTCGTAGCTGAAAAGCTCTTGTCCATCAAGGCTGTCAAACTTCAGCCTAACAATCCTTTCACTTGGGCATCCGGCTGGAAGTCCCCGATTTATTGTGACAATCGTAAGACCTTGTCTTATCCTGACATCCGGACCATCATCAAGACCGGCATCTGCACCACTATCATGCAAAACTTTGGCAAGATCGATGCTGTGGCCGGTGTTGCCACCGGAGCCATCGCACAGGGTGCCCTTGTTGCCGATGCTTTAGGCGTACCGTTTGTCTATGTTCGTTCGTCACCCAAAGATCACGGATTGGAAAACCTCATCGAGGGCGACTTGAAGCCGGGCAGCCGAGTAGTGGTAGTAGAGGACCTAATCTCGACCGGAGCAAGCAGTCTCAAGGCTGTTGAGGCCATCCGTACACAGCAGTGCGACGTCGTGGGCATGGTAGCCATCTTCACCTACCTCTTCCCGCAGGCCACAGAGGCATTCGAGAAAGCCGGAGTTACACTCCATACCCTCAGCAACTACGAAGAGGTGCTTGAGGAGGCTGTAGCCACGGAGTACATCCGTCCTGAGGATATGGACATCCTGATGGAGTGGCGTAAAAACCCCGCCGCTTGGTCTCCTAAGAAATAAGTATCCTCGATCTTAGTGCCTTGCACCATAGGCGCGATGTCACATACCCTAATGGCAGTGTGTCCCGATTCAGGATTCAGGCACACTGCTTTTCTTATTTCTCTCCATCTCTCTCTGTTGTGAGAGATGGAGATAACCACTAAAACAAAGAAAACATGAAAAAAGTAGAAAGTAGCATTAAAACGATCCATGCCGCGCAGTCTGCCATCTATGCTCGCTTTTCAGATTTGAGCCACCTGCAGACCATGAAGGAGATGATCCCTGCCGACAAGAAAGAGGAGCTGCGAGCCAAGTTGGGCGGCAAGGTCTCTGATTTCCGGAGCGACTCCGATTCGGTCTCATTCAATGCGATGGGCATGCCTGTCACCATTCGTATCGTCGATCGTGAGCCGGAGAAGACCATCAAGTTCGGATCGGATAACTCCCCGATCGAGTTCAATTTCTGGATACAGCTCATCGGCGTCGGCCCCTATGAGACTAAAATGAAACTCACCCTCCATGCCGACATCCCGTTCTATCTCAAGCCCATGATTGGCAGTAAACTCGAGGAGGAAATTGAGCAGATCGCAGAGGCATTGACCCGCATACCATATTAAAAAATTATCACTCACAAGATGAAACTTTGGGAGAAATCAGTAAAAGTGGATCGCGACATAGAGACCTTCACCATCGGCAGAGACCGTGAGATGGATCTCTATCTTGCCCCCTTTGACATATTGGGCTCCATGGCCCACACCACCATGTTGGAGCGCATCGGCTTGCTCACAGCAGAGGAGTTGCAGTCCCTCCTGACAGAGATGCGTCAGATCTATGCTGATGCACAAGCCGGACGATTTACGATCGAGGAGGGGATCGAAGATGTCCACTCCGAAGTCGAACTCCTGCTGACCCGCCGCCTGGGCGATGTCGGCAAGAAGATCCATAGCGGTCGTTCGCGCAACGACCAGGTCCTTGTCGATCTCAAACTCTTCATGCGTCATGAGTTGCGCGAAGTCGCCACGCTCACCCAGCAACTTTTTGAGATGCTCATGCAGCAGAGCCGTCGCTATGCCGATGTCCTGATGCCCGGCTACACCCACCTTCAGGTGGCGATGCCCTCCTCCTTTGGTCTTTGGTTTGGCGCCTATGCCGAGAGCCTTGTCGATGACATGCAGGTGCTCCTCGCAGCCTATCGGGTCTCTAATCGTAACCCCCTGGGCTCTGCAGCCGGCTACGGCTCTTCCTTCCCCCTCGACCGCCAGCTCACCACCGACCTGCTTGGCTTTGACACGATGGTCTATAACGTCGTCTATGCCCAGATGGGTCGCGGCAAGACCGAGCGCATCGTCTCGCAGGCCTTGGCATCTATCGCTGCCACCCTCTCCAAACTTGCATTCGACGCCTGCATGTTCTCCTCACAAAACTTCGGATTCATCAAGTTGCACGATGCATTCACCACCGGCTCGAGCATCATGCCGCATAAGAAAAACCCCGATGTCTTCGAACTCACACGCGCCAAGTGTAATAAGATACAGTCCGTCCCGGAGCAGATCATGCTCATATCCGGCAATCTGCCGTCCGGTTATTTCCGCGACCTGCAGATCATCAAGGAGGTCTTCCTCCCCACCTTTGACGAACTGAAATCCTGTCTCCGCATGGTCACCCTCATGATGGAGCACATCACTGTCAATGAGCATATCCTCGACGATCCGCGCTACGACCTCATGTTCTCCGTCGAGGAGGTCAATCGTCTTGCAGCAGAGGGGATGCCCTTTAGAGATGCCTATAAGAAAGTGGGACTCGACATTGAGGCGGGTCGCTTCCGTCCCGATAAGCAGGTCCATCACACCCATGCCGGCAGCATCGGCAACCTTTGTCATGCCGAGGTCGAGCAACTCATGCGTGACGTGATCGATCGTTTCCACTTCGAGCGCGTGGATCAAGCCATCACCGCCCTGCTCACCCCGCGCAGCTCATGACCGAAGGGAATACCTGCGCAGCCCACGACAAAAGGGTGTAACCCCTTGTTTGGTTTAGAAGTTTAATTATTCAACCCTTCAACCAGCATTCTCACTGAAATATGTTTTTATCTCACACAGATCACACAGAATTCACAGAAAAACGCACGCAGTCGCTTGCGTTTACCTTCCGGAAGGAAAACTCTGCGGAGCATGTGCGCTCTGCGAGGGTTTGGGGCTGCGCCCGCTATGGTTATTGGCTTCTCTTTGCTCTTTGCTCTTTGCTCTTTCCCTTCCTCACTTCCTGCACGGATGACTTTGTCACCAGTCCGGTCCCCGAACCGGCGGTGGTCTCCTTCAGTTGTGACATAGAGATGGTCAATGCGCAGCAGCAGCAGGTGCAGCAACCGCAACTCAACTCCCCCGGGGGCTATGTCCGTGTCTATGATCGTAAGACGCTCACGCAGCAGGATCGTGTCGGCAATGCCGGACTGCTTTTGGTGCAGAGTCTGGAGGGGGGACAGTTTTATGCCTTTGATCTCACTTGCCCCTATTGTTATAAGACCTCACACCACATCTCCCGCATCGTCATCTATGATGCTCTTCATGCTCATTGTCCGACGTGTGCCTCCAAGTTTGGTGCCATCTTTTACGGCAGTCCTGCCCCGACAGAGGGCCCTGCCAATGCCGCTAAGGCACTCCTCCGGCAATATCGAGCCATCTTGCTCGGCGATGGGAAAACGCTCGTTGTTGGGAAGTGACCCCTCTTGGGGCTTAAAAGTTTAGAGGTTTAGAAGTTTTTTCAGCACGCGACGCTCATGTCCAAAGGGAATACCCTGCGCAGGAGCCGAAGCTGTGCCCTCACCATGATAATAAGCATCCTAATAGCCGCATGGCCGTTAGGATGCTTTTTTCCGATGCTCCATGTATTATCTATAATTATATTCATCCCTTAAAATAGATAATAACAGTGCTTAAAATAAGCATAAAGAGCACTAATTATTTAATAAATACAATATTGTGGCGGATTAGACACAATATTTAGGCGGATTATCCCCAATATTGTGTATAAATATACTGCGTATTGTGTACATTTTTTTGCGCGTCTTTTTTATTGTTTTTTTGCCTGTCCTAATATTTTAATAAGCGCTCCTATCTACTTTACGAATCTAATATTTGGTGGTTTCCGATTTTCCGCTTTCGTTTGCAACGTATTTCTATCTTGGAGAATGTGAGTAGCGTTTTTGTCACTTTGCGGACTCTGTTGATAAGTGTTGATATGAGTGATAAAGCGAGACGTGTCATTATGCTACAATTTCATAATACCATCGTCCGTATCTCTAAGGTTTATTGTCTTGTCAGCAGACTGATATTTCTTACCTCGACTCATGCGCCATGATACACCAATGGATACTTGATTACCGCCGGCTCTGTCATAAACTGTAGTGAGTTTATGAAGATTGCGGTTAAGGATTTCTTCTTCGGTTGATTTGTATTTATTGACGAATGGATTTGACCACGAAAGGGAGAACTGCCAATCCTTGTGTTGATATGAAGCCTGAATGGTGGAGTAAGCACCATTATATCCTTTTTTCTCACCCTCTAAAACACGATTGCCATTGTCGATATATCCTTGCAAGATAAAGTTTCCAAGATATGCGGTCACACTTCCAACATAGAACCATGAGGTGTAGAAATGCGAATAGTCATTGCCGTAGTTGAAACATCTTTGCATACCTCCATATACGGATGCCTGCAGTTTCTCGGGCATGATCCAGTAACTGGCATATACAGAGAAACGCAAGAGGTCTATTTCTTTTTGGTTTATCTGAGTGTAAATGAATTTGTCATCTGATGTTCGTACATAATACGCCATATTTGGTTTGTTGCAATAGCGATAGAAGCCTTCTATGTAGGTGCTCCATCGCTGGTTGTTGTGCGATAATCGCAATGATTGATCCATAACGCGACTTGGCTTTAGATCGGGGTTTCCCACTGTCATTTCCATGCTATTTGTCTGAATCATTGCATCATTTATCATTGCGATGCGCGATGCTCTATCTTCCAGTTCAAAACTATAGCGAAGATTCATATCATGAAGGAAGTTATAGGAAAGCATTGCAGTCGAGCGGAAGGTCCATAGGTTATAGTTGTGCTTATTTTGACTATAATTAATGTAGCTTGTTCCTAATCCTAACACATATCGAAAATCCTTAAGTGTACCTTTGATTTCACTAAAAACATAGAGGTTGTGCTGGTTCATCTCAGTCAAAGCAGACGCATCGCCAATATAATCATTCTTTGTATATTTATAGCGATGATTCAAACCTGCCGATAGCATGAATGGCTTCAAACGATTCTCATAAATCACTTCGGTAAGAGCAGAGGCGGTCCTTCCCTTCACATTGTACTGGTAAGGAGCCCCCTCATCGAAATAGTTACTTGTATTCGTATTGATGTAAGTTCCCACGACATTTGCTGTTATTGACTGGCGAGGTGTAAACTGACGGAACAAGTATAGGTCGAGCACGGGTGAATTGGAACGGCTGCTATTTCTGTATGTTGCTGTTTGATGTACATCGCCATCAACAACATCTTTTACACTATAATTACCAGGTTCATTTCTTATATTGTCACTCAAAGAAACTTGAATAACGTATGCTGTACTGTCTGCATAGTTATATGTGAGTTTGACATCATGTGCAAGTCTTTTGCGAAGCGTTTTCACATCATTGCGCTCGATGGTTCGAATGTTGCCCCCGTTCAAAGTGTAATCAGTAGTTTCTTTCACCTCTGATCCTTTCGTTTTCTTACCACTGAAATCATATGAGGCTGAAAATTCACTCTTGCCAGAGTTCCATTTGCCATACACCATGCCATCTCCTTGACATGATGTTAATAATGACGTGACATCAGTCCCAAGTGTATAACCTGTGTCATTGCGTTTGGTGATGATGTTTATAACGTAGGCAATGTCTTCGCCGTATCGTACACCTGGGTTGTCTATAAAGTCAACCATACCGATAAGCTTAGGGTTAAGGACCAGCATCTCTTCCTTACCTACATTGATTCCGTTGATGCGAATCTGTATGCCACCACGGTTGTCAATGGCTGATATGGAGTGGGTGACATTGTCAATGCGAAGATTGGGCAAAGAGAGTTTCTGAAGAAGACTGTACCCGTTGTTTGATGCACCTTTCTGAGCATCGGTAGGATAAATCATCTGTCCGTCAACCTTACTGACAACCTTTGCTCCTTTTACTGTAACTTCATCGAGAGTAACAGTCTGCTCCTCGTTTTGAGCAAAGGCAGGGAAAGAGGAAATGGATAAAATAAGAATGTGAATGATTTGTTTCATATTTGTAATTTTGTTGCTTGTTTATGAAGCATACACTCTGTCTTGAGTGAACATTTAATAATTTGTGGCGCAAAATTACAAACGAATCAGGGAAACGCCATTTTTTCTAACTGACATTTCCCTGACATTTCTCTGACAATACACTAATTATCTGAGCTTCAATGTATAGCTTTTGCCTCTATCCGACTCGATTTTTAAGTTGCTATGCTCTTCAATTATAGGCTTCACGCGTTTGATAAGTGTGTAAAGTGTGTCACTGGCATCTGGTTTCTTAGGCCAAAGACGGTCACAAATCTCTTGTTTTGAAAGACAATGATTTTCAGAGTTCATGAACATTTCAAGCAGAATGTGCTGCATAGGAGTGAGACGAATCTGTTCACCCTTTGACGTCAAGAACTTTTCGTTTGTATAGATAAGGCCGCCATAGCTCAAACCTTCAACGAGTAGTTCCGGCTTGAATCTTCTCATATACCAAAGGCTTCCCATCATCCATAATATTCCTACAACCAAGAGCACACCTGATGCCCTTTGGTCAGATAGCTTGAAGACGGTCATAAAATCGCAGTTTGCTTCTGCCACCATTTCTGTCTCTTGCCTTTCACCTCGGCGAACAGTTCTCATGGCAATACATGCTGTATCTTTTAGTTCGGCAATGGTCAGATAGTTGCGATAACAACTGATGGTATCTGCACTGACCACAACACATCGCATTTCAGCTAATGTAAGCTCCAGAGCATTGTTTACATCCGTTTCTATTCTGTCAGATGCGCTTCGATAGCTGCACATGCTGGAGTAGAAAGCTGATGCTATTATAAATAGAAATATGAGTATTGGGAGGCTCTTCATAACTGTTCTTGTTAACTTTATTGAAATCAAATTTCTTTATTATTCGTTTAATATATCAAAAGCGTTCTTCTCAATCATACATGAATTGGGGATATAGGGATGTTTTTCGTTGAAGCGTGTTAATAATGAGATTTTAGGAAATTTCTTATGTTAGCACATGTGTTTTAGGCAGTTTTTTTAGGATATGAAGTCAATACCTCAGAATGCAGCCATCTCCATCCTTGAATGCAAATCATTTTTTCAAATAGTCTTTGGTTGCTTCAAAATCGTTGCCAGTATTGTTTGCACTGAATTGATGTACACGTGATATGGCGCGAATAATCACAGAAGAATCACCTTTATCCCAAAATGTAGAACAGGTTTCTTGACACTTTTATGTTATTCATAAATTCTGTGCAAATATGGGAATATTTTATAATAAGAGTATAATTTGAGGGAAGTTTTTTAGGATAAAATATCTTTTTTTAATATTTCTATCCATCAATATTCATTATCCTCCCGGGGCTTGGAGCTATTGGTTATGTCAGAGTAATGTAGTAACTTTGCCCGCAAAGACCCTGGGATTCTGGGTTATAACTTAATGTAGCGTTTTATGTCGAAGAAAAGAATCTTTTGCCTGCTCTCCCTGTTGCTCTGCATCGGTGCGGTGAGTGCGCTGGCTGACAGTGTATGGAAGAATTCTTTCGCACTGGGTCAGCCGGAGGAGTGGTATGGCAGCGAGGAGGCTCTGCGGATAGCCGAAAACGTGTTGCTCTATCAGAAGAACTCCGGCGGATGGCCCAAGAATGAGGAGATGCACGAGGTGCTGACTGAGGAGCAAAAAGCTTATCTCATGCAGTCTAAAGGAGACTTGTCGTGTCTGGATAATGGCGCGACAACCACCGAGATGAGGTATCTGGCCAAGGTCTATAGCCATGTGCCCGATGCTCGTTATTTGGAGGCGTTCCGTCGTGGGCTCGAGTGCCTGCTGGAGGCTCAGAGCCTCTGCGGTAACGGATGGCCGCAATATTGGCCCAGACGGGGAGGAAACTCAGGGAAGTCTTATTCGAATTTTATAACGTTTAATGACAATGTGGTGGTCAATATACTCCGTATGTTGCAGGATGTGATGAGCAACTCAGGAGACTTTGCCAATATTACGGATGAATCTACCAGACAAAAGGCGAAAGAGAGTTTCGACAAGGGGATGCAGTGCATTCTGGAGTGTCAGATCCGCACCGATGATGGAGCGCTGACGGTGTGGTGCGCGCAGCATGACCCGGAGACGTTACTCCCGGCGGTGGCACGAAATTATGAGATGCCCTCTTACTCGGGGGCAGAGAGTGCGGAGATCCTGCTCTTTCTGATGAGCCTGGAGCAGCCATCGGAGGCGATCGTTCGAGCCGTGGAGGGCGGGGTAAGGTGGTATGAAAGCCATGTCCTCAGGGATAAGGCTCTTGAGAGCTTTGTCAAC
The DNA here is from genome assembly GCA_045576355.1 of Bacteroidales bacterium. Classification (GTDB taxonomy): domain Bacteria; phylum Bacteroidota; class Bacteroidia; order Bacteroidales; family UBA3663; genus Liminaster. The sequence continues at coordinate 31,697 of JAZNGG010000044.1, forward strand.
GTATCGGGAGAGCCGGATAAGAGGCTGGTGGATGCTCCCGGTAAACGCCTATGGGGGCGCTTTGTGCAGATCGGGGGCGAGATGGGGCAGCGTACATATGAAGCGCTGTTTGACTATCTGGAGCGCTATGGTTCGACGCGCACGGTGGAGTATCAGGGCAATTCTTATCGTTATCGAGATGTGGACAATGCTCGCAATTCTTATGATCCAACTATGGCAGAACTGCCCATCTATTGCCCGAAGTCGAGTGAGGAGGGCTGTTCATATAGGTTTGCCTATAGTTATAATGATGCGGAGCCGCAGGTGGATGCCAACGGTGTCCCTATGAGGACTTCGCTCAATACGTATGATCGCACGACATATTCGTTTGTGGGAACATGGGGGGAGAAGGTGTTGACGAGGTATGAGCGCTGGAAGCGCATTCATGGCACTACGGTGCTCCATCGGGTGACTGAGCAGAAGGAGTGTGTTATGACCGATGCCTACAACATCGGCGGTCAGAGAGTCCCCGCTCAATATGATGGGATAAGGATCTCAAAGGGAAAGAAAACTCTGATGCGTTGATCTATCGACGTCCATATAATACTATCCACAGAGGTAATCTCCGAGAATAGACTATCCACACCCTTTATACATCTATCTTCCATTTTCTATCTGTTATCTTTTATCTGTTATCCAATGCTCCATCTGATCACTCCACCTCCGCACTCAGCTGATAGAGTCGGAGACCGAACAGAGGGAGCAGGGGGAGGATTGTCTCAAAGATCTCTGTCTGTGCCGTTTCGTAGTCGGTCCAGGTCTCGACTTTGAGGAAGAAGTAGATCTCCACCGGGTAGCCGCGTCCGTCGGATTGCGCCAGTCGCACGATGAGGTAAGGTGTGCTACTCACGATCGGGAGATGTGCGAGGTGGAACAAGAGCCATTGCCGAAAGAGGGCCAGGGTGCTCCAACTCGGTCGTTGGTCTTCGTCGAGGTGGCGGAATGTCGTCGCGCGACTCTGATTAACCCATTGCTTATAATCTTCCTCACTGAGCCTCTCGCGCAGGGCAGGGGCGAGCAGTATGCGCTGCAGATCCTCGTCGGTGAGGGGGCGGATGCTTACAGTATCGACGAGGAGTGTGCGTGCCACGCGCCATGCGCCTCCCTCCTTCATGCCTGCCCAGTTGCGGAAGGTGCGTGTCAGCAGGGCGTAGGTGGGGACATAGTAGAACGTGTTGTCGCGGTCGCGCAGTCGGATGGTCATGATGGAGAGTTCTTCGACAAGTCCCTGTGCGGTGGGGTTATCGACGGTCAGCCGATCGCCGATCTTTACCATTTTGTTTCTGATGAGCAGCATGCCGGCGATGAAGCCCAGCAGGGTGTCTTTGAAGATGATGACCAGGAGCGCAGCAAAGGCACTGAGCAGGGTGATGAGTCCACTGATGTTGAGGTCGAGGAGGATGCCGACGATGTTGAGGATGACGAGTGTGCGGACAAAGAGGATGGACATGTCGAGGGCACTATGGTAGGGGCTCTCCTGACTGACTCCGGCAGCATCCGGTCGGGTGCAACCTGTCGTCGGCGAGCCTTGGGCCTCCCCGGGGAGGGTGTCACAGAGGTGGTAATAGTCAAAGGCGCTTCGGATCAGGGCACTGAGGCATCGCCCAACGATGATGCTCAGGTAGATGACGATTCCTTTGGTAAACAATGAGTCGATGTGTGTCCAGCTCGGGGGGATGACGATGGGGAGGAGGAGGAGTGTGCTGAAGGGGGAGAGCAGGTCGAGCGCGTGTCTGAAGACTCCGTGTGCGAGGAGGATGCTATCCCAGCGGATGCGTGAGTGGCGGGAGGTGTAGCCGATGAGGGGGAGGATGACCCGACGACAGAGGAGGCGGATCACGATACCGATCAAGAGGATGAGGAGAAAGATGATGATGCGATCTACCCAGCCCCCTCGTGTGGGGGAGAGTCCACAATCGGTGAGGAGCTGATGCAACCAAACCATCAGACTCTCGGTGAAGCGTGTCGGAGGGTCTGTGATGGGGGGCTCTTGGGGTAGGTCAATCGGACGAAGTGGCATATCTGAGTAACATCGCCCGAGGTGGAAAGGTTCTTTTTGGTTGAGGGGTTTAGGGGTTTAGAGGTTTAGAGGTTTAGGGCTTCGCCCGCTATGGCTTATGGCTATGGCGATGGCTTTGTTTTCAGTTTTCACTTTTAACCTTTCACCTTTCAGTTTCCACTTTCACTTTGTACTCTTTCTGTCCTGTACGGAGTATGATGGCTCCTTCGGTCGGTGTGGTCTGCCTCTCGGAAGATGAAGGGGGCGTGGTCTGTCTGATCTCTATGCTGCCCGCTTTTTGTGGCGGTAGGGAGAGCGTCATTGGAGAGACCCATATCCCCGGTGGTGTAGCGATGACGGAGAGTCTGAGGGTGTCGTGTGGCGAGACATTGGCTAAGAGTAGTGCTGTCCGGCTCTTTTCGGGGGAGAAACGGACATTTTCCTGCATGAGTCGGAGCGGATCATATCTGTAAGGATAGTGGTAGAAAGGATCGGCAGGAGGAGAGACGTAGGCTGTGATGAACAGTCGTTCGATGGCCCTCTCCGGCTGCTCCCGACAGTAGATGTCGATGGTGCGGAGTGTCTCCTCGGATTGTCCTGCCGGGTGAAAGCTGACAACGACACTGCCGGTGTCTCCCTGCTGCAATGTCCGGGTAGGATAACTTTGTAGGCGTGTGCAGGGACAGGAAGACAGAGGGTCTGTGAGGGTGATCGGTCCACGAGTGACCTCAAACGGAAAACGTATGGATACAGCAGGGTCATCCTCCCTGATCGTGTCCAGATGGATCTCGGTCGGAGTGAAAGTGAGTGGCGGTGGCAGATCGCTTAGGGGGCATGCCAGTAACAACATCTCGAGCATAGGCAATTAGGTGAGGGGCGCTGTCTGTCTCTCCAACCATTGTCGCTCGCTGTCCTCGAGATGAGGAGCGAGGGTGTCGAAGACATGACGGTGGTAGTCATTGAGCCAAGCGATCTCCTCGTGCGTCATGAGCGAGAGGTCTAAGGCGGAGGTAGCAAAAGGACAGAGGGTGAGGGTCTCGAAGGTGAGGAAATCACCATGTTCGCCCTCCAGGCAGGGAGATGCTTGCGGCGCATCGAGCGTGGGGTTAAGTTGGCGGACGGCATAGCAGTTTTCGTGACGGATGCCGTAGCGCCCTTGCAGGTAGATGGCCGGTTCGACAGAGATGACCATGCCGGGGAGCAGGGGTGTGGGGTTATGTTCCATGCGGATGCTTTGGGGCCCTTCGTGGACACTGAGGTAGTGTCCTATGCCGTGGCTTGTGCCGTGTCGATAGGTCTTGGCATCGCGCCATAGGTCATAGCGCGCAAGGGCATCCAGCTGGTCCCCGCGTGTCCCCGCCGGGAAGCAGGCTCTCGCCAGGCGGATGTGGCCTTTTAGGGTCAATGTGTAGTCTCGTCTCTCTCCCTCAGAGATTTGTCCGATGGGGAGGGTGCGGGTGATGTCGGTCGTACCGTCCAGGTATTGCCCGCCTGTGTCGATGAGTAGCAGGCCGTCTCCCTGGATCGGGGTGTCAGAGGAGGGATCAGGCATATAGTGCGGGAGAGCTCCATGCTCGCCCCAGGCAACGATGGCATCAAAACTCTCGTCGCGATAAAGCGGTTGTCTCTGTCGCAATGCCCGGAGCTGGCGGACACAGTCATACTCACTGATCCCCTCGTCTTGCCGGAGGTGGTCCTCCACCCAGAAGAGGAAGCGGGTCATGGCTATGCCGTCTTTGATCATAGCATCATGAAAACCCCGTAGCTCCACTTCGTTTTTGATGGCTTTCATCAGGGGGATGGGCGAGGGTAGAGGATTGATCAACGACTCTTCACGACCATCGCGGATGACTTTCATCAGAGCTGCTGGTGTCGTCCCCGGAGAGGCTATGACCGGGAGAGATGAGGGGAGAGCGGATAGGTGGCGAACGCACTCTGTGTAGGGGGCAAGGGTGATGCCGTCGGCTTGAAGCCTATCTCGATTTTCCGGGCTTACTTTCTCCGGGTCGATAAAGAGGATCTTTTCTCGGGCAGAGAGGAGACCGAATGCCGTGACTACCGGAGTGCAGGCTATGTCTGTGCCGCGGATGCCAAATGCCCATGCCACCTCATCGAGGGCAGAGAGGAGCAGTGTGGCATCACCGATGGAGTGAATGATGCGAGAGAGCCGGTCACAACGGTGTTCTCCGGAGAAGGTGGCATCATAGAGTTCGAGCGCTCCCTGTGGGAGGGGTGGGCGATCTGTCCAAAGATGGTCCAGCGGTCTGAAATCCTGACGGAACATGATCAATCGCAAATCGTCGTCTGTCGTGGTCGGAGGAACGATCTCCCGGCTGAAATGTTCTATCTCGGCAGAGGTAAATAGACGATTGTCCAAACCGATGAGGTGTAAGGGTGCCGGGTGCACATCGACGAGTTGTGTGCGGAGCCAGGTGGTGAGTGATGGTGTCTCCGGCAGTCCGGACTTCATCAGCCGGACCGGTGTGGAGGCAAGTTCTTTTTCGCCTTGGATAAAGAATCGCGAATCAGTCCACAGGGCTGCATCGTCTAAAGTGATGACAAGGGTGGCTGCCTCTCCGGTAAATCCGGTGAGCCACTCGATGGCTTTCCAGTGATCAGGAAGATATTCGCTCAGGTGAGGGTCTTGATTGCTGACGATGTAGGCATCGATTTTAGCCCGGGTCATCTCTGTGCGTACTTGTTCGATTTTTTGTAGGATGTTCATGTCTGTCGTAATGTTATAACCCCAATCGGCCATTAGAGCGCCATGTCTCTTGTGTAAGTCTAATGAGTAATGGGGTTTAAGGTTTGTCTTATAACGTTTTGCTCCTTGATGTGTTGAGTTTGGATAACTTATTTCGACGGGTTATAGACCAGAGAAAATATCACTGCTCTCCAGGCTCAGAGAGGAGTGAGATGGTTATCCGGCTTCAAATGTACAGCAAATTATCCAAGAAATAAAACTAATGTTAAATTTTTTTTGTTGGAAATTTGGCAGATAAAGGATAAACTGCTATCTTTGCACCCGCTTTCGGAATAGTGCCGAAGCTATAGAGTCAGGTGGGCCAAAAGAAAAGGAGGTGTAAAGCAGGGGGTCCATTGCTCAGAATTAAACGTAAAAAACCCGAAGAACAATGATTATTGTACCCGTTAAGGAAGGTGAAAACATCGAAAAGTGCTTGAAAAAGTTTAAGCGCAAATTTGAGAAGACCGGTATCATCAAGGAGCTTCGTCGTCGTCAGCAGTTTGACGCGCCCTCACAGTTGCGCCGTAAAAAGATGGAGCGTGCCATCTATGTGCAGCACCTTCGTGATGCAGAAGCAGAATAATGACTTTCCCTTATGAGCTAAGTAGAGGAGCAGATCCTCGGCTCTTGAAATGGAGATATCAGACCGTTTACGTCGAGTAAACGGTCTTTTTTTTGCTTTCAGGGGAAGAGAAAGTTATTTATGCGTATCCGATAAACTTAAAGCTGTGGGATTTAGTAGGTTAACGTCAATGAAGCTTTAATCCATATATATGAGCATTTGCATGACGCTGCCGTGTGACGTGCATGACGCCGCCGTGTAACGTGCATGACGCCGCCGTGTGACGTGCATGACGCCGCCGTGTAACTATATACCTCTTGATGACCCGAATAACTTTTGCCGAAAACCAAGGACAAGGAATGCTTATTTGTGCAGGAAAATTGGAAAATATGTTTATTAATGTATGGTTATATGCTAAAAATGCTTAACTTTGTGGCCGAAAAGAAGTTTAATAAACAGTATCGATATATGTCAAAAAAATATAGTCAAAAGGGAACGTTTTGGAGAGGTATGCTTCTACGTTGCCTGCTTTTAGGTATCCTTACTCTTTCACTCTCCGGGTGTGTAGCAAAGCGCAATTTGGTTTTGTTTCAAGACGCAGATGACTATATCGATTCCAAGCGTATCGCCACGACCTATGACATTAGGATTCAGCCCGATGATCAGCTGGCAATCTCTGTATCTTCGCAAGATAAGGAGTTGATCGATGTCTTTAATAACACGATCTATATCGGCCAAAATTCGTCCGGAGGCGGGATGTATATGCAGCAGAATTATGGAAGTGGTGGAACATTGGGCAATAACACTCTTTTCGGATTTCATGTAGATAAAGACGGGTGTATAGAGTTTCCTGTCTTTGGTCGCCTTTCGGTGGAGGGAATGACGCGCAATGAAATAGCCAGCCTGCTGCAGAACAAACTGAGACAAGGGTTTATCAATGATGCAGTGGTGCGTGTGGAACTTTTGAGTTTCCGTGTTGTGGTGATAGGAGCTGTGGGTAAAGAGAGTATTATTACGGTTGGTAAGGACCGTTGCACGATCGTCGAGGCATTGACGATGGCAGGAGGTGTGACCCATCAGGGTTTCCGTAAAAACGTGTTGGTGATTCGAGAGGAAAATGGAGAAATATGGACTTATCGAGTGGATTTCACAGATCTGTCGAGCCTGCTTAATTCGCCGGTCTATTACCTCAAACAAAACGATATCATCTATATCGAGCCTAATGGAACAATACAGGTGGAAGCCAGCCCTGTTTATCGCTATATGACTGCGTTTACGGCAATCTCCTCTTTTATTATGACCTTGGCGACATTACTTTACATAACCAAATAACCCCGGATCTGTGGAGAATATGAAATATAGCGGCGAGTTTACTGCGCCGACAAATAATGCAGGTGCCTCCAAATTGGAAGCCAAAACTCGAGAGACAGCAGCGCGTTTCAATATCAAGGATTTTGTGATGATGCTGCTGATGAACTGGTTTTGGTTTGTCATTTGTGGAGTTGTCGCTTTGCTTGTCGCTTTTGTATATATTAAAACGATACAGCCGCAATATCAGCGCTGTACGGATATGCAGATAAAGTTTGGTACAAGGGATGGTCAGATCGATATGCGCTCATATTTGGGGATCAAGGAGTTTGGTGTCACCAATATGGATAACGAACTTTATATCCTCAGATCTCTGAAGTTGGCATCAGAGGTGGCAGACTCGTTAAAGATGGATGTGCAGTATTATGTCAAAGCCACTTTGCGTAAACTATATCTCTATAATGAAAAACCATTTACTTGCCACTTCCTTTCTCCTTATGACGGAGATGTCTTATTAGAGATCGAGCCAACATCTACGACTCACTATCTGGTAAAAAAGGTGACTATCGGCGGAAAACGATTTGATGGATCTAATGGGCAGCATCCCTTCGGAGAGGAGTTGTATCTGGATGAGCCCAAACTTCGGGTGAATCTCACTTTGGCGGATGTGAACTATCCAAGCCTTGTGCATGCTGTGGAAAATGAGCAATCTGTTTTTGTAACTCGAATCTCTTCTATCGCGGCAGCCCATCGTTGTCAAGCGATGCTTAGTTGTGAATCTCGTGCATCTTCGATGGTGAGAATTTCCTGTACAGCCTCCTCTGTCGCTGAGGCAGATGATGTGCTTCAGACGATCACGTCTGTCTATAATAATCAAGCCATGCAGGAGAAAAATGCTTTGACTCTCAGTTCTGCAAAGTTTATTGAGGAGAGCATCGCTGAGATGGCGCAAGAATTGGGAGAGACGGAAACGAAACTTTATGACTATGAGCGAAAGAATGGAGGAAGACTGACGGATGTGAGCAGCAATGCTGTCTATAGCGAACAGATCTCTCTCGGCAATCAGATTGCAGAGATCGATTCGGAGCTGCGTTCTTTGCGAGGACTTAGATCTACGATTGCCCAGACTCTGCAGGAACGTACCTACATCCCGACCGTCAAAAGTTTCTCTTCTGCCGGTATCGCCGGACAGATCAATGCCTATAATCAGCAGGTGCAGCAGCGTAACCGATTGGTGAAAAACTCATCGGAAAACAATCCTGCTGTCAAGAAGATCGATCAAACGCTGGAGGCAATGGATATGACTATTTTAAGCTCTATAGATGCTGCTATCGATGAAACCAGTACACGTTTAGGGCAGTTGAACTCTCGCCTCTCGCGTATATCTTCTTCGAGACAAACGAGTAAGTATGATCCGGAGAATATCGAAAATAAATCTTTGAGCATCACGCACGAATATAAACAGACCTATTTCTCATTTTTGCTGAAAAAACGTGAGGAGCTTCGTCTTCAACTGGCTGTTACGGACAACGATACTCGTATCATTGAAGACCCCATGGGAGACACGATGCCGGTCTATCCTGTCGGAAAGGTTATATATCTTAAATTCCTTATGGGGGGTGTTATGATGCCGGCATTGGCGCTGCTTCTCATTATACTTTTTAACAGTAGTATTCGAGGTCGTAAGGACGTTGAGGATGTGCTGACTATGCCTTTTATTGGAGAGGTTCCCAACTATGAAGATCTTACTGTTAAGAAAAATTGGTGGGATGTATTGAGACGAAAAAAGAGCAAGAAAACGAGCAATAAGATTGTCGTTAACAGCATGACTCGAAACACCTTGTCAGAGGCATTTCATATCGTACAGAGCAATCTGTCATTTATGGAGTGTGGTCCGGAGTCTCGTCGTCCGCAGGTCATTATGTTTACATCGTTTGCTCCGGGAGCCGGTAAGAGTTTTATTTCGACCAATTTGGCCTCTATATTGTCCAATACAGACAAGCGTAGTATTTGGGTCGATATGGACCTCCGTAAAGGACATCCTAATCGTAGTTTGGTGCGTCCTGACCTATTGCCACCGCGACGCATTGGTCTCTCCTCCTATTTGGCAGGTAAGGCAACACTGGATGAATGTATTTTTGAAAGTGCAGGAAACGACCATTTGGATGTGATGCTTTCCGGCCCGATTCCGCCAAACTCCGTCCAATTGTTGATGAGTAAGCGTTTGGACGAGATGATTGAAATCTTGAAGGAACGTTATGAGTATATAATCATCGACTCTGTCCCTGCAAATATGGTTGCTGATGCTGCTATTGTAAACAGATTTGTCGATTTGACGATATATGTAGTTCGTGTCGGAAAAACAGACCGTCGTGTCCTTCCGGAGATCGAAAAACTTTATCAGCAACGCAAATTTATCAATATGTGCTGCCTCCTTAATGGAGCAGTCGTTGTTCGTCGTCGATATGGTTACGGTTATGGCTACGGCTATGGTTACGGCTATGGCTACGGCTACGGTTACGGCTATGGCTATGGTTATTCGGATGACGATCCCAATCCACCGCATAATAATGTTTAAACTTCTAATGCAATATGGCATTATCTAATAATAATAAGCCGGAAGTCGGATGGACTTACGAAATAAGTCCTCACAGAAATCTTTTGGACTTAGATCTTAAAGGTCTTTGGAGATATAGAGACCTTTATCGAATGTATGTCAAGCGTGATATAATAACAGTTTATAAGCAGACGGTATTAGGCCCTCTATGGTTTTTTATTTCTCCGGTATTTACGACTATCATGTATATGTTTGTCTTTGCCACATTGGCAGGGATTACGACCGGAGGTATCCCCGAAGCGGTGTTTTATATGAGTGGAACACTGCTTTGGACCTATTTTACAGCTTGTTTTATGACAGGACAAGGAGCATTTACCAATAATACGAATGTCTTTAGTAAAGTATATTTCCCTCGCCTTATTGTGCCATTGGCTGGACTCACATCGTCCTTGATAAAAACCTTGATCCAATCTCTTACGTTGGTAGTCGTCTATATAGCCTATCTTATTATGGGAGAGAAGATGCACCTGGTTTGGGAGTTTTGCTTGGTTCCGTTTATGATCCTTTTGTTAGCTTTTATGGGGTTAGGATGTGGGTTGATTGTATCCTCATTGACTGTAAAATATAGGGACTTGAATAACCTGGTCGTTTTTTTCTTACAACTTTGGATGTATGCCACCCCGGTGATTTATCCCGTAAGTATCACCGGTGACAGAGCTTTGACTTTCTTTCTACAACTTAATCCTTTGCAATCAATCTTTACTGATTTCCGATATATGATCACAGGTATCGGTGAGATGGATTGGTATGGGTTGATTTATACAACTGTTTTCACGTTCTTGATTTTATTTTTAGGTGTAGTAATATTCAATCGTCAAGAACGTAATTTTATGGATACAATATAATTTTATGCATATATCAATTTTTATTCCTACATATAATGCCCGAACCTATATAGTAAAGACACTACACTCTGTTTTGAGTCAAAGCTATTATGACATTGAAGTCATTTGTGTCGATGATGGATCTACGGATGGCACTTGTGAACTTTTATTGCAATGTGCTGAAAAGGATAGTCGGCTGAAAGTTTTGCAGAAATCTCATGAGGGGAGTGTGCCTTATGCGTGGAATTTTGTTATGCCTCATCTACAAGGTGAGTTTACGCTATATATGTCTCAAGATGATCTGTTGGCACCGGACTGTCTGAGAAACTTGGTGGATGCTGTTTCTTCTACGGAAGTTGATGCAGTGATTCCTTCGGTCACTTTCTTTGAGAAGGATATGGCTCTGCCTGAATCCTCTTATGAAGAGATAAATAAGCGTTATGCGCTCTTTGGAAAAGTGGAGTGCAGCGGCAAGGAGGCTTTTAATGATATGCTTGACTATAGCATTCCGGGTTTTGCTTTATGGCGGACTACGAAAATACGTACTTGTGGGATGCCTACCCACTCGTTTAATAGTGATGAGGGGATGCAACGATTGTGGATGTTGCATTGTCGAAGGGTGGCTTTTGCCCCCAGGGCTCGTTTCGGCTATCGGCAGAGTGAAGCATCCATTGCCCGAGGATTGAAAGCTTATCACTTTCGTTCTTTATGTACTCAGATACAGTTGTGGACAGCGATGAATAGTCATTCATCTATTGTGCCCGAGGAACGGAGAAGGCAGTTGCAATATGATTATTTTTGTAGCTTGTTTTATCTGAAAGCTCAATATCCTAAACATAGGAAAACTTTTTCATCTGATGAGGATCAACGTCTGAAATATATCTTTAAGAGAGCTTACAAGCATTTTTCAGATGGATTACAAACCCCCAATACGCAGAAAGGAAGAATTCTAAGATTGGCAGCATCTTCTTACTGTTGGTGGAGATTCTTGACAACTCTCTATGCTTTGAAATCTTTTTTCAAAGAGAATTGAAACAAAGCCTTCCTTTATAGTATCATCTTTGTCTAATCATATTATTGGAAATTATTAACAGCTATCATGAATAAGAATAACGTTGCCATTAGTTTTGAACACGTCGGGAAGATGTATCGTTTGGGATTAATCGGTACAGGCACTTTACGCCAGGATTTGCACCGATGGTGGACTATGAGTGTCTTGGGCAAAGAGGATCCTTATCTGAAAATTGGAGAAGCCAATGTCCGGAGTACAAAGGGTAAGAGTGATTTTGTCTATGCAATCCATGATATTACTTTTGATATAGAACAAGGAGATGTAGTCGGAATTATCGGCAAAAATGGTGCGGGCAAATCTACTCTTTTAAAACTTCTTTCTCGCATTACGGCCCCCTCGACCGGCGTTATTCGTGCGCGAGGGAGAATGGCTTCTTTGCTTGAAGTTGGCACCGGATTCCATCAAGAATTGACCGGTAGGGAAAATATCTATATGAATGGCTGTATCATGGGAATGACCAAACGGGAGATAGATCGGAGGTTAGATGAAATTGTCGATTTTGCCGGTATTGAAAGATATCTGGACACTCCGGTGAAGCGTTATTCATCTGGCATGACAGTTCGATTGGGTTTTGCTGTAGCCGCATTTTTGGAGCCGGAAATTCTTGTTGTAGATGAGGTGCTGGCTGTAGGTGATGCCGAATTTCAGAAGAAAGCTATCGGCAAAATGCAGGATGTTTCTCGCTCGGGAGGGCGCACTGTTTTGTTTGTCAGTCATAACATGGACTCCATGCTCAATCTTTGTAATCACGGCATCCTATTAGAAAATGGGATGATGAAGAGCATGGGTAATATAAAAGATACCGTTGCAGAATATCTAAGTGGCGGAGCATCTGACTTCGAGTTTCATCAGCAGGGAAAAGATAAAAACATTTATGTCTCAGATGTCTGTTTTGTAGGTACTGATAACCAAAGAGCAGGAATTTTTTCTTTTGATGAGACCATAGGGATGGAGTTACGATTGAGGAAAAAAGAGGGTTTTGAGATGGATTCAAAAGCGGTTTTGACCGTTTGCATCGAATCGATAAATAAGACTCGTATCTGTAATTATGAGTTGCCCTTAAAGGGAAAATTTACTCATGATGAGATGACTTTACGTCTTACATATCCCGCCGAAACGTTGCTCCCCGGAAGGTTTAGTGTGAGAGCTACCATCCATGTCCCTAATGTCTGTTTCTATGATCGTCAGGATACTTGCGTGTTTACGATTCTAGACAATGGTACGGAGTTTATGAAATATGGAAATGGCGGAAATATTGGTTTGGTGAAAATTACCCCTCAGCTCTGTTTATAATGAAAATCGTTTCGGTCGTTATCCCGGTTTATAAATCTTCTCCCTCAGAGGATGAGAGACGCTCGTTGTTGCAGTGTATAAAGATTTTGGGACGATATGATATCCTACTCGTTTGCCCGGAAGGGGTAGATATGACCGAATATCATCAGATCGCAGGAGATGCAGTATTGACCGAAAAACGTTTCCCTGCTGAGTATTTCCGTTCGATCGATGGATATAATGCATTGATGACTTCAGAGTTTTTTTACAGAGCATTTGAGTCATGGAGATATATTTTGATTTATCAGCTCGATGCTTGGGTCTTCAGTGATCAACTCGAGGCCTGGTGTGCTAAAGGTTATGACTATGTCGGAGCACCATGGTTTGAAGATTGGGGGTTCCAATCTGAGGGTAAAAAACTATGGAGAGTTGGCAATGGCGGTCTCTCTTTGAGACGAGTCAGAAAGTTTGTTACCCTCACTTCTCCTCGAACTATTTTGCGAGGTCCGCGAGAAATTTTTGCCAAGGAATATAAAGGACCGAAAGATTTCTTTACATGTCTAAAACGTATTTTCGGAGGGAAGGGGAATAATATGCAGGGATATAGGAAAGAGATGGAGACATATTATGAAGACGTTTATTTTTGTCTTCACATTCATCCGGAGAGACTCTCCTTAAAGATGCCGGATGTGAGAGAGGCCGCAGAGTTTTCCATCGAAAAATCTCCCGCTTATTTATTTGAACATATAGGGGCTCGACTCCCTTTCGGTTGCCATGCCTGGCGAAAATATGACTACGATAGTTTTTGGTCTCATTACATCATATAGATCTTATGGCAAAAAACATAGCATTGGTTACCTGGATAGGAACCGGCAATTATGGCACGAGTTTCCAGTCTTATGCCCTTTATAAGGTCTTGCGTAATTTGGGATGCCGACCCTATTTCCTGAAGATGATAAGTTTAGGGCGAGGCTGGAAAGATATAATCCAAGGATTCTTCTCAATGTTGGGGGTATATCCACTCTCCTGGGGTCAAAAGAATCCGGGTGGTAAAGAGGGGAAATTGGCAAAGTTTAATGCTCAGCGTTATAGTTACAAAGAGATTTATAGCTGGTATCAATATCGTCTTCTTATTAGGACCACAGATAGATTCCTTACCGGTAGTGATCAGATTTGGAATACCCATTTCTGTTATGATCCTTTTATGTTTCTAAATTTTGTAGATGATAACAGTAAGAAGGTCGCTTATGCTTCAAGCATTGGGACTGATCATGTCCCCGAACAATATCGGGATGCAGTGCGTTCTCATCTGATGCTATTCCGGTCTATTGGAGTTAGAGAGCAGACTGCCGTACGGGTTTTGACTGAATTGACCGGCAGGAAAGACATCATTCAAGTCGTCGATCCTACGTTCTTGTTGTCTGCTGCCGAGTGGAGATTTTTGGCTTCCGAAGCAGAAATTGAATTTCAGCTTCCTGAAAAGTATATTCTGTGTTATTTGCTGGGTAAAAACCCTCATTATCCACAGGCCGTTAAGAGATTGTCTGAGCAAATCGGAGTGCAGGATATCATTTTGATTCCCGCCTTGGAAAACCAGGAGATTGATATTCCTGGAGTTAAAATATATTCGGAAGCCGGCCCGATCGAATTTTTATATCTTTTGCAACACGCAACGTTCATCTGTACCGATTCTTTTCATGCCACTGCGCTTGCTATCAATTTGGAGAAAGAGTTTGTCGAATTATTGAGATTTCTGGATGATGACAAACTTTCTCAAAACTCTCGCATCTATGATCTTTTAGAGCACTATCGATTATCTCATCGGGTGATGAGAGATCAAGAGCCCGATCTGTCCCCCATAGACTATTCTTCGGTTCGACCGCTTTTAAAGCAGGATGTTGCACATTCGCTTGATTATCTAAAAACATCTTTAGGACTTTAAGTTAAAAGAGATATGAAACTTTCTATCATCACCATCAATTATAATAATTGCGAAGGACTTCAGCGCACCATCGAGAGTGTTATAGAGCAATCTTATAACGATTTTGAGTGGATACTTGTCGATGGCGGGAGTTCTGATGGAAGTCGCGAACTCATCGAGAAGTATAAGGATCATTTCTCCTGGTGGTGTAGTGAACCGGACCGGGGCATATATCATGCTATGAATAAGGGGATCAGTCGGGCGCATGGGGAATATTTGAATTTCCTCAATTCAGGAGATACTTATTGTGATGGGGAGACTTTAGCCGGGGTTTTTGCTGAGGAACGAGAAGGTGATATCCTGTATGGTGATGCTTTATTGAGCGATGGTCAAATATGGCGAGTGCCAAAGAAAGTATATCTCTCTTATTTGCATGAAAAGTCCATTTCTCATCAGTCCGCTTTTATCAGAAGAGAGATTTTTGAGGGCAATATGTATGACGAGTCTTATCGGATCGTTTCTGACTGGAAAAATTGGATTATATGGTTGCTTCAAGGCAAAACGTTTACCTATCTCCCTATGGCTGTGTCTCGTTTTGACATAGAAGGCCTTAGTAATACCCGGACGGATTTACGGATTAAGGAGTGTCAGCAGGTTTTGGATGAATTTTTCCCTCCTGCAGTCATTTCGGAATTTAAAAGGTTGCAGGACTATGATATGAAGATTTTCTACTTTCCGGAGCTTGTCCCTATCTATGAGCATCTGACTCATCGGAGACTGTTTCGGAGGATATTTAGGGGGATGAATAAGTTTCTTACTTTTTTGAAAAAGATAATCGGTTGACCTATGGTTAAGTTTTCTTTTATCATTCCTCATCGAAACCTCCCTGCTTCTTATTTGCAGCGTTGTCTGGACTCTATTCCCCACCGGGAAGATGTGCAGATTATTGTCATCGATGATCATAGTGATCCGGAGATCGTGGATTTTGAGCATTTCCCCGGACTTGATGATCCTTGCACAGAGGTAATTTTTTCCAAAAAAGGATTGGGACCCGGTGTCGCCCGAAATCTTGGGGTGGAGCAAGCCGAAGGAGAATGGCTCATTTTTGTCGATGCTGATGACTATTGTGACAGAGTGGGATTATCATGTTTGATGGATCGTTCGTCCGAAGTCTCTGCTGATGTGATTTATTGGGGTGTTAAAGTGCATAAAAATACAGGAGAAGAGATATATTGGGACTATTATCCGGAGGGTGTATATGAGGATCGGTGTTATCCGGCGGCAGATAAGCATGCTTTGTTTCTTTTGTTTGCCCCTTGGGGAAAGATGGTGAGAAAACAATTAGTGGTGGAGCATAATTTGCAATTCGAAGAGGGGCGAGGGTCAGAAGATCTTTTGTTTTCGATTCGTCTCGCATTAGTTGTACAGTCGGTCTGTTTCTTTCCCCGAAGACTCTATGTTTACGAGGTTAGAGAGGGGTCATTAGAGACAACGATCGATCGGGATATGATCATGCGTAAGATAGAGATCTCTGTGAGAGCAGGTCAGTTGTTGAAGCAGCACGGTCTCCTCCGCTATAGGGATCAGATTCATCTCTATCTGTATCGACTGAAATCACTCTCGCGTACCAGTTATTATAAGGCATTGCTTCGTGAATTGCGTTGTTTTGGCTTTTTGCAGACCTATAAAGTTTGGGTCTCTTTGTCTCGGTTAGATAAACATTCTTTGGTTTCATGGTTGGATCGGATGCGGGTTAAGCTGGCATTACGTTCCCGTTTTAAGCGATAGAATGGAGCAGGCTGTGAACAAAATAAAAGGTAAATATGTTGTTTTGACGATAGAATCTTTCAATTATTATTGTCGAGGAGTCTATGGTTAAATAAAACGATATGAAAATTTCTTTAATCCTCCCTGTATGTCAGGTTGAGACACAAGTCACAGAGTGTTTACAAAGCATTTTAACACAGTCATTCGATGATTTTGAAATCATCGTAATTGATAATTGCGGTACTGCCGGGAATCTCTCTGAAGCTCGCTCGATGCTAGCCCCCTCAGGTCAAAAGACATTCCGTCCTCCCGGTCGTTTTACCATCTCCTATGAGTGGGTTACCCATTTCCCCTCACAGGATTATTATGCAGCGTGCAATAGGGGCATTTCTGCTGCCAAAGGGGATTATCTGCTTTTTGTCGATGCTAATAGCCATCTGTTGCCCGATGCTTTACATCATTTGTATGATGTCACTAAAAAGACGCATGCCTATGTGACCATCGGCAGGGATAAATTCTCCGATAATTCTCAGTCTTTATCAGATCGAAATTCGTTTTCCTATTCGGTGTGGGAAGGAAAGATAGAGGCTGTCTATGCCTTTATGGAATCTAGAATTGACTCTAAGATTACCAATAAATTGTTTAAACGGGATTTTCTACAGAAGAATCATCTGACCTTTCGTGAGGGTATCCTGCACAGCGAAAATCTTTGGGCTTTCAGCTGGGTATGCCATGTGCCCCGTGTGGCAGTGACCGGATATGAGACTTGCTGCTATGGCTCTTCTCGTTCAGAATATATGGTTAATGGAAAGGGGTTTACCTCTCATTACGAATCATATTTGAGGATTCTTTCTGAGATGGCAGAGATCGCTTTTAAGTGTGACATATATAAGGATCCTGTTTTTCGTCATTGGTATGAGAAGCAGAAGGCCCTCTATTTCTCTAAGACGATGGCATCCGGAGATAGTGAGCAGTTACGTCATCTATATCACATGATCTGTCGTCTTTTGCCTTCCCGTAAGTCCACTAAAACAATGATTCATTATCATATGCCCTCTGTGATCGGATATGCAGTCTATATCCGCATGCACAAGATGCTATTAGGGTGAGATGCCTTTTTTATCAATTACAGCAGTCTATGAAAATTACGATTATTACAGTTTGTCGAAATGCTGCAAGCCTTTTGCCATCGACCATCTTGTCGGTGCTGGAGCAGACTTATCATGATGTCGAATATATCGTCATTGATGGGGCAAGTACAGATGGAACTCAGGAGATCATCCGTCGCTATGCCGATCGTTTGGCTTACTGGGTCAGTGAGCCGGATAAAGGGATCTATGATGCGATGAATAAGGGCTTGGCTCATGCCACAGGAACCTGGGTAAACTTTATGAATGCCGGAGATCGCTTTGTCGATAATCATGTCTTAGAGGATCTGTTTGGAGCCGGTGATTATCCATCATCCGTTAAAGTGGTTGCCGGACATACCAGAAATTGTTTTGCCGATCACCAGGAGGTGCTTCAGGCATTGTCAGCAGACTATCTGAGTCAAGGATTGCCATTCTCTCATCAAGCCACTTTCACCCGCGTTGGAGGGGAGATGCCTTGGCGTTTTGATACGAGTTATCGCTTTGCTGCTGATTATAACCTTTTACATGGCATCTATCGTCGTGAAGGATCTATGGCTTTTAAGGTGGTCGATCGATTGGTGGCTGATTATCGGCAAGAAGACAGTTACTCGATGTCCAATCTGAGTCGGGTCAAGGGTGAGTATTTGAAAATAAGATCAGTGTCTAAAGACCTGCGTTGGTGGAAAGAGTGGCTGAAGTGGAAATTGGGTCGATGATGCCGCCTGATGTTTTCGCTCAAATTAGCAATTCCGATGGTCTGATGACCAATCCGGGGTTTAGTTTTCCACGACCTTTTTAGAGACAATTTTCCCCGATAGATAATACTCCTTGCGTAGCATGACTTCCCCTTTTGCCGGGATAGAACATGGGAAGCCTTGTAAATCAAAATATTCGATTTCAAAAACTTCATCGTGGAGATCCAGTTCTTCAGATAATGTCTCATTGTGTATTATTCCTTGGATGACTTGGCGTATATCCCGATCTTCTTCCGCACTCAGCCATGGTTTGCTCTCTCTCTTTTGCTCACACTGAGAGATGTTTTTTCCTAAGCGACCGGATAATAGGCTCTCTTGAAATGTTAGTGCCAGGGCATAACGACCCAATTGTTGATCTGCATGGTATCCATCCAGACAAAGATCATTAAATCGTTCTCCATATCCTTTTTCTCTCAATCGTTGTATAACGATGCCGCTTGGGATATATGAGGCAATGGCTTCTGCAAAATCTTCCATCAGTTTTAAAGTTGCCTGGCAGATGGAGTAATACATTCTTCGCTGGTTATTTCGGTAGGTCGTATATTCCTGCAGAGTTGCGTTTTGTGCATAGGCCCAGGTGATGTGCCAGGCTAATTGAGCCTCCGGTTGATGTTGCTTTAAGAGTTGTATCAGTTCGGACAATGCCGGACGGATGGTCTCATATCTGCCCGACAAAGGGGATGACTGTTGCAGGATGATGATGTCCCATTGCCTCGTAGCGAGATGATCGATCGTTGCAGCACTCTCTTTCCAGGTTTGTGCTTGCCAGTCGTAGTGTCTGAATGTGTAGTCTTTGAGAGATTCTTTTATGATTCTGATGTGCTGACTAAGATTGGCGCCGGAGTAATATAGGTAAGCAAGTTCGATGCTGTCTTCAGGCTCTATAAGCTCAGGGACTTGCGTCATCAGGTCTTCGGTAAAACTATTTCCGATGCCTAAGATTCTCAGTTGTTTTGCTTCCACAGAGATTGTTCCAGATAATAGCCATCCCCACACCACAAAGCAAATCTGTCGCAGTGTCATGGCTCTTATCTGAAGGTAATAGAGTCATTGTCCTGAACGGCTGGGGTGGAGAGAAGGATCCACGGAGAGAAGAGAGACCGGTGTGGGGTGAAGGAGGCCAACTTACCCGATTTGCCGTAGGCAGTGATGAGCGTATCATTTTTCAGAGTGATCGTGTCACACACTTGTTGCCAGATGCGTTGTCCGTATTGTGTGTTGATGTCTGAGGGAAGTGCTGAAGCTGCAAAGCAGACTGCGCTATCAATCATCAGTCCATCCCCTGTCGGGGTGTAGATAAATGATCCTCGTTCGGCTGTCCCATAGAGTGTGCCGCCGTCTAAATAGATCTCCCCATTCATGCTGCTCAGACCATTTCCTCCGGCAGTGATGTCCCAAACGCCGCGCTTGATCGTGATGTCGGCCGATGAGGCATGGATGGCATCTCCTGCGGCAGTGAGCGTAAGTCTGATGTCATATCCGCAAGTCAGGCTTCGGGCTTGCAATGCATGCGCATAAAGGTCATCTGCCGCAGAGACTTCTCCTTGAGAGGTGATAGTGAGTGCCCCGGCCCCATCAAGGATGATGTCTCCATTGCTGTAAAAGCAGGCAGGAGTTGTGGCTGCAGAGAGATAGTTAGGAGAGTCATAAAGGAAGTTTTTGCTCCCATTGCAGAGGACAAGATAGCAGGTGGCATCGCTTTTGCTCTCTAATGCCGGTCCTTCGTAACTGTGTAGTCGTGCGCCATTAAGATACAGAGCATAATCATGCCGACTATCTATGGATAGTTTGCCATAATAGTGCGTTTCTATCCCTGTCTTGGAGTTGATTTTGGGGACAATCCCACCATAGAGGAAATAAGCGATTCTCTCCGCTTCAGACCGGATAGAGATGTGTGATGTGGCAGATGAGACGCTGTCACTGTGGATGATTCCACTCTCAGATAGATCTCCTCCCGTAAGGGTATATTCGATCTCTGACGCTGCCGGACCGGAGACTTCTACGTGGTCTCCCATCAGACGGATATAGACGACACGATCGAATGGACGGACCAGAAGATTGTATGGCTCGAAACGATCTCCGGGCTGTGGGGATTCGGGGAGCTCTTCACACGACGTCAAGCCGTGTGTCAAGATCACTAATAGCACAGCACAATAACGTGCTACCTTACGCAGGTATGTGGAGAATGTTTCGATCATCAAAGTTTTATTTTTTTATTTTGCAATCATTGCATCGGGCGAGCTCTCCCCGGAAACGCTTTTCGACGAGTTGCTTGAGTCGGTCTCGCAGTGGCTCGAGGCGGATGAGGTCTATGACATCGCCCATGAAAGCGAACATGAGGAGAAGTCTTGCCTCAGCTTCCGGGATGCCGCGTGAACGCATGTAAAACAGTGCGTTGTTGTCCAATTGTCCTACGGTCGCACCATGCGAACATTTTACGTCATCGGCATAGATTTCCAGTTCCGGACGGGTCATCATTCGAGCCTCTTGGCTTAAGCACAAGTTCCGGTTGGTCTGGTAAGCCTCGGTTTTTATAGCTCCCTCTTTGACTAAAATACGTCCGACAAAACCTCCTTGAGCTGCATCGTCCAGGACATATTTAAACAATTCGTTGGACTGACAGTTGGGATAATTATGGCTGATAAACGTCAGATTGTCCACTTTCTGCATCTCTCCGGCTATAGCCATGCCGAAGAGATGGGTCTTAGCCTCTTCACCGTTGAGGGCTATGTGGATGCGGTTTCGGGTCTCGCCCATGGTCAGCGAGAATTGTCCGATCGCAGTGTTGCTCCCTTGTTTTTGGTCCAGAAATATCTGATTAAGTCTTTTTACAGCGGGTGAGTCCTCTTCCAGTTCGTAGTAATCAAATGTTGCCTCCTCGTCCACAAAGATTTCAGTCGTGGCAAGAGAGAGCAACTGGATCTCTTCGTTTTGTTTGCCCTCGATGTTGCTGTGATCGCAAACCAGCAGAGTCGCTTTAGCTCGTTTTCCGATGATGATCAGCAGACGTTGGCAAGCCATGAAGTCCACGATGCTCCGCATGAAGTTGATGAGCTGTACGGGTTTGTCGAGCTGGATGTCATCTGGGACATAGAGCACAAAGCCGTCCTGGGTGAGCAGAGTGTTGAGCGCAGCCTCGCCCGGAGAGCATGGTGGTGTTTGTTGTCCTGCAAGGCGGTTATAATAACGGCAGGCTATTTCCGGATAACTTTGAGCAAACTGACATAGACTGCCGACAAAGACCCCTTTTACAGGTTCATGCGTGTTTCCGATGTTTTTGTCAGAGGAACTTTTCGGACATACGTATTGCTCATTGATCAGGTAGTGCAGGCAGGTGGAAAGATTGGGCACAGAGCAGGTGAATAGCTGTTCGCGTGAGACCGGCACTTCATGCCTTTCCAGGTTTAGGGCGTAATCCGGAGAGAGGAACTTTTCCGGATCTGTTGCCGTAAAGTCAAGTGTTTTCTCCAAACCGTAGCTTTTCAAGGCCACAAGAGCGCTTTCTCGTGCTTCGTTGAGGAGCGTGCAACTCTTTTGGGTGATGAACTCGCGGTTCTCTTCATAGAGAGTGATATATTGCTGTGTAGCTGACATAATCATTCCTCCCCGACCTTTTGTTTGATCCAGTCAAAACCTTCCTCAAAGATCCGCTGAGATAACTCCGGACCTCCGCTCTTGACGATTTTTCCTTTATACACGACGTGTACGAATTGCGGTTGCAGGTAGTCCAGCAGTCGCTGGTAGTGGGTGATGACAATCGATGCGTTATCGTCTGATTTGAGCCGATTGACACCATCGCTCACAATGCGAAGTGCGTCCACATCCAGACCGGAGTCTGTCTCATCGAGGATGGAGAGTTTAGGCTCCAGCATAGCCATCTGGAATATTTCATTCCTCTTTTTTTCGCCTCCTGAGAAGCCTTCGTTTACCGACCGATTGGCAAGTTTGTTGTCCAACTGCACGATGGCACGTTTCTCTCTCATCATCTTGAGAAAGTCTGTTGCCGAGAGCGGGGGGAGCTGGTTATATTTGCGGTGCTCGTTGATGGCAGTACGCATAAAGTTCACCATGGAAACTCCGGGGATTTCCACAGGGTATTGGAAACTGAGGAAAATTCCTTCCCATGCACGTTGTTCGGGCGACATGGCCAGCAGGTCTTTACCGCGATAGGTGATTGTCCCTTCTGTCACGGTGTAAGCCGGATTGCCCGTCAAGATGGCAGACAGAGTGGATTTGCCGGCTCCGTTGGGTCCCATGATGGCATGTACTTCTCCGGGATTGATGGTCAGATTGACCCCTTTTAAAATCTCTTTTCCACCGACGGTGGCGTGAAGATTGCGTATTTCAAGTAATGACATATATTGCTGAAGATTAATTCGATTGTTGATAATTGGTCAGATAAGAAGTCCTTCTGTTCCTATCAAGTGGCAAAGATAGCATAAGTCTGAAGAAAAAACAAGTTTCCTCTGCATTTTGTCGATTTGTTTTTCCTCTTCTCTCTTTTTTTTACACAAAGGACGAAGGTGTTTGTCGTTAAGGTTTTTTAAGATCTCTCCTCTTTCCCCTCTTGACATCGGCTTTCGGATGTTGTATCTTTGCTGTATAATTGGTTTAGGGGCTGAGTGGTTTAAAGGTTTAGTGGTTTAAAGGTTTAAGGGTTTAAGGGTTTAGGGGCTGCGCCCTGCTATGGCTGATGGCTATGGCAAATGGCTTCTCTTTGCTCTTTGCTCTTTGCACTTTGCTCTGTTCTCTGTACTCTAAAACAACCCCTTCAATCATTAATTGCGAGGATAGATTATAGTCTATTTTCGCAATTTTTTTTATATCTTCATTGTCCAACGCGCGTAGCCTCGTTGTTTAATGAGCGTACCCTCGTTGCATCATGAGCGTAGCCTCGATGTTTAACGTGTTGGTATGTGTGCTCCCAATTGTCAATTCTATTGTCTCCGATTTGTTGTCTTAAATGATAATACGAGATTGCATTTTGATGTTAATTTACGTGAAACTTTATGTGTTATCCTCCTCTATGTACTGAGTGCCTCAGATTATTTATATATTTGTCGTCAGTTATTAATCAATAATTTAATTCATGAAAAAACAGATTTTCTCCCTCATTGCTATGGCGCTGGTAATGAGTCTCCAAGCTCAAAATGTGACTACTACCCGTTATGGGGTGAAAGTGGATGCCGAAATGAAGGGTGTCCCGACAACCGAAATCACAGTTTATACCCCCTCCATCGTTCGAGTAACCAAGTATGCAGACGGACTGGATCGGATGCCGGAAAAGAAAAGTTACTCTGTCGTGCTGGAGCCTACTGCGGCAGACTATCAGGTGAACGATCAAGGCCCTGTCGTTACACTCTCCACAGAGCAGATGACCGTAACTGTTGATAAGCGGACGGGTATAGTCTGCTTTACTCAGGGGAAGAATATGTTGCTTCAGGAAGTAGCCATCGGAGAGGTGTTGAGCATCACTGAAGGTGCAGATCAGGGGCATTATGCGATAGCTCAGAATTTCCGTCTCGATAAGGATGAGGCAATCTTTGGATTTGGCCAGCGAGGGAGTAAAAACTTGAATCAGCGAGGAGAGAAAATTAAGATGTGGAATACGAACGGAAATATCACGATCCCATATTTTGCATCGGAGAAAGGTTATGGTCTCTATTGGGACAATGCCGGTCGTTCTCGCTTTGAGGATAGTGAAACGCTGACTCGGTTTACTTCCGAAGTAGCTCAAGGAGTGGATTATTATTTTATTTACGGAGGTGGTTCACAAGATGCTGTGATGGCTTCTGTGCGTCAGCTTTCGGGACAAGCCCCGATGTTCCCCTTGTGGACAATGGGTTTCTGGCAGTGCAGGGAACGATATAAAACGAGTGATGAACTTTGTGAGGTGCTCGACAAATATAGAGCGTTAGAGATCCCGATCGATGGCATCGTGCAGGATTGGCAATATTGGGGATGTGACTCCAATTGGAATGCCATGAAGTTTATGAATCCTTATTATATCAATAAAGTGGGCGATAAGGCCTGGGCAAAATATCTGCCCGATGACTTGAAACCTTTGGCAAAGCAATATGTGGAGCAGGGACTTCAACCGCGCATCAAGTCTCCCCGCGAGATGGTGGATTATGTGCATAGCAAGAATGCTCACCTGATGATCTCTATTTGGGCAAGTTTCGGTCCCTGGACAGAGCAGTATCGGGAGTTGGAAAAAATCGGTGCACTCTATCCTTTTGACACTTGGCCTCGCAATCGAGGTGTGAAACCTTATGACCCGTTTCATCCTAAGGCGCGTGACATCTACTGGAAGTATCTGAAGAATCTTTACGACATGGACATAGATGCCTGGTGGAGTGACTCGACCGAACCGGACCAATGGGATAAACCCGGAGATGACGAGCACATGACGCACGACGGGACATGGAGAAGTGTGAAAAATGCCTTCCCCCTGATGAGTAATAAAGGGGTGTATGAGAATCTGCGCAAACAGAAAAAGAACGATAAGCGCTCTTTCCAGATGACCCGAAGCAGCACATTCGGTATTCAGCGTTATGCCACTTTCAGCTGGAGCGGAGACATCACCAGCAACTGGAGAGTGATGAAAAATCAGATCCCATCGGGATTAAACTATGTGACCTGCGGCATCCCGTTCTGGAATACAGATATCGGAGGATTTTTCGGATGGGATCTCGCTAATAATCCGAACGATCCGTTTGCCAAAGAACTGCAGGTGCGCTGGATGCAGTGGGGCTGTTTCATGCCATTGATGCGTAATCACAGATCCGGACCGATGCTTAACGAACTTTATCACTATGGCAAACCCGGAGAATGGGCATTCGATGTGCAAAAAGAGTTTATCCAACTGCGTTATCGCCTGCTTCCATACATTTATAGCATGATGGGAGAGGTGGTGCAACGCAGTGGTTCCATGATGCGACCCCTCTTCTTTGACTTTGCGCATGATAAACGTGCCATCAATCTGACAGACCAATACCTGTTCGGAGGCTCTATCCTGGTGAAACCGGTTACCGATCCCCTCTATACGTTCCAGGAAGGGAAAAAAGGTTTTGCCATCTATCCCGAATTGGAAAAAGCTGCAGCACCGGTCAGTGTTTATCTCCCGGCAGGAACAGAGTGGTATGACTTCTGGACCAATAAGAAACTTGTCGGAGGAAAATCCATCCGGCGGTTGGCTCCCATCAGCATTATCCCTGTCTATGTCAAGGCAGGAAGTATTTTGCCTTTCGGACCGGCTGTACAATACTCGACAGAGAAGCCATGGGACAATCTCGAAATCCGCATTTATCCCGGAGCCAATGGAGAGTTTATCCTTTATGAAGATGAGGGAGATAACTACAACTATGAGAAAGGAGCCTTTACGGAAATCGTTTTCCGCTGGGACGATGCCTCACGTACACTTACCATCGATGACCGCAAAGGTAAATATAAAGGGATGCTGAAAGAGCGTAATTTCCGCATCCATCTGGTCAGCGAAAGTAGCCCTGCCGGAAGTGTAGAGCCCTCCGGCTTCGACAAAGAGGTGACCTATACGGGCCAAAAGGTGGAGGTGAAGCTGTAGGTTTCGAGAAAACTGAATACATAAGTATTCTCACATTGATCATTCTCGGTTAATGTTCAAACCCATTGTTCTTTTATGGCCTTTGCCATTTCCCTCATCGGTATCCGTCTCTATAACAGCAGAGAAGTAAGACTTTTCCTCTGTGGTATTTTGCTATATCATATTATTGCTGTCCGGTAAAACTCAAAACCGCATAAAATCCCATTCCGAATACCTTTATAATTAAGGATTCGGACTTTTTTGAGTTTTACCGGACAGCAATAATTATTTATCATAAATGCAACTAGCCACCTTTAGTATCAGGATTTACCGAGCGTAATCTTATGACATTCGATAAATCTTGTAACTTTTCTTTATTCTGTTCAACAAAAGAAGGTTCCAATGTCTTGAGCGAAGTATTTGTTTCTGTAAACACTTTTATTGTTTCTGGTAAATCCTTTAATCCCCTCAAATTTAGCACTCCATCGGGATCCATACCGTCGTTGTCTGTTATTATTGCAACCTTCTTATTAAAGGCATTAAATTCTATATCAGCACTTTTATGCCTTTAAAGTTGTGTATAATTAGGCGTTCTATCATACTATTTAAGTATTATAATTCATTTATCTTTTCTAAGAGGAAGTCTTCAATATTGATATACTGTACCCCTTTTTCATCTATCCAAGGCAAAACATTATCACGTACCACAACTATTTTCGTATAAGAATCATCGATTCTATTTAGGGAGTTTATTTCTTGTTGTCGTTTTTCTTCATCAGCAACAGTCAATGCTGATTGGATATAATAACGCTTATCTGTTTGATTAACCACAAAATCCACTTCTAGTTGTGTTCTTATCTTTTTCCCTTTTTCATCCGTATGATTATA
>JAZNGG010000045.1:0-9070 GCA_045576355.1 Bacteroidales bacterium
TTCTCTTCAATGGTGAGAACACTATCCCTGTAGAGAGTCTGAATGGCGAACGCATTATCGATGCTTCAAAAGCATTCTTCGCTGATGCCACATTCGCAGAGGACGGCAAGTTGAACCACACTATGAATGGCGAGGCAAAGGTGAAGAATTACACTCTCAATGGCAATAACTTGGTATTCAACCTCTACGAGGGCAGCGATGTTTATAAAATCAACGCCACATCGTTCCCCGACGAGGATGGCGACCGCCTCTTTATCATTATGCCAAAGCAGGCTGCGTGGATTGGTGGCTTTGTAAGCATTATAGAGGAGCAGAACGAGGGTAATATGTTCAGCGAGGCACAGATTGCCGAGTTGGAAAAGGAGTTTATGGATACCTTCGATACCTTCACCGTAATTCTCTCACTTAGCAAGAAGTAATAGAAAACGTATTAACAATTATTGGTGTCCGGCAAAACTTCCACCATAATTTTTATGGAACATTTCAGCTGCGGAGGTGTGTTCCTGTAGGGGCAATCCCTTGTGGTTGCCCGATTCTGAGGCGCAGAATATATATCCTCAAATCGTGGAATATATATTCCGTAGTTCAGTATATATATTCCAAGGATTGGAAATATAAAAGTGAAGCAGGCATTTATCAAACTATACCGCCCCACGAATCACTTTATAAAGATACAATATTTTCGCTAATCACCAAATTTACAGATAATTAAAATTCGTCGAACTCACGTTAAATAATTACTGTGCCTTCTCTTTACTTTGTTTCCTTTTTTTGTTGCCGATAATAAAAACAAACAAGGCTTTTCGTCGAAAAGCCTTGTTTGTTTTGAGATCCCACGCGGAAGGCGGCATATCTCATTAGTTTTCCATGTGTCTGGTATTAGACTAAGGTAATTTAAGGTATTGTGTTATGGTTATGTTTCTTAAATTTTAAGGTCTTGAGAAGATGTTTTTCCCATTTTCTCATTAGCGATGCAAAGGTAGGTGTAAATAACCATTGAGGCAAATAAATAAACATGTTGTGCAGCAGGAATATCGGTTGCACAATCCTCTTTTTTGATTGTGGTCTTGATTTTCTATGATTATTTCCCCCTCATTGATGACAATTGAGGCTTTTTACCAGGTGTGCCATCACTTTGTCCACATCATCCGGATGAAACCATACGATCTCCGGATCTTTCAGAAACCAGGTCATTTGCTTCTTGGAGTAGATATGTGTGTTGTGACAAATCCGTTCTGCTGCCTGTTCGAGTGAGGAGTAGGTCCCATCGAAATATGCAAAGATCTCTTTCAGTCCGACCGTATTGAGAGCATTGAGATCTCTGTGGGGATAGACTCTCTGTGCCTCTTCCACCAGTCCCTGGTCCATCATCTGAGCCACACGTCTGTCGATACGTTGATAAAGTTCCTGTCTCGGTCGCATCAGTCCGATTTTTATGATGCGGAACGGGCGTTTCTTTTTCTCGCCACGATGGAAAGATGAGAAAGGTTGTCCGGCAGAGAGTGACATCTCCACACCGTGCAATACCCGTTTATAATTATTCTTGTCCACTCTGTCATAATAGACCGGGTCCAGCTCTTTCAGCTCCTCCAGCAGCGGAGCGAGTCCCTTGGATTTATATCTCTCATAGACCGCCTGACGTATCTCTGGCTTTACATCCGGCATTTCGTCGATGCCGTGACAGATGGCATCGAAATAGAGCATCGAGCCTCCGGTCAGCAGTGCTCGCTTTCCGTTGTCAAAGAGTTGTTGCATGACCTTGAGCGCCTGTTGTTCAAAGTCTGCTGCACTCATAGGCGAGTCGAGCCGATGAGTGCCGATAAAGTGATGTTTGATGCGCTGTTGTTCCTCTGCTGTAGGCGCTGCCGTAGCTATGGGGATCTCCTTATAGATCTGTCTCGAGTCACAAGAGATGATTTCTGCCCCATATCGCTCAGCGATCTTCAGAGCCAATTCGGTTTTCCCGACAGCCGTTGGACCTACGAGGGCAATGAGCGTCGGGAGATCTGATAAGTGTGGACAGAGTGCCGGATTGAGTGTTTCGTTAGGACTCATGGGTGAGAAGTCTTTTATTTTGTTGGAACAATTATCGCTCATGGCTTCTTATATGAGCAATTTTTTTTCTATGCAAATGTATGCAATAATAGTCAAAAAAAGAAGTCTTCAACCATAAAAAAGATAATAGAGAAAACTGAAAGGTGAGAACTGAAAACTGAAAGGTGAGCCATCTGCCATAGCCATGAGCCATCGCAGGGCGCAGCCCATAAAGTCATCGCAGGGCGCAGCCCAAGACCATATTTTTAGAAAATTAACCTCCAAATGCCTTGTCAGTATGATATTTCTGTATGGCTCCCCCACTTAGAGTTGTCTTCTAATCATCCACAAAGTAAACTTTATGATTCCATAGGATAAGGGCATCTGTTTACAGGGTGAAAATCATAAAAAGCATACAGTAATCAGATAAAAAGAGGTAAAAGGGAGAGATGTTTAACGCGTCGGGGCGATTTTTTAACGAGCGTACCCTCGTTGGCCGATGAGGGTACGCGTGTTGCTCGATGAGGGTACGCTCGTTGGACGATGAGGGTACGCTCGTTAAAAATGGGTCCCTTTGTAATCCGGAATAAAGCAATATAATAAGTTATAGGGCAGGATGGCATCACCTCCCTCCTGTTCACAGATTCAGTTATTTCCATATTGGAAACGACTTGGTTTGCGATAAAAGAATTAGTTATTTGGGAAAACTCCTAAAAATGAACGATAACCTGCGAAAGTTTGTAAAAACATAACTCTCGCAGGTTATCTGCATTATCTAAGTTTTCAGACGAAAGTCTCAATCAGACAGCACCTTGCTCCATCATGGCTTTAGCTACCTTCATGAAGCCGGCAACGTTGGCTCCCTTCACATAGTTGACGTGACCATTGGGCATCGTGCCATATTTCACACATGAGGCGTGGATACTCTTCATGATCTCATGGAGACGGGCATCTACCTCTTCGGCAGACCAGGAGATCTTCATTGAGTTTTGAGACATCTCAAGACCGGATACCGATACACCACCGGCATTGGATGCCTTACCAGGAGCATAGAGGATGTCTGCCTCGAGGAATGCGTGTACGGCTTCCGGAGTGGAGGGCATGTTAGCTCCTTCTGACACAGCGATGACACCGTTGGCGAGAAGCTTGGCAGCATCTTCTCCGTTGATTTCGTTTTGAGTGGCACTCGGCAAAGCGATGTCTGCTTTCTCGCTCCATGGACGCTGGCCTTCTACATATTTGCAACCGAAGTGGTCAGCATACTCCTTGATGCGTCCGTGACGAACGTTTTTGAGCTCCTTGATAAACTCGAGCTTCTCCTGAGTGATGCCGTCCGGCTCGTAGATGTAGCCGTTGCTGTCAGAGCAGGTGAGTACCTTCGCTCCGAGCTGGATCGCTTTCTGGATGGTATATTGAGCCACGTTACCGGATCCGGATACGAGGCAGGTCTTACCCTTGATGTCCATGCCGCGTGTGGCGAGCATCTCCTGGAGGAAGTAGATGTTGCCGTAGCCTGTAGCTTCCGGACGGATCAGCGAGCCACCATATTCCAATGCCTTACCGGTCAGTGTGCCGGTGAAGCTGTGTGACAATTTTTTATACATTCCGAAGAGGAAACCGATCTCGCGCTTGCCGACACCAATGTCTCCTGCCGGTACGTCGGTCTCAGGACCGATGTGGCGCCACAACTCTGTCATAAATGCCTGACAGAAGTGCATG
This sequence comes from Bacteroidales bacterium, assembly GCA_045576355.1. Taxonomy (GTDB): domain Bacteria; phylum Bacteroidota; class Bacteroidia; order Bacteroidales; family UBA3663; genus Liminaster. The sequence continues at coordinate 3,754 of JAZNGG010000045.1, forward strand.
ATCTCTGTGTCACTCTTGCCTGCAGGGTTGAAGTTAGATCCACCCTTGGCACCACCCATCGGGAGTGTGGTGAGGGAGTTCTTGAAGGTCTGCTCGAAGGCAAGGAACTTCAGGATGGAGAGGTTTACAGAGGGGTGGAAACGCAAACCGCCTTTGTAGGGACCAATAGCATTGTTGTGCTGGATGCGATAACCGAGGTTGGTCTGGATTTTGCCCTGGTCGTCAACCCAATTGACACGGAAGATGAAGATGCGATCCGGAATGACCAAACGGTCGATCAAGTTGGCTTCGTCGAATTCGGGATGTTTGTTATATTCCTCTTCGATCGAAAAGAGTACTTCCTCTACTGCCTGAATGTATTCGGGCTGTGCCGGATAACGATTCTTGAGTTGTTCGATAAATAGTTTTGCGTTCATTTTGGAAGAAATTTAAACAGTAATACCTTTTTCGGATGCGAAAGTATGCAAAAATCTTTAAATGGCAAAGCTTTTATGAAAAAAGTTATCCGTTTTCTTTAAAATGATTGCTTTTATCTTGATTTGTCGCTGTTTTTATGCAAAAATGTAATCTTGAAATATCGTTATAAGCAAATTTTGTAATGATGCTTGCCGATGCGGAGCAGATAGATACCACCGGAGGGTTTTAGGAAGCAAAATGTCCCTTGTCGGATTATACCCTCACTCCTGAGTTGTCCTGAGAGGTCGTGGAGGGAGATGTGCATCCCTTCCGATGTCGGGCAGTGTAGTGTGATCCGGTCTCCATCGGTGATGAGATGCCACTGCGGAGCATTGTCACGGAGCGGAGTGCTGATGGCGGTCTCTTCGGTCAGGGTACGGAGGGATATGATGTTGGAGGTAGCCCCCTTATGCAGGCTGTCGGCTGATTGGACATAATAGTAGTAGGGGGTGTCGGGCGAGAGTCCGTGGACCAGGCATGCCGTGGTGTCTCCGACGTTTTTGTTGCGGAACGCACTGATAAACTTTTTGGAGACTGTTCCGCTCACAGGATCAGTGGTCTGTGTATAGACGGTGAGGTAGTAATGTGTGGCGCAATCCACCTTTTCCCATTGGGCAATGAAACTCTCCCGAGTGATCTCTTGCGCATCGAGCGCTGTGGTAGCGGGCATGGAGAGAGTCCCTCCCATAAAGTCGAAATAGATGATGCCGTTGAGCTCGACGATGTCCGTGATCGGCTTCCCGAGGGGCGTGCCGTCCCAGGTGGTCATGCCGGGGCGGGTGTGGTCGGTAAACGAGGTGATCCCGTATGAGCCCGGGAAGATGTCACTCTTGCGTGTGTTTTCTGTCCGTAGGTTATCTGCCTCTTCGATGTCTATGTGTTGATGGTCGGGGGTGGAGTTGACCGTGTTTTCAAACCATATCTTCTCGTCATAGTCTATGTGCCAAATGAGCATGCCGTGGTTATATAGATACTGATCCCATCCGGAGGTCTGGCGGTTTTCGAGGAGGAAATACTCGTTTTCGCGGTGCGTCCGGATGATGTAAGCGTGGTTGGTGCCGATGGCTTGCAGGCTGACGGATGCGGGTTCGGTCAGTTCGGTGGGGGTGAGCCATCCGAGCGACATTCGCTCATAGGCAGAGAATGTCGGGGGTGTCCTGCCGGAGTTGTTGTAAGATCCATAGCTCATGATGTCCCAGTTGCCGGTGTCGAAGGAGCCACCATACTGTGTGTCATAGAGGTCGGGCAGACCGAGGACGTGTGAAAACTCGTGGCAGAAGGTGCCGATGCTGACGAGGCGGTTATAGGAGATCTCGTTGGAGCAGGCATAATGGTTGAGCTGCTTGCCGTCGAAGTAGAATGTCGTGTCGGCATAGGCTGCAGTGATTTCCCAGGAGTGTGGCCAGATGGTGGTGGATTCGCCGCCGTCAGCCTCCCCTTTGCCGGCATAAAAGACATAGACGTTGTCGATGATCTGATCGTTATCCAGGTCATATCGGGTGAAATCTATTGACGCATCGAGCGCCTTGCATGCTTCGACGATCATCTCTTCGGCATGGAGATCGTTGCCCTGTGCGTCGTTGCTGCCATAATAGGCATAGGGCTTTTCTAACTGTATGGGACCATAGACATTGAAGTCCGGGAGGTATTGTCCGGAGGAGGCGCTGATGAAGTAGTCCCGAGCGCTGCCGGTCGCTTTGTTTTCGGCATAGCCTTCCTGGTTGAGCAATCGGTGAAAGGCGGTCTGCGGGTCGTCTGATGAGAAGGCCTTGTCACTGAAGCTGACGAGGATTACCAGTCCGGATTGTTGGCCCATGGTCGGGTAAGGGACACGGCGCGGAGCGCGTCGGGGGGCAATGCGAGCCGGTCGGTCGTTGGCTTTGGAGTGCCGGTGTGCGGCATTGATCCGTTGGGGGTCAAGAGTGGCGACGAAGGAGCGCTCTGCATCAGAGCGGAAACCGATCTCATGCGCCCGGACAGATGAGGCACATAGAGCCCCCTGTGGGGTGCATTGGGCGTAATAGAAGAAACCATCCTCTCGGGGGAGTAGGAGGTGTCCGTCCGGAGAGAAATGGCTGTGATGCCGTTCGTCACCGACAAGTCTGAGGGTCAGTGTCGAGCCGTCGGGAAGTGTGTAGGTGATCGGGTGGGGCGCAGCCGGGACGGCAAGCAGTGTGCCCGGTATTGAGTTGAAGATCAGGAGAGCCGCGAGGGTGAGAAGGCGATAAGAGCGTTTCATAATGGGTCAGAAGAGGATTTTGGAAGTTTGGATAGTGCCGTCTTGGTAGTAATCGGTCCGGAGATAGAGTCCCGGAGTTCCGGGACGGACTTTGGCGCCGCCGAGGGAGTGATATTCGGATTTGATGATCGTGGGTGAAGAGAGCGGGATACTGATTTGGTCGGTCTCTTCGAGTCTGCATTCGGCAGCGTTGTAGATCTGATTGTCCGTGCGCCGGGTGGAGGACGCTGCGGAGATAAAGACGACTGCGGAGAGATTGTTTTTCACCCAGGCCGGGTCGAGTGTAGTCTCGTAGGTGGCATGCAACGTGTTGCCCTCCCAAGTGATGGCATCGCCCCAGACAGCGCTTAAAGTCTTTCGGATGACGTCATGGTGGGTGAATCCCCCTTCTGCTCCGGCCTGGCTTTTGGCTGTAATATTGTTCTCTTTGAGCCAGACGTGAAGCACGGGAGCAGGACAAAGCTCGTCTAAAGAGGAGACTTTCTCACCGATGATGTCTATTAGGACTTTCTCTCTCTCTGTGCGCTGGCTGACCCGGAGTTGTACGAGCACCGGTTCGGCCGCTTCTCTTTCGATGATCTTCCGGACAGTCTCGGCATCGGTCACCGAAAACACGGGGCTGTCGCTGTAGGCATCCGGTGCATCGCTGTGGTAGTGACGGTTGATCATGAGGGCAGGGGCATAGGTGGGTCCGAACGTTGGACTATAAAGCCAGGTGTAGTCGCGGCTGGCATCGATGGTGAGCCAGTCCTCACCGTAGCCGGCATGGTGATTGACACAGATGATGTTGTCCCGATATGTACTTCCGGAGATAGCCTCTTCGAGGATGGCAGCTCCGGTCGGGCAATTGTTGCATTTCTCTGTGGTGAATTTCTCCACGATGACTTTGCGGACAAAACTGTCGGAAAGGATGTGGAGGGAGAGTGGGGCGATCCGGTTGTTGTCCGGGGTCTCATCGTTCGAGCCATCTGTCAGTGAGGCGGTGAGCGAAAGGGTGTGTTGCCCGGGAGCGATGCCTTCGGAAGGGAAGGTCAGAGAGAATGCCGATTGCTCCCGATAGGCTAAGTCGCTGTCGAATGTCTGTCGGTAGTGTTCTTGTCCATCGATGTGGCAGATGATTTCGTAGTTACGGACACGCTGCACGGCGATGTTTTTGATCATCCCCTTGATCACGATCTCCTCGTTGGCTTGGATGAGCGGGGAGGAGAGGTATCCTTCAGATAGGAGAATGTCATTTTGGGGCAAGTGTTCACCTTGGATAATCCCCTCGATGGAGAGAGAACCATATCCTTTGTCGGTGTTGTCTGTCCACTTTCCGTTATGATGGATCCAGGAGGCATCGGCATGACTCTCGCCCACCAGAGAGATGATGCTCAATTTGACACTTTGGGTGTAGGAGATGCCGATCCATAATGATGAGGACTCGGTGAGCAGTATTGGTGTGGTCAGGGGGATGACGTTCCAGCCCTCTCGGGGAGCACTAAGAGTGCCTTGTGAGAGTGCGGTCTCCTCCTCTTTCTCATTTTTTACCCATCCGGATATCTCTTCGGGGTATCTCGATGAGGCAGGAAGACCGATCCTTATGCCGGTCAGATAGTTGCCTTTATATTCGGAAAGGGTGGCAGCCGGGAGCAGGATGGCAAGGTCGATGGTGCTCCCATTGCCTGATTTGCCAATGATGTTTCCCTGCGATGCAGTGGCAATTTCGCCATTACAATAGCCCACGTAGATCTCTTGTGCCGGCAGTGTGAGGGTCTGAATTATGCCCAGAAAGAGCAGTAAGAGTATTTTTTTCATGTTGTTTATATTAGGGGAATCTTGTTTCTGAATATTCTGTTCTCTCGCGGCTTGCGGCAAGTGGTCTCCCTCAATTGCTGCAGGTCGATTATGTTTTAACCCAAATCGGTTATTCGATTTTTAGTTTGTTTGTCATATAAAAGCGACATGGCGGTCTGATAATCGATTGGGAGTTTAAGATTATATGCTGTGCAAAGATAGTGTTTTATGCGTAAAATCTTTGATATCCGATTTGAAAATATTGTTTTGGGTTGCAGACCACTATGGCAGATGGCTTTCTCTTCTTTGCTTTTCACCTTTTCTTTCTTTTCTCGCGCGTGTGCGCGTACGTACATATTTATTATGTAGTAGTAATATCGTGAAGTTGTGCATCGGATGTGTGTTGATGATTGAGCACGCTCTTTCCCTCGTATTGATGTGCTCTAAAGACTGATTTTGTCGAGAGGTTTGCACGACGCCGCCGTGTAGCTTGCATGATGCCGCCGTGTGACTTGCATGATGCCGCCGTGTAACGTGTATGACGCCGCCGTGTAATATTTATAACGAAGCTGCGTCGGGCATCCCACCTTCAGATGAAGAATTTATTTTCTCGGAGTATTCTCTTTAGATCTGCGATTCGTGATAGAAATGACCCCTGCTTTTGCTATGCAGATTGTCGATTTGATAACTATAAATAGCAATTACAACCGATTGCGCATGAAAAAAAGGTAAAAATTGATGTTTTTTGAAAAAATAGAAGAAAAAGTTTGCAGGTAAAATTAAAAGCGCTACCTTTGCACTCGCTAAACGGGAAACGCCCTGCAAAAGGCAACCACCGGGAAGCAA
>JAZNGG010000046.1:0-28436 GCA_045576355.1 Bacteroidales bacterium
CACTTACTTCCTGCTGAAAAAACTGAACGAAACAAAAGGAGTAGTATCTCTCGGTGAATTGAGCGAATACATCACTACACAAGTAAAACAACAATCCATAGTCATAAACCGAAAGAGTCAGACTCCAACTATAATACCTTCAGGTGCCGTAAGAGACGGTTGGAAGAATATGACTCTAATTAAATAAACTATCATACTATAAAACGAATATAGATGAAAATTGCATAGTGTTCTGCCGCCGTGTAATAATAAGCATACGAGACTGCTCTCGTAGGGTCACAAAAACAGTCTCGTAAAACAATATATATTTATGTATCATTTCGCCTCGGGAGAGCTTTCACAAGTTCTCCCGAAGTTTTTCTGCGACCTCCTCAACACTGATATTGAGGAGACGCATTTCTTCTGCCAATTGCGGTAGTCGTTCTTCGATAAGCCGGTGGTGACGCATCGCTAAGATGGTATCCAATGCCGTCTCTGTCACGAAATATCCGACACCGCGCTTGTTTTGTATGACCTCGCGAAGAGCAAGGCGCTCAATGGCACGCATGACCGTATTAGGATTGACCTGCAGGCGCATTGCCAAGTCTCGAACTGACGGCACTTGATCCCCTGCTTTCAACTCCCCCTTGAGCATCATGTCGCAGATGAGATCAAATATCTGCATAAAGATGGGTTGTGTCGATTGAAATTCCATAGTCGTCTGTACGTTTATCAGTTTATCCTTATCCTTTTACTTGTCGGCATTTCACCTGTCGATAGAAGAGATAGACAAAGCCTGCCATGAGGAAAGGTATCGCATAGAGTGAATAGCCGATAATTTTCACAACTTGGAGCAACTCTCCATACATCCATTGAGAAACCTCTTCGGAAACTTCATTCGTGTTTATCACATCAGATAGTTGTCCAATAGCCACAACTCCGGCTGTAACACCTAACACCACCAGGGCACCGATCATGATCAATACACTCTTGATTTGTGCATGGCTACGGAAACACATATTCAGCACGATATAAATCAACAACTCCAAGGGTCCATCCAGCAGACTCAGATAATAAATATCCGGACGGGTAATAAAGCCGAACAACATGTGAAAAAAATCCTGTAAAGATAGTGCCACAGCTGTCTCTCCGGAAGTAACAGATAGAGTATTATTATAGCTGACATTTAGTCCCGAATCAGTGGTCTCGTTAAATTTATCTATAACGTAATTGGGATTGACCAAGGCCTGCACAAATGGATTGTCTGAAATCTGAGTTTGAGCATCAATGAGTAAGGCTATGCCTGAAGCGACATAATATAATAGTATAAATAAGAGATAAAGAACAACAGATGCTACCAGATAGTTTATCAGCATGGTCAAAGATTTTTCCCATGCAGAGGCGGGTAATGTCTGATAGACCAATGCCGAACGAGCATCGGTAAATTTGCGATGCAACAGCGAGGTGAGCCAAAAGATCATAGCCAAAGAGGCCAGATTGTGTATGCTTCCGAGAGAATAAAGGGCATAACCGACATTCTGCTCCAAAGCCAACATGCTAAACATAGAGAGTGTAACCCATCCTAAGGAGATTGCCACAATCGCTATAATGCCATAGATGGCCTGACTACGCAGAGAGGCCCAATCATAGGCAAGCAGATGACCCACCCGGGTCCATGAGAATGTATTTTGCATAGTGATATGTATTTTTTGTGTTATTACGACTTCTTAAATAATGTCTCAAAGCTGGCAGGATTTTTCACGACAGCCGAAAAAAGCAGCTTCATGTCCACCGGTCCCTCCTCCCCACTTTCGTTGGGATAGACGCACCACTCACCGCGGAGAGTCTGTTCTGCATAGAGCGGTTCACAACCCTCTTCACGTGGTCCGAAAGCGAGTTTCTTGCCGATCTCCTCCAAGGTAGCATTAAGCAGTATGCCTTCATTGCTCATAATGATGGCTGCATCAATGAGATTTTCGAGATCATCGACCTGATGGGTAGAGATGATCACCAGGCGATCGGGAGATGCGATGGAGGCTATAAGGCGACGCATTGCCGCTTTAGAGGGGATGTCCATGCCATTGGTCGGCTCATCAAATAGTAAAACCGGTGTGTTACAAGCCATCGAAAGCGAAATCAACGCTTTCTTCTGCTGCCCGAGAGACATGTTGTTGATCCGCATTTCGACCGGGACTTCCAACTCTTGTAGAGCCCGTAAGAAAATCTCTTCGCTAAAAGAAGGATAGAATGGCCGGGTGACTGCCGCCAACTGGTGGATCGTCATCGGAGAGACAGCCCATGCCTCCGGTACAAAACAGATGTTTTGTAGCAATTCCACCGAACGAGAAGAGGCATCATTGCCGCATACTTGGCAAAGTCCGTTACCCCGCAAAGCTCCACAAAGCAATTTGAGCAGAGTGGATTTTCCCACACCATTTTTACCGAAAAGACCATAGACATGCCCTGCCGGCAGTTCTAATGTCACATGATTAAGCACCATCCGATGCTTAAAATACCCATAACTGAGGTCTTTTGTCTGAATCATAATTGTAATATTTGAGGTTATAAATGTCTATTGTCCTTTACTCTCGGCGTATTGTTTTAGTGTATTACACAACTAACACACCGCAAATGTATATGATTATTACATATCAAGCACCAAAAAGGGTCTTGAACCGCCATATTTTTTGCATTATTTAACTATTCCGGACATTATAAGGGGAATAAGAGAGCATAAAAGAGTCCGACAAGAAGATAGAGAAAGCGAAGAATAGGAAAGGGAAAAGCTGCAGGAAATAGAGGAAAGTGAGCGCGTAGAGAGGAAGAAAAAAGGGAAAAAATGTAGCATCGAGAAACCAAAGAGAGAAGAACTTATTATTAAAATCCTAAAACAATCAAATAGCAGAAGAGATGTTTGCTAATGTTCTCAGGTTGATATAACTTTGCAGAAAATAATCTTTATATTAAAAACTAATTATAAATCTATGAAGAGACTTTTTCTTTTCTACATTACTTTGTTGACCTCCATTATCGGTCTGCAAGCAGAAACAGTAACAGACATTTTAACCAACAAATGTTTTACTGCGACAAGCACATCTTACACAGAATTTTCCGGTGTCCAAGTGACTTCTGATGCAGTGTATGCCGGGCAAACAGCTGCAGGCAACAATTCCATTCAGATGAGAACGACTAATAGTAACTCCGGAATTGTTACTACCGCTTCCGGAGGAAAAATCCGTGCCATTACCGTAACTTTCAATACAAATACAAATGCAGCTCGAATAATCGAAGTTTATGGCAAAAATTCAGCTTACACATCTGCAAGTAAACTATACGAAACATCTACTCAAGGGACCAAAATCGGTTCAATCTCATATAATGCAAATCCACAAACGATAACAATCTCAGGTGATTACGAATATATCGGAATCCGTTCAAAATCCGGAGCTTTATATGCCTCCGAGATTCAAATCATATGGGAAACTGAGGCTACGGGAACAAGCATTGCTGAGCCGACATTTTCTTCCACAGAGAATAATTTTATTAAACCATTTGATCTGACCCTTTCATGCGAAACGGCAAATGCAAAGATCTTTTACACCCTCGATGGGACAGACCCGACAACATCTTCATCTGAATATACTGCCCCCATCACGATCACCGAAACAACTACGGTCAAAGCGATTGCAGCATTGGAAGGACAGACAAGCGATGTAGCAACACATACCTACACCAAACTTAACCTTCTCTCCATCTCAGAAGCAAAAGATCTTTATGATGCTACAGGCAGCAATGTGACTATAGCTCTGGACTTGACCGGAGCCAAAGTAACCGTAAACGAAGGTCAATATCTCTTTATCGAAGACGAAACCGCCGGCATTAACATTTATAACTCCGGTGCCCAGTATCCCGCAGGAAGCAAATTTACTGGAGGTTATATTCAAGGAACATCAAGCAACTACAACGGCTTGCACCAAATCACCGGAGCCGCTTTCGTAGATGTAACTACCGAAAACGTAGAGATCACCCCGACAGAGGTATCTATAAGTGACCTATTATCCCAATATGAGACCTACGAAGCCCGTTATGTCAAACTCACCGGGGTCTTCATTGATGGAACTACGATCTCTGACAGCCAGGATAATACCATGGCATCTTATGACCGCTTCTCTTTAGGCTATAAAGATATTTACACAGAAGCGACCGAGTGTGACATCATCGGCATCCTATCTAAATATCAATCTACGATCCAGCTCCTCCCGACTGAGTTTATTACCTATGAGAAAGTTACTGTAACTTTTGACATCAATGGAGGAATCAGTACGATCAAGATTTCTAAGGGACAAGCCTTAGAAGAGAGCCAACTCCCCACTGTCTATCTTCCGGAAGACTTGGCGCTGGCCGGATGGTCTCTCAATAGTGACTGTTCATCACATAGCGATCTCGTCACTCTGCCTTTAGTCTTAAATCAGGATGAAACGCTCTATGCAGTCTATAGCTACACCGGAGGTCAGGATTTTAGCTTAGTGACAGATGTGGCTGAATTATCAGAAGGTGATAATGTGATTATCGCTAACGGAGATTATAACACGGCTCTATCTACAACTCAGGAATCCAATTATCGCGCTAAGACAGATCTGCAGATCGGAACGAGTTTAACCATACATGCATCTGCCGTCACAAGCGAGGTGCAGATCCTCACATTGGAAAAATCGGGAACAGCCTTTGCTTTCAACACCGGCAGCGGTTATCTCTGTTCTCCGTCGAAAAGCAACTATCTTCGGACCACAGAAACCTTAGATGCAAAATCTCTGTGGGACATCACTATTGAGGAGGGTATAACCAAAATTAAGAATACCGACAATACTGATTATTACATCATGTATAATAGCAATAGTGGTCAAGAAAGATTCTCTTGTTATAAAGGCACACAGAAAGACGTAACACTCTATAAACGTGCTCCGCAGAAATATTCGACCCGTTATCTCACTGCCAACGTCCCGGACGATCTCGGATACATCACGTTCTGTCATTCGGAAAACGTAATCATCCCGAATGGTATCCGGGCTTATGCAGCTACGGGCGCAAACAATGGTAATAGCTACATCACTTTGCAAGAGTTCTCCGATGTTATTCCTGCCGGAGAAGGTTGTCTCATCGGTGCCCCCATGGGAATCTACTCATTACTTGTCGGAGGTGAAGCAGTTATGCCACCCGGCAACTACCTCGTCGGCTACTGCGGAGACGCCTCCTATGAGACAGTGTCTGTCGATGGACAATCAGCATGTTATATCCTGACTATCGTGGATGGTGCTCTTGTCTTCGGCAAGAAAGAGACAGACTTTAAGGTTTATCAAGGGAAAGCTTATCTCCGTCTCCCCGGAGCAGTGGACTCAAACACACTCTCCATCTACCTCGGCACCAGCGGCATCCAGTCCGTCAGCATCGAAAAGAAGCCTCAACCTTCCGGCATTTATAACTTGTCCGGACAGCGCATAGAGGAGATCACAACTCCCGGCATTTACATCATCGATGGCAAAAAAGTGTGGATCAGATAAGTTCAGTGCAAATTCTTAAACATAGAAAAGATAATAAAGATATAATCATGAAGCGATACGAAAAACCAGAAATAGAAGTTATATTAGTCGATACTTCAATCATAGCTGCATCGATCCCTACCTCATCCGGTGCGGTCAATGGAGATGCCGAGCGCATCAACAATAATCGACACAACGAGTGGGACGAGATGTGGGAGAAACAAAGATAGTAAAAAGATAATACCATTGATTATGTTTGCAAAAGAGACCTACATCAATCGCCGCGAGCAACTCATGAAAACCATGGGTAGCGGAGTGCTCCTTTTCTTGGGCAACGACATTTGCGGCCGAAACTATGCAGACAACAACTATGCCTTTAGACAGGATAGTACGTTTTTATATCTTTTCGGTTTAGACTATGCCGGATTGGATGCCATCATCGATATAGACAACAACAAAACCATTGTTTTTGGTGACGAACTCACCATAGATGACATCATCTGGACCGGACCACAGCCCACCATAGCCGAAAAGTGTGCCGCCGTCGGTGTGACTGATACCCGACCTGCCAAAGAGCTGGCCACCTATCTCAGCGCACAGATCGCTAAAGGGCAGAAAGTTCATTACCTTCCTCCCTATCGTGGAGAAAACCGCATCCGCCTGCATGACTTGCTCGACATCGCTCCTGCCCGTCAGCAAGAAAATGCCTCTCTTGATCTCATCTATGCCTTGGCTGATATGCGCAATCACAAATCAGAAGAAGAGGTTGCTGAAATCGAAAAAGCTATCGCCACGACTCTGCGGATGCATCTGCGCGCCATGGAACTAATCCGTCCCGGTAAGACCGAAAAGGAGATTGCCGCTGCAGTCGAAGAGATCGCACTGCGTGAAGGAGCTTACACCTCTTTCCCCACCATCGCCACAACGCACGGACAGACATTGCATAATCACGGATATATCCATACCCTCCGCGAGGGAGATCTCTTCCTGCTCGACTGCGGAGCTGAGAATGATATGCACTATGCCGGAGACCTCACCTCCACCATCCCGGTCGGAGACCGCTACACTTCTCGTCAAAGAGATGTAATCCGAATCAATACCGACTCATATCATGCCGCCGTAGCCTCTTTGCGTCCCGGCATCACTTACCGCGAATGTCATGTGATCGCATGGACTAAGATGGCAGAAGGATTGAAGCAATTAGGACTGATGAAAGGGGATCCTCATGAAGCAGCCGAAAGCGGAGCCGTCGCTCTCTTCATGCCTCACGGATTGGGACACATGATGGGGCTGGACGTACATGATATGGAGAACTATGGCGAGGTTCATGTCGGCTATCCACGTGGCGTAGAGAAAGATCCTCGTTTCGGTTTCCGCTCTCTCCGTCTAGGACGCACTCTTGAACCGGGCTTTGTCTTCACTTGCGAACCGGGCATCTACTTCATCCCCGAACTCATTGACCAATGGCATGCACAAGGTCTCCACAAGGACTTCATCTGTTATGATAAACTCGATGCCTGGAAAGACTTTGGTGGTATCCGTAACGAAGAGGACTATCTGATCACTCCGGAGGGATATAGACACCTCGGACCTCACAAGCCTATCGATGCAGAAGATGTCGAAAGAGCCAAACAAGGAAAATTCTGATCCTCTTCAGATAAACCTCAATTGGTCATTGGATTTTAGTAATGATCACGCCAAAACCATTTAACCCACAAATTATGAACTACAGAATTCTTGGAAAAACCGGATATGAGGTGAGTGAAATATCACTCGGCACTTGGCAATTAGGCTCTCGATGGGGCGACCCATTCAGCGAGGAAGTAGCACAACAGACACTCGAAGCCGCCTTGGCTAATGGTATCAATATGCTCGATACTGCCGATATATATCAGGATGGATGCAGCGAGAGAGCCATAGGGCGTTTTCTGCAGGCTCATCCGGATAAACGCATTTATGTGGTAACCAAGATGGGACGTGCGCTCAATCCCCATGTGGCTGAAGGCTATAATGAGGAGAATTTGCTTCGATTCGTCAACCAAAGCCGAGAGAGAATGGGAGTCGAAGCACTCGACTTGACGCTACTGCATTGTCCTCCGACACCGATCTTCAGCAATAAGAAGTGCTTTGCATGTCTCGACAAAATGAAAGCCGAAGGACTGATCCGTCATTATGGTGTAAGCATAGAGCGTGTGGAGGAAGGATTGGCAGCTTTGGAGCACGATATTTCAGCGATCGAAGTGATATTTAATATGTTTAGACTCAAGCCGGCAGAAGAATTATTTAAAAAAGCTGCTGAGAAAAATGTGGGAATCATCGTGCGAGTACCCTTGGCTAGCGGTATGCTCACCGGTACATACACAGCAGATAAGGCCTTTGGCGCAAACGATCATCGCACATACAACCGCAACGGAGAGTCGTTTGACAAGGGTGAGACATTCTCTGGCGTGGATTATATGACAGGAATAAATGCTGCAGAACGCTTGAAAGCCGAACTGCCAACACAGGACTTAACCGGGATGGCACTTCGTTGGTGTCTTATGTTCCCGGAGGTGAGTGTAGTAATCCCCGGAGCAAGTCGGCCGGAACAGATCGTAAGCAATGTAGCGGCCTCTACCCTACCACCGTTCACTCCCGAACAGATGGCTACAGTGGAACGTATATATGAAGAGGAAATCAAAGCTTCGGTACATCATCTGTGGTAATCCATTCGGTTAAGAGAGATAAATAATCTCACTTATCAAAAGAGAGAGAGAATAACAAAGCAAAACGAGGACAGATCGGTAAGACGACGTCCTCGTTTTGCTTTTATGTTGTACACCACGCCCCTATACCAATAACCCAACAGATAGTAGATCCTGATCTATTGGAGTCCGATTAAAAAAGGAATAGGCAAACATCTAAAAAGTATTTTTAAAAGTTACTTGACTTCCTAAGGAACGATTGGAGTTTAAACTCACTTTCTTGCGGATTATCGTCCCGTCTGCATACTCTGTCTCTCCGATAACAACGCCGCTCTGTGGGGCGGAGATCAAACGGCGACCCATAAGATCATAATATCGCCGCGAAACGACATAGGACAAAGGAGATGATGGAGTATCAAAACCAGAACTTCCTCCAGCCTTGATGTATGCCACATAATCCGGAAGATAGTAACTCAAGTGTGGAGGTTGGTTATATGCAGAGGTTTGCCAGACTGTCGCCATCCGATAATGATGATCGTGCATCAGAGTCGGCACACCAAACGTGCAAGAATAAGGAGATGAAAATATCATCAGATGACTCTTGGTCTTCTCATCATAATAAATAACTTCCTCTCGCCAATCTCCCCAAATATCTGCCTGGAGACATGGGGTATATTTGATCAGATTAGTTCCAGCTCCATATTTACTTGAGAAGTTTACCAGGGTCTTAATATTAGAATTCCGTCCTTGATATTTCTCTATCTTTCCGCTCTCACAAAACTCCTCCAGCTCATCGCCATCCCAAAATGTACGGAAATTGACCGATGGTCTCTTTGTGGAAATTTGCTTGCCTTGTACATCATAGACCCCTTGATCTGCCGTGCTCCAATACTCACACCCTCGACTTTCGGCATCCACATCGGCACACAGTCCTCTGCCAACATCCACCCCGGCAAAATAACCACATAGTATCTCTCCGGTCATGGCATCATGCATCTCAACACCATAACGCGCAGCCAGATCTTCATGCACCATCATGACTTCCAGTCCCGGACGATCCGGATCAAGATCTCCAACGTGCATGGCATCACCATGACCAAGACCGGTCCGATAGAGGAGCGTTCCATCATTGTCTATGGCACAGGCGCCGTAGATAATCTCATCACAACCATCTCCATCGACATCGGCAACAGAGATAGAGTGGGCGCCCTCTCCATAGGCGCCATAGCCGGGACGCGTAGAGGCATGCAACCAGCGTGTAGCGAGATGACTACCATCAAAATCTACTGCCCAAAGAAAGGCTGAAGTGTAATAACCACGACACATCACCAAAGAGGGATGCTCGCCATCCAGATAAGCAACTGCCGCCAGATAGCGCTCCGAACGGTTTCCGTAGGAGTCTCCCCAATTAGAGATCGTGTCGCGCGGAGGATTATAGCGTGTCGTTGCAAGAGCCGCTCCATTCTTACCACTAAAGACGGTGAGATACTCCGGACCCCGGATAACGACCCCGGTCTTGCTGCCTTCATTGTCGCGATAATCAGCAGTGGCATCATCACCCGGCAACAAAACCGGATTACCCTCGCCATCAATTGTTCCGGGAGCCGTCTTACAAGCTATTTCAGCACATCCATCCTGATCGAAATCATAGACAAGTAACTGTGTATAGTGCGCTCCTGCTCGGATATTCTTGCCGAGATCGATGCGCCAAAGATGACTGCCATCCATACGGTAACAATCTATCAACACAGGTCCGGTAAATCCGGAAATAGAGTTGTCTTGCTGATTAGAAGGATCCCACTTCATAACCAACTCATAATCACCATCAGCATCGATATCACCCACCATGCAGTCTCCGGGCACATACTCATACGTTCCGGAAAGTGTTTCTCCTCCGGCAGGTCGCTGGAGAGGGAGATCCCAATAACCTTGTGCAAGAATCCGTGCCTCCGCTCTCTCTGTCACCACATCACCCTGCAGGACTTCCAGACGATAGTGGCTACTCTTGCTGCCTGATGGATCATGATAGGTCGTAGCGCCATCACGGAGTGAGAGAGTAAGCGGCTTTTCATCTCGATAGAGGGCGAAAGAGATCGACTCATCATCTGTAATAAGCCGCCGCCAATTGACAATCATTCCTCCTCCGGACGAAGCCGGTACGGCAATCAGTCCTCGATCCAATTTCTCGGGGTCAAGATAATAAGGCCGTCCGGCATAAGGCCATGTCACAGATGAAAAACCATAACGAAAAGTCTGTTCCTCCGAGTCCCTCATTCCCTCTTTAGAGGCTATGGCTCGTATTACTGCAGGACGATTCAATGTAAAAGCCCCTTCATAGCAGATAGCATAGTCTTGTACCTCTCCGTGCTCAATGAGCGAATAATAGATCGTTGCCCCCTCGGTAGAACAGGAGATCTGAATTTCATTGCCATTGACAATAATTTCAGGTGTAGCGACACGAGGTCTTTCGTCCTCATATTTTTTGAGGAGACCTATACTCCTGACGACAACACCACCCATATTAGTAAACGAGGCATTGCCATCTGCAACAACCTTAAATTCGTAAGTCTTATAATTGGACGTGGTGTAATATCCCTCTCCACATTCTCCCTCCATATTCTCCACTGAGGCAATACCGGCAGAGTTTTTAGAGGAAGATTTGATCTCGACGAGGACAACATCTCCCTGCTTGACACCCAGGATCGTAACAGGAGCCACGCGCTGCATCTGCATTCCGTTTTGACTTTCACCCATGTTGTGACGAAGCAAAAAACTACCGCTCTCAATCCCCTCTCCGATCAACAGACCGGAGAGTTCGGAGATCACCCTTCCCGATGCTGTCATCGGAGCACCATCTGTTGGAACTTTATTAGAATATCGTTGTAAAGTTTCACCCTTGTACATAGGAGTCCATCGCTCCGTATCTGCAGTCAGATCGGCAATGGTCGAGGCTGAATAATGAGACAGATCCCACCATTGCAATGTGTCATATTTGACTTGTGCAAAGAGGTTTACTAACCCTAAGAGGAGAACACATATCAATGTGATTAGTTTCTGATACATAGACTTATGTTTCATATAGATATTTAAGTTAATTCATTGTAATGAAGATTGATATGCAATATCACCGACTAAAAATCGAAAGATAACGGTCTCCCGTATCGGGCAATAGGGTAACGATGGTCTTACCTGCATACTCATCGCGACGAGCCAACTCTACGGCAGCATGAAAAGCCGCACCTGAAGAGATCCCTACAAACACACCCTCTTTCCGTGCCAATAATTGCGAAGCACTGAGGGCGTCCTCGTCAGTCACTCGGACTATCTCATCCACAACATCCGCATGGAAATTCACCGGAACGAAGCCGGCTCCAATTCCCTGAATCTTATGCAGTCCGGATACACCTCCGCTCAAAACCGGCGAAGCATCTGGCTCCACTGCCACAGCTCGAAGTGCCGGATTATGCCGTTTCAGACCTTCTGAGACCCCACTTAGAGTCCCTCCGGTCCCCACACCTGCCACAAAGACATCTATCTCGCCATCCGTATCTCGCCAGATCTCCTCTGCCGTCGTACGGAGATGTATGGCAGGATTAGCCGGATTATCAAACTGTCCCAGTATGATACTACCCTCCATTTGCTCCTTAATTTCGTTCGCCTTTCGGATTGCACCGGACATTCCTTCACTTCCTGGAGTGAGTACCAATGTGGCGCCCAGTGCTCTCAGCAAACTCTTTCGCTCGTCACTCATCGTCTCAGGCATGGTCAAAAAAAGTTTGTACCCTTTGACCGAAGCGACCCATGCCAACCCGATCCCGGTATTTCCACTCGTCGGCTCGATGATGATTCCTCCGGGCTGAAGCAATCCTCTCTGTTCGGCATCCTCGATCATAGCAAGGGCTACACGATCCTTAACACTCCCTCCGGGATTGAAACTTTCTACCTTGACCAAAAGTCGCGCTTTCAAGTTCAAACTTTTTGCAATGCGTTGCACTTCGAGCAACGGAGTATCTCCTACTAAGGAGATGAGACTTTCATATATTTTTGCCATAACTATACAACATCTTATTGGAGGACAAAGTTAACTGCAAATCTATCATCAGAGCATTTTCTTTGGGAAAAAGTGTATTTCTTCTTTACTTTTCGCTCAAGATCCACCATTTTGCCATAATTTTCACTTTTTAAAAGGACAAAAAGAACCTTTTGAGCACTCGTCAGTTTTCTATATTAGATTAAAATGCTTTTGGCACACAATCTCTCTAATCGAAACACAACCTAAACACAATAATAACACATCAAATCCCTTTTACTATGCATTTGACCCCTAAAGAAAACGACAAACTGATGCTCCTGACCCTCGGCATGATTGCCGAGCGTCGTAAAGCCAAAGGACTTAAACTCAATTATCCTGAGGCTGTAGCCTACATCACATCAGGAGCACTTGAACAGGCTCGTGCCGGCAAAAACCTGGAAGAAGTGATGACACTTGCCTCCAATCTTCTCCGTAAGGAAGATGTGATGGAGGGTGTCGCTGACATGATTACCCTCCTTCAGGTGGAAGCTGTCTTTACTGACGGTTCTCGACTTGTCAGCATCCATAACCCAATCAGATAACCACATATCCCGTAATTTTATGCAAGAACAAGCTAACCCAACACCACAAACAAACACTCGTACAGATGGTCTCTATCCCAATCTGCCCGGTTTTCGTCCCGATACCAACGTACCTGTGGGTGGCACAATCCTCCGAAAGGATGAAATCAACTATAACTGCCACCGTCATAAAGTAAAAATCAAAGTACGCAACACCGGAGACCGTCCGATACAGATCGGGTCACATTTCCACTTCTTCGAAGTCAATCGTTATCTCCGTTTCGACCGTAGCGTTTCTCTCGGATATCATTTAAATATCCCGGCAACAACCGCCATGCGCTTTGAGCCGGGAGAAGAAAAAGAAGTCGAATTGGTTCGCTTCGGAGGCAAGGAAAGAGTGATCGGATTTAACAATTTGACAGATGGATATAGTGGAGAGGAGATGTCCCCGTCATTCTATCCGATTCGCTCACGTGCCCTCCGTAGAGCACATAAATATGGTTTTCTATCAGAAGGCGAAAAGTGCAGAAAAGAAAACTAATAACACACTTAAAATAATCCACTCGCTATAGAAACATCTTACATACCGGATAACTTATTTCACAATTGACTATGACCAAAATATCAAGACAAGAATACAACAACCTTTTCGGCCCAACGGTCGGTGATAAAATTCGTCTCGGAGACACCAACCTATACATACAGATCGAGAAAGACCTTCGTATCTATGGAGATGAAGCCGTTTATGGAGGTGGCAAAACCCTACGCGATGGCATGGGACAAGCCAACACAATCACCTCTGCCGAGGGAGCGCTTGACCTCGTAATCACCAATGTCACGATCGTCGATGCCATGCTTGGAGTGGTGAAAGCCGATGTTGGCATCAAAGATGGGAGAATTGTCGGTATCGGTAAATCCGGCAACCCAAACACTATGGACGGAGTCTCTCCCAACCTCATCACCGGAGCAGCGACCGATGCGATCTCCGGCGAACACCTAATCCTCACTGCCGGAGGCATCGACGGACATGTCCACTTCATCGCGCCACAGCAGGCAGAGGCAGCTCTCTCTAATGGCATTACAACCCTCTTTGGAGGCGGTGTAGGTCCCACAGATGGAACCAACGGAACCACCATCACCCCGGGCACCTGGAATGTAAAGAGGATGTTGCAGGCTGTAGAGGGACTGCCGGTCAATGTCGGATTACTCGGCAAAGGCAATTGCTCCACTTCTACCCCCATCATCGAACAGATCGAAGCCGGAGTCTGCGGACTGAAAGTCCATGAAGACTGGGGATCAACTCCTGCCACAATACGAGCCTCACTCAACGTTGCAGACAAGATGGATGTGCAGGTTGCCATCCACACCGACACACTTAACGAAGGAGGGTATGTCGAAGATACTATCGCAGCCATCGATGGCCGAACAATCCACACCTATCACACAGAAGGCGCCGGTGGCGGACACGCTCCGGATTTGCTCAAAGTGGCATCGATGGGCTGTGTACTCCCCTCCTCTACCAACCCGACGCTCCCCTTCGGCATCAACTCGCAGGCGGAGTTGTTTGACATGATCATGGTCTGTCATAACCTCAATCCACAGATTCCCTCCGATGTAGCATTTGCCGAGAGTCGAGTAAGACCCGAAACTCAAGCCGCTGAGAATATCCTGCATGATCTCGGTGTCCTCTCGATGGTCTCTTCCGATTCGCAGGCGATGGGACGCATCGGCGAGTCTTATCTACGCACCATACAGATGGCTTCCTACATGAAAGATGCTCGCGGAAAACTGAAAGAAGATTGCAACGAAAACGACAATGCACGAGTACTCCGCTACATCGCCAAAATCACTATCAACCCTGCTATCACGTTTGGCGTTTCAGATGTAATCGGATCTGTAGAAGTGGGAAAGTGGGCCGATCTGGTCCTTTGGGAACCGGCATTCTTCGGAGCTAAACCTAAAATGGTGATCAAAGGCGGTCTCATCGCATGGTCCAACATGGGTGACCCCAATGCCTCCCTTCCGACCCCACAACCCTGCTTTTATCGACCGATGTTTGCTTGCTTCGGTCATGCTCTGCAGAAGAGTTGTCTCACCTTTGTCTCCCGCGCAAGTCACGATCTCGGCATCCGCGAACAACTACAACTGCAACGACACATCTATCCCGTCAGACGGACACGTCAGATCTCCAAGAGTGACATGGTGCTCAATAGTGCAACACCCAACATCGAGGTCAATCCGGAAAATTTCGAAGTACTCATCGATGGCGAACCCGCTAAAGTAGCTCCGGCACGCTCCTTCCCATTGGGACAGATGTATTGGTTCGGATAATAAATCTTATATTAACTATAGGACAATGAAAATATATGAAGCCCCTATCGGCAACCGCTATGCAATGCCTCAATGGAAAGAGCTGGTAGATGATGATCAGATCATCTATCTTCCACTCGACCAATGGATGGCTCAAAAGAGCAGATTCAGAACTATAGGGAGCGATGGCAAAGAGTATGCTGTCGCTCTCCAGCGAGGAACAACACTATCAGACGGAGATGTCTTAGAGTTCTTTCCAGAAAAACGGGGAGCCCTCGTCATCTGCATCGAGCTCTCGGCTGTGATGGTAATCTACCTCAGCAAGTGCTTGACCAAAAATCCTAAAACGATCATGCAGCGGTCATTCGAGTTAGGCCATGCCTTAGGCAATCAGCACTGGCCTGCTGTCGTGAAAGGTGACAAAGTCTATGTACCGCTGACCGTTGATAAAACCGTCATGAAAAGTGTAATGGAGACCCATCATCTGGAGGACATCTCTTTTGAGTTCAAATCCGGTCGGGAGATCATCCCTTTCCTGGCTCCTCACGAAGTGCGGCGTCTCTTCGGCGGAGCAGAACAAAAAAACGAAGTTCACCATCACCATCCACACCACACCCCAGCGCACTCATGACTACCCGATTCATGCATCTGTTGCAGTTGTGCGACTCTGCCCTTCCGGTCGGATCGTTCACCTTCTCTCTCGGTATCGAGACAACAACGAGCACCGGCAGAGTGAAAAACCGTGACGAACTGGAAGAGTATCTTCATACACAATTGCGACAGACCACATGGAGCGATGCCATAGCTGCCCTACATGCTTTCAGAGCGGCGGCACGAGAAAACTATTCTGACATCCGACGCGCAGACCACACTCTGATCGCCGGTAAACCCAATGCAGAGAGTCGGATCATGCTCACTCGCATGGGACAAAAACTGGCAGAACTTTCTCATAGTCTGCACCCCACACACCTCAATACTCGATGGGTGAAAGAGATCCTTAATGGGGAAACTCCGGGCACATACCCTGTAACACAAGGCTTGTGCTATGCCGAAAACGGGCTTACCGAAAAGATGCTATTCTGTGCGATTGCTTATGGAACATGCTCGATGATCCTAAACGCAGCACTACGACAGTTACGCGTCTCACACTTGCAGACCCAACAGATTCTTTGGCAGATGGCCCATGAAACAGAGACTCTCTACGAGCAAGTCCAAACGTGTACACTGGAAGAAATAACTTCATTTGCCCCACTCTCTGACATTTGGGCATCCATGCACGAAAAGGGAACGATGCGTATGTTTGCCAATTAAATCTCGTCAAAAAAGATTTATCTGTTATAAAACTGATATACAGAACGGTAGAAGCAAAATATCCGATCCATTTAAAGCATTGACACGTAGAGTTAAGAGAAAACAAAAGCATCTATTAACAATGACAATAGCGGGAGTAGCCCTTAAACTCTTAAACCCTTCAACCACTAAACCAACCGCGCCATAGCCATCGCCAAAAGCCATAGCGGGCGCAGCCCTAAACCTCTAAACCCCTAAACCAACATGAGTACCCCCTGCCGCATCGGCATCGGCGGTCCGGTCGGATCCGGCAAAACCGCCATCATCGAAGCCATCACCCCTCGATTCCTCCAACGTGGGCTGCAAGTGCTTATCAATACCAACGACATCGTCACGACCGAAGATGCCAAACACGTCCGTAAAGTACTGAAAGGCTATTTAGCGGAAGACCGCATCATCGGAGTGGAGACCGGAGCCTGTCCTCACACCGCTGTACGGGAAGATCCCTCCATGAATATTGCCGCAGTGGAAGAGATGGAACGGCGTTTCCCCGATAGCGACGTCTTTCTGATAGAGTCCGGCGGAGACAACCTGACCCTCACATTCAGCCCGGCATTAGTCGATTTCTTCATCTATGTCATCGACGTTGCTGCCGGAGATAAGATACCCCGTAAAGATGGCCCCGGCATCTCGCAGTCTGACATCCTCGTCATCAACAAATTTGACCTCGCACCTTATGTACATGCCGATCTGGAAGTCATGCGGGAAGACTCTGCCCGAATGCGTCCCGGAAAGCCGTTCGTATTTACCAACTGCATGACCGGAGAAGGAATCGACGAACTGGTAGATCTAATCTTCCGTATGGCTCTCTTTGATGTTTCGATGAAGCAATGAGTTGGCTGATGAATATGTATTTAAGCTATGGCTGACAGCTATAGGTATGGCTCCCCCTTAAACTACTAAACCTCTAAACTACTAAACTCCTAAACCAACCGCGCCATAGCCATCGCCAAAAGCCATAGCGGGCGCAGCCCTAAACCCTTCAACTCCTCCAATGCACCCCCCTCGTCCCTTACTCCCCTATCTTGAAAACGGCAAACCGTTCCCACCTCGTCACGGACACTGCGGAGCTGTAGATCTTCGTTTCGAAAAAGATAGCCGAGGAAAGTCCATCTTACGCTATCTTAATCGTCACGCACCCCTCATCGTACAGCAGGCATTATATTTTGATGCCTACATGCCGGAACTGCCTTGCGTCTATATCCTCTCTTCCGGTGGTCCTTGTATTGAGGGAGATCGACTAAGACAGAATTTCCACGTCGGAGACGGAGCCTCTGCCTTCATCTCGACCGGAGCAGCAAGCAAGATCGCGGAGATGGAGAGAGACTATTGCGACATGCAGCAGGATTTTATCCTCGAAAAAGAAGCATATTTGGAGTTCCTGCCCGAACCGGTCATCCCTTGTCGCGGAGCCAGATATAACGTTGACACACGCATCCGGATTGACCCATCCGCCACACTCTGCTATGCGGAGGTTTACACAGATGGGCGTCGTTACTATGGCACAGGCGAACATTTCGACTACGACATTCTGTCCATCCGGACAAATGTGACCCGAGGAGATGGAGAACTCCTCTTCCGCGATCAATGGTGCAGCCGCCCTAAAGACCATCCGCTCCAAAGCAGAGGCATCATGCAGGAATATAGCATCCTGGGCAACGTACTTGTCTTGACTCCTCTTCATCATGCAGAGGCCATCTACCGGCAGATAACACCCTGTGATACCCCCGAAGGAGAAGGTGCGATTGGGATTTGCCAACTTCCCAATGAGTGCGGTCTGCTCATCAAAGTATTGGGCAAAGAGACTGAAAACGTACAACGAAAGATCAGGGAAATATGCTCCATGGTAAGACAAGAGATTAAAGGAGTTCCGATACCCGATGAATTCCCCTGGCGCAGTTTTACCCCATAACCCCGAAACCAACCGCGCCATTGCCAAAAGCCATAGCAGGCGCAGCCTATAAACTCCTAAACCATTAAACCTCTCAACACGCGAAGCCCACAACCTGAGGGAGTAACCTCTAAACCACTAAACTACTAAACTCCTAAACCACTCAACCCCTCAACCATTAAACCCTTCAACCCACTAAACCACTCACTATGAACTACTTTAGACAAGTTATTACATTATACAAATATAACCGAACCAAACAATGGAAAACAACACAGTAACACAACCCCCGAAAGAGGGGATCGCAACCTTCCGAATGGTGCGAGAGATGATCTACGGAGCAGGGCAAGTAATGTTTCAAGAAAACGGCTACACCGGCTTACTGATTATTTTAGGCATCTTTTGGGGATCTTATGAGACCGGAAATTATCTCGTGGGATGGGGGGCGCTCATCGGACTCATCGTTTCCACCATAGTCGGTCACATCACCTGTCTGCCTCGCGAGGAAGGTCGGCAAGGACTATGGGGATTCAACGGCATTCTCGTTGGCTGCGCATTCCCCACCTTTTTGGGCAGCTCGCTCTATATGTGGCTCGCCCTCATCATCTGTGCAGCCCTTTCCACCTGGGCAAGGACTGCGCTCAATAATCTACTTCGTCCGCTGAAGATCAACTCTTTGACCTTTCCGTTCATCATCACAACGTGGATCTTCCTTTTGGCATCTCGACAGATGAAAGGACTCCCTCCCGATGGACTGGCGACACCCGAACTTGCCACGACCTATCGCGCCCTGTTCCTTTCGACCGACATTGCCTATCATGACCTCCACATCTCCACATTGCTGGCAACCTGGTTGAGAAACATCGGACAAGTCTTCCTCATTAACTCCTGGATCTCTGGACTCTTCTTCCTCATCGCACTTGCCATCAGCCACCGTTGGGCTGCCATTTGGGCGGGAGTGGCATCAGCGATTGCCATTCTTGTGGGAGCACTTTGGCATGCACCGGCAGGCGCCGTAGTCAATGGGCTATATGGATATAGTGCCGTACTGACCGGCATCGCCCTCGGATGTACATTCTATCGTCCCGGTCTCCTCTCTGCCATTTGGGCAATCTTTGGCATCGTCACCACAGTCTTTGTGCAGGCTGCCATGGATTCATTGTTTCTTCCTCTCGGACTCCCGGCATTGACTGCGCCCTTCTGTCTCACGACCTGGCTTTTCCTACTCCCTCTCTTCAAGTTGGACGAATACGAACCGGACCACTCATTCTGGAAAACACGAACTCATAAAGAGGCGGAGAAAAAGGTCAAAATATAATTACATCATAAACACAAGGTAATAAAACTGTTATATAAAAAAGCGGCTGAACCAATAATCCTGGATCAGCCGCTTGACCACATATTGTCATTGGACTATTTAAACAAATGTTTAGCTATGACACACCTCCCATTTTCTTCCCCAAAAGGAAATAAATTTACACCGCTTATCTTCGATTACGCGCAAACTGTCGTGTATAAACAACCATCACAGACCTTTCAGAAAAGCTCGGATCTGTTGCATGGACTCTTCAAACTCTTTAGGACGGAAGCCATGCCCTGCTCCCGGGATCACATGCAGTCGAGCATCCTTATATAGACTTACCGCACGACGCGAATCTTCCAACGAAACAATGCGATCTGCATCACCTTGAACGATAAGAACCGGTCTCTGATAACGGCCAATCAAGTCAAAGACATTCATGTCATGAATCTCTGCGAAGAAACGACGGCCCATCGGCACTCGCCACAAGACGGTAGTATCGGGGATTTCCTCTTTCCGAGGATAACGATCCCGCCAATTATCCGGGATGCAAAAAGCTGGGAAAATCAATACGATCCTATTGATCTCCTCCGACAGGGCTGCAGCCGTTAGCGCTGAGATCAGACCACCTTGGCTCTCCCCGAGAAGGACAATGCGAGAAGGATCCACTTCGGGCATCGACTTGAAGTGACGAACTATAGCTTCAAGATCGCTCTGCTCGTCCAGGAGAGACATATTCATTGTGTTACTATCACTCCGACTCTTGGGCGAACCACATGGGAAATCAAACATATAGCACATAAAACCCATGTCATTGAGCGACTTAAAATAGTTTTTACCGAAGTGATGAGTCCCATTAAAACCATGAGAAATAATCACAACAGGATTTTTGGCTTGCATCTTTTCCGGTCGGCTCAGCAGACCATAAATGTTTCTCTCTCCATTTTTAATCCATAACTCTTCGGGTGAACTGGTAACGGTCTCTGGGAGAGTAGCAGGCTGTTGGATTGCCACGCTCGCGTTTTGTTTCTGGGTGGAGTTGGGTTCTCGATCTCCAAAAGCTGCGCAAGACGTTGTCAAGCATAGAGCAAGCATCAGTAATGGGATTCTATTATTCATAACAATTATGATGTAAAAAGATAAATATCGGTGCAAAGATAAAAAAAGTAAGGGAAGATCTCACGATCTGCCCTTACTTTTTTATCTCCAGTCTAATAAGACTCTTTAGAGATATACAATTTCTGTGTTTTTCACCGCTTTATCGTCACCTTACAGCCGGTATCAGAAATAAGAATTCAGGTTGTTTTACTTAAGGTATTGTGTTATGGTTACGTATTTTAAGGTGCTGCAAAGATATAGGCTTAATAAAAAGCCTCCAAATAAAATAATATGCTATACAACAGAATTATCGGTTGCACGCCATTATTTTCCTAAAAAGGCAGGCCTTAGAAGAGAGGGAATAATCCATAAAAAAGATTTTTAAGGACAAAAGGTCATATCGAAAAGTAATAAAATCAAAATCAAGAATCCTATACCAACTTTCCCAAACAACTATTGGGAAAAAGAAAATATTTTTACTACCTTTGCCGACAAAGTATGCGATAATATGTTTACATGATGCAAAACATTGATCGCATAGTCCTCATGCCGATACTTTTTTCATCCTATTGATGAAATAAAGGGGAAGGGTGGGGCAGACATAATAAAAGGCGTTTACTACGCTTTGGTTTTGACGGTTAGAAATCCTGAGAAAATTTCAATACGCAAGTCAAAAACAAAGCAACGTGAATGTCTCATGGGTATGTAGCATACAGCCCCCGATTATTTGTACACCACAATTGCGACCTTTTCGGTCATCATTTGTGTGGCAGATAGAAGGGGTAGATTACATATCGGCGTGAGGCTTCGGCGTTGCTCGTTTCGACTTGCAAGGCCATTCTCAGGAGCCTCTAACCGTGAAGCGAGCGACAGTGCTGGGCTTCACGTCTTTTTTATGCCTTGATTACTCATTAATATTATTTCTAAGGGTTATTGAAGTCCTAAGCCCCAAAAACTTTGCTTCAAGGTGAGTACAAAGTTTTTCAATAATGGACTTGGCAATACACTTTTCGACAAACTGAAAGGTATTGCATCAGAAATGGCGACTTTCGATCGTTTTCTGGCTGTAGTAGGTTTCTTTCGTTCATCCGGCTACTTCAAGTTGCGTAAAGAGTTAGACAACATTCCGGAAATCAAGATATTGGTAGGCATCAATATCGACGACATCTTCCGGAAACATAACAAGGCTCTATTGATGTTGGCAGATGAAGATAAGGCTAAAGAGATCTATCAAAAGAATTTCAAAGAAGACATAGTAAATGCCCAATATGCCCCAGAAGTAGAAGATGGCATTTTACAAATGTGTGAAGATCTTGTCTCGGGACGCTTGCAAATGCGTATCCATGCAACCAAAAACCTCCACGCAAAATTCTACTTATGCTTACCGAAAAACCATAGTGTACATAGCGATGGATGGGTTATTATGGGCTCTTCCAATATCTCCGATTCAGGGTTAGGCATCACGCAACCGCCACAATACGAACTCAATGTGGCAATGAAAGATTTCGACGACGTCAAATTTTGTTCCGAAGAGTTTTGGTGTTTATGGAATGAAGCGATCCCTCTCTCAGCTGAAGACATTGAGCAAAACAAACAGAAAACACATATTGGTCCTCAGCCGACGCCCTATGAGCTTTATATCAAAGTCCTTATCGAAACCTTTGGCGATCAGGTGGAGGATGATTTCTCCATTCAGTTGCCCAAAGGCATCAAGGATTTGAAATACCAGAAAGACGCCGTTATTCAAGGTTATCAGATGCTGATGCAGCATAATGGTCTATTCCTTGCCGATGTTGTTGGTTTGGGCAAGACGATGATTGCCGCCATGATTGCCAAACGTTTTGTGGAAGCAAATGGCAAGAATACTAATATCCTCGTAGTCTTTCCTCCTGCATTGGAAGACAACTGGCGAAACACATTCAAACTGTTCGACATCTATAAAAAGGCTCAGTTCATCACCAATGGCAGCCTATCTAAAGTTCTCGACGGTAAAGGTAACTACAAGGAGAAAGAGGAGTTTGACCTGATTATTGTCGATGAAGCACACGGTTTCCGCAGTGATAGTTCTGGCAAGTATGATGAATTGCAGAAGATATGCAAGTCGCCTTGTATGAATATGGGCTTGTTGAAGAGTTCGCAGAAAA
Source organism: Bacteroidales bacterium (assembly GCA_045576355.1). Lineage (GTDB taxonomy): Bacteria > Bacteroidota > Bacteroidia > Bacteroidales > UBA3663 > Liminaster. Next base: position 22,887 of record JAZNGG010000046.1, read on the forward strand.
AAGTGATGCTTCTTTCTGCGACCCCACTCAATAACCGCCCCGATGATTTACAGAATCAACTTTTGCTCTTCCAAAACAGCCAAAGTTGCACCATTGACGGAGTTCCAAATCTCAAAGGCTTCTTTGCTCCGCTTATTCATGACTATAAAAAGCTGATGCGAGAACGTGATCAGCGAGATGTGACAGCCGACGTAGATAAAATCTATGAGCAAATACGCAGTAAGGTTATCGATAAAGTAACAGTGCGCCGTACACGCAACAATATCCTCAACGACCCCGATTACAAGGCAGACATCAAATCACAAAATATCATATTTCCCAATATTTTGCCTCCTAATGAATTGGTCTATCAAATGGACTCTGATACAAGTGCCCGATTCTATGAAACCCTGAAACAACTGACCGATGGAAAATCAGAGGACAACCCCAACGGGAAAGGCTTAACCTATGCCCGTTATCGAGCCGTCGAATTCCTAAAGCCCGAATATCGCAGCAAGTACAGAAATGCCGTTCACATCGGTCAGACATTGGCTGGCATCTATCGTGTGCACATGGTAAAGCGATTGGAGAGTAGTTTTTATGCCTTCAAAAAGTCGCTTCGCACACTACTCCGTATCACAACAGATATGATCAAGATGTTCGAGGAGGACAAAGTAATCATCGCTCCCGACTTGAAGGTAAAAGACCTGCAAGCAAAGAATATGGAACTTGATGAGATCATCGAGTATGCGGTTGCTAAAGGATACGTTGCAGAAGACATACTCTTTTCTGCCGATGCCTTCAGTCCTGAGTTTTTGGAAATGCTCCACCACGACCAAAAGATATTGAAACGGCTCAATATCGATTGGGAGCAAGAAAACGATGACCCCAAGTTTGATAAGTTCCGAGAAAACCTGACTCATAACTTCTTCGACAAAGAAATAAATTCATCGGGTAAATTGGTCATGTTCTCCGAAAGTGTCGATACTTTAAACTATCTCTATAATAGACTGACAAAGGAAATTGGTCGTACCGATGTATTGATGGTAACGGCAGCCAATCGCAACCGTTTGGAAGAAACCATCAAAGAGAATTTCGATGCCAACCACGACACCCAATCAATGAGGTATAACATCATTATTACCTCTGATGTGTTGGCAGAAGGTGTAAACTTACATCGATCTAATGTGATTGTCAACTACGATTCTCCATGGAATGCCACCCGGTTGATGCAGCGCATCGGTCGTGTAAACCGTATCGGATCGGTGGCTCCTTACATCTATAACTACATGTTCTATCCATCGCAGCAAGGCGATAAGGAGATCCAACTATACAAGAATGCCCTTGTCAAGTTGCAAGGTTTCCACTCTGCTTTTGGTGAAGATGCTCAAATCTACTCCAAGGAGGAGATTGTAAAGGAGTTCCAAATGTTTGATAACAATATTAAGGATAACATCGACAAAAAGATTGCCCTTTTGCGCGAGGTTCGAGAACTATATAACAGTGACCGAGAACTATACCATAAAATTAAGGCGTTGCCCATAAAGAGTCGAGTAATGCGAGACACTGGCAAGCATAGCGGAAAGTCTGTCATATTTCTCTCTTCCAGTGTGAAAACAGAATTTTATTTGGCGACACCCTCCGGAGTAGAAGTAATAGACTTCCTCGAAGCTGTAAATTACCTGAAAGCTAAACCCGAGGAGCAACCTATTCCTTTAGTCGAAAAGGAGCTGCACTATAAGCATGTAAACAGCGCATTGGCTCTATTTACCACTGAGTACATAGAGGCAGCAGACACATCTTCTATCAACCGCACTGACCTTGACAAAACTTCGCTCGAAGCCAACAAGTTTTTGCGCACCATCAAGCAGATAAGCACCGATAGCGAGTTAAAATCACAATGTGATGTCCTGATGGGATATATCAAAGAGGGGATCTATGCCCAATTGCCTCGCTACCTTAAAGCCTTGTCACGAGAGTATAAAAACGATCGGGCAAAAATGAAGCAGGAAGAGTATATCCTGCAAAACAAAATCTCGGAATTGCTTGGCGAATATCAGACGATGAACAAAGAGCAACGACACGAGGCCCAAGACATTTCCAATCCTCAAATCATTATTTCCGAAACTTTCATTTAGCGATCGCAAAAGGCAAGTCTCACAATCATATGCCGAGAGTAAAATAATTAAACAAATTACACCTTTAAGTTAATATTACTATGACAACAACATACAGCCCCGATAGTTTGAGAAACCTGTTCCAGTCATCCTTCAACTTGGCTAAATGGTACCGTTTCTTGCAATACTTTTTCAATGCAAACAATTTGAAAAGCACACCCGAAAAGATCATTAACAACTCTTCCGATGATGGTTACTACTTAGGCAATATAGATACTATAGACAGTTATCATATCGGTTTGTTTCTCTATAATATCCGTCATGGCTCTGTTGCAAATAAGCGTGTTGGCCTGCGTAATTTGGTAAAACCTTTCTTAAGCTATCAATTTGACGCTGCATTGGTAGTATTCGATAGTGGTGATCATTGGCGCTTGTCATTCATTTGTGATATTAAGGGGGAAGCGACATCTCCTAAACGATATACATACGTTTTCGGCAGCAACGATCTGCTATACCGCACACCAATCGAGCGTTTCAATTTCTTGAAGAAAAAAGGAATATCGTTCGAGAATCTGAAAGCTGCCTTCTCTGTTGAAGCCCTTTCAGATGAATTCTTCGATAAGTATCGTGAGCAATATGCCGATTTCATTCAGTATATTACAGGAAAGCGTTTCGTTAAGGTGGGTAGTAAATGGGAAGAAAAGGTGCTTGGCAAGCCTAATGCAGCATTGATGCAAGCATTTGACCATAACGAAAAGAAGATTCGTGACTATGTTAAGAAGATGATGGGACGCATCACATTCCTGCACTTCTTGCAACGCAAAGGGTGGATGTGTGGAGACCTCAATTATATGCAGAATATGTTTGAGAAGTCTCCTTATAAAAATGATTATCTTGACTCTGTACTTGAACCATTGTTCTTTGGTATCTTGAACACCAAACCGGCCGAACGTGAATCGTATTTTACTAGCTATAGGTGGGACAAATCATTGCTCACAGAGTGGAAAGATATTCCATACCTCAACGGTGGATTATTTGAACGTGAAAAAACAGATGAAACGATATGCAAGTTCCCGTCTTCCTACTTTAGAACCCTTTTCCAATTCTTCAGCGAATATAACTTTACAATCGATGAGAATGACCCCAACGATGCCGAGGTCGGGGTCGATCCTGAAATGTTGGGCAAAATCTTCGAGAACCTACTCGAAGACAACAAGGACAAAGGAGCGTTCTACACTCCCAAAGAGATTGTACGCTATATGTGCCAGGAATCGCTTATTGCATACCTCGAAACCAATACAAGCATAGCTAAAGAGAAGATTCGCCAATTTGTGCTTTCACCCGAAGAGGGTCTTGCTGATATTCCGGAAAACAAGAAGCCAAAACTGCTTGCAGCACTTAAAGAGGTAAAGATTTGCGACCCTGCCATCGGCTCAGGAGCATTCCCTATGGGTTTGCTCAATGAACTTTTACATTGCCGTGAGGTATTGAGTGGCGAACATTACGACCGTGCCGAGATTAAGAAGAGCATCATCCAAAACAACATCTATGGTGTGGATATTGAGAAAGGAGCCGTTGATATTGCCCGTTTGCGTTTTTGGCTATCAATCGTAGTTGATGAAGAAACACCATCGCCACTGCCAAACCTCGACTATAAGATTATGCAAGGCAACTCGCTTATTGAGAGTTTTATGGGTGTGGATTTAAGTAAACTCACATACGTAAAGGAGAACAAGAAAGACAAAGGCGATACATCTCTTTTCGATGATGAGAAGAACCGCCTACAAAAGACTGTGTCTCATCTGCTATCGTCATACTACTCTTGTAGCGACCACGACAGAAAGGTTAAGTTGCAACAAGAAATCTCCGATACCATCAACAAGCAGTTGGAGGCACAAGCATACAATCCGTCTATTCTTGCCAAACTTAAAGAAATCAACCTCGCAGAGAATAATAAATTCTTCCTTTGGCATACTTGGTTTAGTGATGTGTTCGATCGTGATGATAAGGAGGGATTTGATATAGTCATTGGCAATCCACCGTACGGAGCCAATATTGATGAGTTAGTTCCTCTGTATGAAAGATTATATCCTAAAACATCACATGGGTATAAGGATATATACAAGTACTTCTATGACTTTGGATTATCAATTTGTAAAAAAGAAGGCTCCTTATGCTATATCACACCTAATACCTTTTTGCGACAACCTCGTTATGGTGATTTAAGAAGAGTCCTGTTAGAATATAATATAACGCAGATACTTGATTTGGGCGAAAATATATTTATGGATGCAGTGGTTCCTGTGGCTATATGTCTTTGTAAAAATGCTAACTATCAAAATAATGAGGTGTCGTTTATAGATTTAACACAAATTATATCAGTCCAAAATTCTAAGGTGGTACTAAATTCTATTAAATTTGAACATCTATCACAGAATTATTGGGCAACGACAAGGAACAATTCTTTTACCAAAGTTATTCAACATTTGACTCAGAATATTGTAGAATTGGATTCTATACTTAAATTTAAGGATGCCGGAATTAATTATCAACGAGTTAAAGTTGGTTTATCGCAAAAAGGTAAGTCTGATCTTAGTTCAAGACTACTGTATGAAGGTGAAAAAGAGTCAAAAAACGATGTGGAGTTTTGGAAAGGTGTGGATATCAATAGTTTCTTTATTTCTGAACATACATCAAGATTTTGTAGAACAAACATCACATTACGAGAAGGCGAACGAGTGATTCTTAATGAGGATTATTTTTATATTTTTCCCAAGTTAATATGGAGACAAACTGCGCCATATCCAATATGTACAATTGATTATAAAGGAGTTTGGTTTGGGCGTAGTATTCAAGCTGGCTTGATAAAACCTGAATATCAAAATACAATATCATATGAATATTTGTGTGGAATTATTAACTCTAAATATATCAGAGATGTATATGAACAAAATGTAAAAGAAGGTGGGCGTGTATTTCCTCAAGTAAAATTGGAGAAACTCAAGCCTCTACCAATAGTAATTCCGACTCCAGAAGAGCGTAAGATTGTAGAAGATATTGTATTACAGATAATCGCTCTTAAATCTAAATTTGAGAATACTGAGAAGTTGGAGGAACAATTGAATAAGTTTGTAGCCAAACTTTATAATTAAGCCCTAATGCGACAATAGCCTGCACTACCGCAGGCTATTGTCATCTTTAAACGAATAATAAGCGATTATCTACTTCGATAATTGAATAATTACGAAATAACCTATAATTTTACAGCATTAAAGATGATATTTATGGAGAATGGAATAATTGGTAGTTATTCAATAAAGGATACAATATTTGCAGATGATAATGCAATACTGTCACTTCTGTATATTCTTGAATCAGGTAAACAAGAATTCTTTTTTGCATTGTACCCCAATGACAAATGTATAATGCGAGCTACTATTTGTAGATTACACGA
>JAZNGG010000047.1:0-79974 GCA_045576355.1 Bacteroidales bacterium
TCCGAAAAAATGTGTACTTTTGCCCATGGTTACGTTTGATTTTGTTTTGCGACTACAAAGGTAACCATAAGGGTTGACACCGAATCTGGTATCAGCCCTAATTTTATTCTAATGACGAAAGTTTAGCGGACAGTAATAATATTATATGTCATTAGTTGTGATTTTGTGGTTATGAATAACGGCTGATGGCTATGGCGATGGCTGATGGCGATGGCTGATGGCTGGGGCAAAGCCCCATAAACCACTCAACCCTTCAACTCCTCAACCTCTCAACCCATAAACCTCTCAACTCCATTCCTTCAATGTTGGAACAATCTCTTCCAGTGTGGTGACGCGAGCCGTCGGGGTGAAGTCCGGAGTTTGTTTGCCCTTCTTGTCAAACCATATTTGGCGGATGCCGTAACGGTGTGCTCCGAGAATGTCTGTGTCGATATTGTCTCCGATCATTACCACTTGTCGCTTGTCGGTGATGCCGGTTTGCTGCATGGCATAGTCAAAAAAGGCTGTGTGGGGCTTATTGACTCCTGCATCTTCCGAAAGGATGACACTGTCAAAATATGGGGTTACACCCGAAGCCTCCATTTTCTTATATTGTACTTCATGGAAACCATTGCTGGCCATGTGGATTCGGTAGTGTGGTTTAAGTTGCTCCAGCAGTTCTTTGGCTCCCGGTATCAGGTTGGGTTTGACTGCGCAGGCCTCTAAAAAGAAGTCGCTGATACGGAGCACTTCCGGTACAGTGGGAGAGTAACCCTTGCCGCAAGAGAGGGGATCCATAAACCGTTTTACGATTAGTGCATCGCGAGTGATTTTGCCTTGTGCATATTGTGCCCACACCATCTCATTGGTTTTCCAGTAAGGGATGGAGAAATCTTCGAAGCGATCGAAATATCTCGAGAGACCAAATTCGTCAAACAACTCTCGCAGTGCCAGATTGGCATTGCCATGAGTGTCATAAATGGTGTCATCAAAATCCATGAAGATGTCTGTTATCATCGCATTTGTTTTTGTGTTATTATGAGGTACAAAGATACTGTTTTTTACCGATTTTTTGTTCGATATTAAACAATATTGGTTAAAAAGTGTGTAATATTTATTTTCTAAAAGCATTTTTTAGAGAAAACTCTATTTTGCTTAAATATTTCTTTATCTTTGCAAAGAAAAGTTTGTCATTTGTTTGAATATTTTTGAAACAAATCAATCATATTTCTTTTACCCAATCGCGGTTATCAACAAAACTAACTATAAAACAATTAAACTAACTTATTAAATTCATGTTCATGAAGAAAATTTACTTTCTTTTGACTGCAATTGCGATGACAGCGTTCAGCGCAAATGCGCAATGGCGTAAGACCTGGGATTTCACCCAGGGTCTGTGCGAAGAGACATTAGAGAACCTGGCTGCTGATCCCACTAACTGGTCTCTCGAGGGAACTAACGATGATGGTTCTATCAAGGGGTACAAGGGTAACTCCAAGATGTCCGGAACTTTGAAAGCCAATGGTGTGGAGATCGAAGAGTTCAAGGGCTTGGTATTCGGGACAGCCGGATTGAAGGACAATGGTAACATCAACATTCGTCCTAATAGTTTCCGTATGGCTCGTGCCGGCATGAAGGTAAGCCTTCCCAAATTGGCAGGTGGCCAGAAGATAACAGTTGTGGCTAAATCCGCTAACTCTACTGACTCTCGCGGTGTTACTGCAGATTCTAAAGAGTTGATCAAACTTGAAGGTCCCGAGGGAGACGTTGCTCCCGGTTCTGAAGGCCTTCAGACTTGGGTATGGCAAGTGGATGAATCTGTCGGTAATGACTCCATTACTCCTACTCTTAAGATCCTCACCGGTGGTGTGGACTTCTCATCTATCATCATCGATAATGGTGACGAGCCAGAAGTACTCGCTACTCCTAAGGTTGCTTATCTCTACTCTCCCGTTGAGGGATATGACGTAGAGTCAGATTTCATTTTTGCTTATACAGCAATTTCTGAGCAGGATGTTAAAGCCATCAACGTAGATGAGTTCTTTGCTGCTACAGAGTTTGTGCCAGCTGATAGCTTGAAGACTTTTGATGTAGTGGTTTACTCTGAGTCTCTCAACGAAACTCATGCTGCCGCTCTCTATGACCTTCTCAATCATGTTCCGGTGCTCAGCTTCAACAGTGCAATCTACGAGGCTTGGGGTCAGGGTTCAACCTTCGTTCCAGAAGGAAGCAGCAACGTGTTGACCATCGCTCCGGATTACCTTGAGCATCCTCTCTTTGCTGATTTGAACATCGATGAGGCCGGTAACATTACTCTCTTTGATGATGGTGACGTGATCACCGGTAAGAAAGTTTTGGGTTATAACGTAAAAGAAGGCTCAGACTTTGACGATGATGAAGTGCTCGCATTGGTCGGCGACCACAATGCTATCCATGCTCAAGCAGAAAAGAATACTTACCTCCACCTTCCTATCTCTTCTGAGAATGCATTGGTAGAGGGCGAACCCATCATTACAGATGATTATCTTACATTGATCGGTAATGCCATCACTTGGCTCCGTGGTACTAAGGGTGAAGTGCGTAAGGCCGCTAAACCTACCATCACTTACGTTTATGAGAACAATATCACATATGCTACTTTGAAAACCAATCTTGAGGGTGCACGCATCTACTATACTCTCGATGGTACTGATGCCACCAAGCAGAGTACTCGTTATGCCGGTGAAACACTCGAGTTTACTACCAGCGGTGCTGTGATCAATGCTATTACTGTGGTTCCGGCATACTATAACAGTGATATGGTTTCTGATACAGTTATTGTGAAGTCACAGCTTCCTGTTCCTTCTTATGAAGTGAAATATGAAGAGGGTGTAGCAAAGGTTTATGCTACGACAGTAGAGGGCGCTGACGTTTACTTTAACATCATTGCCTCTAACGATATTGCCAAATCTACTAAGATCGACTCATTTGTAGTGGTTACTCGTCCTACATTGATGACTGTCTTTGCTCACTCAGATGTTAACCTTCCTTCAGAAATCGTTGAGTTTGCTATCGACTCACAAGAGTGGGGTTATTATAATGAAGTGATCGAGCATGTGAAGTTTGAGACTGCTGAAGGTTGGCTTTCTTCTAAGGATTACTACACCAAGGCTTATAACTTCTATGATCAAACTGTGGCAGATACTATCGTAACACCTAATGTAGATGATCCGACTGTCAATGACAGTACTATCGTTCATAATGTTCCTGCCAACGAATTCATGCAGTGGGAGATCAATGATAAGTGGATGATCGGTACCTATGGTCAAGGTCTGTATTGGGCTACTGATGGTGGTGGTGCAGTCGGAGCCGGCTATGGTCCTGCTACAGCTCTTCACTATGGATCTTCTAAATATGCACTTGAGTTTATGACCACTAAGGTTAAAACCGATCCTGCTTCTGCTTTCATGGCTTCTCGCGTGAAGTTCCAGGCTCCGTTTGAAGTGACTATCTATATGTGTGGTCAGATTGAAGGTCCTACGATGACCGGTGACTACGAAAACCGCGTAGAGATTCTTACCTCTACCGATAGCATCAATTGGACTTCTCAGGGTGTTCTTTCTACATACTTTGACAAGGCGATCGATCGTCAGAGCCTCGTTTGTGGTGGTACCGAACCTGTCTATGTCAAGATTGCTTCTGCCAACGTGGATAATACCAGCAAGCAGAAGACCATGCTCTTCGACGTAATCCTTGCCGGTGCTACAGCAGAGCGTCCTTCTACAGGTATTGAGGGTATCACAGAGACTGCTAAGTCTGTAAAGTCTGTGATGATGTACAACCTCTCAGGTCAGCAGATCCGTCAAGCTGAGCAGGGCATCGTATTGATTCGCACTATCTATACTGATGGTTCTGTCGCTACTAAGAAAGTCTTTGTGAAGTAAGTCTTTACTGAGATATTATAAAAGAATAGACTGTGTCCGGTTAATCTTGGCACAGTCTATTTTTTTTATTTGTTATTTGGTGTCCGATAAACCGCAAATATGCAAGCTATGTAATTTTATTCGGTTATCGGCTATTAAAATTCAAGTATTATATGACCAGTTTGCATGACGCCGCCGTGTAACGTGCATGATGCCGCCGTATAACATCATACGACTGCATGAATAAATGTGTAAGGCGCCGTCATCCTTACAGTCCCGCCAATATATTTTTCGGATAACATTGATGACTTCTCTGTCGTCTTTGGTTACCTACATCCTTTGACTTAGAGAGAAACATTGGGAAAGTGTCTGTCGTAAATGGCTGTCTGTCATTTGAGTTTTATAAATATTCTCTTTTGAGAAGTGTTGTAAAATGGATTGTTGTGTCAATTCTTGGCTTTTTATGTTTTGTTTACAAGAATCATCCATGATGATTAGATCGTTTTTATGGATAAAATGAGGGTGCATTGACATATTTCTTACGATTGTGCCGAAATATGCCGGAGTTGTTGCTAAAAAGAAAATTTGGAAATGATCTGTATCGATACTTGTTTTTATAGAGGTTAAGGTTTGTAATACTTTTATGTCAGACTCTTTCAGAAAGTCTATAGGAAGAAACTCAATGTGTGATAGGTATCTTTCATTATTATTGTCTCTTGAGAGATTTTGTGATAAGATACTTCGATATTGCGCAGTTGAGAGGGCGTAGCGAGCAGTGGCAATGATTTGAAAATGATCTGTAAGTAGATTGCTGTTATATATCTTTTGGATTGCAGGAATGATCCTGCGGCGGACTTGCAGAGAGGTGCCTCCAAAAATAATCATTGTTATGCTCATAAACTTATTTTTGTGTCAATAAAACAAGATCTGAGTTTCTAACAATAATGTCCGCCGCAGGGTTCGATCAAGGTATTATTCTTCTTCGGCAAACATAGGATCCCATGCAGGGAGAAGAATCGGTTTTTGTTCCATCATTTTTAGATATTTGGCCGGTACATATTTCTTGTGGAAGACCAGGCGGAACATGTATTCATCAAACCACTTGTCGGTCATGATGAGGTTGCCTTTATAACCGCTTGTTGCTCCCCAAGAGTTTTCTACCATCCATCGTTTGGGAGTTCCATCGTTGTCCAGATCGACAGCAATCAGAGTCATGGCATGGCTGCTCCCTGAGGCATGTGTTAAAACTCGCTCTCGTTTATCCATTTTAAAATCTGTTCCGAGCAGAGAGGCATAATCGAAATTTTCCAAATCAAGCGTTCCGCGAGTTCTATCGTAAAATTTCCCTACATCACAAGAGAAATACATGGCTGTAGTATCTTTAATGGATGCGATGGCCATAGGTTTGATCTCCTCTATGGGGAGATTAAGGTAAAGCCAGTTATGCCCATCGTGAGTGTGACGATCGTAAGCGATCTGATATAGTTTGTAGTAGTCTCGCATAGGATCGTTCATAACCATGATGTAGTTTTCATTCAAATCTTCACCATCCCAATATTTCTGATAGAATGATAGAGGAGTATATGTCTCTGTAGATACAGCTTCATCTTTCTTGTTGCGTTGTGTCCATGTAAATTCTGTCGGTGGAACTCCATAAGCCAAAGTCAATATATGATATATAGTAGATAGCATTTTAACTTTCTCTTGTTCCAGTTCTTTTGTCCCTTTCCCTTGATCAGACATTTCTCTGAGGGTCAGACCAAACTCTCTCAGTTTGTCTTTCAATCGGGCGGAGAGAGCAGCAGTATTGTTGGCAGCAAACGTTTCCGGCATAACTTCACGAGGTACAACACCGTATTTCATGACAAGATCAGATACTCCGGTAAATGTCCCTCCATCAGATAAAGGATGCTCAAAAAGCCAATCCACTTGTCTGTCCTCCATGGGGAGTTTGCGAGTATCAATGATCCCTTGCAGAAAAAGATTGGATTTTTCCAATTGGTCATAAAAGAAGAGATAAACTTGAGAGAGCTCTAATTTCGGTAATTCATGCTTGACTTGTGCTTTGGCACGCAGTACATTGAGACCGGTAAACAACCAGCAGCGACCGGAGGACTGCTGGTCTGTAATTCCGATGGTCGGAACTCTATGAGTGAAGTGACCGTCCACATCCTTTAGGGCATCGACATTAGCCGCAAGAACCTGGATGGATGTTCGTGCCATCGCATTGCGTATAGCACGGCTTTCCGGTGTGTCTTTTTCAGAAGTCTTTAATGTGTTAAGCACTTCCGGAGTGATGGCAGACTGTGCGATAAGCCCCTCTGAAGCTATCCCGGAGAGAATGCATGTTAATGTAAAAATGATTTTTTTCATATTAGATATTTTTTTTTGAGATGATAGTGCTGCTTGTCATTGTTGCTAAATTAGGAGGACTCTATAAACAAATGTCGAATCTTTAGAGAAGAAAATATATAGAATCATCATAAAGAGGGTGTAAATGTAAAGAAAAAACTCGAAAGGGGCAAGATTGTCCCTTTAAAACGGGAAATAATAAAAAAATATCGAATAATGATGGGGGAATAATAATCAAAATTATTATCTTTGCCCGGAAGTAAATAATTAATTATAACATATAACCTTTAATACCAAAATCATCCGTCATATGGAAAACGATGCATTATTGAAAGAAGTGACCGCTAAAGCACAAACGTGGTTAGGAGCGGGTTTTGATGAAGAAACACGGGCTCAGGTGCAGGCAATGCTTGATAATCCTGACAAAACAGATCTGATCGAAAGTTTCTATCGAGAGTTAGAATTTGGAACTGGAGGCTTGCGTGGCATCATGGGCGCCGGTACCAATCGTATGAATCGTTATGTAGTTGGTATGGCAACACAAGGTCTTGCCAATTATCTCCATAAGGCATTCCCCGGGAAGAAAGATTTGAGTGTTGTTGTTGGCCATGATTGTCGTAACAATAGCCGTGCATTTGCTGAGACAGTTGCTGCTATTTTCAGTGCCAATGATATTCAGGTTTATCTTTTTGAGTCTCTCCGTCCGACTCCGGAAATCTCTTTTGCTATTCGTGAATTGGGATGCCAAAGTGGTGTGAATATTACTGCAAGTCACAACCCTAAAGAATATAACGGCTATAAGGCCTATTGGGATGATGGAGCACAAGTGCTAAGTCCACATGATACCGGTATTATCGAAGAAGTGAATAAGGTGACAGTGGAGCAAGTGAAGTTTACTCCTAATCCGGAGTTGATCCGAATTATCGGAGGAGAAATGGATGTCAACTATCTTAAAGCTGTCAAAGAGTGCTGTGTGGATCCGGCAGTCATTGAGAGACATAAGGATTTGAAGATTGTATATACTCCTATCCATGGCACAGGCCGAGTAATTATTCCGGCATCTCTTCGTCTTTGGGGATTCCAAAACATTTGGGTTGTTCCGGAGCAGATGGAGGTTAATGGTGATTTCCCGACAGTCATTTCTCCAAATCCGGAAAATGCTGAGGCATTGACTCTTGCCCTCCAATTGGGAACAAAGGTGGATGCCGATTTGGTCATTGCAAGTGATCCGGATGCCGATCGTTTAGGAATTGCTTGCCGTGATGATAAGGGAGAATGGGTCTTGATCAATGGAAACCAGACTTGTATGATGTATTGCTACTACATCATTACCAATATGAAGAAATTGGGCAAGTTGAAAGGCAACGAATTCTTGGTGAAGACCATTGTAACTTCAGAGTTGATCCGCAAGATCGCAGATAAAAATGGTGTTAAACTCTATGATGAATACACAGGATTTAAATGGATTGCTTATCGTATCCGTCAATTAGAGGGTGTTGAGAAATATATTGGTGGCGGTGAGGAATCTTATGGCTTCCTTCCTTATGATAAAGTGCGCGATAAAGATTCTCCGGCATCTATTTCTCTTATTGCAGAGATCGCTGCCTATGCTAAAGATAACGGTATGACTCTTTTCCAACTTCTCCAGCAGATTTATTTGGACTATGGCTTCCAAAAGGAAAAGGCTGTCTCTGTAGTTAAACCCGGCAAGAGTGGCGCAGAGGAGATCAAGGCTATGATGGAGAACTTCCGCAATGATCCTCCTAAGGAGTTAGGCGGTTCGAAAGTTATAAAGATCAAGGACTTCAAGACTTTGGAGGAAACTTGTGTCGAATGTGGTAAGGTAACCAAGATTGATATGCCGGCTACATCCAATGTATTGCAGTATTTCACAGAGGATGGAACTAAAGTGAGTGTGCGTCCATCGGGTACTGAGCCTAAGATTAAATTCTATTGTGAAGTTCCTGCAGAGATGAAATCTCGTGAAGATTATGAGGCTGCCAATGCTGCCGCAGAGGAGAAATTGAAACTCGTATGTAAGGATCTCGGCATCTGATCTTGATGCCCGAATGTTATAAAAATATGTCCGCGATGCAATTTGATTGTTTCGCGGACATATTTTCTTTATTTAGGGTTGTGGTTTTATTTGCCTTTTATTTTGATTGCTGAGTTATTGGGGCGATAGATGTTGTTATGCCAAATCTTTTATAAATCTCAATCGGGGACCGATAGCGGTTTAATATTTTTTAGCCAATCCCCCTTCTGCAGTCTCTTTGTATAGACTAGGGAGATCATGTCCTGTCTCTTTCATGACCTCAATGACTTTGTCAAAGCATATCCGGTGTGTACCGTCGCCATAGCAAGCATAACTGCAACAATCCAATGCTCGTGCAGCTGCATACGCATTACGTTCGATGCAAGGTATCTGTACCAAGCCACACACAGGGTCGCAGGTCAATCCTAAATGGTGTTCTAATCCCATCTCTGCTGCATATTCTATTTGGCTGACCGTTCCTCCATAGATTTGTGCTGCCGCCGCTGCCGCCATAGCGCATGCTACACCGACCTCTCCCTGACATCCTACCTCTGCACCACTGATAGAAGCATTGGTCTTTACCACTGTGCCGAATAGACCGGCAGTGGCCAGCGCTCTATGGATGCGATGGTCTGAGAAGTGATGTTGTTTCCAAAGATAGTATAACACACCCGGTAATATGCCACAACTGCCACAGGTCGGTGCAGTTACGATGATGCCTCCGGCAGCATTCTCTTCAGCTGTGGCTAGTGCATATGCGTAAATTAATCCTTTAGAACGCATGCTCCCTTGATAGCTATGAGCTTTAGTCAGGTATTCACAAGCTTTTCGGCGCAGTCCTAATCCCCCATGAAGCACCCCTTCGGCATCTAATCCACGTTCGACTGCAGCAACCATTGTTTTCCAAATTTCGTCTAGAAAATCCCAAATCTCTTTTCCTTCAGCTTGCTCGACATATTCCCAAAAACTATATCCTGTCCGGTGGCACCACTCTTGTATTTGAGAGATGCTTTGCATGTCATACACATCTTGGTGCTGCATCGGTGTATCTTCTCCTTCAGAGAGCGCTCCCCCTCCGATGCTATATACTATCCAATCTTTTTGCACATTATCATTACAATCCAATGCTTCAAACTTCATCCCGTTGGGGTGGAAAGGAAGAAATGTTTCCGGATACCAGCAAATTTCTGTCGGAGCGATGGGTGAGAGGACATTGAGTATTGCGACATCTGTAAGGTGTCCTTTCCCGGTTGCCGCCAGACTGCCATAAAGAGAGACTCTATAGTGAGACGTATTGGGTGTTTTTTCTGCAAAATGTAGGGCAGCTTTGCGGGGACCCATCGTGTGACTGGAGGAGGGACCTTGTCCAATATTATATAATTCGCGAATTGATTCCATGCTTTTACTTAGGGTATTAATTGGTTAATTGTTTTCGGGGCGAAGATAATATAAAAAACAACGTTGCGCAAATCTTGGATTGAAAACTTGTAGAAACGTTTGTTTTGAAGAATACTTATCTTTTTATTATCGGTGTCCTATAAATTTTTAACTGTCCGGAGGAGGTACATGTCGGCTCTCGTCGTAACACGTGTCGAGTCATGCTAATAGATGGATCATTACAAACCGCGTAGCTGCTTACTGCTGAATAATAAGACAAATATATTAAAAACTAAGGAACGATTTGGGGGTGAAAAGGGAAGGTATATTTGCCGAAAGTGATAAAAATGAGGAAATAAAGCGAGAAAACTGAAAAAAAGGAAGTGAAGATTTGCGAGATAAATTTAAAATAAATATCTTTGCGTGCTGATTCCGAATAGGCTCGGTCAAGTGTAGTCCAAATTGGAGTGCCGCCTGTCGGAGAAACTTTAAAAGTTTTTTATTTAAATGTACGCAATCGTAGAGATGCAGGGCCAGCAGTTTACTGTAGAGGCCGGACAGAAAATTTGCGTCCTCCATTTGGCTGGCGCAGAAGAGGGAAAGAGCGTAACTTTTGACAACGTTCTTCTCGTAAACAAAGAGGGTGCCATCGTTGTAGGTACTCCTGCCGTAGAAGGTGCAAAAGTAGTGTGTGAAATCGTACAGCCCCTTGTTAAGGGCAAGAAGATCAAGGTCTTCCACAAGAAGCGTCGCAAAGGCTTCGATAAGTTGACCGGTTCTCGTCAGCATTTCACAGAGGTGTTAGTTAAAGAGATTGTTGCATAACCTTAATTAAAGAAAGGAAATTACAGCATGGCACATAAAAAAGGTGTCGGTAGTTCTAAGAACGGCCGTGAGTCACATAGCAAACGACTCGGTGTTAAGAAATTCGGTGGTGAAGTAGTTAAGGCTGGCAACATCCTTGTTCGTCAGCGCGGTACTAAGCACAATCCCGGCCTCAATGTAGGCATCGGTAAAGATGACACACTCTATGCTCTTATTGACGGAGTTGTAGTCTTTACTCGCAAACGTGAGAACAAATCTTACGTTTCCATTCAGCCGCTTTCGTAACCCTTAGGGTTGCGAATTAGATTACGAATTACTATTATGATGGCGTGTGGCGCGCTTGCCGATAAGTTCGGTAAGATTCTTGTGCTCCCATCTAATCGTGATTCGTAATTCTTTTTTTATATCGGACGCTTTGTAAAAGTGTAAGTCTTAAGTCTGTCACTTCCTCTTTGGGTCCGGTTTAGGAGAAGAGACAAATTAGAATATACAATATAATATCTAAATCATGCTAACATTAAAATTGATTACCGAACAGACCGATCGCGTTATTGCAGGTCTTAATAAAAAGCATTTTAAAGGAGCGCAAGAAGCTATTGATAAAGTGCTTGCTACGGATGCTAAGCGTCGTGCAGCTCAATTGGAATTGGATAAGAATTTAGCCGAGGTCAATAGTGTCTCAAAAAATATTGGGCTGTTAATGAGAGAGGGGAAAAAAGAGGAAGCAGAAGCAGCAAAAGTCCGTGTTTCCGAACTCAAGACAGTCAATAAAGAGTTACAAGAGCAGATGGATAAAGCTCAGGAAGAATTGACTCTGTTGCTTTGTTCGATCCCGAATATTCCTTATGATGAGGTGCCTGAGGGTGTGGCGGCTGAGGATAATGAGGTCGTAAAAACTGGAAATGAGATTCCTGCGCTTCATGAGGGGGCAGAGGCTCATTGGGATATTGCCAAACGCCTTAATCTTATCGATTTTGATTTAGGAGTAAAGATAACAGGAGCAGGTTTCCCTGTATATCGTGGTTTGGGTGCCCGACTCCAGCGCGCGTTAATCAATTTTTTCCTGGATGAAGCTCGTTCAGCCGGCTATGAAGAAATTATGCCTCCTACAGTTGTTAATCAAGCTTCAGGTTATGGCACAGGACAGTTGCCCGATAAGGAAGGGCAGATGTATCATTGCAATTTGGATGATCTGTATCTTATTCCTACAGCAGAAGTACCTGTGACCAACATCTATCGTGATGTAATTATCGAAGAAAAAGATCTCCCCATTAAGAATACTGCCTATACTCAATGTTTCCGTCGTGAAGCAGGTAGTTATGGTAAAGATGTGCGTGGCTTGAACCGTTTGCATGAGTTTTCTAAAATTGAGATTGTTCGCATAGATACTCCGGAGCATTCTGCAGAGTCTCATAAGGAGATGTTGGCTCATGTTGAAAACTTGGTCAAGAAGTTGGGTCTTCCATATCGCATCTTGCGTTTGTGTGGTGGCGATATGAGCTTTACGGCAGCTGTCTGCTATGATTTTGAGATTTATTCTGCTGCACAAAATCGCTGGTTGGAGGTTTCTTCTGTTTCAAACTTTGATACCTATCAGGCTAATCGCTTGAAGTGCCGCTATCGTCGTGCGGACAACAAAAAGATCGAACTTTGTCATACACTTAATGGTTCTGCTCTTGCTCTGCCGCGCATCGTGGCTGGTATCCTTGAAAATTATCAGCAGCCGGATGGTCGTGTAAAAGTGCCGGAAGTTTTGCTACCATACATGGGTTGCGAATATATTGGATAAATGTTTATTGGGTGTGTCAAAATGTAAGTTTTGATGCACCCTATTTAGGTCTGTATGGATGTGACCAAGAGCATGATGTTAAGTATCCAGGGAGAGTGTTTGAGTTCGTCTTCCCAACTGAATATCGAGTGTAACGAAGCGTTGGCACATTATGCAATATCTTATGTTCACTTATTTAAATCTGTATAATGAAAAAGTTTTTAGCTCTATTACTTTTGTTTGTTGTCGTAGGGGGTCTTTCTATGGCGCAAACCAAAAAGGTTGATGCCTTTCCTGGCGCAGAAGGTGCCGGAAGATATACCACCGGTGGCCGAGGCGGAGTCGTTTATCATGTAACCTCATTGGAAGATGATGGGACTAAAAAAGGAACCCTCCGTTATGCGATTAACCAAAAAGGGGCTCGTACGATCGTGTTTGATGTGGGTGGAGTGATTGCCTTAAAAAGCAGACTTACCATAAAAAATGGAGATTTGACCATTGCAGGTCAGACTGCCCCTGGTGATGGTATTGTGCTTAAGAATTATGGGTTTCAAGTCTCTTGTAGTAATGTGATTGTACGTTTCATCCGTTGTCGTTTGGGTGATGGTATTTCAACCTGTGAAGACGATGCAGTCACTGCATGTGGTTCCAATGGAGAGTATCATGACATTATTTTTGATCATGTTTCAGCCAGCTGGAGTATTGATGAATGCTTCTCCAGTTATGGCATTAAAAACATGACAGTACAGTGGTGTATGATTACTGAGAGTCTGTATCATTCCATCCATGGTAAAGGTGCGCATGGTTATGGCGGTATTTGGGGCGGATGTCCTGCCACATTCCATCATAACTTGATCGCTCATCATTCATCTCGTACACCGCGCCTTTGCGGTAGCCGTTATAGTAATGATCCTGCAGCAGAGCTGGTCGATATCCGCAATAATGTTTTCTATAACTACGGACCTACCAATGGCGGCTATGCCGGAGAGGGAGGCTGTTTTAACTTTATCAATAATGCCTATAAGCCGGGTCCGATGACAGCAACTAAGACCTCTCTGTGTAATCGTATTTTCCAGGCTAGTCCTGATGATGGGTCCAATAATCAGCCGAAGGGTGTTTGGGGAATGTTTCACATGAGTGGCAACTGGTTTGATACTTCTTGCCCGGATCTGTCTGAGTCTGATCGTGCTAAAGGTGAGTCTGTCAATGCTGATAACTGGAGTGGTTTGCATGTTTCTGCGACACCTCCGGGAGGGAAGATTGCCATTGAGTCCAGTGTCCCATTCGCATGTGCTTCTGTGACCACTCACTCGGCTGAAGATGCTTATTATAAGGTGCTGGAGCATGCCGGATGTTCTTATTCTCGTGATGTGATTGATACTCGTATTGCCAATGAGGTTGCTTCAGGGACCTATACTTACACCGGAAGTAAGGGCGGTAAATTAGGCCTTATCGATACACCGAGTGATGTCGAAGGTTATGACATCTATAAAACTACCTCTAAGAGTTCTGATGACAGTAATAATAATGGTATTCCGGACAATAAAGAAGATCTCATTTTTGGCGGTTTGGTGGATGGCAATGCCTATGATAAATCTGCTGACTATACCAATTTGGAGTTCTATCTCAATGCGTTGGTGACCAAAATGACCAATAGTCAGTTAGATGGCGGTGTTCCCAGTGTAGATGGTACTTCCGGGTCTGGTACAGATAGCGGAAATGCTTTCATGGCAACAAAGACCGATGGAGGTTATGATTATTTTTGGTTTAATGAGGCCAATGCTGATCAAGTGAATGCCTGGATCAGTGATGGTGTTATTACACTTAATAATGGGTCATTCAATAAGTCATTCAATAACAGCAACTCTACTCATACCGGAGCCTTGGCCTTAAAGAGTGGAGGAGGAGAGGTAATCTTTAAGTGTCCTTCTGTCTCTTCATTTGCCCTCTACATGTTCCGTACCGGTTCTTTTGCCGGAGAGGTCTATGTAAGTTCTGATGGGGTGGACTTTGGAGAACCTGTTCATACATTTAGTGGATCCAAATATATCATGGAATTAGATGTCACTTCGTTTGTGTCATCGGCCAATGAAGTATTTGTCAAGGTGGTCAATACTTCCACCGGATCTTTGAGCATACAAGGGGCAAAGATCTTGTCTTCGACTACTTCGGGGATTGAGCAGGGCATGATTGCTGATAATGTCGTTTTCCGTTCAGATAGGATTGTTGCTCCCGGTGCCCGCCATTTGAGAGTATATGGTACTAATGGACAATGTGTCGCAGAGAAACTTGGCGATGAGATTTCTCTCGGTGCTTTGCCGCGCGGCATTTATGTAGTTCGAGTGGTGACTGAAGAGGGACGTGTCATTGTCCGTAAGGTAGTGAAGTAAAACTTATATTATTATTGTAAATATTTTCGTTTATTCTGTAAATGCGGTGTGTCGAACTCGATACACCGCATTGTTTTGTTGTGTGTGAGTAAATTATTATATTGGTGTTCATAATCACTTCTTATTAATTAAATTATGGCATCAATTAAAGTAAAATTTCGTCCTTCAGCAGTGGCGCAAAAAGAAGGAACAATTTATTATCAAGTAATTCAAAACCGCTTAATCCGTCATATAAATACAGATTATCGTTTGTTTGTTTCCGAGTGGAATAAGGATATTGGAAAAATTATTATTGGAACGTCTGAAAGACAGAGTTATTTGCTTTCTGTCGAGACTCAGATAAAAAGAGATATTATTTGTCTAAGAGATATTGTCTATCGATTAGAGCATTCTATGCTAGATTTTACCTCTGATGAGATAATTGATCTTTTTGAAAGACGGACTAAAGAATATTCTTTCTTTAAGTTTACTAATGATATAATTTTACAAATGCGACAACGAAGAAAAATTCGGACATCCGATAATTATCGCGCTACATTAAATAGTTTCTCTCTTTTCAGGAATGGAAAAGATATTTTGTTTTCAGAAATAAATACCGAAATACTTTTGAAGTATGAAGCTTTTTTGAGATATCGGGGAGTGAGTAAAAATAGCAGTTCGTTTTATATGTGTGTATTTCGAGCCCTTTATAATCGTGCAGTAGATAATGATCTGACGTCACAGCGGTATCCTTTTAAGTATGTTTATACTGGAATAGATAAAACTATCAAACGTGCAATCTCCTTGAAAGTAATAAAAACTATCAAAAAAATAGACCTTTCTCATTGTCCGTCATTAGATTTTGCACGAGATATGTTCTTGTTTTCATTTTATACGAGGGGAATGTCTTTTATCGATATGGCTTATTTGAAAAAACGAGATTTAAAAAGAGGGACGTTATGTTATAAACGGCGTAAAACCGGACAAGTGTTTCTTATTAGATGGGAGTCTTGCATGCAGGAGATTCTGGATAAATGGAATAATCCGGAAGAACCATATATGTTGCCAATATTGAATAGTGACACTAAGAATGAATATTGCTTATATAGACATCGTTTGTCGGAGGTTAATAAAAATTTGAAAGAGGTAGCTCAACTCGTTAATATTTCACTCCCTTTAACGATGTATGTGGCTCGTCATTCTTGGGCCAATGCAGCTAAAAACATGAAAATACCTCTTTCGGTTATTAGTGAAAGTATGGGGCATGATTCTGAAAAAACAACCAGAATTTATCTATCTTCGTTTGACACCAATGTTATAGATGATGCGAATTCGATTATTTTAAATAAACTCTAACTATTTTAGATTATTGGGATTTCCCCTAGTATTTAGTGTTTGTTTTTCTTTCTTATTGGTCCTCTCTTATTAAGAGATGACCAATAAGTATTTTCTCCCCTAAAATCAAATAGTTATGAATTTTAAAAAGTGAGAGATTTTAAACATACTATGATTTTTTTAAGTTTTTTGTTAATTAGAGGGGATTTTATTTGCATTTATAAATAATATTTTTACCTTTGTCCAAAAATTGGTCCTCTCTTAATAAGAGATAGATATATAATATACTATCTATGAGGAAGATATAAAGCAGAGTATGGATGATTTTCTGATACCTAAAAACGTATTATCTGATACCAATATGTGCAGTTAATAAATTGAGTTTTTTAGACAATTAAATAACATAAACACAAATCACAATGAAAAACAGAGTAAGATTAACGACCTTAACCCTTACCATGCTTTCCAGTCTTTTTGCCTTTGTTCCTGTTGAGGTGAATGCTGCTCAAAGCGCAGTTTCGCAAGGTGTTAATGAGTCAAGAAAGGTTACCGGTCAAGTGTTCGACGAATTTGGTGAACCCATGATAGGTGTAACTATCGTTGTTCAGGGTACTACTGATGGTACCATCACAGATCTTGATGGAAACTTCTCTATTGCAGTTCCGAGTTCTAATAGTGTCTTGGAAGTGCGTTATATCGGTTATAAGACTTTGACTTTCCCCGCCAATCCAAGTAAGAAATTGGTTGTCAATATGGAGCAGGACAATGTCGGACTTGAAGAAGTTGTCGTAGTTGGTTATGGTACGGTGAAGAAACGTGATCTTACCGGAGCTGTTACTACCGTGAAAGCAGAAGAGATCAAAGCTATCCCGTTGCCCAACCCGGTTGAAGCATTGCAAGGTAAAGTTGCCGGTCTTGACATTACCCGTTCTTCGGGAGCAGCCGGAGCCGGAGCCAGCATGCAGTTGCGTGGTAATCGCTCTCTTACAGCCTCAGGTGAACCGCTTGTTCTCATTGATGGTTTGGCAGGAAGTTTGACTACATTAAATGCTAACGATATCGAAAGCATAGAAGTGTTGAAAGATGCCGCTTCTACAGCAGTATATGGTTCTGCCGGTGCCAATGGTATTATCATTGTGACTACCAAGAGCGGTAAAGCAGGAAAGACTAAAGTGAATTTCAACTCCTATGTTGGTATCAATGGCTGGTCCACTGTGCCGGAGATGTATCATGGAGAGGATTACTTCAACTTGAGAAAAAATGCCATGATTGCTGCTGGAACCTATACGACAGACGAAGATGTGCTCAATGAGAGTGCCTATGCCGCATACCTTGCCGGACAGGATATCGACTGGGCAGACGAATTGCTCAAGACCGGTATCACTCAGAATTATTCTCTTTCTGTCAGTGGAGGTACTGAAAAGACCAAGGCATATTTGTCTTTCAACTTCTCAGGTGAGGAGGGTCAGTATAGCAATGACAATTATCGCGTCTATTCTACCAATTCCAAGATTGATCATCAGGTAAATAAGATGGTCAATATCGGAGCCAACTTCCAGGGCAGCTATACTTATAAGAATTCAGCTTATGCCAAACTTGAGAATCTTCTTATTGCAAGTCCCATCGGAAGTCTGTATGATGAGGATGGAAATATTAACCCCTTCCCGGTGGCAGGAGATGCTTCTACCGTTAGTTTGTTGACCAATAATAAATCAACATACCGTAACAACGGACATAATGTAAACGTCTATCTTAATCCTTATATCCGCATCAACCCCTTGAAAGGTCTTACTTTCGAGAGCCGTTTGAGTTTGGCTTTAGGTTACAACAAGAGCAATCGTTTCAGCGGTATCGGTTCATATAATTACTATCGCGCTGATGCGTTGGCTGATGGCACTACTACAAGCGGAGAAGTTTCTGCAAGTGTTGCTAATACCTTCTCATATAATTATAAGTGGGAAAACATTGTTACCTATAACTTCAATCTTTTAGAGAAGCATGACATTACTTTGACCGGTGTGACTTCTTGGAATCACAACCGTCAGGAGTATTCTTATTCAGCATCAGACAATCTGACTGCCAACGAATATTTGTGGCATAACTTAGGCACTGGTCAGAATCAGCAGGCAGCTTCTTCTTACACCATGTCCAAAGGTCTCGGTTTCGTAGGCCGTATCAATTATTCTTATTTGGGTCGCTATTTGGCTTCCGCTTCTGTGCGTCATGATGGGTCTTCCCGTTTGGCAGATGGCAATCGTTGGGATACTTTCCCGGCATTCTCTTTGGGATGGCGCATCTCAGACGAGAAGTTTATGGAGAACACCAGTTCATGGCTCGATAACTTGAAGATCCGTGGCGGTTGGGGTGTAACCGGTACAGCTTCCATCAGTGCCTACCAGACACAAGCCAACCTTATACAGTCCTATCGCATCTTAGGCAATGAGACTTTGATCTCCTATAACTATCCACAGCAGATCGTGGATCCTAACCTCGGATGGGAAAAGTCTTATAACACCAATATCGGTTTGGATGCCAGCTTCATGAATGGTCGCATCAGTATGACCGCTGACTACTATGTGACTAAAACTAAGGACATTATCTGGACTCGTCTCGTGCCTGTGACTAATGGTGGTTTCAACTCCAGCTCACAATACACCACTACCACCAATATCTGTGAATCGGAAAATAGCGGTATTGAGTTGGCTTTGACCGGTCGTCCGATTATTGCAGAGAAAGAGGGTGATTTCACTTGGACTATCGATGCAACCTTTACTTATAGCAAAGAGAAATTGACCAGCTTCTCTTCTGATGATGGTTCTTCTCAATACATCAATGGCAACCGTATCTTGAAAGAGGGCGAACCGATCAACTCTTTCTATGGATATAAATTGGATGGTACTTGGAAACTCTCTGAAGCCGAGGAGGCAAAGATCTTTGGTGCAGAGCCTGGTGACTTGAAGATCAATTGTGCAGATATCAAGCGTCATGTGGATGCTGATGGTAATGTTTATTACACAGGGGTCGATGCAGAAGGCAACGATGTGACCTATGATGTAAATAATCCGTATGATGACCAGCAGGCTCAGCAAGTGCTCGGACATCCTCAGCCGGACTGGACTATGGGATTGAAGAACACATTTACATGGAAGAATTTTGACCTCTCTGTATATCTCTACTGGCGTTTCGGTCAGATGATCAATTATAGCATGTTGGGTCGATTCAATACGAGCGCTAGCAATAACTTCCCGACTTACTTCGACTATTGGACAGAAGAGACCGGCAACCAGAATCACTACTATCCTGCTTTGAATGCTGCCAAAGATTTGAATCAGATGGACGGATGGAGCGGTTTGTCATTTGTCGATGGATCTTTCTGGAAAGTGAAGAACATCACATTGGGTTATACATTGCCTAAGAAGGCTTTGAACAAGCTCCATATTGAGAACCTCCGTGTTTATGGCACGATCACTAATCCGTTCGTATTCGCTAAGAGCGATCTCCTCGAGGATTATGATCCCGAAATGGCTGGTAGCCTGGATTATCCGCTCACCAAGCAGCTGGTATTTGGTGTGAACGTAACATTCTAATCTTATTAAAATCATAAGCAAACATGAAAAAGATATTATTATATACAGCCGTGGGTGTCATGGGAGCAATGAGTTTTACCTCTTGTGAACTTGATGAATTTAACCCCTCTGCAGGTTCTTCTACGTTAGAGAATTATCAGACGTGGTCCGGTTTGCAGACCGAGTGTTACTCGACACTTTATCACGAATTGTATTCTAAGGAGGACTTCTTATTCTTCTCTGAGTGTGGTACAGATCTTTGGCTCAATCCCGCCGGCAAGAGCTATGCTGCTCAGGTGTTCTATTATGACGGACTTGGTGTGGCAAGTGCTCAGGCTCGCAAGACTTGGCAGCAAGCATATTCTGTGATCGCTACCTGTAATAGTGTTATCAATAATGCTGATAACGTATCAGATGGAGATCCTCAAGACATTAAGATCCTGACTGCAGAGGCTAAAGTGATCCGTGCTTTCATGCACTTGACTTTGACCACCTACTTTGGTCCTATCACCCTTTGTACTACTGAGGTTGGTGTCTCTGACAATACTCCTAAGCGTAATAGCTTGCAGGAGATCTATAACTCTATCACTAAAGACTTGCAGGAGGCTGCAGAAGATTTGGAGGTAGAGCCATTTGGAGGCAACTATGGTCGTGTTTCCAAAAAGACTGCTTTGGGTCTTTTGGCTCGTGCTTATGCTCAGGGAGCCGGTGAGGGTCTGACAGAAAATGGGACATCTTATTGGCAGCGTGCTAAAGAGGTGGCAGAAGATATGATCACCAATAAAGATCAATATGGCATGTATCTCTATGACAATGTAGATGATCTTTGGGCACAAGCGAATAACCGTAATAACAAGGAGGCTCTTTTCATGGCAGCCGGTTTGGATGCACATGGCGCTGATGCAGGTATGGCAGGTACTTATTTCAACTGCTTGAATTACCTCTATAATTTCACCATGACAGATCCGAGTGTTATGTCTTTGATCTATAAGACTAAGAATACTTCCAATATTTACCTCGGCACCAAATCTACTCCGGTGATGGCTCCGACTAAGTATGCTATGGACGTCTTTGATGCCTCTTGGGACAAACGTTATGAAAATTCATTCATGACTGCTTTTGGTAGCTTTGCCAATGATGGAGTTCCTGCCCAGTCTTTTGCCAGAATGACTTTGCCATTGTCCAGCGCTATTTTGTCAAGATATGGTATGAATACCGAGTTGGGTAACCAAAAGATATATCCTTATGCGGCTATGAAGCAGGTAGAATCACCCATTGGTAAGCAGAATGTCGCTGTAGGTATCTACGAAAAAGGTGGAACTCAAAAAGTGCTTGAAACCAAGAATGCCTATGTTATTGAGCACCCACTCGCTACAGACGAAGATCGTATCCTTGTTTGGCTTTCTAAAGATCCTCTAACCGTAGAGCAGAAACATCAATACAAGTGTTTCATCATGAACATTGATGATTTGTTTGATCAGGATGGCAATTATTCGGAAGAGCAATGGAAACCCGGTTCTTTGGCTACTACTGCCAACACTTTGTTCCCCTCATTGATCAAGTTCAACTGGTGTTATGACGGAGTTGTGCGTAACGAAGGTTATGAAGCTAAGAATGGTGACATCGCCATTATGCGTTCTGCGGAGGTTTACTTGATCGCTGCTGAGGCCAATGTGGCTTTGGGCAACCCCGGTGCAGCTGCTCCTTATCTTAAGGTGCTTCGCGATCGTGCTGCTCGCACAGGAACTACTGCCCCGGCATTGTCTAACCCGACCGAACAGGATATTCTTGATGAATATGCCAGAGAACTTGTCGGCGAACACATGCGTTGGCCCATCTTGAAGCGTCATGGCGCGTTGAAGTCTGCGCTCGAACAGCATAATAAGAAAGCTGCTGCTTCTTTCAAGGAACATCATGTTTGGCGTCCGATTCCGGAGTTGTTCCTCGATCAGATTTCTAATAAAGAACAATATGGAGACAATGGTTATGGCACTACAGCCAAATCCGGTCTCGAATAAAGCATAAAATGACATTGCTCCAATGTCATTTGGAGCAATGTCACTTTCATTCAAAACAACCCTATTATTAACTTAAAACAATCTATTTATGAAAAAAATCTTTACTTTGGTTGCTACAGCGTTTATCGCTAGTGCATCTTTTGCACAACACGCAGAGTGGACTGCAGCTCAGTTGCCGACAGAAGTTTTTGCCGACAAAGCTGCTGCTGAAGCTGCTGGTTTTAACACCATGTGGTGGAGCGAGGGTAACAAGGCTCAGTGGCTTGGTATGCCTGCTCAGGATCTCATCAAGACCGATGAGGTAACTATTTCTTTGGCTTGCCCTTATAACTATGTTTCTACAGGTAGTGGTAAGTATTCTGGTAAGAATTATGCCTATAAGGTAATTATGGGTATGAACAACTCTACTCGTGATGGTATCGATCCTTTGTATTTCCTCGAAGGCTTGACCAACAATGATTATGTACGTAAGGCTGGTGATTCTGATCAGGGTAATGTAGTTAATGATGCTATCATCAAGATTGAGATGGCTGCTACTCCTGCTGATGCCGGAGATCCTTGGACTAGTGCTGTGACTTTCCGTGTCAATCGTAGTAGCAATGCTGCTGCTTTCTATGTAGTTGACGCTACTAAGTCTAAGCTCGTTGTTCAGACCATGATGCGTAACAATGGTAGTTATGTTGCTGATGACATCATCCGCTTCAATGTTGAGCAGGGTCACACTTATTATTGTATGGCTTCTGAAAAGGGTTCTGTTGAGCTTTATGGCATCTCTTTCGATGGTCCGAACTCTGACCAGTTTGAAGTAGTTGCTAACGAAGAGAACACTACTGCTCTTTGGACTGCTGACATGTTGCCTACTGCAAAGTTTGCTACTGTTGACGAGGCTGTTGCTGCCGGTTATAACACTTTATGGGGTATGGGTGACTACCTTGGTATGCCTGCTCAGGATCTCATCAAGACTGATGAAATCACTGTATCTTTGGCTTGTCCTTTCAACTATATTTCTGCTGTTAATAAGATCGGTGGTGGTAAAAAGCATACTTATAAAGTGATCATGGGTATGAACAACTCTACACGTGATGGTATCGATCCTCTCTACTTCCTCGAAGGTTTGACAAACAATGATTATGTACGCACTGCTGGTACTTCTGATCAGGGTAATGTTGTTAACGATGCTATCTTGAAGATCGAGGTTGCTCCTCAGGCTGAAGGTACAGATCCTCATTGCGGACGTTTGATTTTCAACTATAGCCGTGGTAACAACAATGGTGCATTCTATGTAGTAGATGCTACTAAGAGCATTCCGGTATATCAGGACGTAACTCGTATTAACAACTCTATCGAGAAGAAGCAGGCTGCTATTATCAACGTTTATCCCGGTCGTACATATTATGTAATGGCTTCTGATAAGGGTTCTATTGAGCTTTATAACGTAGGTTTCTGCTCTGCAGCTTCTGAGAAGTGGGTTACTTCTTCTACTCCCAATGGTATTGAGAACGTTAAGGTTGCTGAGACTTCTGCTTCCAATAAGATTTTCTCTATCGATGGTCGCTACGTTGGTACTGATAAGGCCGGTTTGAAGAGTGGTCTTTATATCATGAACGGCAAGAAAGTTCTTGTTAAGTAATCATTGATAATATTCATAACATTTGAGGTTGCGTCATTGTGGCGCAACCTTTTTTGTTTAGCGACAGATTTGCGATGCATCTGCATGCATTCTCTCCTATATTCTATCTTTTCGAAATTTGCTTATAATATTGTGGACTTATCTGTCGATGGCACTATTGTGAGACTCTTTGCGATTGATTTTAAGTAACTTATTTGTAAGTAAGGAAATAAATAGTTACATTTGCCCAATAATAATGTTATTTTATTTTTATTATGAAAGCGTTGAAATATCTGTTTTGTATCCTCTTGTGTGCAGTGTCATCCTTGGGCTATGCCAAAATTGAGGGAAGTCTTGATCCCGATTGTGTCGTTGCGGAGTGGAGCAACTCTTCCACTTATCCCAAAGTCATAGATATCAATTTTAGTGATGAGATGTGGCCCGGAGAGACTTGGGTGAAAGAGACCGGACGGGATTGTCCCGAGTGGAGTGATAGTTGCTATGTCAATGCCATCATAGATGTGCCTGCCAATGGTACGGGAGATGTGAAATATCCTGTCCTTTTTCACAATTGTGTCTTTGCCAATAAAAATTCCTATCAAGGCTATGCAGGTGCTACTGCTGCATTCTGCCGACAATATTATTTAGGAGAGACCGCGTCAGGAAATAGTGCCACTACCTATAATAACTGGACTGTCGAGCATCACAAAAAATATATTGAGGATCACATCAGATATAATGACAAGGGAACACCGATCTATGGTGAAGCCGGATTCGTACAGTTCTGTCGTAGTGCTGCTTTTGTCGATATGGCTACTCGCAAAAAAGTGAGTGTACATGGATGGATGGAGATTGATCATATTCCTTATGTGGAGCGCATACAGTGGGCTTGGTCTTCTACCTCATGGGGGCGAGGCATCAAGTGTGATGTGAAAATTGGTGATGGAGCGTGGAAGCCCCTCGTCTGGATGGGTTCAGATAAGCATAAAGCCGGTTATACGGTCTTTAGTGATCAAGGTTATTTCATGGAGAACGTGATTGATGCTCATGATGTCTCCATTCGTTGGAGGATTTGGGATGGTGATAACGTTACCACTTTAGTCCAAACCAAAGAGGATGGATCATCCGCTTTTGGCATTCCGATTGACTCCACAAAACAACAGCAGGCTGCACGTGTGCATAAGATTCAGATTTTTGGAGATATGATCACGGCTGAGCAGGCAGACTATGCTCGTCAGAATCCCGTTGGAAACGTGGGAAAATTGTCTGATATAGATAATGGTAGCGACGCTAAGGAGGATTATGCTCCTGATGCCAATGCCCCGGTCGTAGTCTATACTGTGGCTAAAGATGGAAGTGGAGATTTTCTAAAGATACAGGATGCCATTGATGCTGTCCAAAATGGTCAGCGTGGCATTATTTATATTCGTCCGGGCATTTATGAAGAAAACGTTTATGCCGGTAGGAGTGAAAACAAGAATAAGTTTATCAGCTTGATCGGAGAAGACAAGGAGACCACTATTTTGACCTCTTCGGTAGATCGTGGAGCCAATAATCCTAATAATAAGTATTATGATTGTGCAGCGCTCAACGTTTATACTTCGCGTTTCTATGCAGAAAATCTGACGATTCGTAATACAGCCGGCAACGTTGGCCAAGCTGAAGCATTGTTTACCAATGGAGATGCTCATCTCTTTAATAATTGCATTCTTTCCGGATATCAGGATACTTATAAGGCAAACTCCGGAGGCCGTGGTTATTTCACCCGTTGTCTCATTGAGGGTGCGACCGACTTTATCTATGATGGCGGTTTGGAGTGGTTTGAAGATTGTGAAATCCGCTGTGTGCAGGGTGGAGGATATATCACGGCTGCTGCAGATGCAAGTCTGACCTTGACACAGGCTTTACATCCCAATCTCAGTGTCTCTCCGTTTTATGCCGGTCTTTTCTTCCGCAACTGCAATGTAAAAGCCGAAGAGGGTGTGAAAAATGGAGCATATTATTTGGGACGTCCCTGGAAGGAGGGTTGTGGCACGATGTT
Source organism: Bacteroidales bacterium (assembly GCA_045576355.1). Lineage (GTDB taxonomy): Bacteria > Bacteroidota > Bacteroidia > Bacteroidales > UBA3663 > Liminaster. The sequence continues at coordinate 25,177 of JAZNGG010000047.1, forward strand.
TATTAACTGTAAATTAGGTGCTCATATCAATGCCAAAGGATGGAAGGAATGGGATGGCACTGAAAACAAGTGCTCTTACTTCGAGTATGGGAGCAAGGATCCTTCCGGTGCTCTGATCAATACGGCTTCGCGTGTCTCCTGGAGTCATCAGGCAACAGCCATAGAGGTGGAGGAGTATATGAATCCCGAGTTCTTGTTTGCCAAGTTCTCAGATGTGCCGTTCGATTATAATTATATCTTAAAGGGGGCTGCTGCTCCGATGAATTTCTCCCTCACTTCCTCCGGATTCTCATGGGAAAGTGATGATATGGCGGTGGCATATATCATCTATAAGGATGGACAATTTGCGGCGATTACGACTTCTCCGGCTTATAGTAAGGAGACGACAGATGAATCTGTGTATAGTGTGAGAAGTATCTCTCGTCATGGTGTTACCTCTCCGGCAGTTGTTGCCAAAGAGCCGACGCAGTTGCTCGCATTCCCTACAGCCGAGGGTTTTGGTAAGTTTACGACCGGAGGTCGTGGCGGCAAGGTGGTGACAGTTACTTCGCTGACCAATGATGGCGTAGGGTCTTTGAGATGGGCTTTTTCACAATATCCCGGTGAGCCGATCACGATCGTTTTTGCAGTAAGTGGAGAAATACGACTCGCAGAGGAGTTAAACATCAAACGCAGTGACTGGACATTGGCTGGTCAGACTGCCCCTGGAGAGGGTATTGTTATTACCCATAACAAAGTCAATGTGGGTGGTTCGCAAAATTTTATTGTGCGCAATGTCCGTTTCCGCGCAGGACAGCGCAATACGAACGATGAAATTTTGGCAACCAATGCTTTAGGATCAGAAAACTGTTCCAATTATATATTTGACCATTGCTCTTTCGGATGGTCGGTTGAGGAGAATATGAATACTGCCGATAGTCATTTTCTCACGGTGCAATACAGCATAGTGCATGAGGGGCTGTATAATAGCGGCCACTCTAAGGGCGCCCGTGGCTATGGATGTCAATGGGGTGGTTCGCCGGCAACCTATCATCATAATCTCCTGGCTCATAATAAGTCTCGCAGTCCCCGTTTCAATGGTGCTCGTGGAGAGGATTATGTGGTATTTATGGAGTATATCAATAATGTGAATTATAATTTCGGTGATGCCGGTGGGTGTTATGGCGGGGAGAATACAGCCGCTATCACCGAATATAATGGTCTGAACTCTGCACATGAGTGTAATTTTATCAATAATTACTACAAGCCGGGTCCGGCTTCTTCATCGGCATCTTCGGTTAAATTTGTCAATTCCAGTTATGCTCGTAGCGGAGCTACTTCATGGGCACCTGCAAAGTGGTATCTGAGCGGTAATGTTATCGAGGGTAATTCTTCGGCAAGTGCTAATAACTGGAATGCCATGCGGGCAGAGACCTATTCTTTGGCGCAGATACGCAGTGATGAGCGTATTGTGACGGCTACACCCTATTATAAATATACTGTGATGGGTGGGGTCGGAAAATATATGCCGGAGCAATATATGATGTATGACTATGAGACTGCCGAACAAGCTTATGCGACAGTGGTGACAAAAGCCGGAACGGTGAATAGTGATTTAATCGAACGCCGTATCTTGAAAGAGGCACGTGAGGGTGGTGCAACTACCTATGGAGGCTCTTCGATCGGTAAAGGAAAGGGGATCATTGATACAGAAAATGACTGCGAAGGTTTTTACGCCTATACGACAGATTATGTGGTTCCCATCGATAGCGATAAAGATGGTATGCCGGACTCATGGGAGACAGAGAATGGATTGAATCCTATGCTACAAGACAACAATACTCTGAATGCTGATGGATATACGGCTCTGGAGGTTTATCTGAACGGATTGATGGGAGAGAAGATGGATCGTAATTTCACCACCGGACTTCGCCATGAGTCCATGGAGCAATTGCAGGTCACTTATCATCCGGAGAGCCGTATGGTCTATTTCTCCCCTTCGGCTATAGGAGGAACTCTCCATGTATATTCGACCGCAGGTCTTTTGCTTCAAGTCCGGCAGATTGATTCTGTTGCCCTCTCTCTTGCGGATTGTCCATCCGGATATGCTTTATTGCAGATCTCAGGTCGTGGATTCTGTCCGAGGTTGTTGAAGGTAGCGTTATGACCTTATTTTTAATGATTTAATAAAAGGCTGCATTTAGGTGCGGCCATTTTTTTTCGTCCGCCGGCGATTCATTTTACACGGCGGCGTCATGCACGTTACACGGCGGCGTCATGCACGTTACACGGCGGCGTCATGCACGTTACACGGCGGCGTCATGCACGTTACGCGGCGGCGTCATGCACGTTACACGGCGGCGTCATGCACGTTACACGGCGGCGTCATGCACGTTACGCGGCGGCGTCATGCACGTTACACGGCAGCGTCATGCATGTTACACGGCGGCGTCATGCAAATAATGCCTTTAGCGACATTATATTTCTTCATTTGGTCAAGTGGACTTTGCAAAGGTGTTTGCTTTTTTTAGAAAAGAAACAGATTTAGAGAGAGAATCGAATTTGCTTGTTCGCGACATTGTTTTTAAAGTTACCTTTGCGCGTCTGTTTTGTCCGAATCGGATTATATCGGACCAAATGACGGCGTTTATTGTGTTTGTCATATATATATTATATAAGGTATAGATGTTAATGTTATGGATTGGTTAGTCAGTCTTTTTGCCGGTTCCGGAGTGGCGCACTCTGTGTTTTTAGTGGCGTTGACCATTGCCATAGGATTGTTTTTCAGCAGGTTTAAGATCTGTGGAGTCTCCTTAGGAGTTACATGGATATTGTTTGCCGGCATCTTTGCCGGGCATTTCGGATTGGAGTTGGATCCGGTCACCTCTCACTTTGTCAAAGAGTTCGGTCTCATCCTCTTCATCTATTCCATCGGCATCCAGGTCGGACCGGGATTCTTCTCCTCGTTTCGCAAAGGGGGTGTCACGCTCAATATGCTTGCCTCCGGTGTCGTTCTGCTGGGGTGTACGGTGGCCTATGCGATCCATCTGGTGACCGGAGAAAACCTTTTTGCCATGATCGGCGTCCTTTATGGCGCTGTGACCAATACCCCCGGTCTGGGTGCGGCACAGCAGACATTTTCCGATATGCACGGCGGTGAGAATAACTCGCTCTTTGCTCAAGGCTACGCTGTGGCATATCCGTTGGGTGTGGTGGGCATCATACTCTCCATCATTTTGATCAAAATGATATTCCGCATCAGGTTTGATAAAGAGCAGTCGCTCTTTCAGGCTGCTGCCCGTCTCAATAGTAAAGCCCTTGAGGCTGTCACCATCAAGATCGAGAATGACGCGGTGGTCGGTAAGACTGTGGCTGAAATTCAGGAGATCTCCGGACGCCAGTGTGTGATGTCCCGTATCTTGCACCGCGAAACGAGTGACATCGAACTGGTAGTAAGCGATACAAAGTTGCAGAAGGGTGATCGACTCTTTTTGGTCGCTTCGCCTGCCGATGCCTCTGCGCTTAGTGTCCTCCTCGGCCGACGTATAGAGGGGATGATGACCGAGCAGTGGAATGCCCTCGATCATAACGACCTGATCAGTGAGCGCATGGTGGTGACCAATCCCAAACTCAATGGCAAACGTTTGGGTGACCTGGCATTGCGCAAGACGTTTAATGTCAATATCACCCGAGTGAAGCGTTCGGGGGTAGATATCATCGCTCATCCCGGGTTGCTCTTGCAGCTTGGTGACCGTCTGGTCGTGGTGGGTAAAGCTGAGAGCATCCGTAAGATCCAGCCCATGCTCGGAGACTCTGTCAAGAAACTTGATGAGCCTAATCTGATGGCGATATTCCTGGGCATCTCCTTGGGTGTCATATTAGGATCTATGCCGATCCTTTTCCCCGGTATGCCCGTGCCGGTGAAACTGGGACTTGCCGGAGGACCTCTGATCATCTCCATATTGGTCTCCAAGTTCGGACCGCAACTCAAATTGGTCACTTATACCACCTCTTCGGCCAATCTTCTGATGCGACAGGTCGGCATCTGTATGTTTATGGCCGCTGTCGGATTGGGTGCCGGCAAAGGTTTTGTCGATACGGTCCTGCAAGGGGGATACTGGTGGGTCCTTTATGGTGTATTGATCACTATGATTCCCTGCTTGGTGGTGGGTGTCATTGCCCGACGTTTTTTCCGTCTCAGTTATTTCACGATTGCCGGCATGATTTCCGGCTCGATGACCGATCCACCGGCTTTGGCTTATAGCAATAGCATCTGTGGCAATGATCAGGCTTCTGTCGCATATTCCACCGTCTATCCGCTGACCATGTTCCTGCGTGTCTTGACTGCTCAGGTGATGGTACTTATGGGAGGATATTGAGTCGGCTGATATATTCCCTCTTCGAAATGTTAATTTGTATCATCAAATCTAAATGAAGTATATATATTCATCGTAAGATTTTTATTGAAACAAGGGAATAATTCATCTAATTTTGCCTATTTTCTCTCTTTTTGGGAAAGAAAGTTGCAAAAAGATGTTATTTTTACCAAATACCTTCCTAAAAACTTAATTTTACATGCTTTTTAATGATTAAAAGGTGAATATTTACTCTTTTTCACTCTTTAATAGGTGTTTTTCTTTGTCAATCAATAATCTTTTGCTATATTTGCTGCTCGACTAAGCGGATTTTATGTCATTTTTGTAAAAAATCAGAGTTTATTATTATATTTATGTATCATTTCAAAGTAACAGTTATGAGAAAACTCCTTTCATTCATTGTGTGCTTCTTGATGAGCATGTCAGTGATGATGGCGCAGTCCCGTCTTGTAAAGGGTACTGTCGTCTCAAGTGAAGACGGTTTGCCGATCATTGGTGCTACGGTAATGGTTACAGGTACCCAAACCGGTACTACTACCGACCTGGATGGTAAATTCGAACTTCGAGTTCCTAACGGATCAACTACGTTGACAGTTTCTTATGTAGGTATGGTTACGCAGCAGGTTTCTGTCGATAAGGCAAAAAATGTTGTGCTTCATCCTGACCAGCAGATGCTCGACGACGTTGTGGTCCTCGGTTATGGTACTGCTTCCAAGCAGACATTTACCGGTTCGGCAGCAACAGTTAAGGCTGACGCTATCGAGAAAATCCAAGCAGCTAACCCGGTCAATGCTTTGGCTGGTAAGGTTTCCGGTGTACAGTTGAATACTGCTTCCGGTCAGCCCGGTCAGACATCTCCGACTATCCGCGTGCGTGGTATCTCTTCTATCAATGCCGGCAATGCTCCTCTCTACATCGTAGATGGTGCTCCGTATGATGGTGACATCAACAATATCGCCGCTTCTGATATCGAGACCATGACCGTGTTGAAGGATGCTGCCACTACTTCTCTTTATGGTGCGCGTGGTGCCAACGGTGTCATCGTGATCACTACTAAGAAGGGTCAGAACAAGGGTGCAGGTGCTACGATCAACGTAGATGCTAAGTGGGGTGTGAACTCTCGCGCTGCCCGTGACTATAAGTTGGTGACCGATCCTGCTCAGTATTATGAGATGTATTATCATGCTTTGAACAGCTATGCCGGTACTAAGGGTATGGATCCCGCTGCCGCTCACGCATGGGCTAATGCTAACATGATCGAGGGTGACTATGGTTTGCAGTACAATGTTTATAGCGTGCCACAAGGTCAGTACATGATTGGTGCTAATGGTAAGTTGAACCCGAACGCTACTATGGGTAACCTCGTTACTTATGGCGATCAGCAGTATCTCTTGCGTGCTGACGACTGGATGGATGCCACTTATAAGAATGGTAACCGTCAGGAGTATAACGTAAGCGTATCTAATGCTTCTCAGACAGGTTCTTACTATACATCTGTATCTTACCTCAACACTGAGGGTATCACTGATAACTCTGCTTACGAGCGTCTTTCTGCACGTTTGAAAGCTGATACTCAGGCTAAGTCTTGGTTGCGTGTTGGTGCGAGCGCTGCTTACACTCACTATGGTTCTAAGGCGTTGGATGAGGATGGTGTATCTAACTCTTCCGGTAACGCATTTGCCTATGCTACTCAGATCGCTCCGATCTATCCGCTTTATCTCCGTGATGCTCAGGGTAACATCATCGTTGATGCTAATGGTATCACTCGTTATGACTATGGTGATGGCGAAAATGCAGGTTTGACCCGTCCTTATATGTCTATGGGTAATGCCCTTTCAGACCTCTCTTTAAATACTAACAAGAGCGAGGGTAATGCATTCTCTGGTACAGCTTATGCTACTATCGACTTCTTGAAGCATTTCTCTTTCACTACCAATAACACCGTAAACTTGGATGAGACTCGTATGTCTTACGTGACCAATCCTTTCTATGGTGCCTACGCTTCCTCAAACGGTATTGTTTCCAAGTATCACGTTCGTTCATGGTCACAGACTTTCCAGCAGATTTTGAACTACTCTCAGACCTTTGCAGAGAAGCATGAAGTAGAGGCAATGTTGGGTCACGAGTCTTATGACTATCGTTACTACTATCTCTATGCTAACCGTACCAACATGTTCGATCCTAACAACAACGAGTTGGCTGGTGCTGTAACTGATGGTGGTGTTAACTCTTATCGTACTCATTATAATACTGAGGGTTACTTTGCACGTGCTCAGTATGCTTATGATGGCAAGTACATTTTGAACGGATCTTTCCGTCGCGATGCTTCTTCTCGTTTCCATCCGGATAACCGTTGGGGTAACTTCTGGTCTGCATCTGCAGCTTGGTTGCTCAATAAGGAGGAGTTCTTCGACTTTGATTGGGTTGATCAGTTGAAGGTGAAGGCTTCTTATGGTGAGCAGGGTAACGATAACATCGGTAACTACCTCTACACCAATACTTACACTATCCAGAACTCAGGTGGTAACGTTGCTGCCGTTCCTTCTCAGAAGGGTAACAAGGACATCACTTGGGAGACCAACGCAAACTTCAACGCCGGTGTAGAATTCGAGCTCTTCAAGGGTCGTATCTCAGGTTCTGTTGAGTACTTCTACCGCAAGACCTCTGACATGCTCTTCTCATTCCCATTGCCGCCTTCATTCGGTTACACCTCTTACTATGCTAACGTAGGTGACATGGTGAACAATGGTGTTGAACTCGAGGTGACTCTCGGTCTTGTTGAAACCAAGGACTTTAACTGGGATCTTACATTAAACCTCACCAGCTATAAGAATAAGATCGATTACCTCCCCAGCGAGCGTAAGACTATGACTGTCGATGGTGTAGATGGTTACTCAAGTGGTAACTTCTTCTATGGCGAGGGTGAGTCTCTCTACACATTCTACACTAAGCGTTATGCAGGTGTTGATCCTGAGACAGGTTTGGCTCAGTACTGGAAGACAGCCAACAAACTTGATGACCAAGGTAACGTGATGAAGGATGCCAAGGGTAACGTTATTACCGAAGAGGTAAAGACTACTAACTACTCTGAGGCTAACTATCACCTCTGTGGTACTGCTCTTCCGGACGCTTATGGTGGTTTCAGCACATCTTTGAGCTATAAGGGCTTTGACCTCTCTGTTGACTTCACATACCAGATCGGTGGTCAGATCTATGACAGCGACTATGCTAGTGCTATGAATGCTCCATCTGCCACTCAGAAGGGTAGCGCATTCCACGCTGACCTCCTCAATGCCTGGTCTCCGGACAACAAGGGCTCTAACATCCCGCGTCTCACATTCGGTGACTCTTATACAGCTGCTAACTCAGATCGTTTCTTGACTGATGCTTCTTATTTGAGCCTCAACAACATCAACTTAGGTTATACTATGCCTGTTACTTTGACTCGTAAGGCTGGTATCGAGCGCGTACGTTTCTATGTGACTGCCGACAACATCTACTACTGGTCTAAGCGTCAGGGTATGGATCCACGTCAGTCTATCACCGGTAGCACTTCCGGTTCTTATTATTCACCGATCCGTTCTATTTCCGGCGGTCTTACAGTTACATTCTAATAAAGAAAAGTCGATATGAAAACTATATTTAAAGCATTTCTTACCGTGGGTGTTGCTGTCTCTACGCTCTCTATGACGAGCTGTATTGACGAGACAAACCCGACCAGCGGTGCGACTGATGAGCAACTTTCATCATCTTCTAAAGCGACTGAGGCCCTCCTCTGGGCGATGCCTGCTTACCTGAACGCCCTTATGTGGGATGGTGACTATGGCTATGACTGGGGATATGGCTCTATTCTTCACGTTCGTGACATCATGACTGAGGACATGTGTCGTATCAGCTCAGGTTATGACTGGTACTCTCGTTGGGCTGTCAATCAGTATCAGAGTGAGGATTATATCTATAATCAGTATCTCTGGAACTACTATAACAAACTCGTTCAGACTTCTAACAACGTTTGCGGCGCCCTCAATCCTGAGACAGCTTCTGACGCACAGCTCGGTTACCTCGCTGCAGGTAAGGGTTATCGTGCTATGGCTTACCTCGATATGGCTCGTATGTTTGAGTTCCTCCCGAGTGATGTAAATCCTGAGGGTCTCAATGCTGCAGGCAATTGTGTTATTAATCTTACTGTGCCGATCGTAACTGAGGCTACTACTGAAGATGAAGCTCGTCACAATCCTCGTGCTACTCGTGAGGAGATGTTTACATTCATCCTCTCTGACCTCGATTGGGCTGAGAAGTACATCGAGTTGAATCCTAACAAGGTGAAGACTTTGCCTGACTTGACTGCTATCTATGGTCTTAAGGCTCGTCTTTACATGTGGGTAGAGGATTATGTAAACGCAGAGAAGTATGCTCGTCTTGCTATCAATGCCGGTGACTACGTTCCGACTTCTAAGGCAGACTGGCTTAGCACTACTACAGGCTTCAACACACTCAATTGCTCTTCTTGGGTTTGGGGTGCGAAGGCTATGAAGGATGATGATTGCGTGAAGACCGGTATCTTGAACTGGACTTCCTGGATGTCTAACGAGACTACTTTCGGTTATGCTGCTGCTGAACCTTTCACCATGATCGGTGCTGCTGTCTATAATCGTATCAATGACCTCGACTTCCGCAAACTCTCTTATAAGGCACCTGAAGGACATCCTCTCGCAGGTAAAGAGCCTTATGTAGATGCAGACATCTTTGCTTCTCTTCCTGCCTATGCAGGCTTGAAGTTCCGTCCGTCTGAGGGTAACATCAGTGACTATGCCGTAGCTGCTGCTTCTGCATTCCCGTTGATGCGTATCGAGGAGATGTATCTCATCGAGGCTGAGGCTGCTGCTCATCAGAATGCCGCTAATGGTAAGGCTCTCTTGGAGGCTTTCATGACCACTTATCGTTATCCTGAGTATGTATGTAACGTTACTGAACAGGATGCTGTCATCGAGGAGATCGTATTCCAGAAGCGTGTTGAGCTTTGGGGTGAGGGTCAGACTTTCTATGACATCAAGCGTCTTAACTACTCTGTGGATCGTGTTTACGAAGGTTCTAACTTCCAGGCTGAGTCTAAGTTTGAGACCAATGGTCGTCCTGCTTGGATGAGCATTCCGATCGTTAAGTCAGAGAAGAATAACAACGATGCATTGATCGACTGGGAGAACCCGGATCCGAGTGATGCATATGAAGTTAAGGAGTAATCATTTAAATTGAGAGAAAATTATGAAATTATTCAATAAATTATTTGCTGCAATGTTTGTGGTGCCGATGTTCATCGGCTTCACAGCTTGCGAAGACGAGGAGGCCTCATATACACCGGCTAACCCTGAGACCGGTCATCAGGTTTATTTCTCTGCAGAGGAGAGCGACGATGTCATCTCTTTGGCTGACGGTCAGAACTCTGTTTCTATCAGTGTTTATCGTGCAGATTCTGTCGGTGATTTGACAGTTCCTGTAACTTTGATTAACGATACACTCGGTACTTTCTCTTGTCCTTCTGAAGTAATTTTTGCTGCCGGTCAGACTGTGGCTACTTTGGAAGTATCATTTGGTGAGATTGAGGCTGATACCGAGTATTCTTGCTCCGTAGAGTTGGGTCAATATACCAACGGCTATGGTAAGAACACTAAGACTATCACCATTAAGTATGCTCCTTGGAGCGAGTGGGAAGAGATCGAAGGTACTCACACTTATACCTATGCTACTTATTATAGTGGTGCTGATAAGGGTGTTCATGTGTTCACTCGTGCCTCTTTGCTCAACCCGAATAATGTGCAGTATATGGTATATCTCAATGCCTATAACGATGGTACTTACTATCTCCCGATGACAATCGATTTGGATCGTTCTACAGGATATTGTAAAGTAACTCCTTTCTGGACTGGTGAAATGTATGATCCGGGTGATGGCAGTCAGATTAAAGTTATGACCGGAGATATCATTTCTGTTGTTTATGCTACAGGCTTTAATCCTCTTAAGGCTTCTGCTTTGGAAGAGTATAATAATGAGACTTGTCCAAGTACATTCAACCCCGAAACAGGTTTATTCTCTCTGTACATGATGACTTATGTAGAGGGCTTAGGATGGTTCGGTTATGATTATGAGACACTTCAGTTGGATGGTTATAAACAGTATGATTATAGTGCTACTTTGGCTTTCCAGGGTCATTATATCGGTGCAGACAACGTAGATAGAGCTGTAGTTTCTCTTCAGTTAGGTGCTGATGTTGCTTCTTACAAGTATGCTTTTGTAAATCAAAAGTTGGGTAGCAGTAATATCTCTGCTCTTTATGAGGCTATCTCTTCCGGTAACATCGTTGATGGCGAGGGCACAGAGAGTGGTTATTTGCTCGTAGAGGCAGGTGAGGGTGATAACACCGTTGCTGTTTTGACTTATGATGCAGAAGGCAATCAGGTAGGTGAGGCTTTCGTAACCTTCGAATTCCATGCTGCCGGATCAGACTATGTAGATCCATGGGTTTCTATGGGCTATGGTCGCTTGACAGATGATATCTATTCTTCATTATTGTTCGATGGTGCTACCGATACATGGATTACTTATTCAGTAGAGGTGTTTGAGAACATCGAGAAACCCGGTCTCTATCGTGTCTTGAATCCGCTCAGTCCGGATGTATATCCTGTTGAAATTACCGGAGCTACTTATCCGGAGGGTGATTTCTATATGGAGATCAATGCAGAGGATCCGGAGGGAGTATATGTTCCTTACCAGTCTCTCGGTGCCAATTGGGGCTTAGGTGAGTTCTATATCTACTCAATGGCTGCTAATTATCTTGATCAAGGCATTACTTTAGAAGAGATTAAGGCTGCAGGCTATTGCGGTACTTTGGTAGATGGAGTTATTACTTTCCCGGTTAAGGGTCTTTTGTGGACAGGTGCTGACATGGGTGGTAGCTTGTACTATGGTAACGCAGAAGGCAAATTCAAGTTGGATATGTCTAACTTGACTGCTGAACCAATTGAACCTGAAGCAGGTGCTGCTTGGTTTGCAGGTGGTAAGCCTGCAGCACGTAAAGCTGCAGCACGCGGTACCGCTACAGACCTTAAGGCTCCTAAATCTAAGAGTAAAGTGACTTTCATGCCTTTCTCTACACGCATTAATAACTCTAAGGAGGCTTTGGATTTCGAATTGATTCCTTTCAATAAATAAGAAATCTTTTCTACAATACAATGATTAAGGCTGTGCCAATCCGGTACAGCCTTAATTTTTTATCCCTAACGAGCGTAGCCTCGTTCCTTCACGAGTGTAGCCTCGTTGCTTCATGAGGGTAGCCTTATTGCTTCACGAGCGTAGCCTCGTTGCCTCACGAGGGTAGCCTCGTTGCTTCACGAGCGTAGCCCCGTTGCTTCACGTGGTTGACGCGTAGTGTCCCGAGGTTGTGTCGATTGATGGATCAGTAATTTTTTTTCCAAATGTGGATACGAGGATAAGCACATTGCCCCAAGCTCCCCGATGAGGTTATAGAGTATTAATGGTATTTACTTAGAACTTTGCTAATGGTCTCTTGATTTTGGATTACTCAAAGCCTTCATCCCTTACCAACCATTCCCAAATCGGGATAACCTGTATTGTATATTCCTGTTCTTCAATGATTTCTGTTTCTTGATCTGTGATAAGAAATATATTATTACATTTTGTAGCCTTGGCTCCTGCAATACATCCTTTGATTTCCCGTTTCCTTGTTTTTGAATTGGTGATATCATAACTTACTTGATATACTGCAAGAGTTTTGTTTCCATCGCATACCACAAAATCTGCTTCAGCACTTCTGCCTTGGTAGTAGTATATGTCTTTTTCCGTCCCGGCTTTCCTGCGCAATAATTCCAAATATACTATTGTCTCTAATCTCCAACCTAAATTTTCTCCCGAAAAGGCATTTTCTCGTTTGTCCATAAATGAGACATCTATAGCATATGATTTTTCGCCTCTTGTTCGTATTGTACTTTTTGTCGAATATTTTTTTATGGTAGAGATCAAATATGTTTGATTCAAATATAGGAGGAAATTGCTAAGGGTTTGTTCGCTTTTTATATTTATCGTATTTTGAAGTGTCTCCTTAACTATAATTGTAGGAGTTTCATTGAGAATATGATGTGCAAGTCTTTTCAAAGCATCAATATTGCGTATATTATATCGTTTCTTGATGTCTTGTGTTATGATGTTGTCTATTAAAGTACTTATATATTCTTTCGGTTTCTCTTCGCCTGATATAAGTTCCGGAAAACCTCCTTGATGAAAATATTCTTCGTAGGCTTTGGATATTAACCCTCTGTTTTTTGTTGTCAATCGAGTATAATCCAATCCTTTTATCATGCACCAGTCTTTAAATGAAAAAGGAAATAACTCGATCTTATGATGTCTTCCTGTGAGATGAGATGCTAATTCGACACTCAAAAGTTTTGCATTACTACCGGTGATTAGTACATGAATCCGTTGTCTAAGTAAACGGTTTACAAATAATGGCCATCCGTCTATATTTTGTATTTCGTCTAAAAACAGATAATCAAACTTGCCATATATTTTGTATAAAATCTGAAGAACTTTATCCAAATCTTGAGTCCCTAACTCCTCTAAACGCTCGTCATCAAAGTTTGCATATGCAAATTGTACTTTGGCTTTTTTCAGAGCATTAAAACAAAGAGTGGACTTCCCGCTTCGACGCACACCAATTACTACCTGGGCAAGTTTGCTTTTCAGATTTATAAAATCTTCTTCCGGTCGGTGTATCAATACGTCTTTCCCTAAAGCTTTCAGTTCATCTTGCTGCTCGAGTAATACTTTCTCTATTTCTGTATGTTTCATGACGTTTTACAGTTTTATTTGTGCTGCAAATATACAAATATTTTTTTCTAATTGGTATAAATTACACATTTTATGTGTTTCTAATTGGGATAAATTACATGTTTTGCCCTTTCGTAGTTGGGATAAATTACATGTTTTGTCCTTTCCTAATTGGGATAAATTACATGTTTTGTTATTTCTTAGTTTGGATAAATTACATGTTTTACCCCTTCCCGAAGTTATTAACGATGATTGATAATGATATTCCCGACAGCAATAAAACCAATGAAAAAACGAATGACCAATTTGGAGCAAACCCAAATTGATCATTAGATTTCAGTAGGCCGAAAATTATAAGAATCTTTATCCCATCAACACGCGAGCATTCTCCATGGCTTGCTCTGTGAGCTGACTACCGCTCAACATACGGGCGATTTCCTCCACTCGAGCTGTAGTGTCTAAAAGAGTGAGGTGGGTAGTAGTAGCTTCCTCATCGTCAGCCTTATACACTTTATAATGTGTATCTCCTTTGCCTGCCACTTGTGGTAAGTGGGTGATGGTGATGACCTGTAGGGCTTTCGCCATCTCCTTCATCACTACCCCCATGCGATCTGCCATCTCTCCGCTTACACCTGTATCAATCTCATCAAAGATGATCGTGGGAAGAGTCTTGGCACTGGCTATGAGCGACTTGATGGCGAGCATCAGACGGCTGATCTCTCCTCCGGAGGCAATCTCTCCGGCAGGGCGGAGTGGCTGATTTTTATTGGCAGAAAAGAGGAAAGTGATGTCGTCCGCTCCGTGAGGAGTGAAGTCTGGTGTGGGAGAGATGCTGATTTCGAGGCGTATTTTGGGCATCCCTAAATATGCTGCTTTTTCGATCAGTGCTTTTTCTAACTTGCGGGCAGCTCGGGTGCGACTTTCGGTCAATGATGCGGCACAAGTCCGGATTTGTGATGTAAGATCGCTGATTATCCTCTCCAGTGCTGCAATCTCCTCGTCGTTGTTGTCGATGTGTTGTAATTTTTTGTCGAGTTCGTCGCGTAGCGATATGAGTTCGCTAACCTCATGTTTGCCATGTTTTTTGAGCAGCATATAGAGAGTATCGAGTCGTTCGGTCACAGCCTCGTTGCGTTCGGGATCGAAATTTACATCGTCGGCTTTACCTGCTACTTCGTCTGCGATGTCTTTCAAGTCGATATAGTCACTCTCTAATCGGTCGGCAATTTCTCCTATCTCGGGAAGGAGATGCTGCAGACTGTGCATGGTGTTCAGACTCTGTTTGAGACTTTGTATGACACTTTGTGTCGAACCATCCAGTAACTCAGAGACAGAGAGTAAGCCCCCTTTGATCTCTTCGGCATGACTGAGTAGAGTCTGCTCAGCTTCCAGTTCTTCTTGTTCTCCATCTTTCAGATGGGCAGCATCCAGTTGGTCAAACTGAAAGCGGAGATAATCTTGCTCACTTACGTTTTTGGCTGCCTCCTCTCGGAGTTGCTGCAGCTTGCGTTTCTCTTCGGAGAGACGTTTATATAGGTTATGGTATTGCTCTCGGATGTTGGCATTGTCGGCTAAAGTATCGACTACTTCCTGCTGAAACGAATCTTTTCCGAGCAGCAGATTTTGATGTTGGGAGTGTATGTCAATCAGCGATAGACCTAACTCTTTGAGCAGAGTGAGCTGCACCGGAGTATCGTTGATGAATGCACGAGACTTGCCGGAGGCATGAATCTCACGGCGGATGATGGTGGCAGCGGGATCATATTCGAGGTCGTTGCTCTCAAAAAAACTCTGCAACGCATATCGGGAGATGTCAAATGAAGCCTCTATGACACATTTATTTCGTCCGGTCCTGACGGTTTTGGCATCGGCTCGTCCTCCAAGGATCATGGAGAGTGCTCCCATGATGATGGATTTACCGGCACCGGTCTCTCCGGTGATGACGGTCATCCCTTGTTTTACTTGTAGTTCCAGATGGTCTATGAGCGCGTAGTTATCGATTTGAAGAGATTGCAACATGGGAGGAGAATATGATCTTGTCCGATTATAGAACTTGTTTATAAAATAATCACCTTATTTTTTCGTCGGTTTTTTCTTGATGTCGTTCAACCTATTGGTGTATGAGGGGAAGATGTCGCGCATCAGGTCAAACATCTCTGTCTTTTCTGTCTGTGGTGCTTTAGAATAGATATTGACAATCTCATCCAGCTTGGCATCGATGAAGAGAGTCAGCAGGACACTCTGTGGCGATGTGCTTTTGACATTTTTGAGCAAAGGGCATGCTTTAGCCACTTCACTGCGACCGCGATCGACACTTTGGTGCATGGCATCGAGTCCTCGCCGGTGGTAGTCGTACCAAAGCTGGCGATAGTCTGCATGACTTTCTGCCAAGAGATCTGTGATGATGGCATGGCGATTACGCTTGCTGTCAAACGCTTTCCATCCTTTGTTTTCGGAACTTTGCATCTGGCTGACAATGTTTTCCGCTTTGCGGAGAAATGCCTCTCCTCCTTTAGGGGAGAAACTGTCGAAATCGACACCAAGAATGAGGTAGATGTAATAGACAACAACGGCAACCAACTCGCTCTCAGAAGGGTTGAACTCATTGAAATTGAGCGTTTGTCCCTCAGTGAACTCAAATGACACATCTCCATCCTGCAGGTTGAGCAGTGGGGAGAAGTAGTTGCTGTTATAGACCGGTCTCCGGCTCTGTATGGTGAGTGATGCCTGATAGTGGTCTGTCGATGGGATGGAGTTGATGATGAATGCGAAAGTGCATTGGATCTTCTCTACGTTGGTAAACTGAGCTTCTGACCACGCTCGGTTATTGATAAACTCCGTAAGGTCGTTTTGCAGCGTTTCGAAACGCTCTTGATAGGCAGTTTCGATCTGCTGGGCATTGATCGTAACTGTTGCTTCCAGTTCTTGTGCTGCAACATTCATATTGGAGAAGAGTGTCACAGTAAGTATGTACAAAAGGGTCAATAGGGTGTTTCGAAACATGCTTTATGTCTTTTTGGGGTGAGGAGATTATTTTCCCTGCATCATAGAGAGCCTGATCTTGGTGATGACTTTTTTAGTGCTAAGTGCAAATTTTCCCTGCATCATCCAGCTGAAATATCCGGGATCACGACGGAGAACATCTCTGACAGCTTCGCCTTTATACTTGCCGAAATTGAAGACTTCGATGTCCTTTTCGTTATAGACAAAAGCTCCACAAGGATCTACGTTGCGACTCATTCTGCTATATTCGGCAAGGAATGTTATATCGTTTTGCAGATCCGGATAACGATCTAATTGGGCTTGGAGCACTTCATAGGTGGCAAGAGTGTCGGCATTGGCATCGTGTGCCCCTTCCAGATTCTTATTGCAGTAAAAGAGGTAGGCTGCTGATAAGGTGCGTTGCTCCTTTTTATGGAAGATGTTTTGTACGTCGATAAATTTGCGATTATTGATGTCGAAGTCGATGCCGGCTCGCAGCATCTCTTCGACCAGCAGCGGAACGTCGAAACGATTACTGTTATATCCACCGAAATCACAGCCCTCCATTTCTGTTGCGATCTTTTGTGCAACTTGCTTGAAAGTCGGTTTGTCTGCTACATCTGCATCTGTGATGTGATGGATAGCCGTTGCCTGCGGTGGAATGGGCATTTCAGGATTGATAAATAGAGTGCGGCTGATCTCCTCTCCGGAGGGCATTACCTTAAGATAACAGATTTGTACGATGCGGTCGGTAGCAACGTTGGTCCCGGTTGTCTCTAAGTCAAAAAATATGATGGGTCTTTTGAGTTGTAATTTCATAATCAGTCAAATATCTTTCTTGGATAGAAATGGCTGTCAGTAAGAATTTTATACGGATTACAAGCGCCTTATGGGGATCCGATGGGAAGCCTTGGGACGTCTGTAATCCGTGTGTATGATCCTGATAAAGGATGTGTGCTGTTTAGAATTGCTCCAAACGGATCGGCATCTGCAGCATCAGCAGGTCTTCTCCCTCTTCGTTTTCTACCGGTACGATGAGCGCTGCGCGGTAGGGGTCAGAGAGCTGGATCTCAACCTCCTGAGAATTGATGTTGTTGAGGATCTCTGCCAGGTGGCTGGCGCTGAATCCTATTTGCATCGGCTTGCCTTCATAGTTGCACTCGATGGTTTCCTCTGCGAGACGAGAGTAGTCGATGTCCTGAGCGGAGACTACCATACGATCGATTTCGATGTCGAGTTTGACAATGCTGGTTGAGTCGTTGCAGAAGAAAGAGACACGGCGCAAAAGGTTGATAAACAACTGGCGATCCAAAATGAACTTATTGATGTTGTTTTTGGGGATTACTGCTTCGTATGGGGGGAAGCGGCCTTCGATCAGGCGACAAGAAAGCTCATAATCCTCAAATGTGATGTAGGCATTTTTAGTATCGAAAGCGATGGTAACATCACCCATCTCCTTGTTAAGCGTGCTCTTAAGCATGAGAGCCGGTTTTTTGGGGAGGATGAACGAATCAACGAAGCCGGCTTTTATTGTGCTGTTATGGAGTCGAACCAGCTTTTTGGTGTCTGTGGAGACAAATACCAATCCGTCCTCTTTGAAGTCAAAATAGATACCGGTCATCTGTGCACGCAGATTGTCACTGTATGTGGCAAAAGAGGTGCAGTTGATGCCGCTGAGTAAAACAGATGCCGGGATGGTTACTTGTTTAACTTCTTCTTCTTTAAGTGTCGGTTTGGAGGGGTATTCGTTGGCATTGTTGCCTATCATGTTATACTTGCCATTCGGGAAGAGGATGAAAATCTCAAGGTTTTCATCGTTGATCTGGAAAGTAAGGAGTTGCTGCGGAAATTCCTTAAGGGAACCAAGCAGGACTTTGGCTGTAACGGCAAAAGAGCCTTTTCCTTCGACATTGGAAATGGCTACTGATGTTACCATGGTTGTCTCTCCGTCTGAGGCAGTTAAGGTGAGTTTCTCGTCTTCCACTTGAAATAAGAAACAGTCAAATATGGGCATTGTGTTCTTAGAATTGAGCACACGCCCGATCGTTTGCAAGTGGTTTAACAAATCTGAACTGAGAACTTCAAATTTCATAATTATACATTTTAAGATTAGTTTCTATTTTCAGGGTGCAGTAATAACTTGTTTTTTACCACACAAATATGGGACAAATATATGCAGATTTCACTGAATCGGCAAATATTTGTCCCATTTTTTCTAACTAATCACTTGAAAAAGTATCAGCAACGGCTCAACACCTCTTTGAGGAAATTCCAGAATCGTCCGACAGAGGGGATGAAGAGACGTTCGTCAGGAGAATGTACACCTCTCATCGTTGGGCCAATACTTACCATGTCCATATCCGGATATTTGGTGAGGAAAAGACCACATTCCAAACCGGCATGGATCGCCATGATCTCGGGTTCTTCTTTAAAGAGATCCCGATATGCGCTCTGGCAAACTTTCATGATGGGGGATTGTGTGTTGGGTTTCCATCCGGGATAGCTGCTGCGGTGACAAACTTCAGCTCCAGCCAACTTGAAGACGGTCTCAACAGTGTTGGCAATATCGATCTTCTCAC
This sequence comes from Bacteroidales bacterium, assembly GCA_045576355.1. Taxonomy (GTDB): domain Bacteria; phylum Bacteroidota; class Bacteroidia; order Bacteroidales; family UBA3663; genus Liminaster. Next base: position 43,931 of record JAZNGG010000047.1, read on the forward strand.
TTTCGACAGAACTGCGCTGACTGGTCTCCACGTTGATTACACCCGGTTCGGGCATCTTGACAGAAGCAAGGTTGGTAGAGGTTTCTACCAAGCCCGGCATCGAACGGCTCATGCCTACCACTCCGTGAGGACAAGCCTGCAATGCCTGCAAAAGTTGATGGGCTACGATTGTCTCGATGATGGTCTCCGGAGTATCCACAGACTCGATGGTCATCTTGAAACCTTTTTCGATGTCTCCTACTTCTCCCTCGATGGTGGCAATCAGACGATTGAGTGTGCACATCATGTCATCACGTTGTGCTGCCGGAATACCGAAGGTGGCAACCGCTTCACGGGCAATGGCATTGCGGAGATTACCACCCTGAATGGAGGCAATGACTGCATCCGGGAGGGAGAGGAGGAAACGGGTCAGGATCTTGTTGGCATTGGCATGACCTAAATGAATGTCGCCTCCGGAGTGTCCACCGAGCAAACCACTCACTTTAACCTCAGCATAGTAGAGGTTTTTGGGGGCAGGTGATGGGGTGTAACGGAAAGTGGCCAATGTGTCCATGCCACCGGCACAACCGATGAAGATCTGATTTTCATCTTCTGAGTCTAAGTTGATCAGCGTCTTGCCGGTCATAAATCCGGCTTCCAAAGCATTGGCTCCGCTCATGCCGGTCTCTTCATCATAAGTGAAGAGGGCTTCGAGTGGTCCATGTTCATAAGTGTCATCGATCAAGGCCGCCAAAGAGAGGGCTACGCCGATGCCGTTATCTGCGCCGAGTGTTGTGCCACGAGCTTTGCACCAATCGTCATCGATGTAGGTTTCGATCGGGTCGTTGTCAAAATCGTGGGTGATGTCACTGTTTTTCTCGCATACCATATCAATATGTCCCTGCATGACGATGGTCTGACAATTTTCACGACCGGGTGTTGCTGGTTTACGCATCAATACGTTGCCGGTGGTATCCACATGACACTCCAAACTGTGTTTTTGGGCGAAGTCGATGAGCCACTGACGAATCTTTTCTTCTTTTTTGCTCGGACGAGGCACTTGAGTGATCTCGTCAAAGATGCTCCAGACAATTTCCGGAGAGAGGTTTTTGATTTCCATGATGAAGTTGAAATATTTAAAAAGGTTAAATATATGTCTGTTTGCTGTCGTTTTCTTAAATCTTAAGATGACGCATCGTCAATCTGTAGAGATAAGTTTATATTTGCAGCTACGAATACCTAATATATTTTCGCACAATAATAAATTTTTTATTATCTTTGCAGCGAAAATTCAGCGAAGATTACATATTCGGCGTAGCAAAAATAGTCATTATGTGGTTAACTTTAGTATTTTCGATCATAATTCTGATAATATCTTTTGTTTTTTTAGCAATTAAGATGTTATTTTCGAAAAAAGGAACCTTTCCCAAGACTCATGTGAGCCAAAACAAGGCATTGCGAGATCGGGGGATTACTTGTGTACAGACACAAGATTTCGAGGAGCGGAATCGAGAGGGGCTTTATGGTAAAAACAATCACACTTCTCGCCGTTGAAGATAAGAAACGTTTAACGACAAAATATAATTGAATCATATAATTATTATGAAAAAACATTTTTCCTTAGTTTCAGCCTTTTTGGGCTTGTCTTGTGTTGCCCTTATCGGGTTTACATCTTGTGGCGAGAAAAAAAGTCAGATGCCGGTTCAGTCTTGTGCAATGTCTGCCATGACAGATTCTTGCCGTTTGCCTGTGGCATATATCAATGTGGACTCTTTGCTTTTAAATTATGATTTTGCAAAAGATCTTAATGAGGAGTTGATTACCAAAATGGAGGATGCTCGGACCAAACTTAACAGCAAGGCTCAGGCATTTGAGAAAGATTATGCCAATTTCCAGAAAAAGTTACAGAGCAATGGTTTCCTTTCCGAAGAACGAGCTCGCCAGGCAGCTGCTGCTTTGGAGAAAAAGAAAGTTGAACTTGATGAACTCAATGCAAAACTTCAGCAGGAGATGGCTCAGGAGCAGGCTCAGATGAATATCCGTCTTAACGACACTGTACGTGGTTATTTGAAAGAGTATAACGCTGACCGCAAGTTTGAGTTGATTTTCTCTAACTCTATGTATGACAATATCCTCATCGACTTCCCCAAATATGACATTACAGCAGAAGTGTTAGAGGGTCTTAATGCACGTTACGCTGCAACCAAGAAATAAACATAGTTTAGACATATTCACAAGGACATTTTATAAAGCACGATGGTGGGTCGATTGACTCACCATCGTCATTTTTTACTCTACTAAAAAACACAGCGTGCTGTGTCCCCTGACGGAGCACGCTGTGTCAGCCTTCATAGCGCACTGCGTTGCCCTACACAGCGTGCTGTGTTTGCTTGTTCAGCGCACTGCGTTCAGAGTGCTGCGCCCTACTCTGGCGATGGCTATGGCAGATGGCAATGGCAATGGCTTGGAACTAGGATTAACAAACGAATTTTTGAGAGAAAAATGTTCGTGAGAGGAGCTATTTTTGTACCTTTGCACACGCAAAAGTAACAATAATCATCATAGATTTATGAATAAAGCGAAGATAAGTATATTCCAGCGACCAGTTTGGGTAGTGGTGTTTGCCCTTACGGCAGCGATGGCTTGGGGATGGGCATATCCTCTTATCAAATTGGGATTCGGCGCTTTCGGGATAACCCAGGAGATGACCGGCAGTAAAATGCTTTTTGCCGGTATAAGGTTTGCCATTTCGGGATTGATCATTTTAGCCATAGCAGGGTGCTCCCGACGAAATTTTACCGTTGCTAAGCCACGTAATTGGTGGTATATACTCCTTTTTGCGTTGCTCAATACCACCCTGCATTATGCCTGTTTCTATATAGGTCTTTCTCATAGCGAGGGGGCTCGTGCCGCTATCCTTAATTCTATGGGAGTCTTTTTATTAGTGCTTATGGCTTGTCTCTTTTTCAAAAGTGATAAACTGACAGGGCGGAAAATAATGGGGTGTATCATTGGCTTTGTCGGTATTCTCGCACTTAATATTGGAGGAGGCGAGAGTGGCCAGTTTACATTATTAGGAGACGGAATGATTATCCTCAATGCCCTATGTTCTGCCTTTGCAGGATTGATGACACGCGGTTTGCGAACACGAGTGGATGTATTTGTGGGGACGGGGTATAGTTTGGCTATAGGAGGGGTGTTATTGGTCGTTCCCGGTTTGATAATGGGTGGAACTTTGCCGTGGATTACTTCTGTCGGTGTGTTGATTTTAGGATTGCTTATCTGTATCTCAACATTAGGCTTTGCGCTTTATAACAAACTATTGAGTTGTAATCCGGTCGGTAAGGTGGCAATTTTCAATTCGCTTATCCCTGTCGTAGGAGCTTTAACTTCTTGTCTTTGTCTTAATGAGCCTTTTTATTGGAAGTACCTCCTGGCCGCAGTCCTGGCTACACTCGGTATCTATATCATTAATAAAGGGAAATAATACGTTGTTATTATTATATAAAAAACGTCCATAAGAGAACTTGCTTTAGCAAAAGTAACTCTTATGGACGATAATTTTTGTTGTAAACAATGTTCGTATGTTGTTATTCTATATCGAACATAATCTGATCATCAACTCAAGAACGAGATAAGTACACCTGCTGCAACAGCCGAACCAATCACACCGGAAATATTGGATGACATACAATATTGCAAGATGTTATTCTTGGGATCTAATTTGGTTGCAATATCATTGGCTACGCGTGATGCCATGGGCACAGCTGAGAGCCCACATGCTCCTACCAATGGATTGATTTTTTTCTTGGAGAAGCAGTTGAAAAGTTTTACTAATCCGATGCCACCGGCAATACTGATTGCAAACGCGAGGAAACCTCCGACTACGATACCAATAGTTTGCCAATTGAGGAAAGACTCTGCTGTCATCGTAGCTCCCACACAAAGACCGAGGAAAATGGTGGCAGCATTCATGATGGCATTAGCAGCTGCATCTGCTATGCGGCTTGTGTTGGTGCCAATCTCCTTGATCAAATTACCAAACATGAGCATGCCGATAAGTGAAACGGCTGACGGCACGATAAGTGCTACGAGGATAGTAACAAAGATAGGGAAGATGATTTTAGCAACACGAAGGTTTTTGATCTCTATTTTATTAGGATAGAGTTTTTCCTGCTGCTTCATGTTAATGAGCATCTCTTTCTTTGAGCAAGTCCATTTTGCCACGAGTGGAACGATAACCGGTACGAGTGCCATGTAACTATAAGCTGCGATGGCAATAGGTCCGAGTAATTCTGGCGCTAACTTTGTAGTTGTGTAGATGGCTGTCGGACCATCAGCACCTCCGATGATGCCGAGTGATGCAGCTTGTTGTGGAGTAAATTGTCCACTTGCGATAGCTACAAGAATCACAGTGAAAATACCGACTTGGGCGGCAGCTCCAAAGATGGCAAGTTTCAAGTTGCGTAGCATGGGACCAAAGTCTGTCATGGCACCTACTCCCATGAAAATAATAGGAGGAAGGAATCCGGTCTTGATGAGGCCATAGTAGAGCATGTTCATGAGTCCCATCTCATGAGCAATATCGGGTAGAGACATCTCATAGATATTTTGACGAACTTGCTCTCCATGAGAGTTGATGAAAGTAACGAAACCTTCAGGGTCTGCTGCGATTACTCCCATCCCTCCACCAGGGAAATTAGCTAAAAGGACACCCATAGCAATGGGAATGAGGAGAAGAGGCTCAAATTCTTTTTTGATACCCAGGTACAATAATAACAGACCGAGGGCTATCATGACGAGAATATTCGGATTTTCAGCAATATTGCTGAAAGCGGTCATCTCATAAAGTTTATTTAATACTTCTGAAAAATTCATTGTTGTGATGTTTCTGAGTTCTTAGAATGTTTAATTGTGTTTCTCTCTTTCTTCAGAACTCTTTATTATCCGATTTTGAAGAGAACATCGTCTTCATAAACACTGCTTCCTATGGTAGCGCAGATGGCTGTAATTGTTCCGTCGCAATCTGCAGTAACAGCATTATAAGTCTTCATTGCCTCGATGTAGCCGAGGGTTTGTCCTTTTTTGACAACGTCTCCAACTTTAATGGCTGTTTCAGACGCATTCTTAACGAGGAAGAATTTACCTTCGAGCGGAGAGAGGACATCTGCCCCTTCTCCTGCAGGTGCTGCCGGAGCGGCAGAAGCCTGGGAGGGTGCTGCCTCTTTTCCATCGTTGGGAGCAATGCTTACGCTGTATTTCTCGCCATTAACCTCGATGGTAAGAGTTTGTGCCTTGATTTCTCCGGTAGCCTGATTCTTTGCGGCTTTCTTGGCTGCAAGATCTGCTTCGAAGTCTGCCTTGGCTTTGCCACTGCGATAGTTCTCATATTGAGGTTCGTGCATAGCATACTCAAATAGCTCTTCGTCATCTTGTCCGAAATCCCATCCTTTGTCTTGCATCTTCTGACGATATGTGTCGAGAGCATCCGGATAAGAGTCTTGCGGATTTTCGGTTACGAACTGACGACCTTGAGCCTCTGCCAATGCCTTGATCTCAGGAGCAACTTCGCCCGGGAGTTTGCCGGATTTGCCAAGCACCATATTCCAAATGTCATCGGCTATGATGGACCAGCGCTCTTTACCTTTGAGCATCTGCATAACGTTCATAAGAGCCAAATTCTTTACATATTGGCTGAATGGAGTCACAAGCGGCGGATAGCCTACTTTAGGCCAAACGTATGCCACCTCATCAAAGAGTTTAATCATCAAGTCTTCTTGAGTAATGGAGGGCTTGCCATTCTTTTCAAAATAGCGGTTGATGCTTTCGAGGTTGTCTGCCAAATCGTTCATCAGAGAACCCATCATACCTCCGGGAAGACCCGGAGCAATGAGCAAGGAATTCATTAAGCGGTTACGCTGAGGGATATAGTATCCGAGGAAATCATCCATGAACTCCTGAGTGAGTGAACGAACTTTCATGTATGCCTCCATATTGATTTCCGGCACTTTGAATCCGGCATCCTTCAGCATGGCTTGTACGGCGAGAACATCCGGATGGCCGGTACCCCATGAGAGAGGCTCCATCCCGACATCAACATAATCACAACCGGCCTTACATACCTCTAAGATTGAGGCCATGGCAAAACCGGGACCTGCATGAGAGTGATATTGTACGGGGATTTCTGGATGTTTGGTCTTGATATTTTTTACAATCTTGCCCAAAGATTCCGGACGACCGATGCCGGCCATGTCCTTAAGACAGATTTCATCAGCACCGGCAGCGATAAGTACTTCGGCAAGGTTGGTATAATACTCTACAGTGTGAATAGGAGAGAATGTGATGCAGAGACAGCATTGTGAGATCATGCCACCCTCATGAGCATAGCCAATGGAGGGGATGATGTTACGGGTGTCGTTAAGTCCACAGAATGTGCGGGCAATGTCTGTCCCTTGAACATGCTTTACCTTATAGAATAATTTACGGACATCTGCAGGGACCGGATTCATGCGAATGCCATTCAATCCACGATCAAGCATGTGGGTCTGGATGCCGGCCTCACGGAACGGACGTGTCCACTCGCGAACTGCTTTATTGGGGTTTTCTCCAAAAAGAAGGTTTACCTGTTCAAATCCACCACCATTAGTCTCCACTCGTGCAAAGCAACCCATCTTGATAATTTCAGGAGCTACGCGAACTAACTGATCAACCCGCGGAACATACTTGCCTGCGGACTGCCACATGTCTCGATAGAGAAGACTGAATTTTACCTCTTTAGCCATAACAAATTAGGTTTATTGATTTATTATTATTTTTTTCTGTAAGATTATTTTTTCTTGATATCCACGACTTTCATGCCGGGGGCTACTTGTGCCATAGCCTTACGGATGGCCTCTGCCACTTGTGGTTTGATCACCACCGGTGCCACTTGTGGGGCTTTTTTAGGTGCCTCTTCAGGCGCAAACTTGTTGATGAGAATGATCATACCTTTACTGAGGTAGATGATCAGGATAAGAATGACAAACACCGTGCCCATACCTACGCACATGAGTAGGAGGGCTTGTTGCATTGGAGTCAAATTTTCCATAGATTTAATATTTAATGTAATATTGCAGATTATACTTATTGGTTGTTTTTACGCATCCGGATAGAGATGACAAACAGATTCCTTAATAATACGAAACTTACCTTGTGTATATCGATTGCGCGAAAACGCTACAAATTTACGAAAAAAAATAAATGGGTGTCCTCTTTTGGGAGCTTTTTTTATTAAGTATAACATATTTATGAGAGAATTGCGCAATATCTCTTTCCTAATCTGCACTTTTGGAATGGTAAACGAGAAACTTCATGGCTAAAATAATTAACCAAGTAATATAGTAAAAGATAGAGTATGGGGAGGATTTTTAGATTTTATTTGCCGAGTGTTTTCCACTTTTCACATTGTGAAAGAAGTACTTCTTTTCCATCGGCATCTGTTACAAACGTACTTTCTGAAGGAAGATCTACAACCCAATAATCCCCCTCTTTACGGGGAAGTCTGGGGTGCAGATGGGGAAATGCAGAGAGTGCTGAGATGATTTCTCTTTTAAGTTTAGAAAGATTTTGCGATAGGTGTGTATCAAATCTGATCTCTTCTTCCTCTTCGCTTCCATCCAGCCAATTGATGTATATCTGTCTGAAAATATTATCGATTTTTTTGCGATGTGCCTCGGTGGGGTAGTGGACGTAGAGAGCACCATCTTTTCCACATAGAGTCTGTCGGATGATGAGCAAATAGAGCGCCATCCGTTTAGGTGGTAAATGAAGTTCTGCACCGACCTCTGGATATCGGATTACTCTGTGGAGTGTGTCTATAACCATTCGACTATCTTGCTGTTTGCGGAATAGAAAAATATCATAGAGGGTTTTATAAAATCCAAAATACTTGAATGAGTGCTCTTTATTTGGATAAATGACAGATGGGTTATATCCGGAAAGATGTTTATAACTCTCTAAGAAATTTTTCATCTCCTCTTTGAACGTATTTTGGATATCAATGCGGAGAATCTCAGAGAAAAATCGACTTTTCCCATCAGGAAGAGCAGGTGTAAGTGTGGAATAACCAACATTGATTATTAATGCCGGATCTGTTTCCCGGATCCCATAGTAAGACATTGTGTCACTTAAATAATCTTTGCAGAATTTTTGAGATGTTAGGGAGCAGATATGCTGATATATCGTAGTGATTTCAGATTCATGAAGCCGAGGAGAAATATAACTGAGTACGTTACACATATATTTCTGAGGCATTGCTCTAAAATCCTGAACGAATTGGGGAATGTAGATAAAATCAAAGCCTGCAAGTTTAAAAGTGCTATGTATGCTCTCGATGTTTTGTCCGATGTAGGCATTGAGTTCCTCATCGTATTCACTTTCAACATAGATCACATATTGCTCTTTAAAAGTCAAATAATTGGTTTCTATAGAGGTGAGTGCACAATAATCTGCAGTTTCTTTATTCAGACGATATTGCAGTGCCAATAATAATAATGCCTCTCGAGGGGAGCTGTTGCCATCGATCATGCATAGTTTACGACAGTCGGTAATCAGCTCTGCTTTACATTCGCAGTTGTCCAGCATTGAGACAGCAGAGGAAAATGAAATCTCCTGCGCTTTAATTTTGTGTTCTTGAGAGATGGAATATTTTTGAGTTAGCTCATTGAGAAAACTGATTTCCTCTTCATCAATGATGCCATCTACTCTGATAAAAACAGTAAACAGATGAGCAATGGCAATGCGTTGGTCGCAAGTCATGTTTGTTGGACGTCTTTAATGGAAATGATTTTGTTTACTATGGCAAAGATGGTAAGTCCGGAAACAGAACGGATGTTGAGTTTTCGAGAAATATTTTTACGGTGAGTTAGCACAGTATTTACTGAGATATAGAGCTCGTCTGCGATTTCCTTGTTGGTTTTCCCCTTGACGATCCATCCTACGATTTCTTTTTCTCTTTCACTGAGAATGTCAGATTTTTCATCCGATGAGGATGAAGGTGTTTTTTCAGTGGTGGGCTGCAAGCGAATTTGTTCTTCTAAAATTTGTATCGCCGGAAGGAAGAGTAAGTCTTCTACTTCGCAGTGGTTGTGCATGTCTGCCTCACAAGTAAAAATGTCAAAGAGCACGCTGTTAAGTAGTTCTGAATTGCAAGATGATCCTTGATAATATTTGATGATAAGATTTTTCAATTCTTGTAATTTCTTATCTGTATCATCATGTGTCTTGGAGTAGGTGGTTATGTCAAATTCTTTAGGAATAATCCCTTGCATCAATTGATCTACATAGGTAAAAAGGTTTTTGTTTTCGAGCAACATGTGTTTTCTGACTTTTCCCATGTATTCATCGTAAAATTTCAGAATTAAGAAAGCCACTTCATTTTCAGCAGAGCAGTCAAGAGCTTCGATCAACTTACGTCTGATCTTTGGTAACTGGAAGTCTAAAAAATAACTATGAGCTTGACGCAGATAGGAAATTAGTCCGGGCACCGAAACTTTATCGATATAGTAAGGAAGCACCTGTCGCCCGTGCTTCATGTAATTGGCAACAGCCAAGAAAGTGAGTGTGTCCACATTATTTTCCTCACAGATTTCTTGGACGGTCTTTTCTCCACAACCCAAGGGAATACCGAAACGACACATCATCTGAAGTAAGTGAAATTCATCACTGATTATGTCGCAGATTTTATCGGTTTGTTTATATGTTGATGCCATAATCGTATGGTTTTATGCTGGCAAAGATAACAAAAATTCTGAATTGTTATCATTTTTAAACCCAAACTTTCTTACTATAACAATGGTAAACCGTAAATCAAAAAGCCTGCTACTCCAGACATGCAGATGGTGTAAATGAGATTCCATTTATAGTGACGAGACCCCAAAAACACGATAATAAATATCAGTATGCTGATGGCAAATTGTAGAGGACTATCTTTTATATTTCCAAAATTAGCAGAGGTCATCAAAGACAATGAGGCAGCTGCAATCAGACCAATGATGGCGGGACGTAAAAAACTGAATATTGTACGGCTGATAAGATCGTTTTTGTGCTTGAGTATGAATTTACTGATGGCAATCATCAGCATAAAAGGAAGCCATAATACAGATAGGGTGGCAATGACCGACCCCAACACCCCCATGGCAGAGAGTAAAGTGGGAGAGGAGGCAAATAAGTCTTGCATATAGGGATCATTGATAACTGATGTATAACCGACATAAGTAGCAGCATTGATTCCGATAGGTCCCGGTGTCATTTGTGATATGGCGACGATGTCAGTAAATTCTGACTCAGATATCCAGCCGTTTTTATTCACCACTTCATTTTGGATAAAAGAGAGCATGGCATATCCTCCTCCAAAATTGAATATGCCGATTTTGCTGAAGACTAAAAATAGTTTTAAAAGTATCATTCTTTCTCTCTCTGATTAGTATTATTTTTGTCTTTCATTTTGAGATATCTTCCATAAAAGAACCCTCCTATACCGGCTGAAGCAATGATCCACACCGGAGAGACTCCGAGTAAAACAATCAGTAGTGTAGCTATGATGGGTATCCAAATGGTGTAGCGAGTAAGTTGTGCAGTCTTTGCCAGACTGAAAACCGGAAGGGCAATGAGGGCAACGACAGCCGGGCGAATTCCTTTAAAGATCGCTTCTATATAGGGGTTGTTCTTATATCGAGTGAATATTCCTGCTATTAGGAGAATAATGATTAAAGAGGGAAGAATGTTACCTAAAGTGGCATAAATAGCCCCTCTTATACCGGCTATCTTGTATCCGATATGACTTGCCATATTGATGGCAAAAACACCCGGCATAGCTTGTGAAACAGCTAAGATATCGAGGAACTCTTTTTGATTGAGCCAACCTTTTCTTTGTACAATCTCTTTCTCCATCAAAGGGATCATGGCTGCACCTCCTCCGATGGTAAATCCTCCAATCTTTAGAAACGAGATAAAAAGTTGTTTGTTGATATTCATTCTCCTGTTTTACTTGGCTGAGTAAGATCTTTTATTAGATAAACTTCTATGTCGGTTTTGCTCAAATTGTTTGTATATCAGCGAAATATAAAACGGAAAACTGAGTTATGTACGTAGCATAGTTTTCAGTCTTCCGTTTTCTTTATTTTGTTTTTATTTCACTTCCGATCCGGGTTTAACGTCATGTTCGGTAGTGATGACGGAGAGAGAACCATCGAAATTTTCAGCAGAGAGAATCATGCCCTGGCTTTCTATGCCTTTAAGTTTTCGTGGAGGAAGATTTGCAATAAAGCAAATTTGTTTTCCAACCAAAGTCTCCGGTTCATAATATTTAGCTATACCGCTCACAATGGTTCGCGGAGTGCCACTTCCATCATCGATTGTAAATTTAAGAAGTTTGTCTGCTTTCGGCACTTTTACACATTCGATGACATTACCTACGCGGATATCAAGTTTCATAAAGTCATCAAATGAGCAATCTTGCGCAATGGGTTTAGCTTTGTAAGCCGCTTCTTCGTTTGCTTTTTTGATGGCTTCCAGTTTCTTAAGTTGCCCGTCGATAACTTCGTCTTCGATCTTCTCAAAGAGTAATTCGGAAGCACCTAAGCTATGTCCGACGGGAAGAAGATCGGTTTTGCCCAAATCGTTCCACTCGAAGGATTCCATCTGCAACATATTACGTAGTTTTTGTGCGCTGAATGGGAGGAACGGTTCAAATGCAATAGCGAGATTGGCAGAAATCTGCAAGGATAGATTCAAGATGGTTCCAACCCGCTCCATGTCTGTTTTTGCCAATTTCCAAGGCTCTGTCTCGGCTAAATATTTGTTGCCGATACGAGCCAGATTCATGGCTTCTTTTTGTGCATCTCTGAACTTGAAGTTGTTTAAAAGTTCTTCTACCTGCTTTTTGATGTCTTCAAATTCGCGTAATGTCTCCTGGTCGTAGTCAGTCAAGACGCCAACAGAAGGTACTTTCCCATCAAAATATTTTTCGGTAAGCTTCATAGCTCGATTGATGAAGTTTCCGAAAACTGCAACTAACTCATTATTGTTGCGTGCCTGAAAATCTTTCCACAAGAAGTCGTTGTCTTTGGTTTCCGGAGCATTGGCAGTGAGGACGTAACGGAGGACGTCTTGCTTGCCGGGAAATTCTTCAAGATATTCATGCAGCCATACTGCCCAATTGCGTGAGGTAGAAATTTTGTCCCCCTCCAAATTTAGGAATTCGTTACTTGGAACATTGTCCGGGAGGATGAAACTACCTTCCGCTTTGAGCATTGCGGGGAAGACAATACAGTGGAAAACAATGTTGTCTTTACCAATGAAGTGGATGAGTCGGGTATCCTCATCTTTCCACCAAGTCTCCCATGCTCCGGCTTCCGGATGACTATCGCAATATTCTTTAGTATTAGAGATGTAACCTATCGGAGCATCAAACCATACATAAAGGACTTTTCCTTCGCCCCCTTCCACCGGTACAGGGATGCCCCAATCGAGGTCGCGGCTTACTGCTCGAGGCTGCAGATGCATATCCAGCCAACTTTTGCATTGCCCATATACATTGGGACGCCATTCCTTATGATCCTCCAGAATCCATTGGCTCAACCACTCCTCATGTTTGTCTAAGGGGAGATACCAATGTTTGGTCATCCGTTTTACTGGCTTCGAGCCCGATAATTTACTGACCGGGTTGATCAATTCTTCAGGCGAGAGAGTTGATCCGCATTTTTCACACTGATCTCCATAAGCTCCCTCTGCATGACATCTGGGACATTCGCCGACAATATAACGATCTGCCAAAAACTGTTTTGCTTCCTCATCATAATATTGCTCACTCTCTTTTACGATGAGTTGGTCATTGTCATGGAGTTTTTTGAAGAAGTCGCTGGCCACTTGTGCATGAGTTTGGGATGTGGTGCGTGAATATATGTCGAATGATATGCCAAACTCTTCGAAAGACTTTTTGATAATGCCATGATAGCGATCGACAATGTCTTGCGGTGTACAACCTTCTTTGCGTGCACGAACGGTGATCGGAACACCATGTTCATCAGAGCCTCCAATAAAGAGTACATCTTGTTTTTTCAGACGGAGATATCGAACATAGATGTCTGCCGGTACATAGACACCTGCCATGTGTCCGATATGGACAGGACCATTGGCATAAGGCAATGCTGTGGTGACAAGTGAACGTTTGAATTTCTTTGTTTCTGTCATATTATGTCGAGGATTTATTTATGAATATTTAACTGAATTGTCTTTTTTACACCTGTTGTTGTTCGATCATAAATGCTTGTAATTCGTCCAAATAAGATGTCGAATTACTTAATCTGGGTATCTTATGTTGTCCGCCAAGTTTCCCTTTGGCTTTAAGCCAATCATTGAACAATCCTTGTGGAGCTTTGATCAAATGCAATCTTTCCAGAAATATTCCTTTATATCGTTTTGCTTCGTAATCTGAGTTCAGATTTTGGAGAGTCTCATCTAAAAAGTCTGCAAATGCTTCCAGATCTTTGGGCGCCTTCTCAAAATCAATAATCCAAGTGTGATGAGCCTTTTTATTGTCTTGGGCAAAAGTGGGACCGGCTGTATAGTCTGCGATTACGGCATCAAATTCCTTACAAGCAATGGCCAATGCCTGATCCGTATTACTCACCATCAACTCTTCTCCAAAAGCATTTATGTAGTGTTTGGTGCGTCCGGTGATCAAGATTTTATAAGGGTCGCGAGACGTGAATTTGACGGTGTCACCGATGATGTATCTCCATAATCCGGGGGTAGAGATTACCATGGCATAATTCTTTTCTAATTCTACTTCCCAAAGTGGTACAATCTTAGGATTGGGCGTATCAAATTCATCCATCGGAATAAATTCATAGAAAACCGCCAGGTCAAGCATCAGCAGCATGGACGAGTCATTCCAATCGTTTTGGATGGCAAAGAAACCTTCGCTAGCATTGTAGGTTTCGAGGTAATGCATTTTGGAAGAAGGAATCAACTTTTTATATTGTTCACGATAGGGGGTGAAACTGATACCTCCATGGAAGAAGACTTCCAGGTTGGGCCATACCTCTGTAAGGTCTTTTGCCCCTTTTGCCTCCATGACATTTTTGATCAATCCCATCATCCACGAGGGGACTCCGCTTAGGCTCGTAACATCAACATTCATAGTGGCTTGTGTCAAAGCTTTAAGTTTGGCTTCCCATTCGTCCATCAATGCGATTTCCTTGCTCGGTGTTCGGATGACGTTGACAAGGGGATTGATATTTTGGATCAGACAAGCCGAGAGGTCTCCCGCATGAATGTTTGGGGCGATTTCTGTAGGCTTGTGACTCCCTCCCAAAATCAGACCTTTGCCATTAAAAAAACGACTTTTCGGATTGAGATGTAAATAGATTGACACAACGTCTGTCCCTCCCTTATAATGAGTCCGTTTTAAGGCATCTTTCGTAACAGGAATAAATTTACTCTTGTCTGCTGTTGTGCCAGATGACTTGGCAAACCATTTTACTAAGCCCGGCCATAACACACTGGTTTCACCTTTTAACATGCGCTCAATCCAAGGCTTTATCTCATCATAAGTATTGAGAGGTACAGCCTTGGCAAAATGTTCATAGTTGGGCATACCATCGATATAGGCAATCCGTTTTTTCAATTCGTACTCTTTTCCGAATTGAGTCTTATAGCCGTTCTTTAAAAGATAATTCAACTGACGGAGTTGTATCTTTTTGGCGTCAGTATCATATCGTTTGATTTGCTTGTATCGATGGTTAAAAACCAGCTTGTTAATGAGCTTCGTGATCATTGTGAGGATGTTTTTAGTCGCTTCTATGTATTGTCATTCAAAGACTTAACACATCATGCCTTAGTCTTACGTTTGCTATATCGACGAGTAGGCTTGCTTTTTTGAGGAGCGGATTCTGCCTCTGTAATGATGGCAATACACTCTTCGTATGTAATGGTTTCAGCCTTTTTGCCTTTCGGGAGTTTATAATTCTTGCCATCTTTGTTCAGGTAGGGCCCGAATCGTCCGTTTAACACTGATAGAGACGGATCTTGTTCAAATGTCTGAAGCAATGATTTCTTACTCTCTTCTTGTTTCTTATGTATCAATGAAACAGCCTCTTCCAATGTAACGTTATTGGGATCGGCCTCTTTGTCCAAGGAGTAATATTTGTCAATGTGTTTGATGTATGGTCCGTAACGACCCACTCCGACAATTACGTCATGACCCTCCAAATCTCCTAAAGTCTTAGGAAGGTCAAATAGCTTAATCGCTTCTTCGAGTGTAATGCTACTGATGGTTTGCCCTTTCTGCAGTGGGGCAAAAAGGGGCTTTTCGCATTCGTTCGGTTGCCCTATTTGTACCACAGAACCATAGCGGCTCAATTTGACTGAGACTGTATGCCCTGTTTTGGGGTCTTTCCCTAATATGCGTTCTCCTACTTTTCTTTCAGTACGTTCTTCTATCGTAGAGGTAACTAATGGATGAAATATCTTGTAGAAGTTATCGATGCAAACTCTCCACTCTTCATTTCCCTCTGCGATTTCGTCAAACCTTTCTTCCACTTTGGCAGTGAAATCATACTCCATGATTTCGGGGAAATGCTGTTGTAAAAAGTCGTTGACAATTACTCCAATGTCTGTAGGTACAAGTTTCCCTTTATCATTGCCATAGGTCTCTGATGCAATGGATTTGGTGATTCTACCATTTCGGAGTTTAAGATGGATAATCTCTCTTTTTTCAGAGGGTAAATCATATCGTGTGATATACTCACGAGCTTGTATCGTAGAAATTGTTGGGGCATAGGTGGAAGGTCGTCCAATGCCTAATTCCTCCATTTTTTTGACCAAACTTGCTTCGGTAAATCTGGGAGGTCTCTGAGAAAAGCGTTGGATGGCTTCAGCTTGGCTCAAAAGTAATGTCTCACCGGCTGAAAGAGTAGGCAAAATTGGAGCAGACTCATTCTCAACTCCTTCGTCAAAAGACTCGGCATATACACTTAGGAATCCATCAAATTTGATAACCTCTCCAGAAGCGATGAAACTATCAGAGGTCCCTTCCATGGCAATCTCGATTGTGGTTTTCTCAATTTCAGCATCTGCCATCTGTGAGGCAACAGTCCGTTTCCAGATTAAGTCATAGAGCCGTTTTTCCGTTGCAGTTCCCTCTATGGTTGTCCGATTGATATACGAGGGTCTGATGGCCTCATGTGCCTCCTGAGCTCCTTTGCTGTGGGTGTGATAGTTGCGTGTGTGTAAATACCTCTCACCTTTTGTTGAGAGTATTTGCTCTTTTGCTGTAGCGAGTGCCAATCCGGAAAGATTCACAGAGTCTGTACGCATATAAGTGATGAGTCCGGACTCATAAAGTTTCTGTGCGATTCGCATCGTTTGCGAGACACTGAGTCGAAGCTTACGTGCAGCCTCTTGTTGAAGTGTTGATGTAGTGAATGGTGGTGCCGGAACCCGCTTGATGGGTTTTTGTGTGACATTAGCCACTTGGAATGACGCCATTTTACATCTTTCAAGAAATGCAACTGCCTCTTCCTGAGACTTAAAGCGCTTGCTGAGTTCGGCATTCAGTTGAATCTCTTTCCCCTCTGTATCATGAGTGCTGAATGTCGCAGTAAGACGATAAGACTCTTCGGTTTTAAAATTCTTAATCTCTCGTTCTCTATCGACGATGAGCCTTACAGCTACACTTTGTACGCGTCCGGCAGAAAGTGAGGGTTTGATTTTTTTCCATAAGATAGGGGAGAGCTGAAAACCAACGATTCTGTCCAAAACTCGGCGAGCTTGTTGGGCATTGACAAGATGGGCATCTATCGTTCGAGGATTCTCTATAGCGTGTAAAATAGCACTTTTAGTGATCTCATGGAAGACTATGCGGCGGGTATTTTCCGGTTTTAAGTCTAAAACCTCATAAAGATGCCAGGAGATAGCTTCCCCTTCGCGGTCTTCATCGGATGCCAGCCATACAACTTCTGCTTTCTTTGCCTCCTTCTTCAGGTTTTCCACCAAATTTTTCTTTTCAGATGGAACTTCGTATAGAGGGGTAAAATTGTTTTCAATGTCTATGCTGAAGTTGTTTTTTTGGAGATCTCTAATGTGACCATAGCTGGAGGTCACCTTATAGTCACTTCCCAAAAACTTTTCTATAGTTTTAGCTTTAGCCGGAGACTCTACGATAACGAGATTTTTGGACATGATCAAACTATATTATTTTTATTTATATTTCTACAATGAATCTACTCTTGCTTCTGTTCAAATGGAGAAAATACCTTTCCCTCATTTTTATAGATGGAATTTGCAGCGCAAAAGTACAACTTTTTTTATTATAGGACAATATTTTAATCGGAAAACTGAATGCAGCGAGTAGAGCAGCATTCAGTTTTCAACTTTCTGTTTTAAGTTTAAAATTGCAAAGAGGCTCCTATGTTGAAATTCAAACGCTGTGCCGGGATTCCAGCCCAGACATCATACTTTTGACAAAGTAGATTGCCGAAAGAGGCATAGGCCAACAATTTGTCGCTGAAAGTCCAGGTCCCTTTCAGCCCTAAGTCAGATACACTCTTGAGCGATAATTCTTTTAAACCGGATATAGTTTGCACCCATGCATTACGTCCATAATATCCTCTGAATGACAATTCAATATTCAATTCCTTGAGCGGATTGGAGTATAAGAAAATTCCTGTTTGTAGGGCAGGCTGATAACTTCCCGTTTTCTCCCTGGTGTGCAGGTTATAGAGGATTGATCCTCGAGCAGAAAAATATCGGTCATAGGTATATGATACCTTTCCGCCGGCTTTAAAGCAGAGATCGTCGATATTTTCTATTCCGGTTAAAGTGTATCCATAGCGAGGGGACTGAACGATAGGGATCATGGCATCCATAGTATATTTTGCACCGACAAAGATTTCTCCATTAAGATCTCCCCAGTTATGATCACAAAAACCTAACGTCATATCAAATAGTTCCCAGGGTGTTTTATATTGTTCGTAAGGGAGATAGAAGGGGTAACGAGACATCATCTCTCTTTGTGTATAGCGGTGCAGTCCTCCGGTAATGTCGGCATAGATCTTTTGTTTGGTGTCTCTGAAAGTATATGTCATGTGGATCTTTGGCGCAATACCCCAATGATTATCCGGTCCACTAATATAATCTGCACGCACACCTACTTGCAGGCGCAAGCTATCTTGTTGCAGTTTTATGTAGGGGGTAACGGAGATCTGTATGCCATCGGAGAGTTCCGGAAGTGAGGTTATTTCCTCTTCACGGTCTGCATAACTATAATTGAGTCCGGAGATGAATGCTGAAAGACCGCAGTCATAGGCATCAATGCGGGTAGCGATGTCCCCGAAAAGTTTAAATCTAAGCTCTGTGGCATCCGGCAGAGAGATGGCATAATCCTCCAGCTCCAGTCCGCTGCGGAATGTAATTCCCTCCTGTTGCTGTTTGTGGTTATCCAATGTAATACCAAAACGAAAATCGCTAAGCCCTACATTTTCGTCTTCATCAGTTGTGGTCCAAATGAATTTGGTGTTTGTTGGAGGAAAGTTTGTTAAGTAGCTCTCGTCTCCGAGGAGAGCATTGGGGAGTGTATAGTTTTTGTAGTCGTAATGCACAGAAGCCTCAACGGTCATTGCTGAAAGATCTCTGGTCAGAGCCGCCGCTACATACCCATTATAATATCTGTTTTTCCAATCGGGAAGACGGGTTTTATCGAAATAGTTCTTGTGGTTGGATTCTATGTCAGCAATGGACATGTGATACCCTCCATTGACCCGCACTTGTGTTTTGTCGTCATCGATGATTTTGTAACCCGCATCAATGTTCGTATTCCAGTAGTTGCCCAAATTGGCATCAAGATAGCCCCGATAGGGAGAAAACGCTCTGTCATCAAATACCTGTCCTACAGGTAACTGTGTCACCGTTGTGTCTGTTGCCATGCTAGCATTCCAATCTGCATATTTCACTGCTGTGCGCGTTACTATGGGCTGTTCGATAGCCGGTGTACGAACGATTTTATTGGCATCTCTCACTACGGGATCAAATTCTCTTTCGATCACCATAGACTGAGACATATTATCCTCATTTTTCTTCTCTTCTTCTACGGTGGTTTGTATTCCTTTTCTTGTTGCTTTTCTCTTTCTCGCCCAAGCTTCTGTCGGAGTTAGGGTAGTGGATAGGACTAAGAGAGCGAGTAGCAGTACACGAGTATAGTGTATATTATTTTTTTTCATTGTCTGTTTTTATTTACAAAGGTTTATACGTTGTTCTATCATTTGATTGATTTCTTCATTGCTGTTATAATTGCTTTGCAAACTTTGTAGATATTGTTTTGCTTGGAACGTGTCTCCCTTTTGGATGTAAATGTCTGCCAATAGGATAAATGCCCGAGCCAGCCAGTATTGATGCGGTGTTCCGCTATTGATCAATTGGAAAACCTGAGTCTCTGCCTCTGCTGTTTGGTTGTCGTCAAAATAAAGTTGTGCCAATTGGTATTTTGCTTCAGCTCCATACATGCTGCGTGTGTCAGCAGATGCCTCTTTAAGGTCATCGATGGCATATTTTAACTCTTTCATCTCCATGAGTGATTTGCCACGGAGCAATTTGCCTTCCTGCCGCAGTGTTTCAGAGAGATGAGTGTCGGAATTAAGTTGTGTGAAGTTGAGCACTACATCTTCATGTTTGCCGAGTTGGGCAGCCATACGGGTGCTACCCATCAATGCTTTGCGTTTATGCTCTGCCTGGTCTGTCCTGACCACCAGTTGCTGATAGATGTCAAAAGCTTTTTCATAGTTCTGTTGTTCCTGATGTATTTCTGCCATGGCCATAAGCGCCTCGTCTGTATATTCCGAACCGGGCATGTTGGTTATGGCATCGTAATATTTGAGCGCCTCTTCCCAGCGTCCCTCTTTGTGGGTTGCCCGGGCAAGAGATATATTGGCATTCAATGCAAATTGTCCGTTAGGATAGACCACAAGATAGTCTTTAAGGGCTTTCTCTGCCTCTTGTGTTTTTCCGTTGGCGATAAGACGCGTTGCAGCAATGTAGGTCAAAGAATCCTGTTCTCCAAGTGACATAGGCATCTTTCCATCGATTTGTTGGATATATGAAGCATAGTCAGCGACTTGATTTCGCTCAACGTAAATGTTTTTCAAGTCATCGAGTGCTGTCTGAGCCTCCTCGCTGCCGGGATGAAGTGTGATGATGTTTTTGTAGGCATCTATGGCTTCATTGACCCGCCCTGTATTATAATATACTAAAGCCAATTGCAGACCTGCTTCCGGTGCGCTTTGAGAGTTATAAAAATGAGATGTTACTTCTTGAAATGACTTGATCGCATATTCATTGTTGCCCAATATGAGATAGGTTTTTCCTTTCTCCAAATAGGCTTCGTCCAAATACTCACTTTCCGGATAATTTCGGATAAGGATGTCCAGATTGTCGATTTTGGCAGTGTATTTCTTTTGCAGACCTTGCATAAATGCTTTTTGATAGACCGCATAGTCAGCCGATGGAGTACCATTGTCATTGGCTGCGATACTATAATAATTTTCTGCCTGGTTGAAATTGCGTAGATAGTAATAGCAGTCTGCCATGCGTGTGGTGGCATCTATATAAGGAGCCGTGTTCCGTTCGGAAGGCTGTGCTACATATTTCCCTAAAGCCTCCAGTGCACCGGAGAAATCCTGTTGTTTGTATTTGGTATATCCCAAATTGTAATATCCTGAAGCCAAATGAGAGGCATCGGATTGAGGCTTAATAGCGAGAAACTTTTCAAAGTCTTTTGCTGCAAGTGGATACTGACCATTCATGTAGTAAGCCTCTCCTCGCCAGTAATGAGCCTCTCCCAAAGTGTTTAGATTGAGTTTCCCAATGTTGATACACTCGGAAAAGAGTACGATGGCACGATCTCGATTTTCATTGATAAACTCTTGTACGGCAAGTCTGTAGAGCAAACGTTGCTTGGCTGTCTGGATCTTTATGGAGGGTTTTCTGATTTTTGCTATTGAGGCAAGTGCAGCTTCGTAGTTATGAGTCGTAGTGTACACATCTGAAAGATAGGTGCTGGCATTATCAGCATAGGGAGAGTTTGGATATTCGTTGAGGAAGTTTTCAAAAAGAGAGACCTCTTCATTAAAAGGAGAAAATGCTGTTTCGTGTACGACGACAGCATGATTATATGCCGCTTCTTCTCGTATTTTTGCATCGGCTACGAGGGTTGCCGCACGTTCGAAAGCCATGCGGGCGCGAGAAAATTCTCCTTGATTCATATAGGTTTGTCCGAGTAACATAAATGATTTTTGTCCGGTCAGATCACAATCATTCACCTCGATGGCTTTGGTCAATGCTCGAACTGCAAGGTCATGATTACCTTCTTGGGCAGCCAATACACCACAATTGTATGCGCTGGAGGCAATCACTTGTTCCGCCTCTGTTATATATGCGCTCAGATATTGCATCGCTTCTCGCGCTCTCCCTTTTTGCATATAGCACTCACCGATGATTCGGTTCAACTCATTCTTTTGCTCAATGGTAGTCGTGCTCTGAGAAAGTAATTGTAAAGATTGGGAAAGAGTCTCGTCCCACTTCTGTTGCCTATAAAGGATCTGTACGATGTAATAAGGGACTGTTGTATTATACTTTTTGGATGATGGTAAAGCTCTGAATCTTTTCAGTGCTTGATCGTAATTCTGCTCTTCGTAATCGAGATAAGCTACGTAATAGGTCGCTTCGGTAGCAAAATCGCTGTTCCCGGATTTTTCGATGGCGATGAAGTATGGACGTGCTTCTCTGTAATTCTTGTTTTCGATCAGTGCCTGACCCAGTCGGAAGAAAAGTAAAGGCTGCTCTGTGGGTTTGATCTCTGCAACATTGATCTGTTGGAGCACATTCAGAGCAAGATCACTTTGGTTGTTGTACAGATAATGTGTGCCCAAAGCCAATTTTATTTCAGCGGCATAGGTTGAAGTCGGATATTCTGATAAAAAGCGTTTCAGCAGATATTCGCTATCACTATCGTTAAGTCCGGCTGTAGCTAATGCTTTTAGGCATTCGAGACGTTCCTGCTCCGAAGAGGAAAGCGCCATGTCTCCCCATTCTTGTAATCTGTCCAAACAATCTCTATAAAGGTGCTGCGAGAACAAATATTCGGCTTGCTGTAACTTCTCTGTCTGTATGTCCTGACTGTTATGCACTGCAGCCTGCTGTGCCATGAGTTGAAAAGGGAAAGAGATACTTACGACCCAAATCAGAGTGTATAATAAGCCGGACACCTTAGCAATCGGTGTGAGTGAACGGATATTCATGATGTCGTTATTTTTTTCGTTTAAGTGTATAAGCTTTTATATGTTTTACTATGTTAACTCTCAACGTTTCAATGAGACTTAACCCATTGTACACTCCGGCAAAGATATATAGTTTATTTGTTTTGTGCAAAATTTTTGTTATTTATCCTCTTTACCATACTTGTCGGATTTTTATAGTTCCCCTTCAAAAATTATCTTTTATGTCTTCTGACAAAATTCGTAAGACATTCTTGCAAAAAAAGAGATAGTATGTTATAAATGTTTAAATTTTACTTTTTCATGCTTTATTTGTTGATAAACTTCAAGTGTAGGTTGATATTTCTTTGGAAAATAAATGCTTTTTTGTACCTTTGCAGGCACTTTAATGTCAGTGCGTGTAACGGATTACACACACTTGAACAAAATAACGAAAAGGTAAATCGAATTATAATAAAAACTAATGAAACAAATCGTCGAGATGAAAGGTTTGGTTATGGGTTTAGGCATGTCTTGCTGTTTATTGACCGCAACGTCTGTTCAGGCACAAGACAGTATCAGTATGAACCTAAACAAGATTTTGGAGGTTGCCCTGAGTGACAATCCGACCGTCAAGGTGGCAAATCAGGAAATTGAGATCAAGAAGTATGCGAAAAAAGAGACAGTCTCCGGATTGTTCCCAACGATTGCAGTCTCTGCTACCGGTAGTGATGCCATTGTGCAGCAGAAGATGAAACTCTCTTTCATGCCTGAGCCGATCACCATGGGTCAGCAATTTACATATGCGTTAAGTGGATCTTTGACTCTGCCATTGATCGCACCCCAACTTTGGAAAACCATCTCCATCAACGAAGAGGAGGTGAAACTTGCCGTAGAAAAGGCGCGTTCTTCTAAGGTTGAGGCCATCAGTCAAGTGAAAAATGCTTATTATAGTCTTTTGTTGGCACGAGACTCTTATGACGCATTAAATGCCAATTACAAAACAGCCATGCTCAATGCTGAGACCGTAAAGGCTAAATATGAGCAGGGACGTGTTTCTGAGTATGACAAGTTGGTGGCAGATGTACAAGTGGCATCAATCAAGCCCCAATTGTTGAGCAGCGAAAATGGTATAAAACTGGCAGAGATGCAACTCAAAGTTTTGATGGGTGTCGATGTGAATCAGCCCATCCGTTTTGAGGGACATTTGAGTGACTTTGAGGAGCAACTCTTTGCCGATCTGATGACACTTAAGAGTGATACTTCGTTGACCGATAATAGCGCCCTCCGTCAGTTGGATATTCAGGAGCGTCAGCTAAAGTTGGCTGAGAAAATCAATAAACTCGGCTACATTCCGACATTGGCATTCTCGCTCAGTTCCGGATGGCAGGCCATGGCTGCTGAGTTCAATCCGTTTGATGCAGCATATTATCCCAATACGACTATCGCATTGGCATTCAATTGGACCATCTTTGACGGAGGTCAGAAATATATGAAGACCAAGCAGAATAAGATGACCCTTCAGAACCTTGACTTGCAGCGCGAGAATTTGACCCGTCAGTTGGAACTTGCGATCAATAGTTCTCTCAATAGCATTGAGACTTCGGCTGAGCAGGTGGTTTCCAATAAGGAGAATATTTATTCTGCTGAGAAGGCTTATAACATCAGTCGCAAGCGTTATGATGTGGGATCCGGCACTCAGCTTGAAGTGACCTCTTCAGAGACCTCTCTCTTGACAGCCAGACTGCAATATGCTCAAGCCATCTATAACTTTTTGTCAGCTCGCGCTTCACTCGAAGCTACATTGGGTAAACTGGTTTTGGGAGATAAGTAAATCGTATCTTTATTTTAACTGCGGAGAAACGAATAATCGAATAAAAACAAAATAATTCACATATATAATAATGAAAAAGCATTTATTTTACATTCCGTTGGTATTTCTGTCCATGATGTCTTGTGCTTCCAAGGATACAGAAAACGCTGCTACTCAAACCGAGGCAGCAGAGAATGAGGTATTGTCTGTCAAAGTAAAAAAAGTATCTACTCAGGATGTGGCTCAGTTGACGGAGTTTACAGCCAATGTTGAGGCAGAAGTGGTCAATAAGATTGCTCCACAAGCCCCTGTGCGTATTCGCAAAATTAATGTAGAGGTGGGTGACAATGTCCGTAAAGGTCAGGAATTGGTCGTATTGGACAATAATAATTTGGCTCAGTTGGAGGCTCAGTTGAATAATCAGAGAGTAGAATTTGAGCGTGTCGATAATCTCTATAAGGTGGGCGGTGCATCCAAATCAGAATGGGATGCCAAGAAGATGCAGCTCGATATGCTCGAGACTTCTTATAAAAATCTTAAGGAGAACACTACACTTGTGAGCCCGATCAATGGTGTTGTGACTGCTCGTAATTATGACAATGGAGATCTTTATGCCGGTTCTCCTGTCCTTGTTGTGGAGCAGATTTCTCCGGTGAAAATCATGATCAACGTCAATGAGCAGTATTATAAGAATGTCAAAAAGGGGATGACAACAGAGAAGATTGCTTTGGATGCTCTCCCGGGTGAAAATTTCGAAGGTAAAGTCTCTTTGGTTTATCCGACACTCGATCCTGCTACCCGTACATTCCCCGTAGAGGTTCAGATTGCCAATGTCAATCAGCGTGTTCGTCCGGGTATGTTTGCCCGTGTGACACTCAACTGGGGTACTCAAAACCATGTTGTTGTGCCGGATGATGCCATCGTAAAGCAGAGTGGCTCCGGCGATCGTTATGTATGGGTTGTCAATCCGGATAATACAGTCTCTTATAATAAGGTAGAATTAGGTCGTCGTTTGGGCGACAACAACGAGGAGTATGAGTTGCTCTCAGGTGTTGAAAATGGTTCGGTAGTAGTTATTGCCGGTCAGCACAAACTCAAAAACGGTGACAAAGTACAGATTGAAAATTGATCTGCCGGTAAATTTTAGTATCCAAAATTATAAAGAAAATACAGTAACATGAGTATATATTCTGGTTCGGTTAAACGACCGATTTTGACCGGTTTGGTCTTTGTGGCTATTGCCATATTCGGTTTGTTCTCACTGTCCAAGTTGCCGATTGACCTCGTGCCGGATATTGAGACGAACACCATCATGATCATGGAAACCTATCCGGGTGCCAGTGCCGAGGATATTGAGAATAACGTGACCCGTCCGTTGGAGAATACGTTAAACTCAGTCAATTATCTGAAGCATATCTCCTCCAAGTCGAGAGAGAATTATGCGATGATTACCATGGAGTTTGAGTACGGTCATGACATCGATGACTTGACCAATGATGTTCGTGACAAACTCGACTTGATTGTCGATCAGTTGCCGGATGGTGCCGGTACACCGATTATTTTCAAGTTCTCCAGTGATATGATCCCGATCTTGATGCTTTCTGCACAAGCTACGGAGAGTCGTGCTGCTCTCTATAAGATATTGGATGACTTGGTAGTCAATCCGATTGCCCGTACACCCGGTGTTGGTTCGGTATCTATCGCCGGTGCTCCGGAGCGCGAGATTTATATCTATTGTGACCCCAATAAATTGGAGGCTTACAATCTCACCATTGAGTCTATCTCCTCGCTCATCGGTATGGAGAACACCAACATCCCCGGTGGTACATTCGACATCGGTAGCAATACATTCCCGCTTCGTGTCGATGGCGAATTTGAAAGCCCACAGGAGTTGGAGAACCTCGTTGTCTCCACTACCGGCAATAAGACAGTCTATCTCAAGGACGTAGCCCGCATCGTTGATACCACACAGGAGCGTGCTCAGAAAGTTTATACTTTCGTCACCAATCCTCAACTTGCTGAGGGCTATAGCGGCGAGCAGGGTGCGATGATCATCGTGCAGAAACAGAGTGGTGCTAACTCTGTAGCCATTTCAGACAAGGTAATGGATATGATCCCTGAGTTGCAGAAGAATCTTCCTTCTGATGTGAAGCTGGGTGTGATTGTCAATACCTCAGACAACATTAAGGCCACCATCGGTTCATTGGCAGAAACCATTCTTTATGCCTTGATTTTCGTTGCGCTTGTCGTCTTTCTGTTCTTGGGTCGTTGGCGTGCTTGCTTCATCATCTGTTTGACGATCCCGATGTCTCTTGTCGCCTCTTTCATCTATTTGGCGATAACCGGATCTACACTCAACATGATTTCGCTCTCTTGTTTGAGCATTGCCATTGGTAGTGTCGTGGATGATGCGATTGTGGTGTTGGAAAACGTGACGACGCATATTGAGCGTGGTTCTGATCCGAAACAGGCCTCTATGCATGGCACCAATGAGGTGGCTATTTCAGTTATTGCCTCAACGTTGACCATGTTGGCTGTGTTCTTCCCATTGACGATGATTACCGGTATGTCCGGTGTCTTGTTCCGTGAGTTGGGTGCCATGATGTGTATCATTATGATCGTCTCTACAGCCTCAGCGTTGACGTTTACCCCGATGCTCTGTTCGCAGATGCTTCGCCTGAAACGCAAAGAGAACTGGTTCAGCCGTTGGTATGCTCACTATGTTGTTCATAACATCCTCGACCGTTTGGATGAGTGGTATGCCAAGCGAATCAATTGGTCAGTGCGTCACCGCAAGACCACCATCATCGGAGTCTTTGCATTGTTTTTCCTCAGTCTTCTTCCGGTGGGTTATGGACTGATCGGTACTGGTTTCTTCCCGAGCAGTGATAGTGGTCGTATCTCCGTGAAATTGGAGTTGCCGATCGGTATCCGTCAGGAGCGTGCTGATGCCCTTGCCGCCGAGCTCTCCAAGATGTGGATGGATCGTTATGCCAAAGATAAAGTGATCAAGGCATGTAACTATACGACCGGACAGGCAGATACTGATAACACATTTGCCTCCATGAGTGATAATGGTTCCCACATCATCAGTTTCAATATCGCCCTTTTCAATGTCGATGAACGTTTGGTAAAGAAGTCTATGTTTGACGTAGCCAATGAGATGCGTGCCGACTTGGCCAAATATCCGGAGTTCGCCAAAATACAGGTGACCGAAGGTGGTGGCGGCGGCGGTATGGGTGGCCAGACCACAGTTGACTTTGAGATTTATGGATATGATTTGGCAGAGACAGATAACGTTGCCAATCAGATGAAGCAGCGCCTCCTCGAGGTGAAAGGTGTCTCTGAGGTGCGTATCAGTCGCCCTGACTATCAACCTGAAATCCAGGTAGATTTCGATCGTGAGAAGTTGGCTCGTTATGGACTCAATCTTTCCACTGCCGGTGGATTCTTACGTAACCGATTCAATGGTGCTACAGCCACTACCTATCGTGAGGATGGAGAGGAATATGACGTGATTGTCCGCTACGCTCCGGAGTTCCGAGAGAGCATCGAGAGCATCGAAAATATCCTCCTTTATGGTAGTAATGGCAGCCGTGTCCGCATCAAGGACGTTGGTACGGTGGTAGAGAGATTTGCACCTCCGACCATCGAGCGTATGGACCGTGAGCGTGTCAATACTTTGACCTGTGTGGTCAATACGGCTGAAAACGACATGGGTTCGGTGGTGACTGCCGGTCGTGGGATCATCAATGACTTACGTGAAGAGGGTGTTTTAGGCACAAGCATCACCATCGGTATTGCAGGTTCTTATGAGGATCAGCAGGAGTCGTTTGCCGACCTCGGATTGCTCGGTATTTTGATTTTGGTGTTGGTTTACATTGTGATGGCTGCTCAGTTTGAGTCTTGGAGTGACCCATTTATCATCATGCTTGTCTCCATCCCATTCACCTTGACCGGTATTATCTTAGGTCTTTGGATGACCGGTTGTGATCTCAACATCATGTCCATGCTTGGTGCGATCCTTTTGATTGGTATCGTGGTTAAGAATGGTATCGTCCTCATTGACTACATCCACATGCTGCGTGAACGTGGAGAGGGTGTAATCTCTGCTGTGGTTCATGCAGGTCGAAGCCGTATGCGTCCGGTGTTGATGACCACATTGACCACCATCTTGGGTATGGTACCTATGGCAGTAGCAACTGGTCAGGGATCTGAGATGTGGAAACCGCTTGGTATTGCCGTTATCGGTGGTTTGACCATCTCTACCGTCATTACCTTGATTGTGGTTCCTGCCGTCTATTGTTCTTTCCAGGGCTTCTCCATCCAGATTGATCGCTATAAACATGCCAAGTCTTTGTCTTTAGATGCAGACTGGAAGAAACAGCGTCGTCGCTTCTTGCGAAAGAAAAGGAAATAAGCGTATGATGGTTTAGGGGTTTAGGAGTTTAATGGTTTAGGGGTTTAAAGCCATCAGCCATCGCCATCAGCCATCGCAGGGGCGCAGCCCCAAAGCCCTCGCCAAAGCCCTCGCGGACGAAGTCCCTGCCATTGCATAGCCATAGCCTTAGCAGGGGTGCAGCCCACCTCCCAAGCCCTCGCAGACGGAGTCTTCATCTCTTCAACTTAAAAAAATAGAAAACAAAGAAATATAACCTATGAAAGCAGTATTCATATCTTTTGACCAGGCTCATTTTGAGAAGGTGGTAGAAGCATTGAGCAGTAGCATGCAAAGAGGCTATACCGCTTGGGAGCAAACTCAAGGTCGCGGTTCCAAGACCGGAGACCCCCACATGGGTTCTCATGCTTGGCCGAGTCTCAATGGCTCCATTCTCACAGTGTGTGACGACAACAGGGTAGCACCCTTGCTTGAACGTCTGAAAAATTTGGACAAGGAGCGTCCTATGCTCGGTCTGCGGGCATTTGTTCTCCCTGTCGAGCAAGTGATTTGATTTTTATCTTCAATTTAGCGTTTTTACTATTTTGAGGCGGAATATTCGTGGAGAATGTTCCGCCTTTTGTGATCAAGAGCCAATAATATGTCCCAAATATTTTCCCGTGCAATAATAATATATTATAATATTTTTTTTATATTTGCAGGGCAGTTTGGTTTAGGAGTTTAAGAGTTTAGGGGTTTAGGAGTTTAGAGGTTTAGGGGTTTAGGAGTTTAGAGGTTTAGGGGTTTAGGAGTTTAAGGGTTTAAGAGTTTAAGGGCTGCGCCCTGCTATGGCTGATGGCTGTTTCATCTTTCCACTTTCATCTTTGCTCTTGTCTCGGGCGCAGCCCCTCAACCCTCCACCAACCCCGCCCTCGCCATTGCCATCAGCCATAGCGGACGAAGTCCTTGCCCTCGCCCTCGCAGGGCGCTGCCCTTAAACTCCTCAACCCCGCAACCAACCCCGCCATCGCCATTGCCATCAGCCATAGCAGGCGCAGCCCTTAAACCCCTCAACCCCTCAACCCCTCAACCAACATGGCATATCACGAAATAGAAACCCGAATAGAATTAGAGACACTTCTTCATAGAGGAGGAGTTATATCATGGTGTGCATTTAGGGATATAGATTTCCGCAGAGTCAAATCCCCGGCACCCGATTGTCGTTTTGAGCATTGTCTGTTTATGGGATGTCATTTCACTCGTGTGATGAAATCCCAGATAGACATCACCAACCTTGTCTTCTCTCACATAGATGTTCCCTATAACACATTCCGTAACACCCTCTATACGGCAGACACCCTCTATGAGGGTTATCATCCGGGAGTGCCGGAAACCTATGCTACCTCCTACGATCAGCGAGTCTATAAGCATTACCTTGCCATGGGCAAAAGTGCCTCCGATGTGCGTGAGAGCCTGGCACGGACATTGCATGACCACTCCATTGGTGCCGCCCTCCGCGAATTTCTTTCGCACTATCCTGAGCG
Source organism: Bacteroidales bacterium (assembly GCA_045576355.1). Lineage (GTDB taxonomy): Bacteria > Bacteroidota > Bacteroidia > Bacteroidales > UBA3663 > Liminaster. The sequence goes on from JAZNGG010000047.1 coordinate 73,931, forward strand.
ACGTGTTGTCGGTGTCATGGGAGGACATTCACTCACACGGCAGGATCCCGGTTATCAACGTGTGGCCCGTTTAGGCAAACGGCTTACGGAGGCGGGTTTTCTCATGATCACCGGAGGCGGTCCCGGCGCGATGGAGGCCACACATTTAGGAGCTTGGATGGCAGGTCGGCGCGACGAGGAATTGTCTGAAGCCTTGTCGATGCTTGCCACTGCTCCCTCCTTTGATGACCCTCTCTGGCTGGATGTCGCTTTTCAGGTACGCAACAGTTTCCCTCAGACGGAGTATTATAGCTTAGGCATCCCCACCTGGCTTTATGGGCATGAACCCGCCACACCATTTGCCACCCACATTGCCAAATATTTTGAGAATGCTTTGCGTGAGGATGGCCTTTTGGCACTTGCGATGGGTGGCATCATCTACACTCCGGGCAGTGCCGGTACGATGCAGGAGATTTTTCAGGATGCTGTCCAAAACCACTATCTCAGTTTTGGATATGCCAGCCCGATGATTTTTCTTGACAAAGGCTATTGGACGCAAGATCTCCCCATCTATCCGTTGCTGCATCAACTGCATCAGCGAGGCAGATATAAAAACTTGCTGCTCTCCATCACCGATGACATTTCAGAGATCGTGGATATCATCACACGTTTTTACAATAATCCTTGAGTTTTCCGGACTGCAATAATCCATTGTGTAGCGACACATTCTTTTTTCGCATGATTTGTCAGATGTAGGTTTAACCCCAATCGCACAATAGATTTTTTGACTATGTCTCTTGTTGTATAATAACCGATATAGGTTTAAGGCAATTTGTAAGAATGATAAGAAATTTTTATAAAGATAAGAAAAATATTTTGTTATTCGCTACATTCGTCTTATCTTCGCAGGCAAGTCCAACACAGGTAATACACTAATTCACATACATTAAAAACAACATTATTCTATGAAAAAAATCTTACTTCTCGCAGTTGTAGCAATTGCTTGCTCTGTACAGCCCCAAAGCCTCTCAGCCCAAAGTTTCTTGAAAAATCTTTTTGGAGGCGGTAAGTCATCTTCCTCTACTACGACTACCACCACCACGACCACCGAAAGCAACTCATCTTCGTCTGAGGCATTAGGAGGACTGCTTAATACCGTTGTCGGAGCAGCGACAAGCAGCACAGGAGACAGTCAGACCGGCAATCTTATCAGCAGTTTGATCTCCTCGGTGACCGGAAGCGTTACTACTACCAAAGCCAATCTTGTTGGCTCATGGGGTTACACTGCACCTTGCGTGCAATTTGTGAGTGAAAATGCCCTTTCTAACATCGGAGGAGATGTGATGGCAGGAAAAGTGGAAGATAAATTGGCCCCTCTCTATAAAGTTATTGGCATTAAGGAGGGCACCCTTGTTTTCCGTTTCGCAGAGGATGGCACCGTAACCTATGGCATTGGATCTCGCACGATGCAGGGCACCTATGTCTTCAATAATGAAGAGAAAACCGTAGTGATCACCACCTCTTTAGGACGTGAGATTACCACTCATTGCACCATTTCCGGATCCACATTGGCGCTTACATTTGATGCTACCAAGCTTCTCGACCTTTTCAAGGGTATCGTCAGCAAGGTGAGCAGCATGCAGACCATCGCTTCCCTGGCCGAAGGTTATACCGGCATGAAAGTCGGCTTCGAGTTCAGCAAACAATGATAGGAAGTGAGACAATATTTACTTTCCCTTTTGTTTATATGCCTTTTTTGTTGGGCTTGCTCCACTGAGACGGATGATGTTTTAGTGGAGGCGGAGCGCACCATCCATCAAAGCCCTGATTCCTCCCTGCATCTTTTGCAGGGACTTTCTTCCCAATCCTTTACGGACGCAGAGCATAGGGCTCGCTATGCTCTGCTACGGACCATGGCGGAGCATAAATCTTATATCGATGTCACTTCAGACTCCCTGATCTCCATCGCTTCAGACTTTTATGGCTCTCATGGTCCACAATATTATCGGATGCTGGCACATTATTATCATGCCTACATCTGTTTTAACATGAAGCACCTCTCGCACAGCAGTCTCCTTTGTCTAAAAGCCGAAGAAGATGCGATAGAACTGAATGATCATTTTTATTTGGGGCAGGTGTATTGGCTTCTAGGAGATGTTTCTTATAAATCTCATAATAGAAATCAATACCCTCATTATGCAGAAAAAGCCTTGAAGGCTTTTGAGAAGTACGGCAAGGAGAGATATATAAAAGATGCAAATCTAAATATCGCAGCTGCATATAATGCTGTTTTTGAATATCAAAAATCATTAGATAAATGCTTGGGGGAGTTGCGTAAGGCGGAAGAGAATAAGGATACTACCTATATAGTTAAATCCTTACAGTATTTATATATGGCTCAAATTGGACTTAGAGAATACAACGATGCCAAAGAAACTCTTCTAAAATTACTAGATTTTGATCGGTATTATCCTAGTTTCAGAAGTAAAGAGTATGCAAATTTAGCAATGCTTTATTCTTATGATAAAAATAAAATTGATAGTGCGCAATATTATTTATCTTTAGTTAATTTGCCATCAAACCCCGATCTGCAGATGAAATATAACTATACTTTGTTAAAAATATGTGAAGCTAAAAAAGATTATGGAACATATGTGGACTATTCTTGGAAATTGTTTGATCAAGAAGATCACTTATTTATTGATATGACTCAAAACGAAGTTGCCGAGGCGATGAAAGAGTATTATTATCTGAATGCACGGTATGAAGAAGAACAACGATTGGAGGAGAGATGTGTGTTTATCTTAGTTTCAGTGATCCTGATCTTAGTTTTAGGTTTTTTGTCACTCCTCTTCAAACTCCACAAAAGCAGATTGACAGAGAAGTTTTTAAGGGCAGAAGCCGTAGCCGCAACGCTCCACGAGCAATTGGAAACCTATAAGTCTTTTCATGATAAACAGCATGAGGAGATGAAGAAACTTTTGGATGTCTCTCACCAAAATTTAGCTGCGCAAAAATTGCAAGTTGTCACCATATTTCGGCAACGTTACGACAAGATCAATAAGATCCTCTCTTATTATGCAGAAGATCCGAAATCTCCTCGGCACCAGAAAGAACTCATCCATGAGCTGGATAAACTGATTGTTTCTTTTCATTCTCCTAAAGACATGGCAGAGATGGAAGAGTGTGCCAATCTGTATTTGGATGGCATCATGCGGAGATTGCGTGAACACATGACGACCTTTCAGGAGCGGGATTTCATTTTGCTTTTATTCTTGCTCGTGGGATTTACTCCTAAGACCATATCCCTTTTTGTCGATGAGTCTGTGAAAAATATTTATAGTCGCAAATATCGTCTGAAAGAGAAGATTGAGAAGTCAGCAATGACTGATAAAAAGGAGATAATTGATCTCATTTTTTCTAATGTGTGAGTTTAACCTCTGCGCGGAGAGAGTCATTTTTTTACACATAATCGTACTTTTCAACGAGGTAATATATTTATTTTTTCGATTTTCGGGATAAGAATGTTTTCTCAGTTCTTCATTCTAATCCTTGTTTTAGCGGTCTGTAGCCCGGTTTTGAGAGGGTGTAGAAAAATTAAAATTCTACACCCTCTCAACTTTTTGCTATTCAATGAATTATAGAAGCGCGTGTAGAATTATTATTTTTGAAATTTTTTGGTCTGTTTCATCGCATTTTCTAATTTTGTAGCACAATTTTATTTATAATCATTATTATTCTATTACATTATTTCATTTCAGTAAATCATGAAAAAGTTATTTCTTTTTACAGCCATCTTCTTACAGACAAGTATCTTTTGTTTCTCAGAAGAAGAGACTCCCAAGCAGCCGGAACAACAGTCCAATGGAACTTCAATTGTTTTTGAAGAATCAGATTTGACATTAGATAAAGGTCGTAGTTTGCACGATGTCCCGATTTCCGGAGTCTATTATAATTCTACCTTTACCTTTACTTTTTTACAATCCTTGGGTAATGTCTCTATTACTATTATAAACACTTCGACAAGTGTTGTGGAGGTACAAGAAGAGGTAGATAGTGCTTTGGGTGCATGTGATTGTATTGTCTCCGGAGACTACGGAGTTTATGACATTACTATCGTAGATGCTTGGGGCAATACTTATGTTGCAGAGTTTGAAAACTTATGATTTCTATTTAACCTCAATCGGTCTGTAGATCTTGTGATCATTATATAATAATAAGGTATAAAATTATAGTAAGTGAAAATCCATTCTTTTTTATATAATATAGATCTTATGACCGATTGGGTTTTTATCTTGAAATATAACTTTTAAAACAATATTAACCTATGAAAAAACGTATTATCTCATGCCTCTCTATGGCATTAGTATGCAGTGCATCATTTGCACAATTGGTGGTCAATGGAACAAATGGATATGTCGGGATTAAAGCCTCATCTTCTTATTCTTCTCCTCTGACTGTCGGCGGAACCGGTGACTCCGAATCGAAAGCTGCTTTTTGGAATTCTGCCAATCTTTATTCATATTTGGCAAAAGGCGGTTCCTGGGCATACGCCACACATTCAATCTCAAAAGTGGCGGGATCAGCGAGCTATTTAGGTGTAGCCGGTTTGTCCTACTCGATGACTGCCACCAACTCCGGACGCTCTTATGGCGTTTTAGGTGCTGCCGGTAATGCTACCAATGGTTATAACTATGGCGTCTTTGCCGGACTGAGCGGAACCAATAATGGTACTGCGCTCTTTGCCTCCTCTTATAATGAACATAATCAGGCCTATCCGTCTGCCATTCCCGGACGTTTTGCCGGCTACTTTGTCGGTCCGGTATATGGTACAAGCACATTTACCGCTACTGAGTTTTTGGTCGATTCAGATAAGAGGTTTAAAAAGAATCTGACCCACATCGGGCGTGACCGCAGTTTAAATCAGGTTATGAAGCTGGCTCCGGTGGAATATGAATTGCAACAGACCTATATCACCTCTACGACAGACTCAGCTACCACAGAGACAGCTCTGTTTTCTGAAGAAGCAGCAGAGTTTGGCAGATCACATTTCGGTCTGGTCGCTCAGGAGGTGGAGGAGATCTATCCCGAATTGGTCTATGAAGATGGAAACGGATTTAAGAGTGTCAATTACATCGGACTCATACCGATGTTGATTCAGTCCATTCAGGAACTCAATGCCGAAGTGATGGCTCTGAACAGCGAATTGGAAGTACTCAAAAACGGAGGCCGTCCGCATAACAAGAAGAGTGCATTGGCTGCTGCTGAAGCTAACCTCCCATCAGTCGAACAAAACTATCCTAACCCCATGACCAGCAACAGCACCATCAAATATTATCTTCCGGAAACGACCTCTGTAGCCCGTCTGCACATCTATGATAAGCAGGGCAATATGGTAGATAGCTATATGCTGACAGAGCGCGGACATGGAGAAGTGATCCTCCCGGCTCACAAGTTCACACCGGGCAATTATGTTTATAGTCTGTTGGTGGATGGAGAGATCATTGCCTCCAAGCAGATGCTGGTGGAGTAAAACTCCACGATGGGTCATGTTTAATCTCTAAAAAGTCATAGTTATGTCCGGACGCAATAAATTATTTTCTGTCATCTTCCTGCTGATCACATCAGCAGGAAGCACGACAACATCTCATGCGCAGACTCGGGATGTTACGTTCTCTCTGAGCGACTTTAATATAGTGAGAAACGTAGATACGGTGGAGATCTCGACATCAAATCCGGACTATTTCTTCAGCGAAGAGGAGGGAAAGCCGGAGATCCCCTATACCACGATCGTGTTTGATGTAAATGACTCCATCATCGATGTCACATACGATATAGAGGATATTCAGTTAGAGGCGATTCATGAAAATGTTTATCTCTATGAAAACATGTTGCCGATCAGCCCCGGAGACCCGATTCCGGCTCGTGAGATCTCCACGCAGCATGCTTTGGATCCGGTTTTATCCATCAGCATAGGGCGATTCAGAGAAAGGAGTCGCGTATATATAGCACTCTCCCCATTCGTTTATGACAACTATGAGAAGAGTCTCAGTTTCATCAGTTCC
>JAZNGG010000048.1:0-19127 GCA_045576355.1 Bacteroidales bacterium
CATTCTTACAGAACAACAAGTCCGGGTTTGCATATCTTGTAACTTGGTGTCTATAGATTCAGGAGAAATATGATAAATGAGTCTAGTTATTTAGTACAAGGTTTTAAAATGAGTCTAGTTATTCAGTACAAGGTTTTAAAAACCGTCTACTGATACAGAGTAAACAACTAAAAAGCGTCTAGTGAAATCAGGAAAAGACAAGCCTCACGCATGTTGTTATAACGAGCGTAGCCTCATTGGATAACGAGCGTACCCGCATATCATCACGAACGTAGCCTCGTTGAGCAACGAGCGTACCCGCATATCATCACGAGCGTAGCCTCGTTGGGCAGAACAACATATCGTATCGAATAAAAGAAATTATTACTGTCCGGTAAAAATCATGAAGCGTTTCAAAAACAACATTTCCCCGGACAGCCGATATGTTTGGTATACATATGAGCCATTTTAGGGGGAAAAGTGCAGGATAAAGTTTAAAATGGGAAATAACAACCATATATGATAAGTCTATTCTCATTTATCAATGAGATTTTTACCGGACAGCCGTGAATATCCTTTCAAGGGGGCTTGTAAAGCAAAAAAATCAGTGATTATAGACCCTTACACATGTTTACCGGACAGTAATAAAAAGAAATATTAGTGTAACCATAAAAAGAGCAAAGAAAACCGCCTGTCGATTTTCTTTGCTCTTTTATCTATACTAAATCTTCACTTTAAAACAGACCGATTATGTCTGCCTTAGTTGACATTTTTTCGTTAATAACTACAAAAAAATTTGCTTTAATTTGGTCCGGAAACGAAACACTTACCTACTATAAAACCCTATTGGGCTGAAAGCGCGATGCGGAAACCTGTATTCGCAATCGCATCATAGAAGCTCTGACTGCGAGAACCATCTTCGAGGTGATAAGAACTGAAGATAAATTTCTTACGCTTAGCTACAGAAAAGTCGGTATATTGCTTCATCACCCAACTTCCACCACGCAAGATCAAAGTGTCTCCTCCATAGTTACCCTGCGGATTGATTACATCATCTGCACGATACTTATAATAGCTATTACCAACCCACTCAGCTACATTTCCACACATATCATGTAGTCCCAACTCATTAGCGGACAACTCGCCTACGACATGAACCCCATATCCCTTATTGCCCAATCCTAATGATGCTGAGTTTTTATAAGACCATGCCACATCGGTCCAAGTGTCAGAGCCACTATAGTCATACCCTTTGGTATATTTACCACCACGGGCAGCACACTCCCACTCGGCATCGGTCGGGAGGCGGAAGTTAAGTCCGGTCTTCTGGCTCAATGCCTTGACGAAACGCTGGGCATCATCATAAGAAATATTGTAAGCCGCTACGCGGTCACCTTTACCGGTTTCATCATACCACGCCGCAGTTCCTTTCAAACTCTCCACTTTACAATAGTTACCCGTCGGGACTGTATCCATCACGGCATTCCACTCTCCTTGAGTGATCTCATATCGACCTATATAGTAGTTAGGCATCGTAACAGTCACTACCGGGCCGACAAAATGAAGCGTATCTGAAGAGGAAAAATAGGAAAAATAATTTGGAGCTGTTCGGTTAGAGATCTGAGCACCCATATAAAAACTGCATGCCTCTACCTTTACCATATTGTTGATCAGATTGGATATAACAGCCCGATCATCTTCGCTCACGTCCGAAGCCCAAGAGACCACACCGACTGCAAATGTCTCACTTTCAGGAATCTGAAAGTCGTCTTCATCACATGATGTGAAAAGATAAAACGGAAAGGTGAAAACAGGCAGAAAGAGAAAAACAGATAATATTTTTTTCATTGGATCACTATAATATTATTATGATGGCGCAAAGATACAACAAATTACGAGACAATATGCTTCTCTGAGGGTTAATTTTTGGCAAAACAAAGCTTGATTCTGTTTAAGATTCTTGAAATAGTCAATCCTCCATTACTCATGATACTTCCTGCCACTTTCAAGTTTTGTCGGTGCAAAGGCTGATTTCCATAAGGAGTAAGGTATCGTGCCTCCTCCAACGGTTTATCCAGGATATTGGTCAAAAAGTCTAATAATTCATCATGAGGATCACGGACAGAAGTCTTATTCAGATAAGGTTCGTGAAGATACTGTAAATAGGCATCCGGATCATTATCCAAACGGACAATGTGCTCCACGGCGCTCTCCAAAGAGGAGAATTGATGCAGATTGACAATGGTCTTCTCATTGAAGTCACGACCGACTTCAGGATTGCCCCAATAGATCGGAACAGAACGGACGGTCATCGGTTCCATGACCTTCTCAGTGGTGTATCCGATCACCTGACTATTCTCAAATGCAATATTAAATTTATATCCGGAGATAAAGTCGTATTTATTCCTCACCGGTCCACCAATGTTATTCCAGGCACGTCCACCGGAATCGACCTGTTTATACTCAGACAATAGGCGGAAAAATCTCTCTCGGATAGGGTTTGCATGAATGACGTTGGAAACAACAATGCTGCAAAACTTTCTATTCCACAGCCGCTCCCGCTCCTCATCACTCATCGCATGAGCGTAATTTAAAGAAGGACCAGACTTGGGCGTAGAGAGACGAGGGTCACTTTGGGAATCAGAAGACGAAGTCAAATAGGGTGTGATAAAGTTCTCATAAGACTCATAGATCTTATAGAGGGGAAATCGAAAATAACGATCTCCAAATGTAAGCCAGTCAAAGCCAATGCCATAGTCACAGTTATTAAAGTCCGGCACATAGTTCTCCCCGATAAAACTGATTTTGACACAGTTATACTTCAAGTTGTCAAATCCAAAGCTCGAAAAGAAAAGGTAGTCCGGATCGTCAGTCAACTGGACCTCATATTTCTTCCTCAAAGAGTCTAAGATAAAATTATCATTGGGATTAAAATCACCCCAAAAATCTACAAATTTGACCCGTATAGTCTTCATCGTCTCATCCATCAATTACCATCCGGCTTCTCAATTTCGCTAAATGGGCTCAAATTCCACTTAAATGTCTCCCAACTATCCGGATGAGCTGGCGAATATCCCTTAAAGTCCTTGCTGATGAAGCGGACTAAGGGAAGACGAGCGTCCTCTATGCCACGCAGTACCATCTTGGCAATCTGATAGGCTCCATAGGGATTGAAGTGGGTATTATCTGCCAAAGCTTTGGGCTGATTAGGATAAGTATTGGCAGGATAATGGACAAAAGCTTTTTTAGAGGTCTCTTCTCCCAAAGTCTCATAGAAGACCTGAGTCATGGCTTGAAGGTCGATCAATGGAAGACCTTCCCTTTCTGCCATAAAACGGATGGCTTCCGGATAGTCCTTATGGGTATTGATGTTCTCTCCATTCTCAAAACGACGACGCATGGTCGGAGTGACCAAAACCGGTGTGGCACCTCTCTTAACTGCTTCATCTACAAAAATTTTCAGTTGATGTTGGAACGAATAGAATGCACCATAACCCACTTTACCATCACTCTTTTGGTCATTGTGACCAAACTCCATGAATATGAAGTCCCCCTTTTTCATCTGAGAAAGAATCTTTTTGAGGCGCCAACGGGCAATGAAGCCCTCAGCGGTCTCTCCGGACTCAGCATAATTGGCTACAGCCACACCATCTGTGAGGAAGCGAGTGATCATCTGTCCCCAGCTTGCCCATGGTTCATAGTCCTGATCCACAACGGTAGAATTACCACATAGATAGATCGTAGGCACATCGACCTGCTCAATCTTAAGAGAAGTGACACAAGGGGCATCACCATTAAACTCGATGGTAAGTTTGTCATCCCAGTTCAGTTTTGACTTCTCACGATCTTTAATTTTCACTCGCTCCTTATCGTTGATACGAGTATTACGCTTATTGACTACAAAGGTGCGAGTCTCGAGTTTTCCTTTGGCAGTCTCAAGATTTTCGACAAAGAGACGACGAGATTCTGCCCTGACGGTAGTCTCTCCGGCTTTCTTCTTGCTTCCGAGTGTAACAGTAACCCGATAATTTCCATCCGGCACATTGACAGAAAAATAAAATGGGGCAACAGTTTTCCCATCCCACTGCGTATTAAAGTCATAGCCGTATCCTACCTCTTCGCTAAACTTAGTCTCCGGAGTTACTGCGACTACACTACCTTTATCTTTCTTGGTAGTAAAATCAAACTCATACATAGTTTTCTCTACGCGTTGTGCCCACATAGCACTGGCAGAGACGGCAAGCATCAGACCGATGGTAAAAAGTTTTTGTTTCATATACGTATAATATTTATAGTTATCTTTGAGTTTCGTTAGAGTGAGAAAAGAAGATCATTGACCGGAATACGAATCGGCAGCCACCGGAGGACAAACCTCCATCATGTAGATTGCATCCAAACTCCAAGTTGCGGCGCCATTGGTAGAGATCACTTGTTCTCTTCGCTTCGGGCTCAACTCTTTCCACGCTTGTTTTCTCTGCTCTGGAGAGCGACGCCAATAATAGGCATAGGCTGCCAATCGGGGAATGCGAAAACGATTTTGGGAAATCGTCTCTGCTTTATAGCGATAATCTGCACAGAAATCGAGCCAGGTCTTCTTCCAGTTATCAAGGATGGGTGCGATCTGTGGCTCCTGCTTCTTTTCTTTCTTTTCCTGCTCGACGGCACATTCCATGAGAGAGATCAGTTCGGGCATCAATTCAAATCCTCCCATGATAGGTAAGAGATGATTGGTATTTTGGATTGATGTATCTCCTTCATAAGTTATAATGCCTGTAGCCGGATCATAGCCTAAAGCTTTCGGTCCGGTAAAGATGCCATGAGGAAAAGCCGAGATACTCTTCATGCCGGACAAGATCTTATCCCTATATTTTACATCCCCAGTACGCTCCCATTCTGTCATCCAGTTGGCGACATAAGCCAACCAGTCCGGCCCGATGCGCAGACGAGCAGGAGCTGAGCAAGGATAGAGATGTCGAGGTTGTGCCAAACGCATGGGATCGAGATGGTAAAGCAATGTGTCAGCATCACGCACCTCTTTCATCAAGTCTCCGGTCCGTTCGTCTCCTCCGGATAGATAATAATAAAATCTGTTCCATCCTGCCTGGCTGATACGCGCTTCTTTGGCTCCACATCCCCAATGTGAGACATTGTGGCGAGTACCCAGTCCGGCATGAGGACCGAAATGATAGACATCAACTTCGGAGGTGTGACGCGACATGGCCACAGCCATATTCCAGGTGGCGGCATCTCCGGTTCGCAGGAAATTATACCAAAGCATACTATTGGATGCCAATTCTGTATTATCCCACGCAAAACCACCTATGTCATACATCCATTCATCACGCACAGGGTCAAAACTGTGCATGAAGTCTCCATAATTCCAATAACCATACCAGTGACGATTTTCCACCTCTGAGCGATAATAGTCGAGATAGTGCTTCAGACGTTGCTCCACGACCCGTCCGAGTTGAGTCGTCGAATCAGGAAGGCTCCATACACCGAACGCACGTTGATGATGCAGATATTCAGGAGTACAAATGAGTTGTGGCATCTCTGTAAGTCGCTCTGCCACATGAGCGAAATGCTCTTTTCCGCCATAGCCTGACGAGGGCGCAATCTGAAGAATCGAAGTGCGAGCAATGCCATAAGGTGTACTCATACCATCCTGCACATCCTCATAGGCTGCATCCAGTCCGTGAGCTTCTGTATCATAATGGCGTAAATCCATCGGCTCTGCTTCCGGACTCCAGAGCCAAACGGATAGATAAGCCTCATCGCCGGTAGCATGAGTAATCTCAATCGTAGAGGGATAACTCTGCCAGAAATCCTGTAGGGCTACAGCCAGACCACCGGCCACATCTCCTACAAAAGCACATCCACTCGACCGCGTACCGGAGAATGTTCCGATCCAGGGTGTCCGGGCTGCATCTTTTGCCCGCTTGCGGAGGGTATAGCTCATATCATTCAATTGAGACAATCTGAAGTCACTCCAGGAAGCCCATTGCTCCAGATATGTACGATATTTGGGAGAGAATGCCTCTTTTTCAGGAATTCGCTTACCTAAAATCTGCTGTTCGTAAAGAGAGAGTTCTCTTGGCACATCGGTCTGGAGAGGTCCGACCATAGCAGCACGAGCCTCCTCCTCATTCAGATAGAGTTTACGCCGTCCGACCAAAGGCTGCACAGGCTCACTCCACACCGCTCCATCGGCGCCACTAAAAGCTACATGGCGATTATACAAACTCTCTCGCATCGGCACACCAAAACGCACACCAAGGGCTTCAAGGGGCAACTCCTCAGGATCTCGATCGTAGAGCAAAGTGTGCTGCATACGAATTTGGGAAGTACCCGATGAGAAATATAGTCTAAGGATAAAAGGGAGTGTTCGGTCTTCAAGATGATAACCCTCACACTTAAAGACGGCTGTCTGACGGCTGATGCTTTCCAAAGAGATTCGTGTTAAGGGTCCGACATGCTCTTTCCCATCTAACCGACACCTCATCGTAGCTGCCGATGCCATCTTTTTTCCGTCCAACAAAAGACTATCTATCACTCCCTCCGCAGCCTCTTTGGGGAGATAGGCGGTCATCGTCTCATTTCTGACGATCCATTGCCCATCTGTCTCCTCCACCTGAAGAGGGACCGTAAGTTTCAATTTTATATCCCGAAGCGGAAGTAAAGTATAACTCGATGCAATCGGCAAAGGAGCCCGAAATCCCCCCCATTTGACACTTCCATCAGGCCAAAAAGCCAATGGGCGAAAGTCCAGGAAATAAAGACCATTGACCCCCTCTGCTTCCATCTTGAATGCTGTCCCCGAGGTAATTTTGCCCGGAGCAAATGGGACACCGAAAGAGACCGGTATATTCTCCTGTGCAGTTTCTTTGGGTTGTTTGACCCATGTCAAGCTGATACGATCATCCTCTTGTGGTGCATGAAGAGTATAACGGAAATTGGTTAATCTTGCCCTCGACCATGTCGTCCGAAATCCAAACCATCCCTCTGTCAGAGGTTGTGGATCTCGATAATCCACCAAACGCTCGCCATCTATGTAGTAACAGACCCGGCCATTGTGGGCTGTCAGTTTGATATGACGCCACTGATTGGGTCTATTGAGATGCTCCTCATCAGTATATTCAACCAATATGGCAGGTCTTTTGGCTGTATTCTTAATCGCAGCCTCATCCCCATCATAACGACGGAAACGGGTAGTCTTATTACTATTACCTCCATATCCGAGATAATAAAGTTGTAACGAATAGCAGTTGACAAAGACTCCGTTACGCCAGGACTTACGGGCGAAGATGTCTTCCGGATTTTGCTTGTCGCTCGCCATCCAGAAGCAGTTGAGATCGCTCAGTCGGTCTCCCTCTTTTCCCTCATCCATGATGCATGCATCATATTCGATTGTTATATCCCCCGACATTTTCTCATTACGCCACAAGGTCATCCCTTTCGGAGAGATTATTTCTACCGTATCTCCACTGAAAGAGACCCGATAGTTCGGATGTTCACTTTCGATGGTCCAATATCGGTCAAAGTTACGAGCATCTAAAGCTGAGATTTGCCCCAATTGCTCTGTAGCATGAGGATGCCGGGCGGCAAAGAGATGAGAAGAGAGCATAAGGATACCACAGAGCATCATGCTCCTCTGTAACATAGCGCTACTAAAGCGGATCATCCCGAGAGTGATTGCTGCTATCTTATTCATTCTTATTTCTTATTATTTTGAGCTGCTGTCTTTTTGACATAACCGGGTTTCAATTCATCCGGAGACTCAGTGGTGTAGTTGTCCACTTTAGGAGCAATCTTGGTAAAGAGATCTGCCACGCGCTCCACATCGACGGTAAACTTAGGTTGGAATTCTTCCGAATTCATATAGTCTAAAATACTCTTACGCATCTGTCGAGCCACGACTCTCTGCTCCAGTCGAGAAGAGAGATCCATGGTAGTCATCATCAATCGGCCTTTACCTACGCGGGCTTCAAAAAGGACACCCACCTTACGGCTCAAGAACCACGTATCAATGCTCTGCACCAAAGGTTGGAATCCTTTAGGGAAATCGGTGAAAAGCATGACCTGAGTACGATTGAGCAATTCCCACCATTGGAGGTTGCTGTGATACTCGGTCGGGAAACTCTTAAAGACAGGAGCCTTCTCGTCCAAATAAATACCGGTCGTATGAGGAGGACGCATCTTAAACCAACTGGTATTCCAGAATACCGGAGTGAAATATTGCTTGACATCTTGTCCATAGGTAATCTTGCCACCTGCAGTTATAAGGACATCTCCACCTTTTTCCAACACAGCCAATGCTTGGGCATCGAGCGTATCGGTTACATAAACATCCCCTTGCTCACAAGTCACTGTGGCAAGATATACCCAAAAATCCCAACTATTTTTGTTACCACCGGCAAGGAGCGCATCTCCCTGCGGCACACTCTTACCGTCAGAAGACTTGACACCGACAGTCAAAGTAAGTTTTTTAGCCTGATCGATCTGAAGAGTAGATAGAGGGATAGAGACGGCACAAACACGATTTTGCTCGCCAATAGGGATTTCGATCGGATAGATCGGATCACCCGGCTGTCCCACGATAAAGCGACGATATTCTTTTCCATCCTCATCGGTCAAAACATAATAAACCAATGCGTTGTCTATCGGAGCCTTACCGAAATGAGAGATTTCAATATCTGCCTTGATCACTTCATCGGTACGATAAACGAATTTGGGCACACGGATAAGTGGTACGGTCGGATTACAAAACTGTCTCCACTCCTCGGCAGAAATGTAACCTTTATTCTCAAAAAAGACATTCAAAACACCTTCCAATGCTGTTCCTTGACCGGAATAGTCATTAAGAGCCAGCATCTGATAACCGGCATAGTCCTTAGATCGGAGGAGTTTCTCCATCTCATGCTTATAACAGAGTGCCTGGAGTTTACCGGATGCCATAAGGAAATGCTCCGCAAGGTCTCCCATATCATTTTGATGAAGAATGTCTCTAAACATCTCAAAGTTTTTGGCCTTATAGACACCTGTATAGCGTTCGATCTCCTTAAAATCGGGGAATGCACACCACTGACCTAATTCATGGCAGACAAAGGGAGCACGGACTGTGTCGATACGATTCGTAAAGTCACTCATGGTTTCCGGTTGACGGCGTTGCCAGTCCAAACCACGCACACCGGCTTTGGCATGAAACTCATTAGCAGGCTGCCATGCCCAACCTCCACCTACAGAGAAACCTGTATAGAGACGGCGACTATCTTTCTTTTGCCAATACTGTACAAATCGGGTAGCCCAAGGCACCCAGTTACCGGCTGGTTCGTTGCCGGCAGCCAGCATGGTAAACGACGCATGATTACCATATTCTCTGACGATGCGTCGAGTTTCATCCATCAAATAAGTATCGATCGGCTCGCGACGGCCTAATTTTACACCATGATTCGGCCAACTCGGACCTTCGGGTTGCAGATAAAATCCGGTCAAATCGGCAGCAATAAAGGCTGCTTCCGGCGGGCAATAGGAATGGAACCGCATATGGTTCAAACCATATTCCTTACAGATGCGGAACACGCGCATCCAGGAAGCAGTATCCATCGGGGCATAACCGGTCATCGGGAAACAGCAGTTTTCGACCGTACCGCGCATCATGGTCTTTCGGCCATTGACATAAAACCATTTACCCTCAGCCTTGATTTCACGCATACCGAAAGAGAGTTCCTGATGGTCAAAGCATCTCTTGCCCTTTTCGTCCATCACATCCACCGTCAATCGATAAAGAGTCGGTGTAAATTCATCCCATAATTGGGTCAATCCCTCAAGGGTTGCCCCCAAAGCGATCAAAGAGGTGTCGCCTCCCATGGCACGCACAGAGAGTGTAGCCTGAGAAAAAGATCGCTGATCATTATTATTATAAGACTCCGCCTTCAATCGGATTTTCAAGTTCTCCGAACTTTTGCCATAGTTACGCAAAGTCAAGTTGACACGAGCCTGGCGTTTCTCGACATTAGGATAGACCTCGATAGCTCCTTTCTCTCCATCACTCTCCAGGCGGATGGGAGAAGTTGCCTCCAATGCAATTCGTCCCACGATACCGTTCCAGTTGCCTTGTGTCTGGTCTGTTACACTATGTGAGTCTTGACCGACAGGACAATCACGCATTGTGTTATCCACAGCGATCGCAATACGATTTTTCTTACCGGGACGCAAGTGAGCTGTGACATCATATACATGAGGTACGCAAAGAGAATTTTGCGAACCGATTTCTACTCCGTTTACGAATACCGTTGTCTTGATATGCGGACGCTCCAGGAAGAGGGAGATCTGTTCGCCCTTCCACTCTTTAGAGACTTCTACCTCTTTCACATACCATGCCACGCCTTTATAGGCCTTTGGGGGAGTAAGGAAGAATGGGAACGAGATATTTCCCTCCCGACGATATTTTTCCAAAGCAGGATTAAAATAAAACGAACTATCATAGAGGCTGCCGGTCCAAGGTGTTTTGAGGGTCGGATCATCACCTTTGAGACGCTCTGTCATAGATCCGGGAAGGGTAATTACATCCTCCAGAGTTGCCCGATCATACCACTTCTGAGCCACACCGACATCATCTCGATCCATCTGAAACTGCCATACTCCTGACAAATCCAAAATCTGTCGTTGTGCAAAAGCACCCATTACTAATGATAAAAAAAATGAGACTGCGAACAATCGATTCATGGTAATTTTCATACAATATAAATAGTTTAATATAATAATGATCTAATAAGGTATTATCCTTTTTTAACCTCCGCTATGGATTGGGAGATTAAAGATTCAACGGCAAAGATAACTCTTTTCCGTCAATGTCACAAATATTCTGTTGATTTAGAGCCAAAAGAGCATTCTCAAGGTCTCAAGACAAAATACAAAAAGCCAAATTTGGCGATGGCGATGGCGATGGCAATGGCGATGGCGATGGCAATGGCAAATGGCTTCTCTTTGCTCTGTTATCTATTCTCTGTACTCTGTTATCTAAACAGTCTCACTGCACAGAGACTGCCACACCGGAGATTCGGACATCCGCCAGAGAGAACGCTCGATTGGAACTTTGTGCTCCATTGGTTTTCGGATAAACGCGGAGATAAATCTTCTCACCGGGAGCCAATACCACTCCGGGAGAAGCCGTCATATAATAGGCGATATTCTTAACCACAGCATCTTTTGCCGAATAATCTGCCATCAAAGTCGGGTTGGTAAAATTGGGATCGGTGTCATAATAGACTTTCCAACGCAAAGCACTCGCTCCGGCACTGGCTGCATAAAGGGAGATTTCAGAGACTGTCACCTGTGCTCCTGCTGCAGCCTCCATTCCAAACTGGACATAGCGTTGCCAATTTATATCATCCTCCAAAGGCCAATAGTATGTACCATCATAAGAAGATGCAGAGGCTCGAATACGCTGGGTCTTGTGCGAAGCATCATAACCACTCTCCGCAGGCCATTCTGCAGCTTGATTGATCGAAGCATAATCCTGCACCTCAAGGAGATTGCAGATCTCCTCCGGAATGGCGGAACAGTAGGAGGATCCGGTCACTGTTGCTGCAGTGTTTTGGGTCAAAGGATAGTACACCTCCACCACCTCGGCTTTATCCGGGCGAGTGTATGCTGTGTGTATCCACGGATAGTTACGATAGTTTTTGCTGACACGCAAACCGCCACCCTCAATGACCTTCTTCACCTCTTCCGGTGTAAGTGTAATGCGGATACAGCAAGGCTCGGTAATGTTCCGACTGCTCAATGCCGGAATCGTTGCACCATAATCCTGCCAGTTGTTATTGACGAAGTTTATGGTCGAAGCCTCCTTAACGCGAGAGATTACCAGAGACAAGACTGCACCATAGGTCTGATAATCATAGAGGGTACTATTGGACCATGTGGAGACATCCAAACCACAGTCTGTGCCATACAAACCGCTATCAGACGTTGGCACTTCCTCTTTCATGTCACCCGGATTGTGTTCTACATAAGGAGCAGGTTTATAATAGGCTCCGACCACCTTAGTATCCACAGCGGCCACTTTCTTCCTAAACATAACCTCCAGGACACCACCTTTATCCATAATCTTATAACCGGCCATATAAGAGGAATAATCGATAGAGAAGACCCGAGACTCGGCATCGACATTCATCCACTGTCCGTCATAATCATAGTTAAGCATTACCTGACCGATGTTCGGATCTGAGAAGTAGAAGACAAATGAGGCTCCAAACTCACACTCCAGATTGGAGAGCGTATAATAGAGATCGCCGTTCTCGTCCTTGGTCAATTCGCAAGTGACGGGCACGTACCCTTCAGGCACTTCATAAGAGACCTCTACCGGCTTGATCCATACAGACTCCAAAGTAACATCCGACTCGTAGAAGCCCTTAACATTGATATTAAACACAGAGGCGAGATCGCGTATATCAGAGGGAGAAACCTCCAACTCGCAATAGAGAGAACCATCTGCGATCTGCGCAGTAGTGATCTGATGGTATCCGTTTTTGAGCAGTGTGATATCTGCTCCGACTCCGGCATTCTCAATCACGATGGCAATCTTACATCCATTAGGATATGCCTGTATGAAAGAGGGCGATGCCGTAATCGTATATGAGTGAGTGTTACCATTTGAGGAGACTAAAGTGGCTTTGATCGGTGTGTCATAACCTTCCGGTGTAATTCCCTCCACGACCACCGGCTCCTTATCCGTACCGGCTTTCAACCAAATGGAGTTAAACGCTGCTACAGACTCGGCATAGTCAGACTGCAAGTTCACGGTAAGATAGTCACTGCTCTCATCTGACAGAATTGTCTCTATCAACTCCGGGGTCAGCACCATACGCACCACTTCACCATTATTGGTGGTCTGTGTGATCGTGGCATCTCCATTATTTGTCTCAGAGTTACAATAAGTAATGCTCTTTACAGACTCCTCCCCTTCCTCGACATCACCTTGATAGAGAGAGATGGTCAGTGTCTCTCCGGCCTCATCATTCTCTCCGGTGTGAGTCGAACGTCCGGTCAAGACAAATCCTATAACGGCACCCGTATTCTGATAGCTCTCCAGGATAGTTTTATCAATCTTGATCGTACCATCGCCCAATGCCTTGATGTCATCCAGGTCAAAGAGCAGCTCATTGAAGTCATCAGAGGGGATCAGCGTATTCTCATTGGCAAGCAGATCTTTCCATGCTGCATCATACCAGGCATCCCGCAGATTGTTAGCCACCCAGTCACTAAACTCTCCGTTATAATAAGTGGGGCTATAGATCGACACCTGTTCGTCTGCCCAGTCCCAATTAGCCGATGAGATCAGGATGGCTTGTGGGGTGAGGCCGTTCCTATCCGGAAGTCCGATCGGTTTATCCACCCCATCGACAACAATCTTAAAACATTTGGCTCCATCACGGATCGTAAAGTTCTTACCTACCTGTAGCGCCACGGTCTTCGGATCTGCCGTGAGCAGATTGTGTCGCTCCGGCTCCGTATTGACCATATAAAGGAGATTGACTTTAAATGCCTCATGCACCTCTTCCCAAAGGATGGTCTTCTCTTTGGTTCCGGTGTATTCCTCCGGCATGTCGTAACTCGTAGGATCAAAAACCACTCCGGCTGCCAGCTGTCCTCCGGCTGCCAGAAGGGAGACAAATGCATTATCTTGCCCGGAAGTGTGCTGCACAGAGATGACTACGTCATTGAAGTCAAAGTCTCCCGTACCGCCCAAATCCTCATAGGCAATGCGATATTCCACCGGTTTGGCAATCGGAACATCCATATCGACGATGTCGGGCATACCTCCTCGATCCACGATGGCAAAGACCATGTCGTTCCAGTCGAAGTCACCCGGAAGAGGAGAGTCTTCCGCTCCGAGGAAGATCACATCGTGCTTCTCCAAATATTTAAATCCGGTGGAGAAAGTGACAAAGTGAGGATTCTGCTGGGCCTCATAGCCTAAATAGGAATCTCCCTGATCCATCGGGTTTTTAGACTGCTCGGAGTAGTAGTAATGGTTATTGACATAGATGGAGAAATAGAGTTCCGTTCCGGCCGGCAGATTGACCATTACACCCTCTCCGACGATGTAGCAGAATGCCGAATCAGAGATCATGGACTCCGTGTTATCTCCAGGACTTTGCACCTGGATCGTAGAGGGATCTACGACCCAATTACCCACTTTGTCGTCCCAATGATAGCCATATTTTGCCCACTCAAAAGAGCTATAGGTCCAGAGCTGGACATTCTTCACCCACTGTTCACTGCCCGGGAGTTTATAGGAAATATAAAGATTGGGCTTAGCTGAGGAGACGTGATACATAGGATGGATCGAAAAGGCTCCATTGACACGATATTTGAAGTTCTTATAAACCCCCTCTTTAGAGATGTTATTGGGGTCTCCCTCCGGGATTTTAGTGAGAAATCCGTGTCCCTCATGTCCGGGATGATTTGCCCAATAAGCCTTCTTTCCAAAGTGGATGGTGTCGGCCTCGCTGAGATAACGGCTATCGCCACGGATATTCACCGTCCTGCTATCCACTGCGGCAAGTTTACCGAATGTCACCTTAGCTACACCCGCCTTGTTGAGCGAAGCATATTTATGTGTATGACCGCCCTCTGCATCGACGAGAGAGACATAGACATACTCCAAGCAAGAGGGGATATCAAACTCCAGCACTGCGGTCTGCTCTCCTTCCACCTCGTCAAACTGCCCCAACAGGAACGCATGAGCAGGGTCATTCTTCGGATCAGCTGTATAAATCTTAACGGTGTAGATGCCGGGATAATTGATGGTCACCTCAGCAGCTCGCTGCGCACAGGTATTCCAACTCTGCTCCGGATCGATATATTCAAAAACATCGGCAAAAGCCTTGTCATATTCGGTTTGGGGATTGGTACGTGACTCAAAGTCAAAATCCTTACAGCCCGTAAATGAAATTACGAACAATAATAGAGTTATATACATCCCTCGCAACAATGGACGAACAGATAATAATTTCATAGCGACTCACGTTGTTTTTATTGTTAACTTGACGTTTTTCTCTCCAAGCCACTTACTCTTTCCCAAAATTATAACCTCCTCTGAGGCAGCAGATAATAGTGACCTAAGTTAAGCAAAGCTACATTATTTAACTCTTATTCAAGACGGCTTTTTTCACTTTTCTTCACACAATGAACAATTTACTGCTTTTATCCAAAAAAATGACATCCATAATTAACAAAAGAAGATGTCATGATGGATGTCAATATAAGTATCTTATGAGGAGAATCAGAAGACCCCTTTAAGGATTGTTGCTGTCGCTCCGGCCTGGTCATGCACATACGCTCCTGCACTCTTTCCTGCCTGCTGCAGGGCCGGACGATCGGTTTGCATAGTCTCCATGAGTTTCTCCCAATCTTTCAGATCGCAGATCGGGAATGCACCTCCGACAGCAATGAGTCCCAATGCCTCTCTAAATGCCTGATGATTCGGACCGAAAGCCACCGGAATGCCATAGACCGAAGCCTCAAGTGTATTATGGATACCGACCCCGAAACCACCTCCGACATAGGCAAGATCGCCATAGCGATAGATGGACGAGAGAAATCCGATGGCATCGATGATGAGACAATCCACCTCCTGCAGTCGCGCCTCGTCCAGAGCAGAGTAACGCATATAAGGTCGTTTCAGGCGCTCCATGATACCTGCGATATGCTCTTCGTGGATCTCATGGGGAGCGATGATCAGTTTGAGTTCGGGATGACGATTGAAGTGGTCGAGCAGGATCTCTTCATCTTTAGGCCATGTACTCCCTGCCACGATTACGTTTCCCCGGTGTCCGCAGACAAATTGCTCAGCCCACGAAAGAACCTTAGCCTGCTCACGGATGGCAAGGACACGATCAAAGCGGGTATCTCCACTCACTGTCACATTGTCACAACCGATCCCCTGCAACAAACGGCAGGACTCCTCGTCCTGGACATAGAAGTGGGTGAAGTGGCGTAAGATCGAGCGCATGAAACCGCCATACCATCTGAAGAAACACTGATGTGGACGGAAAATGCCCGAGATCAGATAGGTCGGGATGTTACGACGATGTAACTCTGCCAAGGCATTGCCCCAAAACTCATACTTGATGAAGAATGCCTTTTCGGGACGGGCAATGTCAAGAAACCGCCGCATCGTTTCCGGGAAGTCATAAGGGAGATAACAGATGATGTCAGCTCCGGCATAGTTCTTGCGCACCTCATAGCCCGATGGGGAGAAAAAGGTGAGCAGGATTTTATACTCAGGATGGTGAAGACGCAGATGCTCCATCAAAGGACGACCTTGTTCAAATTCTCCGAGCGAGGCAGCATGAAACCAGATGTAGCGTGCCCCCTGTTCGCGCTGCTCACGCAGTCGGCAGCACCAATGCTTCCGCCCCTCCTCCATCTGACGAGCCTTGCGATGACCGCAGCGGGCAGCCAGTTTCAGAGCGGCGATATAACAGGTAATACCGATGTTGTATAGTAAATTCATTTCTCCGGGACGTTAAGAGGGTCGGTTTTCAGCCAAACGTGCGATAGCTGTGCGAGCACGACGGAGGCTCTCTTCCTTACCTAAAAAGTCTGTAATGATAAAGATGTGCGGACCGCGAGCCTCTCCGACGAGAGTCACACGGAAAGCATTCATCACCTTACCTGTAGCAAAACCTTTGTCGGCGATCCATGCCAAGACACGAGGTTCAAGTTCTTCGCCGGTCCAAACCTCCTGCTGTTCGAGGAAGTCGCAAAGTTCGTTGACATATCCGGGAGCTTCGGGTTTCCACCATTTCTTGAGAGACTTCTCTTCGTAGGACTCCGGAGCTTCGAAAAAGAATGCACACTCATGCCACAACTCCTGAGGGAAGTTCACGCGGTTTTTCATCAGTGTGACGATCTTTGCCACTCGCTCCTGCGGGGCAGTGAGATTATGAGCAGCGAGGTCTCGACTCAAAGCATCGACTAAGATTTGCTCATCGCAGAGCTGGAGATATTGATGGTTAAACCACTTAATCTTGAGATAGTCGAAACGAGCTCCGTTTTTAGAGCAGTGACCGAGGTCAAAGAGACGGATCAAGTCCTCCATGGAAAGCATCTCCTGATCGTCACCGGGGTTCCAGCCGAGGAGAGCAAGGAAGTTGACCACTGCCTCCGGCAGATAACCTTGTTCACGATAGCCCATAGAGATGGCGCCGGTCTGCGGGTCTTTCCACTCCAAGGGGAAGACCGGGAATCCGAATTTATCGCCATCACGTTTGCTCAACTTGCCATTTCCCTCCGGTTTAAGCAAAAGCGGAAGATGGGCAAAGCGGGGAGCCTCCCATCCGAAGGCGCGATAGAGCAACACATGAAGCGGTGCCGAAGGCAACCACTCCTCGCCGCGGATCACATGACTCACCTCCATCAGGTGATCATCGACGATATTGGCGAGATGATAGGTCGGCAGATCATCGGCAGATTTGTAGAGCACTTTGTCATCGAGGATGGCAGACTGGATCCTCACCTCTCCGCGGATCATGTCCTCGACACAGATCTCCTCACCCGGCTGGATCAAGAAGCGCACCACATAAGGGGTGCCGGCAGCGATGAGACGCTCTGTCTCCTCTGCTTCGAGAGTAAGCGAGTTACGCATGTTGCCGCGAGTCGATGCATCATACTGGAAGTTGGGAGTAGCAGCACGGGCTGCCTCAAGTTCGGCAGGAGTATCAAAGGCGATGTATGCCTTGCCTGCGTCAAGCAACTCCTTGACATAACGACGATAGATGTCTCGGCGCTCAGACTGACGATAAGGACCATGAGGACCACCCACATGGACACCCTCATCAAAATGGATACCTAACCAGCTCAATGACTCGATGATATACTCCTCTGCACCGGGCACAAACCGCTGAGAGTCGGTATCTTCGATACGGAAGATCAGATCACCGCCATGCTGACGGGCAAACAGATAGTTGTATAAACAAGTGCGAACGCCACCGATATGTAAAGGTCCTGTCGGACTGGGGGCGAAACGGACACGTACTCTTTTTTCGCTCATATAGTGTAAGTATTGATTTTTACTGATTGTGGTTCAAGTCTGCCAACAAGCGGGTCAACTCCTCGTCCGTATGGGTCAATCGGTCTTTACAGAAATGGATCAACTCAATGCTGCGAGCAGTCAGCCGACACAGATTATCGACATCACAATTGGGGTCTTGCAGAGTTTCGACCAACTGTTCCAACTCAGCCATGGCTTCGCCATAGGTCATCGGTTTCTGCTCTTTTGGGGTTGCTTTAGGCATAACTCTCTCTAATTTATTGCCGCGAAGATACACAATTTATTCCGATTTCATCCTAAAAACACCTATTTAAATGAAAAGTGTCACTGAAAATCAAGAAAAAAGGGAAAGAATGTTGATAATCGTGAAAAAAATAATTACCTTTGCGCCGCCTTTTCGGGGAAACCCGTGGGCAGGAATTTGGAAGAGTCTCGGCTCGACCTTTATTATCAACCCATTAAAACAATACACAATCATGTATTTAGATTCTGCAAAAAAAGAAGAAATCTTCGCAAAGTATGGTAAAAGCGCTACTGACACCGGTTCTCCGGAGGCACAGATCGCATTGTTCTCATTCCGCATCGCACACTTGACTGAGCACCTTCGTGCTAACCACAAGGATTACGCTACAAGCCGCTCCATGAAGATGCTCGTAGGTAAGCGTCGCCGTATGCTTGACTACTTGGCTAAGAAGGACATCAACCGCTATCGTGCTATCATCAAAGAGCTCGGTCTCCGTCGTTAATTTCTTCTGCTGACAGAAAGTTTTAAACTATCAGATGATTTAGAGGGTGTCTCAATACGAGGCATCCTCTTATTTTATGCATATAGTCACACATACCAACGAGGCTACGCTCGTGATACAACGAGGCTACGCTCGTGACGCAACGAGGCTACGCTCGTGATGCAACGAGGGTACGCGCATTAAACAACGAGAGCCGAAGCGTGTCTTTTCCTGATTTCACTAGACGCTTTTTAGTTGTTTACTCTGTATCAGTAGACGGTTTTTAAAACCTTGTACTGAATAACTAGACTCATTTTAAAACCTTGTACTAAATAACTAGACTCATTTATCATATTTCTCCT
>JAZNGG010000049.1:0-9880 GCA_045576355.1 Bacteroidales bacterium
TCTTTCTTTTTTAAGCGGACAGCCGTTCTTGATAACGAAATAAGCTATATAATTGAACTATTTACTCATTAGTCAGCCGTTAATGGCTTCCAATAACAATTTATGGAATGTCTATCTTGCTCTTATGAGTTCGCTTTAGCGGACAGCCGATGGGATTTGCTGAATAATAAGCAATTAGGGGCTTACTTTAAAAAAAGGTAACTCACTATCGCATATAATTAGCGGTTGAAAGCTATTTCTTTACAATAAAAAGTTTTACCGGACAACAATAACAATAAATATTTTTCTAGTTATAGGTGGGTATCTCAAAAGAATGAGGCATCCTCTTTTTCTATGTAATTATATCGGACACTAATAAGTACATATATTTTTGTTGGATATCAATAATACATAAAACACCCCAAAAGTATTGTGTCTAACTTTTGGGGTGAGTTCAACTTTGGAGCAGAGGAAGAAGTTTAATTCTTATGATAAATATTCTTCTTACCTAAGAAAAGGTAAATTTCTCCGTCCGATGGGTTATCTATTCTAATACCATTTAGATCATAATATATAATATTCCCATTTTCATCTCTCCATATCCGATCAAGTCCCACATTTCCTTTGACACGTAATGTGCCATCTGTTGCAAGTGTTGATGTATCCCATTCTAATCCTTGTGCAAGATCTGAGATAATGGTCACTTCTCCGTTGAGTGTAATATTCCCGCTACAATCAATAATTTTGATTTCATCACCTGAAGCCCAAGGATTACCTCTTGTAATTTCTAAGTGTATAGTGGGAGAGGTGAGGATACAATTCCCGCTGACGATAAGTTGGTCATTGTTGGATGAATTACGATGAATAATTATATTAGAAGAATTGATAGACAATGTTTTTTCTACATACATCTTCTTTGCAGCTACAGTTCCTGTTCCTAAGTGGAGTGTTGCACCACTATTTATTGTAATAGCAGAAACATATCCACCTCCCATAATCATGGCATCTTTTCCAGCGGCTGAAATCATTCCTGATGTCGGCTTATTTTCGGACTTGGCAGCACTGATATTTAGTTTCCCATTATAAACAGTAATCGGAGCACTGCTACCGCTTCCGGTAAGACTCATTGTGCCGATACCATATTTGTTAACTGCTTTACAAGTGAATGTACCGGCAAAAGTAAAGTCTGTATTGTCATAACCGATATTCCACGTGCCATTAACTACTGATCCTGAGCCGTTGATTGATCCTATGGAATGAGTATATTCAGCAGTGTTACTACTTCCTGCTTTGTAGCCACCGACATTGTCATTGACGATCAGTTTTCCTAAAGGCATATTAAGTCCTTGTATCAAACGAAGTGTATTACCTCCTGCAGATGTGATTGAACCTTCGTAAGCTGAAAAGTCTGCAGAAATGTCTCCTCTTACATATGTACTATTGAAAGTAGTATTACCTTTACCAATCCATTTACCTTGTATCTTAGTTCTTCCACTTAAAACGAATTCGAGATTATCGTTTTCTTCCGGAACGTTAACGGTGTAGTTAAATGCTGGGCTATTAGAACTACTTGTGGTATAAAACTGTATGAATTTTCCTTGTTTAAAAGTTAATTTTCCTTTAACAGAACCCAATACAGTTGTGTATGATCCTTGAGCCAATGTCCCTTCTTCTACAATGATACCTCCAGTTAAAGAATTAGCATTGGCATAAGATAAAGTAAGTTGTCCTGTGCCTATTTTGCGTAAGGTTCCATTACCGGTAATGACACCTTTTAGAGCTAAAACACCAGAACCAGGTATCTCTAATGTTGTTGTGTCAATAATAGTGATACCATGATCGGTTGCAGATGAGATATGCTGGCTGACAATGTGTGTTTTGCCCCAAATCATGTTTGCTGCATCCTTACTTGCTGCACCTAAAGAACTTGCGATTCCTCCATCTGCAAACTCCTTAACATATACTTTCCCTCCATTTAGTTTGGTGACACCAGTATAGTTAGATAAGGTAGAGGTCAGATAAAGTGTTCCAGCATTATTTTTTGTCAATCCACCACTACCAGATAATCCTCCATTTCCGTTTAATGTATAAGTGGAGTAAGCATTGTTAAAAGTTACTCCGGAGGTAGGCATAAGGTCTGAGATTTGAATATCAGTTACTTTGCACTCATCTTCGAATAAGATTTGATCATTCGCTACAAAAGTAGTTGGATCTCCATTAAGAGTAAAATTTTCTGTCTGATAATCCCAAACATTATTTTTAGCACCAGTCCATACAACTCCTTGTGCAGCTTGACGTTGCCCATTAATTTTCAAGTATAGAGTTTTTTCCTCAATGATTAGATTATAGGAGAGACCAGACAATCCTTTGATTTTAATCTTTTGTACATCTGCAGAAATATTTCCACTCCAAGATATAAGTGCATATTTCCCCTCTGACAGATGATCTTCATTAGATATTATGTTAATAGTAAGACAGTTGTCATCGATTATTAGATCTCCTTCTATCATCAACACATCTGCTTTAATTTCTTGATTTGTTTGAAGGTTACACTCATAAAAAAGAGGAACATGGATGTCCAATTTATTTCTTAAGGTTATATTCCCAAAAGGATCTGCACCAGTACCCGGAGAAAGACGACCTCCTTCATAATTTAATGCTCCTTCTAAAGTCAAAACTCCGTCTAATATTGCATTTCCGCTTATCGTTCCTCTAGCTCGAAGATCGATATTTCCAGAGAAGGTGTTGTTTATTTCTAATATTCCCTCTGAGATGATGGTTTGTCCTTTGCAGAGCACCGGTAATTGCAAAATTGTTGTGCCAGCTCCGCTTTTCCAAAAATCTTTATTTACACTAATGCTTCCATTACCTTGTAATTTATATACTTTTTCAACAGGAACCATAAATAAAAGTGTGTCTGGAGAAATGGTCTCATTGACTATGATGTTTTCTGCTCCGTCTAGGCCAAATAGAATCGTTTTACCATCTTCATATACATAGGATGCTGCACGAGACATGTCTGTAAAGCCTCCTTGCCCTTTACCCAATGTTGTCCCATTGGCAGACCATACTAGTTCTGAAGTCATACTTGGAGGTAATGGGGGAGTTGGCATTTCGTATCCTAAATAAAAACTAGGGATGGGTGTCTGATAATAACCTCTATTAGTACATTGCATCCGGTAGTTCGGATCTTGTTGGAGACAATAGATGTTATTTACTTCAGTGGCAAAGTCTGTGGTAATACCAACGATACCAACATCTTGGACATTCTCTAGACGGCGTACTACAACCTCTTCTCTCCAGTCTCCAATTATATCACCCCAAAATTGGGCACGCATACCATAACCACATTGTAATGTATAGTTGCTATTTTTAGCAATTTCATAAAGGCGATTACCCTTGCTACCGGAAAATTTTCTAATGTCAATATTATATTTGGAGTCTGGAGCAAAGACATATTCTCTGTCTAATTCTCCATCCCACCATATGCCTTCGCTTGGATATGGAAATTCATTGGCATATGAACCCTCAATTGCAACGTTTCCTTGTGCCGTGTACATATTGGGCATTGTTGACCACATTTCATATCCTTTATGTTCGGGAAGTACATCCATACATTCTCCTCGTCCAACATCTCCGACACTTCCGAGATACCAGCGTTTGATAGGTTCTCCTGTACGAGCATCATATAAGATCTGACCTAACATGTCTGCTGCATTTTGTTGTATGGCGAAAATTTCTGTACCGGGTCTATTCGGGTCTATATCTCCAAGTCGGAAACGATCTCCGTGAGCGATACCGGAGTTCATGTAGAGTGTACCATCATTATCGACTGCCATAGTACCGTTGAATATTTCATCTTTGCCGTCTTGATCAACGTCAGCGATGCGTAGGTGATGAAATAGTTCGAGACTTTCTTTTTGTTTATGAAAAGCAAATTGCCATTGTTCTCTGAATGATGTTGCTTTTCCTCCTTCGAAATCAAAGCCCCATGCAGAGGTAAAATAATGATGCTTTTCGTCTGCTGCTGTTCGGACACAATATTCCATGACTACACTCGGATGTATTCCGTCTAAATAGGCAATTCCCATATGTCCATTGATGGTATTATATTCATCGCCCATGAAAATAGACTTATTATCTCTCGTATAAGACATACAAGCATCACTCGGGTAATTCATTTCGACTGTAGCCATTTCTGCCCCTGTTCGCCCATCTATGACGGTGATATACTGAGGTGGATTTCGTTTGTTTTGTTTTGTATAATCGACAATACCGTCTCCATCTGTATCTTCTTTACCTAAAAGATACTTACCCCATGTCTTTTTTTCGGCATCCCAAAAACGGGTTCCATCCGAACTTTTTATAACGACATCACCATACCCATCACAATTCATATCATAGGCTATGACAAGATCAGAATGACCCTGGTCAATGTCAACGTTAGGACCGATTTCAACACTCCATAAGTGTTTCCCATCGCGTGTATAACCTTCAATTTTGTCTGTTTCTCCTTCTATGATATGCTGACGATCCACAATAAAGTCGTATTCACCATCTCCAGTAAGATCAACAGGCCAAACATATTTTGTAGCGGTCGTTAATGTGGATACCGGGCTTCCGGCTTTATCATACCGGATGTCCGCAAAGATTCCTCTAAATTCGGTTGATGGAATCGTGAATGGATCACTCATTGGTTGTTCTATTCCATCAACGACGAGAGCTACAGCAACTTGTGTCCCTTTAGCCAAATTCTTAGACAATTTTAAATTGGTCTTCTCTAGTGGCTCGGCATTAAGTTTTGTGAAACTCCCTGCCTGTGATGTCCGATAATAGACGTTGTACTTGGCTTGTTCTGGATCTTGTGCTAATTTTCTCCAGGAGATAAAGTTTTCAGAACCATGCACGACAGATGTGACCCCTCGTCCTAAAGGCTGCTGTATCCGTTGAGCCTCTGTAGGAACAACTTGAAACATGGCTAACAATGTTAGAGTTAGCCAATTAAGAATAAATTGTTTTTTCATAGTTGAAAAATTAAAATATGGTATATAAGAATAAAAAATGTATTTATTTTATTTCACAGCTGCAAATTTACAAAAAAAAAGAATAAAAACAATGTGATAGGTCTATCTTTATTAATAGAAACTAGTAATATATTATAGTTTAATAATATAGATTGTATTTTTTTTAAAGAAAAAATAAAAATTAGTCTTTTGATTTTGTTTTCCGTTTTAAAACTTGTTTTTTTCTTAGACCTGTTTTATCTTTGCAACCGCATTCTGAAAGAAGACAATCTCAAAATAATTTCAATGGAACAGATTAAACATGAGTGCGGCATTGCGTTGGTCAGATTATTAAAGCCGCTTGAGTTTTATCAAAAGAAGTATGGTACGTGGATGTACGGCCTCAACAAACTCTATCTTCTTATGGAGAAACAGCATAACCGAGGACAGGATGGTGCCGGACTTGCATGTTTAAAGATGCAAGCGTCTCCTGGAGAAGAGTTTTTTTTCCGAGAAAGAGCTACAGGTAGTGGGGCTATTAGTGAGATTTTTGGACGAGTTAATCATCGTTTTACAGAGATAGAAAAAGCAGCATTTGATGATCCTGCATATGCAGCTTCATGCATTCCTTTTGCTGGTGAAATTTATATGGGACATCTCCGTTATAGTACTGCTGCGCGGTCAGGTATGGATTATGTTCATCCATTTATTCGTAGAAATAATTTCCGAGCTCGTACACTTTGTATTTGTGGTAATTTTAGCATGACAAATACGGACGAGATCTTTAAAGATGTTATGGATAGTGGTCAGCATCCTCGACGTTATGCAGACTCATACATCATGTTAGAACAGATTGGATTTCGACTTGATCGGGAAGTGGAGCGACTTTACCAACAATTCAACGATGTTCGTAAAACCGGTCGAGAGGTTACAGATTGCATAGAGGACAATATTGTTCTTGAAAATGTTCTTAAGACTTCTGTTTCCTCTTGGGATGGAGGTTATTGTCTCTGTGGTATGACCGGTAGTGGTGAGAGTTTTGCATTACGTGATCCATGGGGAATCCGTCCTGCGTTTTATTATGCTGATGATGAGATTGTTGTTGTTGCTTCTGAACGTCCTGTTATTCAGACTGCTTTTGGGGTTGCTCGTAAGGATGTTCATCAGTTAGAGGCAGGACAAGCTCTGATTATTAATCGTATGGGTCAAATCTCGTTTTCAGAGGTTTCTCCTCGCCAAAAAGAGAGTCAGTGCTCTTTTGAACGCATCTATTTTTCGCGAGGTAATGATGCATCGATCTATCAAGAGAGAAAACGTTTAGGTTATCTTCTAGCAGATAAGGTCGCTGCTTCCTGTGATTATGATTTTCGTCATTCTTTATTCTCTTTCATTCCTAATACTGCAGAAGTTGCTTGTTATGGAATGATAGAAGGTCTTAATGAAATACTTAATCATCAAAAGCGAGATATGATTTTGGCTAAGGGATCTGCTCTCACTTCTGAACAACTAGATGAGATTCTATCACTCCGAGTTCGTGCGGAAAAGATTGCCAATAAAGATATTAAGTTGCGTACTTTTATTGCTGAGGGTGCGAGTCGTAATGACTTGGCTGCCCATGTATATGATGTCACTTATGGTATTGTTGAAAACTATGTAGATACTCTAGTCGCTATCGATGATAGTATTGTACGTGGTACAACGCTTAAGCGCAGTGTGATAAAAATTCTCAATACTTTACATCCTAAGAAAATTGTTATTGTTTCATCATCTCCTCAAGTCAGGTATCCGGATTGTTATGGTATAGATATGTCTCGTATGGGAGAGTTTATTGCATTCCGTGCTGCTGTTGAATTGCATCGAGACAGAGGAACCGAGCATTTACTTCGAGAGGTGTATGAGAAGTGCCTCGAGCAACAGCAATGGCCAAAGGAGCGTATAGAGAATTGCGTTAAAGGTGTTTATGCACCATTTACAGAGGATGAAATTACCCAAAAAATAGCAGAGATGCTCACACCTGAAGATGTAACCATTCCTGTGGACATAATCTATTTACCTCTTGCCGATCTCTCTGTCGCTTGTCCTGAAACTTCTGGAGACTGGTATTTCTCAGGTGATTATCCAACGCCAGGGGCAAATCGTCTTGTCAATCAGGCATATATTAATTTCTATGAGGGGAAGGACACTTCGCGTCTTGTTGAGGTGGCTCGAGATTAAGTATGTAGGAAGTTTTATGATGTAGTTTGGGTATTTATAATTATACTCGAGATCTGATAATACTAAAATGTTATATTATCTCTTTAATAAAGGTAATCTCCTTTTGCAAAAGGCAGAAGGAGATTCTCATTTATCTTGTAATAAACAGATCCATTCATATTCAATTCCTAATATTTTTCCTCTTTCTTTTGGAGTGATTCCAGATGAAAGATATTGTTACACTATGCCTTCTCATTTTCTTATAAATGGAGAGGAGGCAATGGCATTTGGGATAATTGGTGATTTACCAAATGCAGGAGAACATTATGAATGGGTCCCACTACGTATTACATGGGATTATCTGCCAGAACATTATTATGTGGCTGCTGCACATGCTTCTGTATGGATATATTGGGAAGAAACTAATCGATTTTGTTCTCGATGTGGAACTCTTTTAGATCGTTTTATGTCGATGGGAAAACGATGTTCTAAATGTGGAATGGAGCATTTTCCACATATAGCACCAGCAGCTATTGTAAGGGTTACATGTGGAGATAAAATTTTATTGGTTCGAGCCAAAAGTTTTAAGCGATATATGTATGGGCTTGTTGCCGGTTTTTTAGAAGGAGGTGAGACATTGGAAGAATGTGCTGCACGAGAGGTTATGGAGGAAACAGGTTTAAATATTAAAAATATTCGTTATTTTGGATCTCAACCATGGCCTTATCCTTCGGGAGTTATGGTTGGTTTTACTGCTGAATATGCTGGGGGAACAATTACGTTGAGAGATGGAGAACTTATTGATGCTGCTTTTTTTGATCGGGATAGATTACCTCCTATTCCGTCTTCTATGAGTATTGCTCGTCGATTGATAGATGATTTTGTATTAAATAATTAAACAGATAACTCATCATTTACATCAAAATAATAAATGCCAAAATTAATACCTTGATTTAAGTTTGTTGGTTTTATAGTTGTGATATGGAGTAAAAATATTTTGTATTATTTAAATTTAAATGTTACAAAATATTCTTTACATCGTATAACTATATAAAAAGATATAAAAAATGACAACAGAGAATCTCACCGATGCATTTACTACTTTACGACGTAAGTTTTTACGTCTCGCGATGCGATTTCTGCCATCAGAAGAAGATGCTAATGATGCCTTGCAGGAAGCATTTTGTCGACTTTGGCCTCGGGTAAATTTGATAGACTCAGCTAAAGAGGCAGAAGCGATGGCGGTCACTACAATCAAGCACCTTTGTATAGATGAAGTGAGAAAGCATGGGAGGGTACAAGAAGTAAATATTGATTCCGGGTGTGATAATGTGCTGACCGATTCTTCTGATGAGATAATGGAGCGTGATGAGCAATATCTTCTTGTCGAGCAAATTATCGATAATCATTTGTCCCCTCTTCAAAAACAGATTATCAGGTGGCGAGAATATGATGAACTTTCATTTGAAGAAATTGGAGAAAAACTGAATATGCAACCTGCAACTGTCAGAGTCAATGTTTCAAGAGCACGAAAGCAGATCAGAGAAATATATTTAGATTTAATTGAACCTCGTAAAAGAGTATAAATATGAAAAAAAGTTTGGACTTTTGGAAGAAACTAACAAATCTTTATTTTGAAGGAGAAACATCTTTGGAGGAAGAAAAGATGTTGCGTCGCTTTTTGGCTTCTAAGATGGGACAATCTTCCGAATTTGATGATTTGCGTGCTGTTATGAGCCTCATGAATGTAGGCAAACAGATTTATGAGCAAAGTGATGTTTGTTCCGGTGATTCTATTAAATGGTCTAAAACCGATAAACGCTTGAATTTTAATTGGGTTAAATGGGCTGTTGCAGCTGCTATAGTGATGGTATTTGTATTTTCTCCCCAAAAGAATGTTTGTGAAGCTTATGTTTATGGTCAGAAGCTTACAGATGAGGAGCAAATAATGCAATATGCACATGATATGATGTTATCAATGCAGCAGGAGAGTGAGACTATGAGTGTCAATAATCAACTTAGTGAAATATTTCAAACTATACAGTAATTTAACATTATATCAATATGAAACGTATATTATTGATTATAATAGGGCTTTTAGTAATATTTCCGACATATGCCCAAAAAGATTTGCAGATAGAGTCTTTATTCGATGGTTCCTATAAGAATAATCGTCATGCCGTAGAAGTGAAAATATTAGGGAAACAATTACGTCCGTATAATCTCTCTCTCTTTCGCTCTTTGACGATTGAGAATGATTCCTTAGCTGCACGACACATTGAACAATTAGTTTTGAAAGATGGTCTTATAGCCGTAGATAAAGAGGAAGGTATTATTTCCGGACGATTATTTTATGGTTTTTATTGTCTTCCTCCTACAGAAAAAATATATCGTTATCTGTTTTTTAGGAATACAGCTTTAAGGAGGACAGAAGAAACACCCCAAGTAACGGTCGTATATATGGAAGGCTTTGCTACGATGGAAGAATTGCAAAAAATGTTTAAGAAGTAGTATGCTTTGCGCGCGTTTTGAGAATATCTTATTAATTATTAAATATTAATTTCCATAACTGTCCCGTAAAAGTGGACAAATAGTTCTTTGATATAGTTGAAATATAGTCTATTAGGTAGCATTTTGCAATGAAACGGATTTGAAATTGTAGATTTGCATCCAAATAAATGGTTGCATATGAATCAAGACAAATA
>JAZNGG010000050.1:0-56713 GCA_045576355.1 Bacteroidales bacterium
GATGCTTGAAGATGCGGCAGAATCGCCTCCAGACACCTAAGAAAACTGAAGTAGGGCCTTGTCGCAAGTAATAAAACATCCCAACTCCTATGTTACAAAGAGTTGGGATGAGGATGTCTATGTTTAGCGGACAGTAATAATTGTATTTATTAAATAATTGGAGTTCTTTATGCTTATTTCAATCGCTCTTATGACCTTTGCAAAGGGGTGAATATAGTTTTATTTGCTGATGGATGCATGGAGCATAGGGCAAGATAGATCAAACGGGATTTGCCCGATTATCGCAAGATGGGGGAGAAGAAGGCGTATCATCGTCTGAAAGCAGAGCAGAGAATGATTGCTTCTATAAGGTTGGTTATATGGAAGCCCTGTGACGTATATAGATAAAACACCCCAAAAGTTCGTGTTTGACTTTTGGGGTGTAGATCTGTTTGTCGGAGTCTCTTTGTCTTCTCTTATAGTCCTAACAGGAATGCCTCACCGACGGACATGAATCGGTGGTGACCGGCGGCATTGAGGTGCGCGGTGTCGTTAGGACCCTGGAAATAACGGCGGCGGAACTCGGCTTGGCGCACATGGATGCCTCCGGAGCGGGCGGCATCGAGGAGGGGGACGGAGTGCGCAGCACAGGTCTTGCGCAAGACGGCGAACATTTCCTCAAAGCCGGGACGGGGGACGTTCCACGGTGTGACGAAGGCGAGCTTGGCTTTGGGGTAGTGGGTGATGAGGGTGTCGATCATCTCATTGAGTCGAATTTCAAACTCACGCAGGAGACTGTCGTGACGCAGGGCATTGGCTTGGCTGGTGAGCGTGGTGTCCGGACGACCGATCATGTCGGCATCGTTATGTCCGGCTACGACGATGATGTAGTCGGCATCGGGGATGATCTCGCGACAGCGTAGGTGCATCGGGATGCCGAAGCCGCGGCGGGTGCGGTCAAAGGCTACGCAGTTGCCGTTTTTGCCGTAGTTGTAGTAGTCCATGCCGTATTTCTCAGCGACGAGGTAGTGCCATGTCTCTTCGATGGGGCGGCGATGGTTGCGGACGTAGCTGTCGCCGATGATGGCGAGTTTTTTGCCATAGAGCGGTGACGCCTTGATGGCTTCGGAGGAGACTGCCGTGCGATCAATGGGACGGCTCGTGTTGAGGTAGGTGGCTGTTTGTGCCCATACGGTGAAGGTGAGTGCTGCGCATAGGGCGCTGAACACGGTGCACAGGGTGCGGATGAATGGGGGTTGCATGGGTTATTGGTTGAGGGGTTGAAGAGTTGAGGGGTTGAAGAGTTGAGGGGTTGAAATAGGATAAACCTTTAAACTACTCAACTTCTAAACCAGACAGCGGGCTTCGCCTTGCTATGGCTTATGGCGATGGCGATGGCTTTGTTTTCAGTTTTCACCTTTTCTCTGTTCTCTGTTCTCTGTTCTCTTTCTATGCCTTGCTATGGCTTATGGCGATGGCGATGGCTGCGCCCTGCTATGGCTTATGGCGATGGCTATGGCTTTGCTCTGTTCTCTGTTATCTGTCCTCTGTACTCTGTTCTCTTTCTATGCCTCGCTATGGCTTTGGGCGATGGCTTGCTCGATGTCTGCGATGAGGTCGTCGGCGTTTTCGATGCCGACAGAGAGA
Source organism: Bacteroidales bacterium (assembly GCA_045576355.1). GTDB lineage: Bacteria > Bacteroidota > Bacteroidia > Bacteroidales > UBA3663 > Liminaster. The sequence continues at coordinate 1,627 of JAZNGG010000050.1, forward strand.
CGGATGAGGTCGGGGGCAACACCTGCCTCAAGGAGTTGACTCTCTGTGAGCTGTCGATGGGTGTGTGATGCCGGGTGGAGCACGCAGGAGTGGCAGTCTGCGACGTGGGTAGCGATGCAGATGAGCTTGAGATTATCGATGAAGCGGAGGGAGAAGTCGCGTCCACCTTTGAGGCCGAATGCCAGGACACCACAGGAGCCTCCGGGGAGGTATTTCTGCCAGAGCGCGTGTTGCTTATCGTTCTCAAGGTCGGGGTAGTTGACCCATGAGACACTCGGATGGTTCTGCAGGAAGCGAGCCACTTTGAGGGCGTTGGCGCAATGCTGTCGGACACGGAGGTGGAGCGTCTGGAGTCCGAGGTTGAGGTAGAAGGCATTTTGTGGGGACTGGATGGAGCCGAGGTCACGCATGAGTTGGCTGGTGGCTTTGGTCATGTAGGCGAGTTTGCCGAAGGCTTTGGTGTAGGTGAGCCCATGATAAGAGGGATCGGGGGTGGTGAGCCCTGGGAATTTGTCGGCGTGTGCTTCCCAGTCGAAGTTGCCGCTATCGACGATGGCTCCTCCGACGCTGACACCGTGTCCGTCCATATACTTGGTGGTGGAGTGGGTGACGATGTCTGCTCCAAACTCAAAGGGGCGGCAGTTGATGGGTGTGGCGAAGGTGTTATCGACGATGAGCGGAACGCCATGGCTGTGTGCGATGCGGGCGAACTTTTCGATGTCGAGGACGGAGACACCGGGATTGGAGATGGTCTCTCCGAAGAGCAGTTTGGTGTTGGGGCGGAATGCCTGTGCGATTTCCTCTTCGGAAGCTTCCTGGTCGATAAAGGTCACTTCGATGCCGAGTTTGCGGAGGGTGGTCCCCAGGAGGTTGAATGTGCCTCCATAGATGTTATTGGCACTGACGATGTGATCTCCTGCCTCGCAGATGTTGAAGCAGGCGTAGAAGTTGGCTGCCTGTCCGGAGGAGGTGAGCATGGCGCCTACACCACCCTCGAGGGCTGCGATGCGGGCAGCTACATATTCGTTAGTGGGGTTTTGCAGTCGGGTGTAGAAGAAGCCGCTCTCTTCGAGGTCAAAGAGCCGAGCCATTTGCTCGGAGGTTTCGTAGCGGAATGTTGTGCTTTGCACGATGGGCATCTGTCGGGATTCGCCTTTCTTGGGGGTGTATCCGGCTTGCACACAGAGAGTTTCGATTTTTTGTTGCATATTGGATTTTTTTTATTGGTTGAGGGGTTGAAGGGTTGAAGAGTTGAGGGGTTGAAGGGTTGAAGAGTTGAAGGGTTGAAGAGTTGAGGGGTTGAAGAGTTGAGGGGTTGAAGGGTTGAAGAGTTGAGGGGTTGAGGGGTTTATTGGTTGAGGGGTTGAAGGGAAAAAATAAACTACTAAACTTCTAAACCAAACAAGGGGTTGAAATAGGATAAACCTTTAAACTACTCAACTTCTAAACCAAACAGGGGCTTCGCCCTGCTATGGCTTATGGCGATGGCTTTGTTTTCAGTTTTCACCTTTTCTCTGTTCTCTGTTCTCTTTCCTCTTTAAGGTATTGGCTGAGACGGGGGGAGTAGATGATCTCATAGGGAGTGTCGGAGGAGAGACTATCTGTCGGTGCTACGATGAAGTAGGCAAGCAGTGTGCTGTCTGCCTCCAGCACTTGGAGACTGCGCTCTTTGCCCAGCACCATAAAGGCGGTGGCATAGGCATCGGCTGTCATGCAGTCCGGGGCGATGACGGTGCTGCTGAGGATGTCTTGCTGCACCGGCTTGCCCGATTTAGGATCGATGGTGTGTGCATATCGCTTGCCATCACGATAGTAGAAGTTGCGATAGTTGCCCGATGTTGCCATCCCTCCGGAGGTAAGGAAAAGGACGTTGTCGATCTCTGAAATCCCCTGCTCGGGATTTTCCTGCGGCTTATGGATGCCGATGGCCCACGGATTGCCTTTGGCATTGACACCCTGCACGGAGATTTCTCCTCCGATTTCGACCATATAGTTTTTGACTCCATGTTGCCGCAGTAGATCGGCAATGACGTCGCAGGCATATCCTTTGGCTATAGATGAGGCATCGAGGATGACGCGAGGATCTTTTTTGACGAGTGTGCCGCTGTCTGTCAGGCTGACTAAGTGATGCCCCACAAATCGGCGGATGCTGTCGATGGCGGCAGGGGTGGCCTGATCGCTATTTTTAAATCCAAATCCCCATAGATTGACCAATGGTGCCACTGTGATGTCAAAGGCTCCACCGGTCCGACGGGAGATCTCCTGTGCTTTCTTAAAGCAATGGGTGAAGTAGGCATCTGCCCGACAGGTGCTGTCGTTGTTGTTGAAACGGCTGATGATGGAGGTGGGATTGAACATGGAGAGTGAGGCATCGAAGTCATCGAATGTCTGCCGGATCTCATCGTGATAGTCGGCGGTGTCCTGATAGGTGATGTGGTAGATGGTCCCGAAAACCATGCCCTGCAACTGCCGATATTCTGATGCAGGTGAGGGGGAGGTGCCGATGAGGAAGAGGAGGACAAGCGTCACGACCAAAACCGGAAGTAGGATGAGCGAGAGTAGCTTTTTCATAGATGTCTGGAGTGTGAGGCGTGAATTGGTGTGTGGTTAATAGTGTGGGTTAGAATAGATCATAATAGAGCCGGAATGCCATGCCGAAGTTGCTGCCTGTTGTCCCATAGCCGGGAATGTAATACGGTTCGGCATTGCGGGTGCTCCCTTTGCTTATAAACGGCTTGATATAGAAGTCCCATCCTGCACTGAGGCGATCCCAAATCTGAACTTTTATGCCACCGCCGATTTCGACCCAATGGGAGTTGAACTCCTGGTCGCGGATGGAGATGGGGCCATATTCGGGCCAATAGCCATCTTTATAGCGAAGATTGCTGATGTCTGCTTCGCTATGACAGAACCCATAGCGAGCAACGATGAAGTAATAGAACTTGTCTTCCAAGTCGTTATAATTCAGATTGTAGCGGAAACCTATTTTATAAAAAGGTGTGGTCTTGACCTCGTAATGCACTAAGTCATCAGACTTCTCGTTGCAATATCCGACACCGAATGAAGCTTCGGGGAAAAAACGATGGTGCAGGTCAAACATGATGGTGGTTTCGTAGCTGGAATAGTCTTTGGCAAATAGGTCTAATACCGGCTCGAAAACATTAAACATCAATGAGATGCCGTTGAACAGCGGATATCGATATTTGACACCCTCCGGAAGTTCTTCCTCCTCGGGAGAGGTGGTCTGTGTCTCCTCTTCGACTTTACTGCTGCGCGGGATGCTCCGCCCCTGAGCAAAGATGCCGAGAGGGAATAATAGGATCAAGATGCTGATCAGTATGCCACGTCGGTGGATGGGGATGAGCGGTGAGATTCGCATAGGCTTATGACCGGATGGCAGGTTAATAATCAAGGACGAAATTGATGGCCTCCTCATTGGTTATCTCTTTGCGGGTGATCCCTGCTTCGTAGATGAAGTTGTGGGTCGTAATGAGCTCTTTCAGAGTGAAAAAGACAGAACACCCGCACTCCATGTTGAGGAAGTAAGGAGAGACATCATAAAGGAGCTTGATGGTGTCGGCGATTTGTACCCGCTCACGATCTACTACTCCGGTGAAGAGCAGTCTCAACCGAGTTGCTGTCGTGTCCGGATTGAGCATCAGAGAGATATGTTCGGAGGGAGCCCCCTCATACATCAGGGAGTCAGTCTTGTCTGTCGCACCGCCCTGTCCGATGCCCCAAATGGAGAGTGAGGTCAGGGACGCACCGGTCACTCCTCGCAATTCTGCCGTGCAATAGGCTTCGCGAGTCTCTTCACATCCGTTGTTGCTACACGCAACGAGGAGACAAGAGGTAATCAAGAGGAGAAGTAACCTCCCTTTTTTTATTATACTCATTAGTTCGTCAAATATCGTTGAGACCATGGGCGCTTTTTTACGCACTCCGCTTTACTCTCAAATGGTTTCTGCTACATCATATTTGTTGCGTTCCTGCGAGTTGCGAGAAACTAATTCTCCCAAAAATCCTGTGAGGAAAAACTGTGACCCCAGGATCATGCAGGTCAAAGCGATGTAGAAATAGGGCTGGCGGGTGATGAGTGGGCTTACTCGGCCCTCGCCGAGGGCAATCAGTTTATGAATGCCGAGCCAAATCACTGCCAAAAAGCCTAAGATAAAGATGACTGACCCAACCAAACCGAAGAAGTGCATCGGCTTGAGACCGAATTTATTGAGGAACCAGAGAGTCATCAGATCCAAGTATCCATTGACGAAACGATCCAATCCGAATTTGGTCTTGCCATATTTGCGAGCTTGATGCTGCACTACTTTCTCTCCGATTTTGCCATAGCCGGCATTTTTGGCCAGATAGGGGATGTAACGGTGCATGTCTCCATAAAGCTCGATGTGCTTAACCACCTCGCCTTTATAGGCTTTCAGACCACAATTGAAATCATGCAGATTCTTGATGCCGGAGACAGCACGGGCTGTGGCATTGAACAGTTTGGTAGGGATCGTTTTGGAGAGAGGGTCATAACGTTTCTTTTTCCAGCCGGAGACGACGTCGTATCCCTCTTCGGTAATCATCCTGTAAAGTTCGGGTATTTCGTCCGGAGAGTCTTGAAGATCTGCATCCATCGTGATGACAACGTTGCCCTGAGCCATGCCGAAGCCGATGTGCAGAGCCGGAGACTTGCCGTGATTACGCCTGAATGTCATGCCGTGCATGTGGGGGTAGCGGCTATGCAGTTCTTTGATGACTTCCCACGAGCGGTCAGTCGAACCATCATTGCAGAAAATGACCTCGTAAGTGAATTTGTTTGCCTGCATGACGCGGTCTATCCATGCCGCTAATTCGGGAAGAGATTCTTCCTCATTGTATAAGGGGACGATGACAGAAATATCTAACATAATAATAATGTATATAATATTGTAGTGTTTCTTATTATAATAGCCGTTAGGGGCATTTGTTCCTTAGAGCCGTAAGTCTGCTCCGGGTTTGTCTTTTCTTACTTTCCCCTCCGACGGACAATCGGGGCAATGATCAGCATGAGGAATGTCCCGTAGAACAAATCTGATGAGATCATGTTTACAGCCATGTCGATGGCAGAGGGGATGGGTGCCTCCTTGAGCGCTGTGAGGAGTGTCGGGAAGTCCGGACTATATTGGCTCATCAGGGGAGCCAGTTGCTCAAAAGCCTGTAGCTCCATTTGGATGAGACGATAGGCAGTGTCCGGGGCTATAAATGCGTTATAGATATAGATGAATGCAGCCTCAATGAGGGCAGCAAAGAGCATGAGCTGGATGCCGTAAGCCCAAGCCTGAAACCACCGAAGTTCTCCATCCAATAAAGTGTCTCGGAGCCGTCGGATAATCCAATATAATGCAATCGGGGTGACGATCTTTAAAGGAAGAGCGAGGACCGGAAGCAGAATGTTGACGGTCGCTGCTATCGTCAGACAATATTCTACAATGAAGAATAGCCCTAAAAATAGGGCGTATTTCATTAAAAAATGATGTATCTTAGATGTGTCCATACGAATAGTTGCCAGTATAACGGGGCAAAATTACTGTTTTTCGCACGAAAACCGAAATATTTTTGAGATTATTTCACCTCTACTCTTGCCTAAACGAAAAAAAGTCTCTACTTTTGCAGCCGGGTAAGTGCTACACGGCATGCTCCCTCTGAATCCCCCAGGGCTTGACCGCAGCAAGGGTGTGAGGTCGTAGCGGCGCGATGTAGAGAGCTTACCCCTTTTTTGTGCAATTATAATATCCATGAAAATAGAGGCTGCGTCAAAATGAAAATTTTGGTGCAGCCTAGTAAGTTTTATAAGGGATGGTCGTGTCGCCGTTTTTGTACGGATGTCTTCCGAAATCTGCCGGAAAACATTCTGAATGGAGTCGGAAGGGAACTTATAAAAAGGATTGCGTTTGTCGTAAAGGCTTATCGTGCTCAATTTTAACTTCCAAAGGCAATGTGTCGCTTTGTCTTTTAATAACTGCTCTATAGCCCTTTGTGCCCGGTTAAAGGTCTAAATCGATTTTCCGGGCGTGTATATTGCCATCTTTTTCGCCGAGGAAGAGTGTGGCTAGACGATCAAAGTTTTGTAGAGATCCGGTAGTGAAATATTGTGTCTGTCCACCGCGTGTGATACGACTCTCCATCTCGGGATGCTTTTTCATATAATTGACAAGCCCTTGTGCCACAAGTGGGCCTTGTTCGATGAGATAGATGTCCGGTCGTCCTAACCGAGTCAGAGTATTCTTGATCGTGGAGGCAATGAGCGGATAGTGTGTGCAACCGAGGATAAGAGTGTCGATGAGTGGGTCGGCCTCCAATAATAGACTTAAATCTTTTTCGACAGTCTCTTTTAGCTCCTGGGTGTCGAGTTGTCCATGTTCGATCAGTGGGACCCACTCCGGGCACGCATGACCGGTGATGCATGCCATGGGGAGTAATTTGGCAAGTTCGAGGGTGTATGAGTTAGAGAGGATGGTGCCGCGTGTGGCAACGATGCCGATATGACGGTTGCGGGTGATGTCGCCGATGGTCTCTACCGTAGGGCGGATGACACCTAAAACGCGTCGTGTGGGGTCATCTAAAAGAGGTATGCGCCGTTGCTGTATGTTGCGAAGGGCTTTTGCCGAGGCGGTATTACATGCCAAAATGACCAGAGGACACCCCATGCTGAAAAGCCTTCTTACCGCTTCGTAGGTGAATGTGAATACCTCTTCGAAGGATCGGTTGCCATAGGGGGCGCGACCATTATCGCCCAGAAAAATGTAGTCATAGTCCGGGAGCAGACGGCGCATCTCTCGAAAGATGCTCAGCCCTCCGAAACCGGAGTCGAAAAGCCCGATCGGGCCTTGAGTTATAGGTATTTGTGTCATGTGTCTAAAGACGTGTTTAAAGAGAAAAATAGAGCCTTAGAGAGGTCTTAAAGCCACTTTTGAGCTTTATACCACTCGTAGGTCTCTTGGACTCCTCGCTCCAATGAATATTGAGGCATGAAGTCCAAATCTGCTTCCAGTGGGTGGATATCACACTCCCAGTTGCGTTGGGCCATGATGTGATATTTGTCCTTGTTGAGTGTCGAGACTTTACCGGTCATCGAGGCCAACCATCCGGCAGTATAATTGACTGCTTTGAGCAGGAAAAGCGGGACAGGCAAAGAGAATACATGCTTTTTCCCCATGCTTTGTTGTATGTAGCGCCGGAAGTCACTCGAAGAATATGACCTCCCTTCAGAAATGATATATTCCTTGCAGAAGGCTTTACGTTCGATGGCGCGGAAGACCGCTTCCACTAAGTCTTTTACATATATAAATGTGATGCGCTGAGGTTTAAACCCGGGTATAAAATCTATGCCGGATCGTACGGTTTTGAACATCAGATAGTAGTCTTTCTCACGAGGTCCATAGACTCCGGTCGGATAGAAAATGGTGTAAGGAAGGTCTGACTGTCCTTTGATGAAGCGTGCCACCTTTAGCTTACTTTCCCCATAATAAGTGTTTGGGATTTGATCGTCTTCGAGCGAGATAGGGCCTTTGTCGGGGTCTCTTGTCGGTCCGAATGCAGAAAGACTACTCATCAAAACAAAGTGCCGAGGCAGCATCCCGACTTCTCGTAAAGTCGTTACAAACTCTCTGACGTAATGATGGTTGATGCGGTCAAAGTCTTCGGGATTATTGGTCTTGGTAACCCCCATATTGTTGATGATGACATCCCATGCACCATGGCTATTCTGGTGCTTTTTAAGTAGCTGGGAGAGAGCTCCCCTGTCGTGATAGGGTAAGTCTATGAAATGTATGCGCTCATCGGAAAGCCAGGTACGCGAAGTGCTCTTCCTGACACCGGCCCAAACCACCCAGCCCTCTTCAAGGGCGCGTTCTACCAAATAACTGCCGATAAATCCTCCGGCTCCGGTGATAAGAATCGATTGCTTCATGATGTGATAAAATCGAGTGTAAAGGTAATTGTTTTTCCATTTATCCATACATAAAAGTCTCAATAAATGTTGATAAATTATAATTATTCGTTTTAAATACCGACTTTCTGTCTGAAAATGCTCTCTCTTTGCGAGATATTTATTATTTTTGCACATTCAATTAAAAAAGAGAAATTATAAATAAAATTAAAATCATAATTGTGTCATGAAGCAACAATACAGATTGCTTAACAACATCTTCGGATGGTTAGCTTTTGCTGTGGCGGCATTTACCTATTTCTCTACGGTCGAGCCAACCACGAGCTTTTGGGATTGTCCTGAGTTTATCACTTGTGCGGCGAAAGGTGAGGTCGGCCATCCGCCCGGAAATACTTTTTTCAATCTGACCGGAAGTTTCTTTGTTAATTTTGCCGGTGGAGATATGACACAGGCTGCAGTCTGGGTGAATCGTATGTCTGCATTTTTTAGTGCAATGACGATCCTTTTCCTGTTTTGGACTATTACAGCCTTGACCAAGAAGTTGGTTTCTCCCGATGAGGAGAAGATGACTTTGACTCAAATGATAACGATTTTGGGTTCAGGTTTGGTGGGTTCGTTGCTTTATACGTTTACCGATACGTTTTGGTTCTCTGCGGTCGAAGGAGAAGTTTATGCTTTCTCTTCTATGATGACAGCATTGGTTTTCTGGTTGATCCTCAAGTGGGAAGCCCATTCAGATAAGCCGGATAGTGACCGCTATATTATCCTTTTGTCTTATATCATCGGACTTTCGATCGGTGTCCATTTGCTCAATTTGCTTTGTATTCCCGCCATGGTGCTGGTTTACTATTTCAAAAAGAAACCCAATGCTCGTTTGGGAGGTACCCTTGGAGTATTGGCGCTCTCTATGGTCATAGTAGCATTGATCTTGTATGGATTGATCCCAGGCTTTGTGAAGTTGGCAAGTGCGACAGAATTACTGTTTGTCAATACTTTAGGATGTTCGTTCAACACAGGTACACTAGTTTATTTCTTCTTTATCCTCGCTGTGCTGATTGTCGGTCTTTATGTGATGTATAAGAAGAGTGATCGAGATCGTTGGGTGCGTATTGCTTTGGCTGCTGGTGTGATCCTTTCCGGTGTTCCGTTTGTTGGAGAGGGTTGGACTATGGGTATTATTGTGTCACTCATTTTTGTTGCCATCATATTCTTCTACAAGTCTCTTAATGTCCGTTTGGCGGGCAATATCCTTTATTCGCTTTTGGTTTTGTTGATCGGTTATTCTACATTTGCGCAGATTATCATTCGCTCTTCTGCTCAGTTGCCGATGGACCAGAATTCTCCCGATGAGATCTTCTCTTTTACCAAATATTTGAATCGTGAGCAATATGGTGATCGTCCATTGTTCTATGGTCAGACCTTTGGAAGTGATGTCGTCAGAGATGCTCAAGGTCGTGCAGTCACAGAGGAGGGAGCTCCTCTCTATGGTAAAGTGGTGAAAAAAGATCCTTCAGAGCCGGATCGTTATGAGGTGTATGGTCATAAGGAGAAATATCAGTATAATTACAACATGATATTCCCACGTATGTATAGCAAGCAACCTAATCATATGGCCGGCTATCGGGAGTGGGCAGACTTTAAAGGACAGAAAGTGCGTGTGCGTGACGGCAGAGAGATTAAGACTTTGACAGTTCCTACGTTTGCAGAAAACATGCGTTTCTTCTTCCGCTATCAGCTTAATTTCATGTATTGGCGTTACTTCATGTGGAATTTCTCCGGACGTCAGAGTGATGTGCAGAGCTATGGTGAAATCGATCGAGGAAATTGGATCACCGGTATTCCTTTTATTGACGTGGCACTGGTGGGTAATCAGGATTCGATGCCTTCGTCTATTGCAGACAATAAGGGGCATAATGCTTATTATATGTTGCCTCTGATTTTAGGTCTTATCGGACTTTTCTGGCAAGCGTTTGCCGGACAGAAGGGAATACAGGGCTTCTGGGTCGTTTTCTTCCTCTTCTTCATGACCGGTATCGCTATCGTTATCTACTTGAATCAGACCCCCTATCAGCCGCGTGAGCGTGATTATGCTTATGCCGGTTCGTTCTATGCCTTCTCTATTTGGATCGGTATGGGTGTAGCTGCTCTTTGTTCGGCCCTCCACTCTTTGATCAAGAGAGAGAATGCTGCTGTTGCAACTTTGGTAACTTTGGCATGTCTATGTGTTCCGATGCAGATGGCTGCAGAGAATTGGGATGATCATGATCGTTCAGGACGTTACACTGCACGTGATTTCGGACGTAACTATCTCACCTCTGTAGAGAAAGATGCCATCATCTTTACCAATGGAGATAATGATACTTTCCCACTTTGGTATGCACAAGATGTAGAGGGCTATCGTACAGATGTGCGTGTCTGCAACCTCTCTTATCTCCAGACAGACTGGTATATCACACAGATGAAGCGCCCGGCTTATGATTCTCCGGCTCTTCCCATCTCATTGCGTCCGGATCAATATAATCAAAACAAGTTGGATTTCGCATACGTAATTTCTCTTGCCAATGAGATGCCGATTACATCTGCCATGGAATATCTTACTTCTGATGATCCGAAATATCACAGATTGCCCAATTATGGAGAAGATCTAACCTATTTGCCAACGTCAAAGTTAGTCATCCCTATTGATTCGGCTGCCGTGGCTAATTCGCCTGTTATCTCTCTTGCCGACGACGATAAGATTTTAGACCGGATGGTAATCGACTTAGGAGGAAAGTCATATGTGACTAAAAACGAGATTGCTATTCTTTCGATGCTTCAAGGCATTGCAGCAGATGGCTGGAAACGACCCATATATTTTGCTACGACTGTGGGGTCTGAGATGTACATGAGCCTAAATAATTATTTCCGTTTGGCAGGTTTGGCTTATCAGATTGTTCCTTTGGCAGGCGGTGGAACTCATAATGCTGATGTAGATAAACTCTATGACAATATGATGAATAAGTTTGTCTGGGGTAATATTGATGATCCGAAGGTGTATCTGGATGAGAACAATCGTCGCATGTGTCGTACCCAGCGTCTGATGTTCTCGACGTTGATCAACCAACTCCTCGATGCCGGTGATAAGGAGCGGGCTGCTAAGGCCGCAGAGTTCTGTGTAAAACAGATCCCCAGCTATAATGTCCCCAATGATCATGCTTCGCTAACGATGGTTCAGGCGCTCTATATGGGCAATAAGACTGAAATGGCTAATGAGATAGTCCTTGACCTTATACGTCAAGCTGATGAATATGCTCTTTGGGCAAACAAACTCTCCTCTCAGCAGATTGCTACGATCGGAGATCCTCTGTGTGAGCAGATTTTCACAATGCGTGATGCCATCAGTGTGGCTAAACGCCATGGACAAGGAGCACTCGTCGAGGCTTATGAACCAACACTGAGCCAATATTTCAACGAGAAGAAATTCCAAACTCCACTCAATAATTATATAAAGAGACTTCAAAGAAGATAATTTTATGAAAACTGAAAGGTGAAATTTCGCCTTTCAGTTTTTATCTTTTATCTTTAAATTTTTACATTATATAACGCTGTGTTTATAGAGCAACCTCCTCGTTGGGTGCGTCTCATGATGGTTAAAGAGGCCTATTGGCGCATACCCACTTCTCCTCCTTCGGTCTATCTTACTTTTGATGATGGACCGACGGCTGATGTCACTCCATGGGTGCTTGAGGTTTTGGAGCGTTATGGAGTAAAGGCAACGTTCTTTTGTGTCGGGGATAATGTCGCTCGTAACCGTCCTTTGTTTGAGCAGGTAAAGGCTGCCGGGCATTGTGTCGGTAACCACACGATGAATCATATCAATGCCTATAAGTGCCGTCGTCGCGCTTATTTGGCTAATGTCGAAAAAGCAAATCTTATCATTGGTAGTCCATTGTTTCGCCCTCCTCATGGATGGTTCAGATATCGTCAGGCACGATTACTCCGCAAGAAATATAAGATTATCATGTGGGATGTGGTGACTCGAGACTATTCAAATCGACTCAATGCCATGGAGGTCGTAGCCAATGTCAAACGACATACGCGCAATGGCTCTATTATCACGTTTCATGACACCAGTAAGTCATGGCATAATTTGGAAATTGCCCTTCCTCTGTGCCTGCAGTGGCTCATCGAGCAGGGGTATCAGTTTAAACTTTTGGACGAGGATTGCTTCAAATGACCCCACAACAAGCTTCTTCTCTCATCAAAAGCAAAGCGCTTCAGATCGGTTTTTCAGCTTGTGGTATAGCTGAGGCTGATCGAGTTTCTGACGAAGCAGAGGCAGAGTTACGTCATTGGCTTGATGCAGGGTGTGATGCCGATTTACACTATATGCGGGCAAACGAATCCTTGCGACTTGATCCTCGAGAACTCCATCCCGGATGTCGCTCTCTCATCGTTGTTGCTCTCAATTATTATCCCTCCACCCTCCAGCAGGGGGATATTCGTTTTTCGACCTATGCTTATGGCGTAGATTACCATTATGTGCTTAAACACTATCTCTCTCAACTTTCGGACTACATCGCCCAAGATATTGCTCCTTTGTTGTTCCCTCAACAATCTTATGATGCCCGTCCTTTTGTGGATAGTGCTCCTCTGATGGAACATTATTGGGCTTATCGTGCAGGAGTTGGCTTTATGGGACGCAATCGACTTCTGATTGTGCCACGCATTGGATCTTATTGTTTTCTCGGTATCCTCGCTACTAATCTTTCGCTCTCTATAGATCAGCCTCTTTCTATCGGTTGTGGGACATGTCGCCGATGTCTTGATCATTGCCCTACAGGTGCTTTAACCTCAGATCCCCACACGCAGACGGGCAGCATTGTAGATGCTCGTAGATGTCTCTCTTATCACACCATCGAGAGCCGTGCAGAGGAAATTCCTGCTGCGATAGCCGTTCGGATGGGTAATAGAGTGTATGGATGCGATGCTTGTCAGGAGTGTTGTCCGTGGAATCAACGTTTCGCTCGCCCAACTCATGTCCCCGAGTTTGTCCCCTCAGAGCAATTTATGGCATTAGATTCAGATCGACTCGCTGCGATGTCGCCAGGTGATTTTCGTCGTTTGTTTAGACACTCCGCCATCTCTCGTGCGGGGTATAAAGGCCTGCAGCGCAACCTAAGGGCTGTACGAAGCAATTTGGGGAAGCAGGACGAATGAGGCCTTCTTGCGCTTCTGTTTCAGGACTTTATGTAAAGAATTGACTCCCCCTTAAAGGCTGTACCTTTTAAGGGGATTTGCACGACGCCGCCGTGTAACATGCATGATGCCGCCGTGTGACGTGCACGACGCTGCCGTGTGATGATATTCGGGCGCCCGTGTAACGACACACGGCGCCGTCATTCACATTACACGGCGCCGTGATGCAAACGATCTATATCGAAATCGCTCCAAAGGCCTTCTTATAGATCTTACATTCCCCCCCAAAAAAAGCTATATACCATAAGAGGCTGAGTCAATTAGTTATGACGCAGCCTCTTAAGCGTTTGAACCGCAATAAGTCGGTTATTGTCCTGTGAATACTATTTTACGGGTTTGCATTACCCCATCTTTAGATGTGCGCATCATGTAAATGCCATCTTTATTCGGCGATGAGATACGGCGACCACTGAGATCAAAATATTCAGGTTCTCCATTTTCCTGAGCATCAGGTGCTATATGATCAATGGCGGTCTCCTCTTTATTGACAGTTTCCAGTCGTATGCCTCCTACTAATGCGCGGCATAAACCATTGACCGCGTTGGCATTTTGATAAGTCACTTTCCAGTTGAGTGTGTAATTACCTTCTTTTGTGACAGTAAAGTTGATGGTGTCGGCTGTTGCACCGAATGTGTCATGCTCAGTACCCCAATTGCCAGAGATATGATTGTTGACAGCAACACCGCTATGATATGCGAGACTACCTGATACACCGACTTGAGCGACATAACAATAGAGCTGCTGTGCCTTTTCCCATCCAATGGCATGCCAGATGAGGCGATAGTCTCCGGCGGGCAAATGCAGACGATAGTTGTTGAGCGTACCGTAGGATGCTATGCCGTGTTGAGAGGTGCTGCCGGCGGTGAGAAGGATTCCCGCTGGGATGGGGCTTTCGGGGCTATAGTAATACATTCGGGGTTTACTGCCATCCCAAAAAGAGGTATATTGTCCACTGCCATTAAAAGTACTACCATTATGGGTTACTTTCCATCCTTTTGGGATGACACATTCGCCATTGTATTGAGTCAGACTATCGTGGAAGACGGGGAGGACGTCGTCTTCCATTGGGCTGGTGCGCTCTCCTGACTTCGGAATGATAAGGGTGATGACAGATTTGGCCGGAACATTTACCGTCGGATTATTACTTTCAGTGAATGATAATGTCGTGACAGCCATATTCTTGCTTTGGTTGGTCCAAATACGGCGGGCATTTTTAGCAAGGAAGGGAAGGTCGAGTTCGAGACTATAGGCCTGTGGAGCAATGTTAGTCAACATGATGATAACAGAGTCTCGATTTGAGGTCGTGTAACAAGAAGAGGTAAGACCGAAGCCGGGATCTGTGAGTGTCTGTTTGATGCGGGTTGTGCCGGTCACATATTTGGCAAAGTGACCTAAGATATAACCACGTTTAGTTACCTCACCGGCTGTAGTTCCGTATGTGCCATCTCCGATCATGCCGTAACTGCTTTTGAGCGCATAGTGACACCATGCGTTGTAATTGGCAAGCATACTGGTGTTGACTACTCGGGAGAAAAGTAATGCATCATCGAGTGTATAGCGATAGTTTTCATCCCCATTTGTGTTATTGATTAGATATTCGGTCATCCATTTTTCTTTTCCCTTTTCTCTGACGAGTGGATAATCAAAGTTGCCTCCTCCATAAAGGTGACCGCCCACGATGGCGAGGTTGGCGCATGCTTTATCGTTTTTGAGAATAGAGTCGCTTAATGCCCAACGGAAAGCCAAGGATTCGGGCCCGATCATCGGTCGTTTGACATTCGGGGCATGGTTGATGTAAAATTCGATAAATTGTTTGGCATACCAAGTGCATCCTTCATAATCCGGATCAAAGTCGGGCTCATTTTGCAGCGATATGTAATCTACATCTGTCCCACAGGCAACTACGCGATCAATAAACCGATTGAGAAAGTTGGCATAGTCGGCGTAGTGCTCAGCCAGCATATAGCCGTGTGTGTTTTGACCATTAGAGGTGTATTCTCCCGGAGGAGTCCAAGCAGAGGCAAAAGTATGACATTCTCCTAAAGCTTTGGCTTTTCGGATAACAGCTGCGGTTGTGCCCCAGCAGTCATAGCCCCAAGAGGTGTATTCGTCCGGAGAGATACGAGCGCGGAGGATGTTGTAACCCAGTTGTTTGCTCCCTTTACCAAACATGGTGGTAATCTCACTGTCTGTCAGATTATCTCCCCATTGTGCAGAAAAAGCGAAGCCTCCAAAACCGGTGATCTTCTGATAGGTGATGCGATCATCGACTTTCAATTTGGCTTCTCTTGTTGCAGCGGAGGAAGAGAATGCCATGCCTCCGAGGAGGAGGAGTAATGGAAGTTTTCGTAAAGATGTTTTCATTTTCTTATGATTTTATATTAAAGATTATTTATTCAAAATGTATTTTCTATTGTCTCTGATAATGATTTGTCCATTATCAGATTTGTATGTCGGTCTTCCGTTAAGGTCGTAACTTGTAGTGTTTGACTCTTTCTCGATGGTGGGGAGGTTCAAGTTTGTCGTTTCAGCAGGAGTAAATATCCATGAGTCAAATAACCATCCTTCGCCACCAAACACGAAGTAAAGATTGTGACTATTTTTGAGGACAGAGGATAATGTCCCGGAGATTTCTTGCCATTTAGATCCGGTTTCAAATTCGATGCTGCCTATAGTTTTGCCGGAGAGTTTGTCTGCGCGAATCTCTATTTCCCCTTTGCCACATACTCGAACTTTGAATGATCCGGCTCCATTTGTTCCGAAATTGACACCCTTGACCATGAGCCAATCACCTTCGTGGATGTTATTGATAATGGTGTTACCTGTCGCTCCGAATGAGGCAACACCAATTCCCCCGGAGGTGCACATGGTTTCTGCTTGTTGGGTGACATATGGATCTACTTTTTTGAGTTGGGAAACTCCTCCTCGGTTGGCTGTTACGACACTGATTCGCCCTGTCTTTTCGTTGACAGTCGCTTTGTTGACCGCGATGCTCCGATATCCTCCGCTCAGACCTAATGTGTTTTGCAGGTCTTGTGTGTGGTAAAAGAGGTAATATTCTCCGGCAAACTTTTGCAGATGAGTATGATTATTGCCCCATCCTAAGTCAAAGGTTCCCGGATTCTTGAAATATTCTCCGCTATAAGTCCATTTTTCGGGATGCAGTGGATCGTCTGTGATGAAGTAACACATACTGCAGGTCGTAGGCGCGGCTAAAAAACTGCCATATTTGGACCAATCGCTACGTTCTCTCCAGCTTGTGTTGTAGGTGTAAACATATTTCCCGCCGATGATATTCAGTTCGTTAGCCTCAAAGTGATATGGCGCTGATATCGGTATGATTTCGCTGTCTAAAGAGACCATGTCCTTGCCTAATCGGACTATGCGGGCATTGCCCGGCTGAAGTTCTGTCCCTTGAGCATTGGGAGATCCTCCTCCTAATGTTAGCCATCCGACTCCACAAGTGTCAATGGCTGCTCCCGGGTCAAATGGGGTGGAGCAGAGTCCTAATCCAGGAGTCGAACCATCTACAAGGCGCTTGTTGATGGGTGCAGTCCACGGACCAAGGGGAGAGGTGGAGGTCACGACTCCGACACTGCCGGCATTGGAGAAATACATATAAAAATGGGTCTTCCCATCATCTTCAATACGAGAGACGATGGAAGGTGCCCAAGAAGCATAAAACCATGAGCCACAGATTGATGACATGTTGATTGTGCCGTGATGGGTCCAATTGACCATATCTTCCGTGGAGAAATAGACAAGAGACTTGACATGTCCATAGTCTATTTCGGTTGTACCATTGACTTTGTTATATGCCTGCTGATCGTTGGTCCCATAGACGAATAATCTTCCGTTATGCTCGATGGCTGTCGGATCTGCACAGAAAGTAATGGCAGAAAGAGGGTTGCCTTGAGATACCGGTTTGCCGGTCTTTGCAGAAGCGGTAATTTCTGTCGTGCTTGCCATCTGAGGAGTTTGTGACAAAGCTGCTCCGTAGATCCCAATTGACCCTAAAATAAAAAATGATAGTCGTTTCATGCCTTTATTTTTCTGATTTGTTATTATGAGCGGACGTTGCATAAAGGCCGATGACAGCACCGGTAAAACCTCCTGCATAGGTAGTAGAGAGAATTCTACCATCTTGGATATTGCCTAATTGTTTCCATTCTGACTTGTCGGTAGAATAGCTAAACTTGTATTTTGATCCATCTGCAGATACTTGTAATCGTATGGGCTTGTTCGCGTCTGATCCCTGTAGCAGATCTGTCGCTACGGTATGCGTGCCATCTTTGTCTGTTCGTATCAAGGTCACGATAGGTTCTCCTTGGGGGTTAAGACATTTTCCGATAATGTAATATGCATCCTCTTTTTGAAAACAAGTCAGTCCGGCCAGGGTACTGTCAGTCGGAGTAAAGTCTAATGTTGTGCTGGCCGTAAATGTTTGATGCTTGATCCAGCGGCACAACATAGAGGGTTGTCGTGTTTCACTGAGGGTAATCGGGCGAGGGGTAATCTCAAGTCCTTGTGCAGTCAAGGTGCACCAAGAATCTATAGGTGTGCGAAGTGTGATCCATCCTAAGTCTAATGAATTCTGATCAAAATTATCAGTGAATGTCCCATTCCCGGTGATCAGTGATTGTTGTGGTTGCAATCCTTTTTTCTTAACGACAGTGGGGATGGTTAGTCCATCGTCTAAGATGATTGGTTGTCCATCCTCCCATTTGACAGGAAGCAGGAAGGTGCTTCTTCCTGTATTACAGTATTGATCTCCCTCATAAGGGCAAACTCCTAAGAAGATGGCCCACCATTCTCCCTCCGCTGTCTCGATCAGATCGGCATGTCCGGCACAAGTGATGGGGTGCGGACGATCTTTGGGGAGTGTGCGTTGTGTCAATATTGGATTTTTCTTGCAGGGTTTGAAGGGCCCTGTCGGTTTGTCTGATGTGAATATGACTTCTGAGTGCCAGTCTCCGGTCCCTCCTTCGGCAGCCATCAGATAGTAGGTGTCACCGATGTGATATAAATGCGGACCTTCTATCCAGATCGGTTTGTCCTCAGGTTTGACCCCTTTATCTATGATGACTTGTGCGGCACTGCACACTTTGTCTGTTTTGGTGTCAAACTCTCTAATCCAAATAGCTCGATGACCATCATATTCGGCAGGATATGATGGCTCATCGTTGTTTACGATGTAGGCTTTTCCATCTGTGTCAAATAGGAATCCGGGGTCAATGCCTCCCACTTCCGGAACCGGAATCGGATCAGACCATCCTTGCCGGGGATCTTGGGTCTTAACAATGAAGTTGCCTCCACAGCCGACTCCGGTGACGATCAGGTAGAATGTGTCGTTGTGTGGATTATATTTGATGTCCGGAGCATAGATTCCTCCAGAGATGCGTAATCCATCTTTGAGCATAAGCTGATTTGGTCTGTCTAAGGCATATCCAATCTGTCTCCAATGCACAAGATCTGTGCTGTGCCATACCGGAATGCCAGGGAAATAGGTGAAAGAACTATTTGCCATATAATAGTCTCCTCCTTTGCGACAGATGGCAGGGTCGGGAGCACAGCCTGAGATAATGGGGTTAAGATATTGAGTTGTAGGATCTATGTTATTGGGATAACGGAGGTCATTGCCGGTATATGTAAATTCGGCAAACAGAGGAGTGTAATGTTTTTCTGCTTCAGAACAACTGCTGAGGGTGAATAAACTGATTGCCCCAACAATGAGTGTTTTTTTTATAGTCATAATCAGACGAAGTTTTGAAGTCGATAAGGAATTAAGATGAAACTATAGAGCGATGTTTTTTACTTTATTTTATGGAGCAAATGTAAATAAATTTATACAATACAGCAAGGATGTAAAAGAAAGGTGTGATAAGTCTGTAACTATTTTGTTACGATATGTTACAAATTTGCGAAAATTTTGGTTTCGTCTTTATGGTTTGATTTGCTTTCTTATTTGACTGAACAGGGACGCTCCTCATGTGTGGTTAGTTAAATGTTTAAATCTATTTCTGTAAGGAAAGAATATAAGGACATCGTATGAACTATATGAAGTTTTTTTTTCTTGCTGTCTTGTCTTGCAAAGGTTTTTGTCACGTTACTTTACGATAGCCGACGATGGGGATTAATGTCATGCCGTCGAGGGAGCTGAGAGTAAAATTTGGTAAAATTTAAGAAAAAGAATATCTTTGCCACGAAGACTTAAATATTACCCCGTGTGGTGTTAAAATGTCATCAGATAAACATTTGAAAAACATATAAAAGGTTTGATATAGGTTTATACATTGAAAATATGTATCAAATTTTAAATAATTTGTATCGTATAATCCGAAATGGTTTCATTGTGTGGGATAAATATATCAATATTTAATTTTTCTTCCTAAGATAAGCTATATCTTTGCAACGTGAGAAAATTATGTGAAAATGTATTTAATAAAGTTATAAAAATCATCTTGAATCTAACCGTCCGTATGATGAAGAAGAAACAATTATCGGTAAGGATGCTAGGTCTGCTTCTAGGAGGAAGTGCGCTTTTAGCTTTGGGAGGATTGATTTCTTGTGAGGAGTATGAACTCGATGAGAAACTACCTCCGGGATTCGGAACAACCCTCTATTCTTATTTGGCAGAAAATGACTATAGCGATTTCCGTCGTTTGGTCGAAGAGTTGGGCTACGAAGAGGCTCTTTCAGGAAAGAGTACTAAGACGATGTTTGTGGCTAACGACGAGGCTTTTGCTCGTTTTTATGCTGCTAACAGATGGGGTGTGAAAAGTTATGAAGAGTTGTCTTTGGCACAGAAGAAAATGTTGCTTTACTCTTCGATGGTGGACAACTCTTTGCAAATTATGTCTCTTTCGAGTACAACCGGTGCTGCGGGAGCTGTGGAGGGAAATTGTATGCGTCGTTCGACAGCCTCTTCTGTCTATGATACAATACCCGTGATAAAGGTTGATGAGATGCCGGATAATGCCAAGGGGTGGACTTATTATCGAGAGAATAATAAGGATATCGTCTGTATGAAGGATATGTCAACGGTGCCTCTTGTGTTTTTTGTAGAGAAATTCTTAACTCAGAATAGGATTACCAATGAGGATATAAACTTCATATTTAATAATGAAGTCAGCCGACAGTCGGGCGATGCTGGTGTGAATGGTATCGATGTCGAGGAACATAACATACGTTGTGCAAATGGCTTTATTCACCGCATGAAGGATGTCCTTTTGCCTTTAGATAATATGGCTGAAATCCTCAGAACAAAACCTCAGACATCTGAATATAGCCGATTGGTTGAGCGCTTTAGTGCTCCTTATTATATCGGACGTGAAAATACGGATAATTATAATTATGAATATGGAACGTCTGTCGATTCTGTATTCCAAAAGCGTTATCTTTCTAATCGTTCTTCTGACGGTTCTCTTTTGACTTTGCCCGATGGAAGTGTCGCAGATGCTGCTTTAAAGTTTGATCCGGGTTGGAATAGTTTCTATTCTGATGATCCTAATGCAATCTCAGCAACAGTTGCGATGCAGAAAAACATGGGTGTAATGCTCGTGCCTAGTAATGCAGCTCTTGAGGAGTACTGGAATAATGGTGTAGGAAAGGTTTTGAAGGATTATTATGGTAGTTGGGATGCTGTGCCGGATCATGTTGTTGTTAAATTGCTTAATAATAATATGCTCAATTCTTTCGTTAATTCTGTTCCCAGTAAATTTGAGAGCGTTGTTAATTCTACTCAGGATGTAATGGGAATTACAATTGAGGATGTGGATAGTGTATTCCTGGCTTGTAATGGAGCAATCTATTTGACAAATAAAGTGTTCAGTCCGACAGAATATGTTTCTGTCTCTTTCCCTGCGTTGGTGAATGAGAGTATGAAAATATTCAATTGGGCGATTGAGCAATTCCAATATGGTCCTTATCTTAATTCATTAGATTCTTACTATAGTCTCTTTATCCCGACCAATAATGCTCTTTTGACTTATGTTGATCCTGTTTCATATGGTCAAACCACGACCCAACTTTATCAATTCCATTATCGGAGTGATGTAGAAGAAGAGAGTAGTCGTGTTTGGGCATCTGTTTGGGAATATGATGTTGCCACCGGGCTTATTGGCGATAGTATTGGGGAACTTACTGATTATTACCGCCTAAGAGATCGTCTTGAGGATCTGCTTGATAACCATATCGTTGTTGGTAATATTGAATCGGGCAAAACGTATTATCGTACAAAGAATGGCGGTGTGGTGTCTGTGAAGGCAAATGGTTCTCAGATCGCCTCTGTGCGAGGAACATATCAGATGGATGCTGATAGAGACATTCCTGTCGTTACGATTTATGATCAGTCTAAAGATGGAAATGGTAAGAGTTATATTATTGAGAGTGAGCCGGTGTTGACCACTCGTCGCAGTGTTTTTGATATTTTGGATGAAACAGAGGAATTTTCTGTTTTCTATGAATTGCTTTTAGGAAGTGAACTTTATGAAACTTCTCGTTCAGGATTTATCTGTGGAAGTCAGATCGGTAATGTTTCTTCTTTCAATAACTATCATTATACAGTTTATGTCCCTACCAATGAAAGTTTGAAAGCTCTGATCGCTAGTGGCGATTTACCGACTTGGGAGCAGGTGGCAATGTTGGAGGAAGATCCAAATTCTTCAGAGGAATATATTGAGAGTTTGAAAACTAAGATTAATGAATTTGTCCGTTATCATGTACAGGATAATTCTCTATATATAGATATGGATTACAATACAGACGGAGGAAGTGATAACTTTGAGCGTAATTATGAAACAGCAATTATGAATCTCACTACCAACAAGTTCTACACGCTGAAAACAAAAGTTACTCCTGATGCCATCTCTGTGACAGATCTGTTAGGACACGAGCGCAAGGTGATTACTTCGGATCCAAGACTTTATAACATTTCTGCCAGAGAATATCAATTGTCATCCACTACGATGGAGACATCAGCGTTTGCTGTAGTGCATCAGATTGATGGACCACTATTTTTCAAGCAGAGTCAGTGTAGTCATTATAATCAATAACGCAAATGGTAATAACAATGAAAAACAGCATATTGCGAAGCCTGTTGACAATAGCGGCTTGTGTTATAAGTACCAGTGTGTGGGCCCAGAAAGCCGGCGACATTATCATGGGTGTCGTTGAGGATGAATTTGGACCTGTTTGGGGTGCAAATGTTCGAGAGATTAACAAAGATAATCGTCTTATGACCGGATGTGCCACAGATGTGAATGGTAATTTTTCCTTTCAAATTAAAGATCCTAATGATCAGTTGGAGATCTCTTTTGTCGGTTGTAAAACTCAGATTATAAAAATCAAAGGAACATCTTATCATATTATATTAGAGAGTGATTCTAAGCAACTTGATGATGTCGAGGTTGTGGCAGATCGAGGGATGGGAGGAAGTGGATTGAACATCCCAACTCGAGAGGTTTCCGTTGCCTCTCAGCGTATTAGTGCAGCAGAATTTGAAGGTATTAGTGTAACTACTATTGATGAAGCGCTGCAAGGCCGTATTTCCGGATTGGATATCGTCATGGCATCAGGAAATTTAGGTGCCGGAACAAGTATGCGTTTGCGTGGTGTCTCCTCTATTAATGGTAATACGGAGCCTTTGATCGTGGTAGATGGAAATGTATTTGAGTCTGACTATATGAACGACTTCGATTATGCTAATGCTACCGAAGAGAAATTTGCAGAGCTTTTGAGTGTCAATCCTGATGATATCGAATCTATTGCAGTCCTTAAGGATGCTGCAGCAACAGCTATTTGGGGATCTCAAGGTGCAAATGGTGTTATCGAAATAAAGACCCGTCGTGGTGCGCGTGGTGCAACACAAGTTACCTATACTTATCGAGCCAACATGACTTACCAACCGGAAGGTGTCGAGATGATGAATGGTGGTGAATATACCATGTATCTTAAGGAGGCTTATTTCAATCCTAAACTGAGTGATGATGCAGCCAATATTAAAGAGATCGGTTATTTGCATTCTGATGCAGAGTTCTCTGAATGGCGTATGTTTGATAACGATACAGATTGGAGAAAAGAGGTGATTCAGATGGGTTTGGAGCAAAAACATTATCTGAATGTCTCCGGAGGTGGTGAGAGAGCTAATTTCCGTGTCTCTGCTGGTTACGATCATCAGACAGGTTCTATTATCGAACAACAGTTGGATCGCTTTACGACGCGTACTGCACTGGATTATTTCGTTTCTGACCGCATAAAGGTTATTACAAATTTTAACTTGACTTATGTGGATAACCAAAAGAATTATGATTATAGAATAAATAATCAAACTAAGTCTCTTCTTGCTCTTGCAGGTGTGAAGATGCCTAATATTGCCGTATATGAGGAAAATGAAAATGGTTCGACCGGCGAGTTCTATCATATGAAGAGTAATGCTTCAAGTAATTTTGATAATGATCAGAAACTCTATGTAAACCCTGTTGCTTTAGCGCACGAGGCTGTCAATCGAGAGAAGACTTTCCAAATTCAGCCAGAGTTTATATTACAATATGATCTTTTAGGTATCGATCCGAGCAAGACCCGCTTGAAGTATGATGGAAAAGTAACGTTCTCCATATTTAATAAATATAATGACTCTTTCTATCCTTCAAGTTTGGTAACAGAAAATTGGAGTAATACTAATAATAACCGGGCTGAGTCTGCTTCTCATAAGAGTTTTGCTATGACCACAACCCATACTCTTACTTGGACACCGGTATTTGCTAATAGAGATCATTCTTTAATGGCAATGGTGCGTGGGCAGTTGACAACAGGATCTTCTAAAAGTCAAAATTCTAGTGTCTATGGTTTGCCTTCTGGAACTATTCAATCCCCCTCTGCTGATGGTGTAATTGGTTCATCCTTCTCAACAGGTGCAAGTGAGTGGAGAAGTCTCTATTTTACAGGATCTTTGCATTATGCATATAAAGGTAAATATATTTTTGACTTCTCTATTCGTCGAGATGGTTCTACCAAATTTGGTAAGGATAGCCGCTGGGGTAACTTCCCGGGTGTTTCTTTCCGTTGGAATGTGTCAGACGAAGAATGGATGAAAGATTTAACCTGGCTTTCTATGTTGTCTGTTCGTCCGGGTTGGGGTATCGTCGGAAATCAACCGCCTTCAGAGAATTTATATTATGCAAAGTATGGTTCTACCAATGCTTATTTAGGTAATACATCTATTTATCCGAACAATATCTCTTTAAGCACTTTGCGGTGGGAGGAAAAGGAGTCCTATAATATTGGTTTCGATTTAGGCTTTTTGGATAATAAGATTACAGCAGATATCAATCTTTATACACAGTTGACTACAGATCTTTTGATGTATAATTATGCTATTCCTTCTTCTTCTGGATTCTCGTCTTTAAGTGTGAAGAATGCCGGAAATATGCGGAATAATGGATGGGAGTTTAATGTCAATACTAACAGATTGATTAAATTCGGGAAGTTTGGTATAGACTTAAATGTAACATTTGCTAATAACAAGAATGAAATTACCAAGATGGATCCTACCATATTGGAGAGTTTAAATGGTGATTTCAATTTTGCTAATGGATCTTATTTGACTCGAGTGCAATTGAATAATCCTTTTGGAGCTATTTATGGTTTCCGTTATAAAGGAGTATATCAATATTCAGATTTTTCGGAAAACGAGGTCGTAGGAGTGAGTGGTCCTGATGCTCCGGTGGTGCGTAATGCGGCAGGAGAGGTTGTGAGAGATGAGTATGGGCATACTAAACCAATGTATTTCGCTTATGGTACATCTTCTGAATATGAATTTGTCGGAGGTGATGCAAAATATGAGGATATCAATCATGACGGTAATATTAACGAACTAGATATCGTATATTTGGGTAGTTCATTGCCTAAGTTTACTGGCGGTTTTGGTTTTAAATTTACCTGGGGTCGTTGGTCTTGGAATAATCAGTTTAATTTCCGATATGGTAATAAGGTGGCCAATCGTGCTCGTATGAATGTAGAGAATATGTATACAAACAATAACCAGTCAAGGGCCGTCAATTGGCGTTGGCGTGTAGAGGGAGATGTGACTGAAATCCCAAGAGCAGCATACCAATATGGTTATAACTGGTTAGGTAGTGATCGCTTTGTAGAAGATGGATCTTTTATTCGTTTAAATTATTCAAGTATCAACTATTCCGTCGATCCTAAGTATATTAAGAAGTACGGACTGTCACAACTTAGTTTTTATATTACCGGAAGTAATATCTTTTGTTTGACGAAATATTCTGGAGCAGATCCGGAGGTTAACTATGGTGGTTATGGTGTCGTTTATGATGATGCTCAGACTCCTCGTTCTAAATCATTCTCAATAGGTGCATCCGTTAAATTCTAAAAATCTCAATGCTATGAAATTGATTCGAAATATTAAAATGACGGTTTGCCTTTCTTTGGCGATCGCTGTATTTTCATCTTGCGATGATTTTCTCGATCTGACTCCGATGAATGAGATCGTGAAAGAGAATTTTTGGACTGAAAAGTCTGATGTTGAGAGTGTGGTAAACTCTTGTTATGCCGGACTTGAAGAGAATAATGTGCTTACTCGTATGTTTGTATGGGGTGAAATGCGTTCTGATAATATTTCTTCGAGTGGTGCTACCCCTTATGCTGATCTTCAAATATTAAAAGAAAATATTTTGGAGACAAGTTCTTGGGTGTTATGGGAGTCCTTTTATCAAGTGATCAATCGGTGCAATACGGTAATTCATTTTGCTCCGGAAGTAGCAAAAATAGATCCTAATTATACCGAATCAGAGATGAAAGCAACCATCGCAGAGGTAACTGCTTTGCGAACGTTGTGTTACTTTTATTTGTTAAGAACATTTCGTGATATTCCCTATGTTACTACTCCATCGTTGGATGATTCGGATGTAGAAAATGATTATCGAGTGCCTCCAACTCCTTTTAAAAAGGTTTTAGCTGCCCTTATTTCTGATTTAGAGAGGGTAAAAGGAGATGCATTGCGCCTTTATCCGGATCAAGGTTATCCGACTTATGACGCTGCTAATACTAGTAGGGTGACTACATGTATGATTTATGCTTTACTTGCAGACTTATATCTTTGGGACGAACAATATGATCAGTGTGTCAAATATTGTGATTTAGTTTTGGAGTATAAAATGGAGCGTTATGAAGAACTATTGGAAGAGAATCAGACTACAGATTTAGAACTGTTTAAGGATAAATATCCATTGTTACTCTCTCAACCGACGGGAAATGCAATGGGACATTCTTATAATCAGATATTTGGAACAGGGAATTCTTTTGAAAGTATCTTTGAATTATATTTCCTTAATAATCAGTCTGTGGCCAATAACCTTATTGCAAATTATTATGGTAACAATAATGGAAATGTTGGTAATGTTTCGGCTTCTGATCTTCTAATAACGGGAGTTTATGAGGGAAGTAATGATCTATTTAAGCCTACTGATGGACGTGTCCCAGAATCGATAGAGGAAAGAGGCAGTTATAATTGCATCAGAAAATATGTAAGGTCAAATGTCGCTTATACTTTAGGTAAAAACAATAGTGCCCCTTCTGTATCATCTACTTTACGATCTACCAATTATTCAAATTGGATTATTTACAGACTTACTGATATCATGTTGATGAAGGCAGAAGCGGAAGTTGAGTTGGCAGCTACTGGGCAAGTTATAGCTATTGGCAGCGATACTATTGTAAAGGATGAAGCGGCTCGCCTTGCAGATGCTTTTGAACTTGTTTCAGCTGTTTATAATCGTGCAAATAATTTGAGCGCAGCCAGTGCTGATACATTAAAGCGATCTTCATATGAGGGTATTGCCAATATGCGAGAACTCGTATTTGCTGAACGTCAACGAGAATTGCTTTTTGAGGGGAAACGTTGGTTTGACTTAGTCCGTTTGTCTTTGCGTTTAGGCGATAATACAGCTCTCATAGAGGCTGTGATCCGAAAACAAAAGGAGAGTACGAGTGCCATAAAAATAAAATTGCATTCTCAGGATGCGTTATTTTTCCCATATGCTGAAAGAGAGTTGGATGCTAATCCTCATCTTGTGCAGAATGCAGCTTATATAACTAACGAAACATCATCAAAACAGTAATAGAAATATTATGAAAGACATTATGAATAAGATCAGCAATCTATACAAATTTGTGCTCATTGCGATTACTGTTTGGGCAGGTTCTTCTCTCTTGTTCACCGCTTGTTCGGATGATCCGGTTGGAGATAGTTATTATACGTTTACCGGAGAAATGGTAACAGACTATTTACAAAACCGAGAAGAGACTTATAGTGAATTTATTGATTTGCTTCATCGTGCAGAGTTGTGGGATCTCCTTTCCACGTATGGAAAGTTTACTTGTTTCGCGCCAACTAATTCTGCAATGCAATCATATTTGCGGGACAATGGACTTGCCTCTGTCGCAGATATGTCTGATGCTGAGTGTGATACTTTGGCATGGACCCATATTGTAAAGGCTGTTTATTTCACTACCGATTTGAGTGAGGGTTCTTTGCCAACTACTAATATGAATGGTCGTTATCTGACACTTTCTTGTGATACAAGTGATACAAATAATGGAAATATTATATATCAAATCAACTCTGTCGCAGAATTGGTGGTTCGTGATGACTCTGTTGAGAATGGTGTTGTGCATACATTAAATCATGTCTTAACTGCCAGCAATATCTTTTTGCCTGAAGTCATGGCGCAAGACCCAACGATTTCCTTGTTTTCACAAGCTTTAGAGGAGACTGGCATATCAGACTCATTGGTAGCATATATCGATGATAATTATTCTGTAGATATAGATTCTGCAACGGTGGTAATTGGCAGTTCTCATCATAGAACATTTGGTAATAATGATGTGTATTGGAAATATCCCGAACAGAGAAAATTTCTATTTACGGTTTTTGTAGAGCCGGATTCTATTTATCATGCCGCCGGAATTCATACATTGGATGATCTAAAGGCTTATGCAAAAGAGATCTATGATAAAACATATCCGGGTGATGCCGGTAAGTATGATGACGATTTTAAACACCGACGAAATCCACTTAACCGCTTTGTCTCATATCATATAATGGATCGTTATGCTAGTTATAGCGACCTGACTGTAACAAGTACCCCATTTGATACTCGTCGTTGGTTCCAAACCGATTTACAAGATATCATGGAGTTTTATGAGACTTTATGCCCTTACACTATTTTGAAGGTGTGCGATGCTGCCGGTGACAAGTGGGTGAATCGTTTGGGTGTAGGAGGGAAATATAAGGTGAGAGGTTCTAGAATTCTTCCTCCTTCAGAAATCGGACGTAGTACAGATGCTCTCAATGGTGTTTACCACTATATTGACGAGATATTAACTTATAATCAAGAAAAGACGATTGATCAAGTGCTTAATATCCGTATGCGTATTGATGCTACCACATTGTCTCCAGACTTTATGAATGCAGGAGCACGTAACATTGACGCATCAGCCTATAATGTATCATTCTTAATGACCGGTTTTAAACCCGGTTTTACCAAAAACTTTATTTTCAAGGATGATACTTTCTTCGGAGTGCATAATCGTTTTTGGTGCCTAAGTTATGAAGATGATATGTGTGCTTGTTTGGATAATTTTGACATCAAGTTCCGTATTCCACCTGTTCCAGCAGGACAAACTTATGAAGTCCGTTTGGGTTATGTGTGCGGAACAAATCGTACGGTAGTTCAAGTCTATTTTGATGATAATCTGACCGGGGATATTCCTTGCGGTATTCCGATTGATCTTCGTAAATATGCAGGAGAATATGGATGGATTAAGGATTCTGATTTAGGGTCAGAGGAGGAAATTGAGGCTAATGATAAAGCTCTTAGAAATCAGGGATTCATGAAAGCCTATGACTCATTCTTGACACCGGGAAGTGAGAGCCCCCGAGATCTAATTAATAACTTGCGTCGTATATTGGTTACTCAATATTTAGAGCCTGAGCACGATTATTATATTCGTTTACGTCAGGTGTTGGATAATAATGCCGAGATGTCTTTGGACTATATCGAATTATGTCCTAAGAGTGTGTATGATGGTGTCGTTGCTGAAGATAGACACTAATGGAGATTGCGATTTCAAAATGTAGTAAAACATAATGATTATGAAAAGATACAATTTATTTTCAGTATCTGCTCTAGTGACAATGCTGATATTCTCCTTTTCATCGTGTCAAGATGATTGGGAAGACCACTATGATAGCGGTTATCCTTCTCCTGAGGGTGCGCTAACTCTTTATGAGCATATCGCTAAACGTCCCGAATTGAGTGATTTCAAATCTGTGATTGACTCCGTCCGTGTTTTTGCTAATCACAGGCTAACAGATTTACATTATTCTGACGTGCTTAATGCTGACCAATTCTACACAGTTTGGGCTCCGGTTAATGGTACTTTTAATAAGGATTCTTTATTGAATCTCTGTCAAACTGTACATGGAGACTCTTTGGTAGAGCAACACTTCTTGAAAAACCATATAGCACGTTATCGTCATTCTTCTGTCGATGAGGAAGATGAATCGGTAATTATGCTTAATAAGAAAACATTGGGAGTAAAGGACGGCAAGATGGAGAATGTGACTTTCGAAGAACCGAATATGCCTGCAAAGAATGGTATTTTACATGTTCTCGGAGGATCAGTAAGTTACTATTATAATATTTATGAAGCACTTTTCTCCCTTGATAAATATGCTCATTTGGGAGAATATATGCGTTCATATCAGATTGATGAATTTGATGAAATCAATAGTTTGGCAGTAGGCATAGTAGATGGCAAAACGGTCTATATCGACTCTGTTTTTATTACACAAAATCTATTGTTGAATCGCTTTGGATATATTGATTCAGAAGATAGTACTTATTGGATGATTGTTCCATCTAAAGAGATATGGGATTCATTATATACAGAGGCAAAAAGTTATTATAATTTTGGAGCGATCAATAAAGCTGATTCTATCCATAATTATTGGTCTCATTATGCCTTGATTCAAGATTTGGTTTATAATCCTTCTGTACAGGTCTCAATGCAGGACTCTCTGATGTCAACAACTTATAATAAATATGATCCGAAATATCATG
The DNA here is from genome assembly GCA_045576355.1 of Bacteroidales bacterium. Classification (GTDB taxonomy): domain Bacteria; phylum Bacteroidota; class Bacteroidia; order Bacteroidales; family UBA3663; genus Liminaster. Next base: position 31,936 of record JAZNGG010000050.1, read on the forward strand.
TCTATTATAATCCGTATGATGAAGGAGGTTTATTTTCAGACTTTTCTGATTCTATGGTTTGTAGTAATGGTACAATTTATGAAGTGGATCATTGGCCTTTTGACAAAACTAAAACTTATTTCTTACCTATTCAGGTTGAGGCAGAAGGTCGTATTTATGAGGATTATGAGACTGCAACCAAAACTTTGCGTTTAGAGCGTCGTTCGGTTGCTGCAGATAGTGTTTCAGGAGGTTATCTTTCAGTTACTCCTCAGACTACATATGATGCGTATTATGTCGTTTATGAGATTCCCTCTGTATTGTCGGGCGAATATGATGTTTGTGTTGTGATGTTGCCTAAGACCGTGTATAATCCGGATTATTCTCCATCCAAAGATAAGAAGCAATTCCGCCCCAATAAGTTTACTGCAGAAATTTTTTATACAGGAACAGATGGTAAGGAGTATTCTGTCGCTTCCAACTCCAAGTATATTTATGATGAGACCTCTCCGGCTAATTATGTAAAGAGTTCCTCTTCAGAGGCATCATTCTTGTTTGATTGTAACTTCAATCCAAACACAGCTTCTACGCGAGCGTTTACCAATGATCCATATAGTGTGGATACGATTAAATTGGCTACGATCAAGTTCCCAACTTGTAACTATGGTCAGACAAAGGTTACAACGCGTATTAAAATTATCAATAACATTCGATCCAATCAAACTAATGCATATAATGCAGAGATGTTTATTGATTGCTTTTATTTGAAACCTCATGTTGAAGAATAAAATCTAAGACGATGAAAAGAAATATGTTGTTCCAAGGATTTAAAAATAAATTCTTTGTCTTCGGTTTGTCGCTTTTATTGCTTGCACCGATGACAGTCATGGAGGCACAAGCCACGGAAAAGAAGACAGAGAAATCAGATAAGACGGTTCCCTCAATTACTGTTACAGGTGTGATAAAAGAGGCACACTCTGGAGCAGGATTACCAGGAGCTAGAATACAAGTGTTAGGGGATGCTCGATATTCTGCGATGACAGACTCTGTAGGAAAATATACTATAAAATTGCCCACCTATGTTTCGTCATTATGGGTGAGTTGTGATGGTCATAACTCTTTGTTGCTCCCTTTGCAAGGAAACACTTCTGACATTGATGCTGTTTTGTATTCATCCGATTTTTCTAATGATTATGAGGAGAATATTTCAGCCAAATCCAAAGTCGCAGCCTACATTGATAATCGGACAGCCGATCTTTCTGTAGATGACCAGATTTCGTCTTCTTTAGGAGGTCGTATCCGCAGTATTATGCGATCAGGTACACCTGGAGCAGGAGTCTATATGATGCTTAATGGTATCAACTCTTTGAATGCTAATGTTCAGCCGCTTATTGTCTTAGATGGTATAATCATGGATATGCAGTATAACCGCGAGGCAATACATGATGGTTTTTATAATAATCTGTTAGCCAACGTTAGTGTTGAAGACATTGAGAGCGTTACTGTTTTGCGTAATGGGACTGCTATTTATGGAGCAAAAGGTGCCAATGGTGTTGTTTTAATCAATACTAAACGAAATAAGAGTATGGCCACGAAGGTAGATGTTTCTATAGCAGGTAAGTATGAAGCAATGCCCAAATTGCCTGATATGATGGACGCTTCTCAATATCGTACTTATGTTTCAGAGTTGTTGGGATCTACCGGAACTAAATTGACGGATTTTAAATTTTTAAGAGACGAAAAAGATTATTATTATTATCGTGTATATCATAACGATACTGATTGGAGTTCTGAGGTCTATGATGAGGCATTTACTCAGAACTATAGTATCAATGTTCAGGGAGGAGATGATATAGCCAACTATAATCTCTCCGTAGGTTATGCCGCTGCTGATGCTGCAATCAAAGGAAATAGTTTTTCTCGTTTTAATTTGCGATTGAATAGTGATATCTTTTTAACAAAAAAATTTGATATACGTTTCAGCGCATCTTATAGTGATGTTAATAGAGAATTAAGGGATGATGGTGTAATGGATAATATCACAGATAATACCATTACTGCTCCTGGATTCCTAAGTTTAGTAAAGGCTCCTTTTTTAAATCCATATGCATTTGATACTCAAGGAAACATATCTTCATTTTTAGCTGAAGCAGATGATTACTTGGATGAGGTATTAGGAGAAGAGGCTTCTCTTTCCAATCCTTTAAGTATTTTAAAGAATGGTAAGGGTGATAATAAAAACAGTTTTGGCAATCGACTTATTTCTTTGTCTGTAACGCCAACTTATAATTTTGGAAAAGGTTTGACATTATCAGAGCATTTTAGCTTTGTGATGTTTAATACAGATGAGAATTATTATTTACCGGTAACTGGCGTTCCTTCATTTGAAATAGAAGAGATTGGTACTGTAAATAATACTGTCGCTGCCATGTCTTCTCATCTTTATCAGACAACTAGCGATACTCGGCTCCAATGGAAAAAACAATGGGGGGCATCTGCATTGGATTTGATGGGAGGTTTCCGTTATAACTTGTCTAGTTATGCATTAAATTCGTTGCGTGGATATAACTCCGGAAATGACAAGAGCCCTAATATGTCAACTGGGTTGAGTTATAAGACAACAGATGGTACTAAAGAGAAAGTAACTACATTGACATATTATTTGAATGGAGATTATAATTATGCCGGTAAGTATTTCCTCAGTGCCGGTTTAGGTATGGAGGCTTCTTCTCGATTTGGAAAGGATGTTGATGCAGGATTAGATTTGTGCGGTGTGGTATGGGGATTATTCCCTTCTGTTTCTGCATCTTGGATTGTCTCTAATGAATCTTGGTTTAAGACAGGAGATTGGTTCAACTATCTGAAACTCAATGCTGGATTTGATGTCTCGGGTAATGATGATTTGGATCTGTCTTCATCTCGGACCTATTTCGTTTCTAGTAACATCCTGCAGAGTATTGATGGCGTTGTTGTTGGCAACATTGGCAATACGGCCTTGCAGTGGGAGGAGACTAAACGTTTGACTTGGGGAGCTGATATGAGTTTCTTCAATAATCGTTTGTCTCTATCGGGCCATTTCTTTAAAAGCTGGACTTCTGAATTGTTAGGTCTTCAAAAATTAGCATATGTAAGCGGTTTGGATACAAACTGGAGCAATGGAGGAAAACTTGAAAACAAAGGTATTGACATTGCTATGACCGGAAAAGTATTAAACACAAAGAATTGGAAATGGGAAATAGGAGTGAGTGTAGGTCACTATGACAATAAGATAACCGAATTACCTGGTACATATGATAATATGATGACCTCTGTGTATGGTGCAACAATCTTGACTCAAGTTGGCTCGCCTATTGGTCTATTCTATGGTTATGAGACAAATGGTGTATATGCTAATACAGAAGCTGCAAAAAGTGATGGCTATTATCAGTTGACAGAGACTGGAGCCAAACAGTATTTTGAAGCTGGAGATATGAGATTTGTCAATCATGAAGCTTCAGACAATGAAATTAATGAGAAAGATCGTGTTGTTATAGGTGATCCCAATCCGGATATTTATGGTAATATATTTACTAATCTCCATTATAAGAATTGGGATTTAGGAGTAGTATTTAATTACTCTTTAGGCAATGATGTATATAACTATCAGCGTTCTATTTTGGAGGGGGGCAGTTATTTCTATAATCAGACTACAGCAATGTTAGGACGTTGGACAACAGAAGGTCAAGAGGCTTCAATTCCGAAGATTTCCTATGAAGATAAAATGGGTAATTCTCGCTTCTCAGATCGTTGGATAGAGGATGGTTCTTATTTGCGTCTCAAGTCATTGACCTTGAGTTATACTTGGGATATCCAAACTCGTTATCTGCACGGCTTGACTGTTTGGGGCGCTGCCAACAATCTGTTTACTTTGACCAAGTATTTAGGGAGTGATCCGGAATTTTCTTCTTCTAATAATGTGTTGTATCAAGGTATAGACAGAGGTTTGTTGCCGACTAATCGTAGTTTTTCTGTTGGTCTAAAAATCAATCTCTAAATATTGGGTAATCAACGTGTGAAGTATAAGCTAAAAACAAAACAGTATATACAACTATGAAAACATTCAATAAATATATCTGCTTGTTCTCTTCTTGGGTTGCAGTTGGTACTATGGGCTTCTTTTCTTCTTGTGAAGATATGTTGTTTCCTGAGTCTGATTTGGTAATGTATGAAGAGGATAATAATCTTAACTCAGTCAATGACACTCTATACTCAGTGATGGGTGTTGTTCGATTGATGCAGAATGTTGCTGATCGAACTAATCTTTTAGGAGAGGTGAGAGGTGATTTGGTCACTTTGACAGACGATGCCACCACAGCTCTGCGTGAAATTGCAGAATTTAATGCCGGAGTAGATAATATATATAATGCTCCTCAGGATTATTATGCCATCATTAATAATTGTAATTATTTTATCAATACGGCAGATACGGCTTATAGTAAGCGAGGACAGAAGGTTTTTGAGCGAGAAATGGTAGCAATAAAGAGCTTCCGCGCATGGACATATCTGCAATTAGCTCTTAATTATGGCGAAGTGCCGTTCTATACTCATTTTATCAATACGAAAGAGGAAGGAGAGCGTGTCTTGGCTGGAGCTAAAAAAGATTTACTATATATATGTAATTATTTTATAGAAGATTTGGCTCCTTATGTCAATGTTTTGCCTTTGGATTATGGATCCGTTGGAGGTTTTCCCTCTTCTAAATTTTTTATTCCGTTACGTGTACTTTTGGGTGATTTGTCTCTTTGGTCCGGTCGTTATGAGGAAGCTGCTCAATATTATCATGATTATGTAGCGGATTTAGACAATCCTCTTCCGATTGGAGTCTCTTCTGTTTCTTGGCGTCCTACTGTGCCGGCAGACCTTATTCTGGATAGTTGGTCTGTTGGATTCACTTCCGCTTCATCTGGTGTTTTGAGCATAGTTCCGATGGAGTCTTCTGCTTTTAATGGAAAGATTTCTGAATTGGAAGATGTGTATAATTCTACTGAAGATAATTATTATTTCTATCAAGTAACTCGTTCTGCGGCTTTGTCAGAGTTGAGTTATAATCAGGATTATGATTATCTTTATGTGGAGAATAATAAACGAGATACTATCTGTTTGAAAGATTCTACATATACTAATCCTTTAATGCATGGAGATTTGCGCCTTTATGCTACATATCATGAGAATCCTTCAAACAATAGTGGTAGTTCTATCTATAACACATCTTATCAAACGATTTCAAAACATTTTAGTGATTTTGTTTGCTTGGATCGTTTATCAAGAGTCTATCTGCGCTATGCGGAGGCCCTTAATCGCGCAGGATATCCTTCAGCTGCGTTTGCGATTTTGAAATATGGCCTTTGTCAGGAGAATAATCGAATGTATATTGCTCCTCAGGAGTTGGAGAAGGCAGGAACGTTACTCTCGTTCAATCAGTTTAGCTTTACCAAAGACAATGTTTTAGGTATCCATGCTCGTGGGTGTGGTGATGCTTTCTATAGTCCTCATTATGTATTGCCGTTGCCAGCAGATTCTTTAGATACTTATGCAGATACCATCGCTTATCAGATTCCATTAGTTGAGGATTTGATTATTGCCGAGTCAGCATTGGAGTCGGCATTTGAGGGTGTCCGGTATTATGACTTAATGCGTGTAGCTTTACGCCGTGATGATACCGATTATTTAGCAAAGCGTGTAGCTTCGCGCAATGGTTCTGATTCTTTTGATGAAACGATTTATTCGAAGTTGCAAAATCGTAATAATTGGTATTTGCCATTGCCTTAATACGTCGTTAAATTGCATATTGGATATTCTAAGTAGAAATGTATCAAATTTGATATATTGCGTAACAAGTTTTTATATTTGTTATATTAGTCTCTCCTATCTTTGCAGCATAATTTGAAATTTTTTAAAGATTGTTTAACTAAATAATTTAATGTCCAACTTAATTCTAATGTTATGAAACAAGTTCTTACTTCGCTTGCGTTCATTGGAGCTACGCTTTCGCTTAATGCTCAAACGCAGATTTTGAACTATGGTTTTGAAACCGCAGACCAGTTGCCGGGAGTAGTTGATACAGTCAACTTCTATCAAGACTGGAAAGATGGTGGTGGTACAATTTCTTATACAGGCTCTCCGGCTTATGAGGGTGAGTATGCTTTTTCTTTGAGCTCTCCTGCTGGTGTCGGTAAAGCTAATCGTTGGGAACGTGTACTTCGTTTTACTAAACTCGCTTTGAAGGAAAACACTTCTTATCGTGTTTCTTTCTATGCTCGTGCTACTGATGATGCAGAAATTGATGTTGCTATCATGCGTGGTGAACTCAATGCAGACATGCCGCTTCTGTGTGCACCCTCTAATAGTAATGAGAATTATGTGCAGCAGGTAACAGCCGTTACAGGTTTCTCTGCTGGAGAGTATGTGCGTAAGAGTGTTGTTTTCTGGTCTCCTTCTTTGGATATTCAAAAGGAGTGGTTCTCTTCTTTCAAGTCGGAAGGAGAGTTGCCGGAAGATGTTTTCCTTCGCCTTTCTTTAGTCTCTGAGGGAGATTATTTGCTCGATAATGTAGTGGTTGAGGAAGCAACTCTCGCCGGTGTTACTTTTAATGGTGATGCTATTAAGGTAGATTTTGGCTATCCGACTAATGCCGCTGATCTTGCTGCTGCTGCCGGAGGAACTGCTATTGTAGATGGATCTCATTTCTCTCTCGTTCTCGACGGAGAGGCTGTTACTCCTGAGTCAGTAGAGTTGAAGAGCGATGGTCATGTATATCTTTTCTTGGGAGAGGATTATTATCTGACTGAAGAGTCTAAATTGACAATTTCATATAAAGGTACTATCGAGGGTTTCAACTATGCTACTTCTGTTGCTCCTGAATCTTGGACTAATCCTAATCGTTCAGTTCTTCCTTTCGAAAATGAGGTTGCTACACTTGATGTTCTTTTGGATGCTGTATCAGTTGCTTATGAAGAGGCAGAGTTGGTTGCTACCAATCCGATTACAGGTTCATTTGAAATGCCAGAGACTACTAATGAGTTTACCTTCACTTATAATAAGGAGGTTTACACAGGAGAGGATTCTCCAGAAGGTGCTCCGGTAGCAGTTTTGGCTAATGCAACAGGATGGAATGAGACTTTGGCTGTTAAGGCAGGTCAAGAGAGTCTTTCTACATCTGTTACATTTGTTCGCACAGCTACTGAGCCTTTGGTTAAGGGTGAATATACTGTGACTGTAGAGAATATCACAAATGCGAAGGGTGTCGCTAAGATCTCTGCTGATGAATTGACATTCGAAGTTGGTAAGGTAAGTGTTTCTGAGACTACATATACTTTGGTAGCAGATCTCTTGATCCCAGATACAGTGGCTAACAAGATCCCTTATGGCTGGACTGTTAATAACGAGGGAGAGATCCGAGAAGGAGGTTCTGCTCAAGGAAGTGGTCCGCGTACATTTAACTTTGCTAATAGTACAGTTGCTGCCGGTCTTTATATTCGTACGACTGCTGCTGATACTGAAGGTTCTGCTACTTATGGTGATCAAGAGGACTATCGCTTGACTATTCCTGCCGGTGAGGTTGAGTTCCGTTCTATCTATTTAGCTTGGAAGGGTTCAGGCTTTACTCACAAAGTTGAGATTTTTGATGCTGATGATCAATCATTGGTAGTTGAAAAATCTACTCCGGTAGAACGTGGTTGCGAAGGTAATACTTCTAATCAGGAATTCTTGAAGATGCCGATTCGCTTTACTTCTGATGGTGGTAACTATATTGTTAAGTTCCACGTAATGCCTACTGGTGGTTATACAGAGTTGATAATCGGTGGTGCTCAGATTTACACTTATGTTGAGACTGAAGGCGATAAGTCTGATTCAGATATCGTATTTGAAGAGACTTGGTCTTCTACAGCTGCTAATATCGTTCCTGCTGCTGGTACAGGATGGGATTTATATGATGCCGACGTTCTTTTGGAGAAAGGATCAAGCGGTTCAGGTAAGAGCTCTCGTATTATGAAACTTTCTGCTACAACCAACTTGACTTCTGCTTACTATAGCCGTATGATGGGTGGTGATGGTTCTAACTATTATGCGATTTATGGTAATGGTGGTACTTATCAAGAAGGCGAAGAGACTAAGGAAGAGCCTACTCTTACTTTGCAAGCCGGTAAGCATCAGTTCACTTACTATGCTATCAACTGGAAGAGCGATGAGCAGAAGATCAATTTCATCGTTATGGATGAGAATGACGAGGTAGTATTCACACGTACCGATGCTATCTTTGGTAACTTGAATGGTAATACCGGTGCAACTGCGGAGGCTACTAAGATCCAATACAATGCTCAGATTCCTGCCGATGGTAAGTATAAGTTGAAGATTTGGATGACCAGCGAGTGCTTGGTAGGTAATATTCAGATCATGAAGGTTGGTTCTATGGCAGTTTATTATAAGACTCTTCTTAAGACTGCTATTGATCAGGCTAAGGCTGAGTTAGAGACTGCTAGCGATCCGCTCTTTGCTGGTACAACTTATAATGAACTTGCTGCCGCTATTGAGGCTTATTCTAATCATGATTTCCATGCTCCGGTTCAGTACACAGATGCTATTGCTCACTTGGAAGCTTTGGTGAAGAAGATGGCTGCTCGTCGAGCTCAAGTTACTACTTATAACCAAATTGTACTTGACATTCCGACATTGTTGGCATCTGTAGAGGGTACGAAGTATGTTGGTCTCGAAGCTTACACTGCTCTTGGAGAGGCTTATGCTAAGTATGAGACTGTTTCAAGTCTTGATTTGGAAGATGATGCACTTATTGAGGCTAATACAACTCTCGTTGATGGTTACAACCTCCTGAATAATATGGTTAATGAGGGTGTTGCTCTCTTGACAGCTCAGATTGCTAATGCTGCTGCTCAGATTGCAGTTTTGGACGAAGAAGTTGATCTTGAAAGCGAAGTTCTTCTTGCTGCCGGCAATGCATTGACAGACGATCAGGAACTTATGGGTCAGTTGAAGAAGATGTTGACTGCAGCTGTTTATAGAGCTTGTGTCAATGGCGATCCATTCAACGTGTTTGATGAAGAGTATCAGCAATATACTGCAGATAGCTTGGATTTGACATGCTATATCCAGAATGCTGATCTTTACACTACATCTCAGAAGCGTGATAACATTACTCCAGAGGAAGCAACTGATATCTTCCCGGGTTGGACCGTTAATGTTATAAAGGGTAATATCGGTGTTGGTTTTGGTTGGACTTCATTCGCAGGTTCTGCTACACACCCGATTACAGATGCATTCCTCTTGGCAAGTTGGGGTCCTGAAGTTGATATGACACAGGAGGTTAATACTATTCCTGTTGGTGTTTACTCTATCAGTGCCGGCACAGAGGATAGTGGTGACCGCTTGGAAGGCGACTCTGCATTTGTTAAGTCATTCTTCCGCTATGTCACTCCGACTAAGTCTGATACACTTCCGTTTAGCAATGTTAATCGTGGAGAATATTATGACTTGTCTCGTACTATTCATCCTAATGTTACTCTCGATGCTACAGATGAGGCTGGTGTTTATGCTTCTGTAATGTATGGCGCATACACACGTACATATCAGTCTATCAATGCTGTTGACCAATTCAAACTTCACATGACTGCTAAGGCTGAAGGTTTTGATTATGCTGCAGCTCTTGAGAAAGTGAAGAATGATATTGCTACCGGTATTGCTAACGTACAGATCCCTGCTGGTACACCTAAGATGGTTAAATATTTCAACCTCGATGGTACACAAGTGGCTCAGCCTAATGGAGTATGTATCCAGATTTCTACATACGACAATGGTATGATGACTGTTAAGAAGGTTTTCGTTAAGTAATATGTTCCCTTTGTAACGTTTGTTACAAATGTAGTAGGAGGCTGTGTCAAAATTTGGCACAGCCTTATTTTGTTTAATCGTTGTTCTGTGTTATTGGTTTCCGCAAAAATAAGAACTTAATTATTACATTCCGGTGGAAGGGGTATTTCGCGCTTCGTCTCTCGTCGTATAACACGCGTACCCTCGTTGTCTCATTCGCGTAGCCTCGGTGTATGATGCGCGTACCTTGGTTATATGCGCCTGTTCTTGTTGCTTGCCTTAGCATGGATGAAAACTCTTTCTTTTGTAGTTCCCCAGTCGGATAATATTGTTGTTTCGGATTTATACCTTACTTTTATCAGGTTTTATCTCTACGACTCTGTGCGCTGGATTTGTGTTTCAAAATTGATATTTTTTGTCATATTATTATAGATTTTTTTGTGCTATATTGTATTATCTTTGTCAAAAATTAATTCTTTTTTTAATTCATTATAATCACTAGCTATGAATTTTGTTAAACATTTATTTCTGACGATTTCTATTTGTTCAGTTACTGTTCTAAATGCAGCCGAACAGTTTGTCTCTTTTACACCGGTATCTCAAGCCGTTGCTCTTTCTGAAAAATCGGAAGAGAAGCCTGTCATAATTGTCTCAGATCAGTCTGATTATAAAGGAATCTCCATCGCTTTAGAGAGTTTCAAATCAGACTTGAAAATGGCAACAGGTCGCGAAGCGGTGATTAGTTCTGATTTGAAAGCTGGACCTCGTTTGCTCATTGGTTCTTTGGATAAAAGTAGTTTTATCAAGCGTTTGGTCAAAGAAAAATTGATCGATGGAAAGGCTTTGAAAGGTAAGCGCGAGAAATATCTGTTGACTACGCTGCACAATCCGTTGGGAGTGGAAGGAGATGTTATCGTTATAGCCGGTAGTGATAAACGAGGCACAATCTATGGTATTTATGAGTTGTCTCGCCAAATGGGAGTTTCTCCTTGGCATTGGTGGGCAGATGTGCCGGTAGAATGTCATGAAAATGTGTACATTCTCCCCGGTATTTATACTGATGGCGAACCGACTGTTCATTATCGTGGTATTTTTCTCAATGATGAAGCACCTTGTCTTTCCGGATGGGTTAAGGAGAAGTTTCCGGATAGTGAGTGCCCGACTGCATTAAAGACTGCGCGAGGATTTAATCATCATTTTTATACCCGTGTTTTCGAATTACTGCTTCGTCTGAAAGCTAATTATCTTTGGCCTGCGATGTGGTCTAATGCTTTTTATGCTGATGACCCGATGAATAGCGTCGTTGCAGATGAGATGGGTATTATGATGGGAACAAGCCATCATGAGCCTATGGCTCGCAATCATCAGGAGTGGGCACGCCATCGCAAAGAATATGGAGTTTGGGATTATGAGACCAATCAAGAGGTAATTGATCGTTTCTTCCGAGAGGGTATCGAGCGCTCTAAGAATAATGAAGATATTATTACGATCGGTATGCGTGGCGATGGAGATGCTCCTATGGGAGGTAAAGAGGGACATGACGATGAGTATGTTTCTCGTGATGATCATAACAAGAAACTTCTTGAACGTATCATTAAAAACCAGCGTCAAATCATTAAGGAAGTGACCGGTAAGAACCCTGCCAAGCGTCAGCAGGTGCTCGCTATCTATAAGGAAGTGCAACGCCTATTTGATCTCGGTATGGAGGTGCCGGAAGATGTGTTGATTCTCTTATGTGATGATAACTGGGGCAATATTCGCCGAGTTCCTGCCTTAGATAAGAGAAATCATAAGGGAGGATGGGGCATGTATTATCATGTGGATTATGTCGGAGCTCCCCGTAGCTCGAAGTGGACTAATATTACGCCGGTAGCACATCTTTGGGAGCAGATGAACCTTGCTTATGAATATGGTATAGATCGTATGTGGATCTTGAATGTCGGAGATTTGAAACCTATGGAATATCCGATACAGCTCTTCTTGGATATGGCATGGAGACCTGCTGATTTCACATCAGATAACTTCCGGGATCATACTTTAGAGTTCTGCCGCTCTTGTTTTGGTGAGCAGGAAGCTAAAGAGGCTGCAAGAATCCTGGAGACCTATAGCATTTATAATGGTCGAGTAACCCCTGAGATGCTTTCTCCCAAGACTTATAATCTTGTTTCCGGAGAGTATTTGGCAGTTAAGGATGCTTATAAATCTTTAGAGGCTGATGCTTTACGTCAATATCTGACATTGCCTGCGGCTTATAAGGATGCTTATTATCAATTGATTCTTTTCCCTGTTCAGGCCATGGCAAACCTTTATGAGATGTATTATGCTGTAGCTATGAACCATCACCTTTATGCTGCTGGCAATCCAGATGCTAATCAGTGGGCGGATAAAGCAGAGGCATGCTTTGCTCGAGATAAGTGGATCAATGACCAATATAATCATGAGTTAGCCGGAGGTAAATGGAATCATCTTATGGATGAGGTACATATCGGTTATACTTCCTGGAGTGGTCCAAAACAGAGTATCATGCCGGAGGTGAAACGATTTGAAAATCCAGAAACTCTTTGCGGAGGATATCGTTTTGAAGCCCGTCATGGTCGGGTCTCCATGGAAGCAGAACATTATTTTGCTGTGGAGTCTCCTGCAGCTTCTGTTTGGACTGTTATTCCCACTATGGGGCGTACCCGTTCGGCAATGGCTCTCTTGCCTCATACCGCATCGACTGAGGGAGGAACGATCTCTTACAAAATGCGTTTTGGCAAGACTTCTCCATCTGAGGTTAAAGTACATGTTGTGACCAATAGTACATTGCCGTTCTTGCGCAAAGAGGGCCATAGATATACGATTGCGATGGATGGAGGAGAGGGGAAAACCATTAATTACAATGGTCGTTACACGGAAGAAAACCAATGGGAAATGTATGACATCGTTGCTACTCGTGTCATAGAGACTATTACTCCGATCTCTTTAGGCAAGGCAGATGCAGAGGGTTATCACACGCTTACCATTTCTCCTCTTGATCCCGGTCTTGTTATCGAAAAGATTGTGATCGATTGTGGTGGATATGAAAAATCACATTTGTTTGGGGATGAAAGCCCTTGCAGCCGTAAGTAATCATTTCTGATATTTTGCTCTAATTCTTACTTGTCATGTCAAAGTGTACTATAAAATCTATATTATCTGATGCCATCTTGTGGAGTGTATTGATCATATTGGGTTCCCAGGTTGATCTGTATGCACAAGTTCGTATCAATGAGTTTTTAGCCTCCAATGGTTCTGTCTTAGCTGATGAGGATGGAGAGTATAGTGACTGGATCGAGCTTTATAATTATTCCTCCGAGGAGGTATCGATGGCGGGCTGGTCTTTGACTGATAAAAAGAGCAATCGACTGAAGTGGGTTATGCCGGGGGTAACTATTCCGGCAGGAGGATATCTCATCATATTTGCCTCTGATAAGGATCGAGCAAAAGCCGGACAGGAGTTACACACCAATTTTAAATTAGGCGCTTCGGGTGATTATTTTGCCCTTTTTACACCGTCGGGCGATACGGCATCTGTGTTTAATCCATATCCGGTGCAAACCAAGAATGTTTCTTATGGAGTTATTGATGATCAAAACGGAGAGGTAAAGTGGGGATATTTTGCAACACCTACACCCGGCCGAAGCAATTCTGAAGCTTCGAGTATTGCAGCTGAGCCTCCTGTTTTGAGCCATCCTCATGGAGTCTATGACGCACCTTTCACATTGACATTAACAACTACGGATAGTTCGTCTAAAATTTATTATACGACAGATGGAGACTATCCGACCGTCAAAGAGGGGATGCTTTATACCGGTCCGCTATACATCAGAAAGTCTCTTGTGATTCGTGCGATTGCAGTGCCGCAGGATCCTATGATGCAGCCCAGTACACCTGTTACTGCCACTTATATTTTCCCCAGTGATGTGTTGAAGCAGAGTAATACACCGGATGGATATCCGACCATGTGGGGGCCGTACTCCTCTATTGATGGGATGGCAATTGCTGACTATGAAATGGATCCCGAATTGACTTCTGATCCGGTATTGGCCGAAAAGATCAAAGGAGGGTTGCGGTCATTACCGATTGTCTCTGTTGCTACCAATAAGGAGCATTTCTTCTCTCATGAAAAAAATGATTCGACGGGTGGGATCTATATATATCCGGGAGGAGACGCAGGGTCAACCGGCAGTGGTTATGGCAATGGCTGGTTGCGTCCGACTTCGTTCGAGTATTTTACGACCAATCCGGTGGATAAGAATATTCAGATTAATTGTGCTGTTAAAATTCATGGCAATGCGAGCAGACAAGCCGAAAAGACTCCAAAGCACTCTCTGCGTCTTAAGTTTAAAAGCGATTACGGACCGAGCAAATTAGATTTCCAGCTTTTTGGCAAGGGATGGAATAAGGAGTTTAATCAACTTGTGCTTCGTGCCGGTTTCGGTTATACTTGGTGTCACTGGCTTACCGGACAACAGCAGCAGGCGATGTTTGTCCGAGATGCCTGGGCAAAGCGTATGACGACACACTTGGGGCATTTGGCTCCCGGCACTCGTTTCGCTCATCTCTTTATCAATGGACTCTATTGGGGCCTTTATAATCCGACCGAACGTCCGGATGAGGATTTCTGCGAAGCTCATTTGGGAGGTGATGCAGAGGATTATGATGTTATTCGTATCAATGATGGAGTGGGACTGGAGGCTCAAGCCGGCACAAGGTCTGCCTATGACTTACTTTTGTCCATGGTTAATAATAGTGCAGATTATTCCATTTATCAGAAGATGCAGGGACTGGATATACAAGATAACGTAATTGAGTCTGCTGCCATCTATTTGGATTTGAATAGTTTTATTGACTTTATGATACTTAACCAATATGCCGGCAATACTGATTGGGATCACCATAACTGGGTCGCAGTCCGTCCTAAAGATGGTCGCATCGGTTTCCAATGGATGCCCTGGGACTCTGAATTGGTTTTGTGTAGTTTGGACGATAATGTAGTGGAGAAGAATAATGCCGATTGCCCGACAGATATCTTTATGACACTTATGCAGAAGTCCACTCGTTTTAAAATGAGTTTTACAGATGCAGTCTATCGTTATTGTGTCGAGCCGTTTGGAGCATTTGCTCCGGATAGTGTTCGTAAAGTGTGGCAATCTTTAATCGATGAGATCGATCTGGCTGTTTATGCAGAGTCTGCTCGTTGGGGCGATTATCGTAAGGATGTTCACCCTTATACTTCTCGTGGAAAACTCTATACGAAAGATGATCACTTTGAGCGGCAAAAGTCATTTATGATCAATACATATTTCCCTGCGCGTACAGAAAAGTATGTCAATCAATTGAAGTCTGCCGGGTTGTATGCGTCTGTTACTCAAACCCCAAAAGTGATCGTAAATGGAGAGACTGTCATGGTGCCGGTAGATACGGTGACGACAGATGATGTAATCTCTATAAATGGTTCCTATAAAGTATATTACACGACCGATGGATCCGATCCTTTGGGATGGTCTTCCAATGGCTATGCTAAAAAGAGTGCTACAGCTCTTTCAGGAGGTACCTCTATCAGGCTCGATAAAGATTGTGTCATAAAGGCTCGTTGTTATTATAGCACCAAAGGTTGGGGGCCTCTTGTCGAACGCCACTTTGTAGTACTTCAAGGGACTGGAATTTCAGATCTTGAGCAAGATGCTTGGGAGGTATCTATAACAAACCAAGGAGGAAAAGCGGCTTTGCGCCTCGAAATGCCTGTAGAGGCATCGGTGAGTTGTGCGGTTTATGACCTCAGTGGACGACTCCTCAATCGGGAAGAAGAAAAGTTGGAAACAGGGACACATTGGATCTCACTTCCGGAGAATCTTCCTGCCGGAGCCTATGTCGTACAAGTTCGTTGTGACGACCTCTCAGGTGTTAAAAGCAAGAGCTTGACTTGGATGAACAATAAATAATTTATTTTAACGTTTTATTATCAGTTCTTTATGCTTCTTAGGATAGAGAGTTTATTTCAACATATTCTGTCACTATGTGATTGATTGGCTCCGTTTTAAGAACTGCGAGAGATGTAACGAAGACAACCATATCTATAAATTCATAAATATGAAGCATTTGATCAATTATGCCTTGTTTCCTGCCATGATGTGTGGGATATTATTTGTGTCTCATAACTCATATGCACAAAGCCGTCTTTATCCGCAACATTTTGATTTGCAGGAGGTAACTTTGCAAGATGGCCCCTTTAAGCAAGCGATGGATATTAACATTGACGAACTTCTCTCGTATGATGTTGATCGACTTTTGACTCCATTTGTTCGTCAAGCAGGCTTGACGAAAACACAAGATACAGAGAGTCCATATTATCGCTGGGAAGAGTGTCATCCTAATTTTGTCAATTGGTGCTGGAATCCCTCATTTGCTTTGGATGGTCATGTCGGAGGTCATTATCTTTCGGCGTTGGCCATGGCTCATGCCGCATCCCGTGACGAAGTGAAAAAGGCTGAGATGAAACGCCGTTTGGATCACATGATTACTGTCCTTGCTGATTGCCAAGCGGCCTATTCAGATAATAATGAGGGCTTGCAAGGATTTATAGGAGGATTGCCTGATAATGAGATCTGGACTCGTCTATACCAAGGAGATGCGTCTGTTTATAAAAAACGTGGGGGATGGGTTCCTTTCTATTGCATCCATAAAGTGATGGCAGGTCTCCGCGATGTATGGCTCTATATGGGAGATGAGCAGGCTCTGCGATTGTTTCGAGGTACATGCGACTGGAGCATTTCGTTGGTTAGTCGGTTTGATCGTCAGGCCATGGAGCGTGATATCCTTTCCCGTGAGCATGGCGGCATCAACGAAGTATTGGCAGACGCCTATGCTATCTTTGGGGAAGAGAAGTATTTGGAGGCTGCCCGCAAATACTCTCATCAGCACATGATCGACGGCATGCAACAGAAAGATGACAGCCGTTCCCGATTTTTGGATAACCGACATGCTAATACTCAAGTGCCCAAATATATAGGCTTTGAGCGTGTCGATCAGTTGTCTCACGAGGATCGCTATCATACCGCAGTTCATAATTTTTGGAATGATGTAGTTCGTTACCGCACAGTTGCCATAGGAGGTAATAGCGTTTCTGAGCACTTTATGCCGTCAGAGAAGTCCAGACGTTATATCCAGCACACAGAGGGACCGGAGTCATGCAACACCAATAACATGATGAAGCTTACGGAGTGCCTTTTCGAAGATACGCACGATGCTGCTTATGTTGATTTTTATGAGCAGGCGATGCTCAATCACATTCTTTCAACCCAAGATCCGGAGACCGGAGGGTATGTCTATTTCACTTCATTGCGTCCGGAGAGTTATCGCATCTATTCGACACCTAACTGTGCCATGTGGTGCTGTGTCGGAACAGGTATGGAGAATCATAGCAAATATGGACATTTCATATATACTCATGCCTCAGATACGCTGTATGTCAATCTCTTTGTTGCCAGTGAACTAAATAATGAGACTTATGCACTACGTCAAGAGACCGCTTTCCCTTATGGCGAAAACAGCCGCATTACCCTGATGCGTGGGGGGCGTTTCACACTCTCTTTGCGTCATCCCTCTTGGGTGACGGAGGGTTATAAGGTTAAGGTCAATGGCAAGCCAGTAGAGTGTTCGGTCAGCCCCGGAGAGGCTTCCTTTGTCTCCCTGTCACGCAAGTGGAAAAAGGGCGATGTCATAGAGGTGGACTACCCGATGTCGTTGTCTTATGTCCCATGTCCTGACCTTCCGGATTATGTCGCTTTCAAGTATGGTCCGGTCTTGCTGGCAGCTGCCACCACCTCTCCTGATCATAGCCATGTTTGCCATGAGGAGTTGCCTAATGTCTATGCCGGTGATGGTCGTATGGACCATTCTCCCTCATGCCGAGCTACATTCAAGAACCTCGCTGAGGCGCCGATGCTCCTCGGCGATAGAGACAAATTGTTAGAGCGCGTTTCCCTGAAAGACCGGGCATCATTACGTTTTAATATTGTAGCCGAACTTCCGAACTCTGCCTCTAAGGGGACAGCCATGGAGCATAAGACTTTAGAGTTACAGCCATTCTATGGTATTCACCATGCCCGTTATGTCGTTTATTGGTTGAGACAGACCCCGGAGGAATGGGCTGCCAATCCTTTGGCCAAGCAGGAAGCAGAGCTTGCTGCCCTCGAAGCTCGTACTCTCGACAAGGTAGCTCCCGGAGAGCAACAGTCTGAGGCAGGTCATGCCTTCTCCGGCAAGGGGGGTACTTGGGTCGGAGTCTATAATGGAGAACTCTATCGCACCAATAATCGAGGAGCATCCTTTGCCTATACTCTTTCATTGGGAGAAACCGAACCCGGAGCGTCGCTTTCACTTTTCTTCCGTCTTTCTGCCAATGACTTAGGTCGTCGCTTCAGACTGATGATCGATGGTGTAGAGGTGCCCGAACCAGTGGTGCCGACCGATCCGGCTTTAGCGACCATCGATGGCTTTATTGATTTGCTTTATCCGATCCCGGCAGAGATGCTGAATCGCGATGGAGGATTAAAGTCCTCCATCACGGTGCAATTCTCTCCTGCGGAGCATTCCGGCTTCCCTGGCATCTATTACTTACGACTATTAAAAGACTGATATGAAACGCACTCTTTTTACCGCCTTATCGCTCATGATGAGCACGATGTTTATATGGGCTTCCCTCCCTGCCGCTGCAGCAGAAACGCGCAGTAAAACTCACGACATCAGCCAAGCTAAACCTGATCCGAACTTCCACATATATCTCTGTTTGGGGCAGTCCAACATGGAGGGCAATGCCCGAATCACTCCGACCGATACTTGCGGGGTAAGTGATCGTTTTCAGATGATGGCTTGTGTCGATTTCCCAGAACAAGGCCGACAGCGAGGGGAGTGGTATCGAGCTCTCCCACCCTTGGTGCGACCGCATACGGGTATTGGCCCGGCTGATTTTTTCGGTCGAGCCATGGTCGAAAACCTACCGCAACATATTCGTGTAGGCATTATCAATGTCGCCATTGGCGGATGTAAGATTGAGATCTTCCTGCCGGATGAGAAAGACCGCTATATTGCGGAGTCTCCTGACTGGTTGAAAAACATGGCATCAGCCTATGAGAATGATCCTTATGGACGTCTCCTCGAGATGGCCCGCAAGGCGCAGACGCAGGGAGTCATCAAAGGTATCTTGCTTCATCAGGGCGAGAGCAACACCGGACAGGAGGCATGGTTGGGCAAGGTAAAACGTGTCTATGAGCAGTTGCTCTCAGACTTAAATCTTTCAGCGGCTCAAGTTCCCTTATTGGCGGGAGAGGTGGTTCATGCAGAGCAGGGAGGTGTTTGTGCATCTCACAATGCGATTGTCGATCGACTCCCGGAGGTAATCCCGACTGCCTATGTGATCCCTTCCGCAGGCTGTGAAGTGGCTCATGATAATCTGCATTTCTCTACTGCCGGATATAGAGAGTTGGGCAAACGTTATGCCGCCCAAATGTTGGCACTTCAGGGCAGAACCCTTATTCATGACAACTTCTTACACCCGCAGCTATCTTTGTGGTATAGCAGACCGGCGTCTTGCTGGAATGAGGCATTGCCTGTCGGTAATGGCCGTTTAGGAGCCATGGTCTATGGAGGTGTTGCCCGTGAGGAGATCCAACTCAATGAAGAAACTTTTTGGGCGGGTGGTCCCCATCATAATAACAGCACGAAGGCGCTGAGTGCCTTGCCGGAAGTGCGCGACTTGATATTTAAAGATAAGTTCCGTGATGCACAAAAACTGATGGATGAGACCTTCTTTACCGGCCAGCACGGGATGCGTTATCTCCCTTTAGGTAGTCTTATGCTCGATTTCGCCGGACACGAATCAGCCACTCGCTATCATCGTGACCTCCACATCGGTAATGCTCTTGCCACTACTACTTACGAGGCTGAGGGTGTCACCTATCGTCGCTCGGTCTTCTCTTCGTTTTCCGATGATGTCCTCGTAATCCGCTTAGAGGCAAGCCGCAAGGGTGCATTAAACTTCTCTTTAGGTTATAGCTCCCCGCTCGAAGCCACCGTCCGCGCTCGAGGACACAGACTTTACATCACCTGTCCCGGTGTCGCTCAGGAGGGAGTGGAGGCAGCCCTTAAAGCCGAGAGCCAAATCCACGTAGAGTGTGATGGCCGAGTGAAGGCACAAGGAGACAAACTCAACATCTCTGATGCTGGGAACGCTACGATCTATGTCGCAGCAGCCACCAACTTTGTGGACTACCGGACGGTCACCGCATCGCCTACACGCCGCATCGAGAGCACCCTTAAAAAAGTGATTCGTAAGCCTTATGAAGTTGCTGTAAGAGACCACAAACAGCGCTATCGTGAGCAGTTTGACAGAGTCTCCTTCACCTTGCCTCGTAGCGGAGCCTCTGCTGCCGAGACCGATCGGCGTGTTGCTGCATTTGCACAGTCAGACGACATCGAACTGGCTGCCTTGATGTTCCAGTATGGTCGTTACTTGCTGATCTCTTCCTCACAGCCCGGTGGCCAACCTGCCAATCTGCAAGGACTATGGAATGCCAGCCCGCGAGCACCTTGGGACTCGAAATACACCATCAACATCAATGCTGAGATGAACTATTGGCCTGCCGAGGTCACTAATCTCACCGAGACGCATCAGCCCCTCTTTGCCATGATCCGTGACCTCTCCATTACCGGATCGGAGACGGCACGCACGCTCTATGGAGCTCGGGGCTGGGTGGCTCATCATAACACAGACCTGTGGCGTACATGTGGACCGGTCGATGGTGCCTACTATGGTGTATGGCCTAATGGTGGCGCATGGCTTGCCCAACATCTGTGGCAACACTATCTCTACACCGGCGATCGTGACTTCCTGGCCTCTTATTATCCCATCCTCCGAGGGAGTGCAGACTTCTACTTGAGCCATCTCGTGGAGCACCCCAAACACCATTGGCTTGTCACTGCTCCGTCGATGTCTCCCGAACACGGCTACCGAGGCGCCGGATCGACCGTCACTGCCGGTTGCACCATGGACAATCAGATCGCCTATGATGCGCTCTATAGTGCCATGCAGGCTGCAGAGATTATGGGCGAGCCATCCTATGCCGACACACTCCGTCAGACCCTGCTCCGCCTGCCTCCCATGCAGATCGGGCGACACAATCAGTTACAGGAGTGGCTGGTCGATGCCGACGATCTGCACGACGACCATCGTCACATCTCCCACCTTTATGGCCTTTATCCCGGCAGTCAGATCAGTCCTACCACACACCCGATGCTTTTCTCTGCAGCTCGCAACACACTCTTGCAGCGTGGTGACATGGCTACGGGGTGGAGCATCGGATGGAAAGTCAATTTCTGGGCGCGTATGCTCGATGGCAATCACGCTTATAGCATCATCCGCAACATGCTCTCACTCCTCCCTCACGATGGGGTTCAGAAGGAGTATCCCCAGGGACGCACCTATCCCAACCTCCTAGATGCCCATCCCCCTTTCCAGATCGATGGCAACTTTGGCTACACTGCCGGTGTGGCAGAGATGCTTTTGCAGAGTCATGATGGCGCCATCCACCTTTTGCCTGCCTTGCCCGATGCTTGGCAGGAAGGGGAGATCCGGGGCTTGTTGGCGCGAGGAGGATTTGAGGTCGATATGAAGTGGCAGGGAGGACAATTGCTCTCAGCTCGTATAGAGTCCCGATTGGGAGGCGTATTGCGCATCCGTTCTTATGTCCCGCTCCGAGGCGAGGGTCTGACTCCGGCATCCGGTTCTTGTCCTAATCCCCTCTATGCTGCCACGCCGCTGCTCACACCCCCTGTGCACTCTCCCTCCCTCCGCGCTCCGCTCATGCCGCAACTCTTGCGCACCTATGAATATGACATCTCTACTGAGGCTGGCGATTTGATACACTTAGAGCGTGATTTCATACATTCTCCTCGCTGATTCTTGGTCATAAACATTGCTCGAGTTATATTTGCAGTGAGATGAAAAATAAGTTGTTACTATCGACCTCGATTGACTTAGTCTGCATTGCCCCCGAGAGCATCGTCTATATTGCCTCGGACGGCAACTACTCGACACTCATGCAAACCGACAACGTCAGTCGTGTCCTTTCCTACCAGCTCGGACAGATCGAGCGCATGATCTCCACCCAGCTCGGCAGCGAGGGCAGCATTTTCATCCGCATCGGCAAAAGCCTGATCATCAACCGCTCCTACATCTACTACATCCACCCCGCCCGACAGAAGCTGATCCTCTCCGATGTGGCTACATTCAGTCACACCGTCTCAGCATCTAAAGAGGCACTCAAGCAACTGAAGGAGCTATTAGAAAAGGAGATTACCCTATGAAAGAGATTAACGACGACCAAATCCGCGTCCTCGGCGAGAACCCGGATGAAAAGGAGAAAGCAGAGAACAGAGAACAGAGAACAGATAACAGAGAAGCCATCAGCCAAAGCCAACAGCCATCGCGGGCGAAACCCTTAAAGCCATCAGCCATCGCCAACAGCCATCGCGAGCGCAGCCCCTTGCCCTCATCCTTTATGCGCCTTTTGGTCCAATTCTTGGGCTGGGCAGTGCTTGTCCTCCTGCTGAGTCTATTGCTCTTCCGCACAGAGGACACTCCGCCTCAACCCTTGTCTTCTGACCCCAATGTCAGCCATCTGCAGGGAGAGCCATCAGCCAACAGCCAACAACTATCGCAGGGCGCAGCCCTTCAACCCCTCAACCCCTCAACCCCTCAACTTCTAAACCAAACAGGGCGTAGCCCCCATACCCTCAGCCGCTTGACTCATACTCCCCTCGATGGTTTTACTGAGATCCTCGATCAGACTGCTGGAGAAATCCCTTTGCGCCTCTACATCCCACACCTTGCCGAGCTCACGCTCCACATCGGTCC
Source organism: Bacteroidales bacterium (assembly GCA_045576355.1). GTDB lineage: Bacteria > Bacteroidota > Bacteroidia > Bacteroidales > UBA3663 > Liminaster. Next base: position 54,713 of record JAZNGG010000050.1, read on the forward strand.
CTTAGATCGTGAGGATCGTACCATCATCTACGCAGCCTGCGCTGCCGACATCCGTGCCGACAATGGCGGCATCGTCGGGGCATTCGTACTCCGCGGCGAACCGCGAGCCTGGGGGCTCTCCAAGAAAGGCTATTGTGCTTCCATAGGGGGGAAAGTCTCCATCGGTGTGGCAGATAACTCTCCGCTTTTTGAGCAAGCTACCCATGAGGGGGGCTACTTCTTCCGACAGTATCCTTTGGTCGCCGACCGGCGCGTCGTGGACAATCGTCCTCCGGGCACCTCCATCCGTCGAGCCCTCTGCGATCGGGGAGGAGAGATCTTTATGGCAGAGAGTCTCACGCAGACCACCCTGCATGACTTCGCGCAGGCGTTGGTTGACCTGGGCGTAGATCAAGCCATCTACCTCATGGGCTCCACAGCCTATGGTTGGGCCATTGATGCCGCCGGCGACCTCCATGAGTTTGGTAAGGACATATATTATTGTGGTGAGCAACCCATGCCGAAAAATTTAAATTACATCGTTTGGAGAAAGAAGAGAGAGTAACTACACGTTTATACCGAGAGAGAAGAAAACCGGTATAAGAAAGATGAGGCAATTTTAAGAAGCCATAAAAAGGGGGTGCGTCGAGCAAGACACACCCCCTTTTTTCGTTTTTATTTAATTCTTGGTTTAAGTTTTTAAGGGCTGCGTCATGCGATGGCTCGTTTGGTTTAGGAGTTTAGAGGTTTAAGAGTAGCACTCTTTATACGATAGTACGCCTTCTTCTCGCCCGTCTTATGCCAAACGGGCAATTCCTGTTGATGAATCTTGCCCTATGCTCAATGCATTCATCTATAAATAAAACTATAGTCATCCCTTTACATAGATAATAAGAACGCTTTAAATAAGCATGAAGAACTCCAATTATTTAATAATATTACTGTCCGCTAAACATAGACATCCCCATCCCAACTCTTTGTAACACAGAAGTTGGGATGTTTTATTACTTGCGACAAGCCTCCACTTCAGTTTTCTTAGGTGCCTGGAGGCGATTCTGCCGCATCTTCAAGCATCAATTTCATGTCTGCGTCAGGCATATTGAAGAATGTGTCCATATTGAGGTACTCCATCATGACAATCCTCACCATTGTCGCCAGGCCCGAGAAACTCCAACGTCTTTCCAGGGCACTTTGGAGCAGTGACAGCAGCAGGTTCGCAATCAGAGTGACCCATATTTGGATTTTGATGGCGTTGGCAGACTCTCCATAGAAGTATCTCAGGGGGAAGTTCTGCTTTATCTGCTTGAAGAGCGACTCTATCTGCCATCGTCTCCGGTATATGGCCACGATGGTTTCCATAGGCATGTCAAAGTCGTTGGAGAGCAGCGAGACCAACTTGGGAGTCTTTCCTTTCTTGATGTCCACATATGTGATGATACGTGCAATGTGGTTGACATCGTCCTTCCTGAAAACGACCACCTGCTCACGGTACTCCATCAGCCCATCGGGATTCATGTCCATACAGTCCACCAGGACCTCATATTTGAGGCTTTTCTTCATCTTCGTGACATACACCACGTTTCTCTCCGTCAGTTCCTCAAACTTCTCGTAGTTGATGTATGCGCGGTCGAGGGCAATAATCTCGTCGTGCCGGAAATGACTCGGTGCAAGCATAAAGGAGTCGTTGGTGGCTGCTGAGGTAAACTTAACATCGCAGTGAACGCCCTCGTTGGCATGAATGACAGAATGGACTTTTATGCCACCTTTCTTCTTTCCTGTCTTCGGATGGCGGCCTACGCCCTTGAATATGACGTTGGAAAACAGGGTTATGGTCGTGGAATCAATAATTCTCAGCCTTTTCACCCATTCCTCTGTGCCGTTACGGCGGCTGTCCGAAGAAAGTTTATTCTTGTTCGACTGGTAAAGGTCACGGTAAACGTCCTCGAAGAACTTCTCCGAGCGTCTGGTGTTGGCATCGGACAGAGTGCTGCGCCTGGGCACCTTTTCAATGCCTATGTGATG
>JAZNGG010000051.1:0-10203 GCA_045576355.1 Bacteroidales bacterium
ATCTCCGGGATCTTGCCAATTATTATACCATTGAGCACGCACTTCATAGGAATCATGAATTGGGACCGTTCCTTTCAATATATACGGCTTTATGTTTTCATAGGTATCTCTTTCTAATTGGATCGTATCCGTAAAATAAATAGTGGAATCCGTAAGAGATTTGCTATATATCATCTCTATACAGACTTTCAAGTCTCCATTAACGGAAAAACCGGGTTTTACTGCAGTTGAGTCAAATGGCTGTAGTGATGATTGTGCCCACAAAGGATTTGAGGTTAGCAGGACACAGATTATAAATAAAATTAGCTTTTTCATATATCTTTCTTATTTAATTTTGATTTCATTAATTATCATAATAATAAAAGAAGGTTTCATTTTTGATTTTTTTAGAAAAGCCTTCTGAGATCCTAATAGAGGTTTCCCTTTTATTGCGACCTGTATCCATTGTATATGGAACAATTCCTTCCCAAGAAGAACTATATCCTGATCCATATACCAATACAGACACATGCCCACTTTCTCCTGTAGGATTCTCCCATCCGGCAACAACAAAATACCCGTCTTCTACACGCGCCATCGCTTCCGACATTGAAACGTTGACCCAATCGGAAGAGTTTTTCCAATAATCAACCATATCGTTTGCTCGCATACCATCCATAGGATTAAATCCAAATATATTTTTGAATGCCTCTTGAACACTTAAATTACATGTAGGTTGTTTTAAGCCGTATTGATCTATCATTTTTTGCACTGCATCGTGGGTTGATTCCTCCAAAGTCTCTTTAGATATATATGTGCGTTCAGGAATGGAGTCATTAACATTATTATTGTTATTATTTCCGGAGTCAGACGGTTTTCCTCCGGATCCGCTTCCTCCTCCTCCGCCGCCACTTCCGGTCATACCGAGGATTTCGTCATCAACATTTTCTCCTCCCTCATCAAAGGGATGTTCACATAAGCAAGACTCAAGTTCCGGATGGTAAGTGTATTCACATTCCTCACAGATTACGGTAAAAGGACATTCATCAAACTTGTCTTCGTCATATTGTTTACAACAAACAGAACATGCCACAACTCCCGTTACCATATCGCAAGATGTGCTGGACCAATACTCGCCAAATTCATCTTCACATTTGTTCAACTCTCCTGTATATGTCTGGGCTTTGACAGAAGAAAAGCCAGGACAAAGAGTGTAACCGCAACAAAGTTAGAAAAAAATGTTTATATTAAAAAAGATAACTAATAAAAACCTCTTCATTTTTACTCCTTTTTATAAATGGTTTGACTATAGACAATCCCTTCAATGACAATTTCTACAACATATAACCCCGATGGGATATTGGGAGTGATTGAGATTTTATTCTCTCCTGCCGGCAACTGAGCACTTGTAAAAATGCCGAAACCGCTGTTTTTCATCTTAATAAAAGAATTGATTTACTAATGCAAAAGTACGACACACCAATCTCTTCTGCAAATTTTAAGCCTATTTATTATTCCTCACCTCTCATATATAATACACTGATAATAAAAAAAATAAACAGTTGAAGAAAATTAAAAATTCCTCAACTGTTCAACATTTCGAAATAATTCGGATTGAACCCTCAAAAATAGACCTTTCTATTAACCCATCCAACTTTTGGGATCACTTCAGAGATCAAAAAGAGAGGGATGCAAAAAAAAGGTGATTATAGCTTCACTTCATCGAAAATGGTTTGAATGATTTCTTGCTTATTCTCGATGGAAGATTTCTCGATTCTTTCTTTCAGTCTGTATTTTCTATTATAAATATTCTTTGGGGTCTCTTTGACAAATAGCGAAATTGCCTTGGGTGTGAATCCTACAATAAGATACAACAGCAATGCAAAATCTCGCTCGCTAAATGTTGTAAAATGTGCTCGAAGTTTTTGCATTATTCCATCCAAATATTTGTCTGCATACTCTTCCATTTGTTTCATGGTTTTATTGGCATGGAAGGAATCAATGGTTCTATCCAATTCTCTGATAAGTTCCTTTTGTGTGTATGAAGACTGCGGGTCCTCAGCATACAGAGAGAGGATTTTATTTATCTTTTCATACTGATTTCTGAATATTGCTACGATTTGAGTTTTTTGTTTGTAGAGATTTTTATTTGAATCTTTGATCACTCTCTCCATTTCTTCACTTTTCTGAATATGCAACGATCTGTAAATTTCCATTTGTTCATGTAATGTTGAAACTGTATTTTCCAAACGAAGTTGCTTTTCACATTGTCTGCTTCTGTAAAGTTTGAAAGCTACGATCAATAAACATATCGACAAAAAGAAAATGATGCATAAAACAATAAATGTCTCCTTTTCTTTGATTCTCTGCTCCATTTCTTCCATAGCACGGATTTGATAATGCTCCTTCATCGTCTCTGTCACTTTATTTTGAGAGACATTGATGAAAAGAGAATCTTCTTGGGCAAATATCTTTCGCGAGTAATTTACATAAGCGTCAAAGTCATTGTTCGCTTCGCATATTTTGAGCAAGGTGTATGTATATTTCAATTGAAGTTTGGTAGAAGATGGAGAAGGAATCAAAGAAAGGTAAATCTGTGCACTATCTATGGTAGACTTGTTCAAAGAATACAACATAGCCAAATTAACACAATCTTCACTTCTAAAACACGGTGTTTGTCGGCTCAATTGGCTCAATCTTAATAAAGTGTGCTTTGCTTGTTCATATTCTTGAAGCCCGATTTGTGCTCCCGCCAATACTTGTAAAATCTTTGCAGTATAACTGGTATCGTTGTTCTTTTCAGCCTTTTCCAATTCGATAAGGCATTTATCCAATGATTGTTGGAAATCATATACTGCGTTAAGAGCCAATGCCACATTAATACAGGCATCATTCTTAAATCGCTCTTTCTCTGTCTGATTAAATTCTGTCAATGCCTTTTGCGAATAATATAGGAATTGTACTCCATTATGTGATTTCAAATAAATATCACCCAAAAGCCAATAAGTCAAACCCAAATAAAAATGATCATCAAGCTCTTCGGCATCTTCCTCCGCCTTCAAACACAACAAACTACTTCGGGAATATTGATTCATGTTGTAACATATATAGGCATGATAGTAGTTGGCAAGCATTCGATAATATTTATCTCTATGGTAATTATAATAATCAGAAGCAATGGAAATCAGCGAATCATTGGCAATATCTATAAAGGATTTGTGCTGTGCCATAGTATAGAATAAGGCATAGCGAGCTCGCAATTCTTCACTCTCAATAGATTCGAACGGGACATCTTGCAAAATAGACAATGATGAGTCTGGATATTCCTGAATGAGACTTTCGGCTCTCATCAACTCCTCTTCATAAGTGTGGGTACAAGCTGAAAATAACAGACACAACGTGCAGATGACAAAATAAATGTAACGCATAAAGAAAAATAAATAGGACGTTGGCAAATATAATGCTGTTATTTGATAAACCCTAATATAATCAATTATATTTTCTCAAAAGAGGAATAATAATATTGCATCTCTTTACAAAAATAATTATTACTGTCCGCTAAACATACTTTTACCCCTATGTTTAAGGATTTTATCGTTTGACAAACCCCTTTTTTGACTCTTTCATCGGCTGTCCGACAAAAATCAAAACTCAAAAAAAATTATATGTGTCCGGTAAATTTTTAACTGTCCGGAGGGGGTATTTCACGCGTCGGCTTGCGTTGCATCACGCGTCGGCTCGTGTTGATAGATGGATCAGTACTTATATCTCAAAAGTTAGCCATCCATGACTTTACACTTCAGAACGTATGAGTAGATCCCCATTTTATCTTATATTATCGGTCACATGTCAATTTTTACAGCCTGTTCAACTATCCTCAAAAGGAGTGGGACAGAATAGTTGAAAACGCCTCTAAACCACCACAACAACTCTCGCTTTTTGATTAAGGGGGGAAGGTAATTGAAAATAACGAACTCGACCACTGTTTGACAGTAGCCGAGCAACTATTTTTTTGAGTTTTGATTTTTATCGGACAGTAATAATAAAAAAAGCATTCGACAGCCGTCATATAGCTGTCGAACATTATTTTATACATCACTGCCAACTTTTAACGGCAATATTAACAAAAAAGTAATTAACACTCTAATGATCGCTTGGGGTTAAATCATAACCAAGGTTAATGGATCGGAGTTAGAATGCATCTCTCCCCTGCCGTCACTCCTCGGCGTAAGCCTTGCGGTCGGGCTTGCCGTTATAGGTGCGGCGGATTTCTGTGATCTCTTCATAAAGGAGCGGCACTTTATAGCTCTCCAGGCGGCTCTTCAGATAGGTCGCAAGGGCACGCTTATCCAGATGGTGTCCTGCTGCCGGGACCACCAAGAGCTTTAAGGCTTGCCCCATCACCTTATGGGAGCGGGCTATGCAGAGACAGTCTTTGACCTCCGGCATCGACATCGCCACGTCCTCCACCTCCAGGGGAGAGACCTTTAGCCCCCCGACATTGATGATGTCACTCTGCCGCCCCGTGAGGAAAAGCAGCCCCTCGGCAGAGAAATAGCCCAGGTCGGTGGTGTATAGGGTGGCATCGGTCAGCACACTCCGGGTCAGCGCTTCGTCTCCGGCATAGCCGCTCATCAGGGTCGCTCCCCGACAGGTGACAAAGCCGATGACGCCCGGTCGGGTCACTTCTCGGCGCTCATCGTCTGTGATAAAGACCTGCGAGTACTTCATGACACGACCGACACAACCGGCATGGCTGATGCCATCGTTAAAATTATAGGTGCAGAGGATGCCGGTCTCCGACGAAGCATAAGTATTAAAGAGCCGAGAGTGGGGCAAAAGACGAGCCAATGTCTGCATGTCGTTTTGAGCAATGGGTGCCGCTCCGGTCTCGATGAAGTCAATGACGTCGGAGTAGGTAGAGAGTCGATCGCCCGTCATCTGCAGGAGCATCCGGATGCTCGCCGGGACGAGAAAGGCAGCTCTCTTGAGGCGCGATGAAACGCGAGGTGAGTGATAGTCCAGGGCGAGATAGAAGTCCTCGAGGCTCTTCATCCCCTCCATGACGTAGAGCGTCGCCCCAAGTAGAAAGACGGGATAGGCCTTGGAGAGGTTGCCGATGTGGTTGATCGGCCCGGTGGTGATAAACATCAGTTCAGAAGAGAAGCCCTGCGAATGGATGAGATTGTCGGCATTGGCCATCCATGCCCGATGAGAGAGCATGACCCCCTTGGAGCGCCCGGTGGTGCCGGTGGTGAAAAGGATGTCGGCCGTGTCGGTGGGCCGGGGCTGTCGGCTGCTGTCAGGACGCACCGACAAGCGAGCATCGGAGAGGATGGATGACGAGTCGAGCGTGGTCACTCCCTCAGGGTGAAGGTCGGAGACAGCCCATCGGGCTCCGAGCTGTCGGGCGACATGCTGCATGGTGGCAGAGGTGACATCTCTCTCCAGGGGGGCTGCTATGGCACCGACCAGATGGATGGCAAAGTAGGCGATAAAATACTCTGCCCGCTGCATGGTGCGGATCATGACGACGTCTCCGGCTGTAACGCCCTGTCCGGAGAGAAATGCGGCATAGCCCTCCACTAGCCGATATAGGTCTCCGTAAGTGAGTTCCTCACCGCCGGCGACGATGGCGATGCGGTCCGGCTGCGTCAGGGCGTGGTCAGCCAGGCACTGCAGTAAGGTCTCTCTCATCGGCAGTCGCGCTCGGCTAATTTGCGTGTGACCATCTGGACCAGGGCATCGACCGACTGGAGATTGCGGGGTGTGGCATCACGTGCGCTCAGCTCTATGTCAAACTCCTCTGACAACTCCATCAGAATGGTTGTCACTCCGAGTGAGTCCAGCTCGTCATAAAGTCTTTCGGACTGAAGGTCCACCAGGGGGAGCGCCTCATCGAGGATGCTTAAGATACGTTGTTTCATAGTTTACGATGTGTTATATTTATGAGTGTTATAGTGTTTTTACTGTTTATACGTCAGCCTCAGAGGGCTGCTCGGAGGTTTTCGTCAGATAGCGCCGCAGGGGTGCATCGACGCGGATGAGCCAGTGGAAAAGCATCGGAGGGATCCACCATGCCATCACCACGACGACAAGCATCCCGATGATGGTGACCTCTGCGAGGGAGTGCATGGCGGGATGCTGCGCAAAGATGAGCGACCCGATGCCAGCCAGCATGATGAGAGCTGAGAGCAAGATACTCTTGCGATAGCTGACCAGGACACGATGCCCCTCACGATGCTCGCGGATGAGACCCTCGGTGATGAAGATCGTGTAGTCGTCTCCCTGTCCAAAGATAAATGTGGCAAGGATGACATTGACGATGTTAAACCGTATGTCTAATAAAGCCATCAATCCCAATATCCAGATCCATCCGATCACCATGGGGAGGAAAGCGACAAAAGCGATCTCCAGGCGCCGGAATGACAGCCATAGGAAAAGGAAGACGATGGCTCCACAGGCGAGACCGATGTAGTTAAAATTATCAGACAACCCACGTGCCAGACGGGCATGGAGCGAGGGGAGATCAAAGACATGGACTGCACATCCTGAGAGGCGATCATCGGCAGTCTGCTCGCCCCGAGCGAGAGTGCTGGCAGCCTGTTTCAAGGCTGTCTCTAATCGCTCCACAGCGGCCGGAGCGACCGTATATTGCGCTACAAGCAGAGAGTCACGCACCATCGTGGTCAAGATCGTGGAGGTAAGAGGCCGGAAATCCTCTGCATCCAGCAGTGGCAAATCCTCGCGGAGCAGGGCATCGAGCGGGGCAAATGCCTCGGAGGTAAAACCTTTCTCAGCAGCCAGACGGAGAAACTCCTCCGGGAGACCGGCACCATAGCCATGTCTCTGCCAGAAATTCCGCCAGAGGGAGAGCCGATGCTGCTGAAGCTCACGCGAGGGGAGCCAGCAGGACGGGTTGCGCTCCTCGATCTGAAAAGTATCTTTAGGTAATGTCCGGATCACAGACTGCAAGCGCTCCATGGCTTGACAGGATCGCTCCACATCGGGCGATGAGACTGCAACATAGACCACCGTCCCCGTAGGCTCCTTTTGCCAAGCGGAGAGGGAGGCCAGGTCGCTGCGCTGCCGATCGGTCATATAGTTGATGTGGCTGAAATCGGTGTCAAAAGAGGTGTGCGAACTATAATAGCCCAGGATGCAGGTCACAACCACCAAAAGCGCAAGGCTCCATCGGCTACGCACCAGGTGTCGAGTCCAGCGATCGGAGAAATGATGATCTTCATCGAGGTGCCCGATCTGCCGCAGCGTCTCATCGGAGAGTTGCTCGCCACGCACGATGTGTGGCAGCACGATCAGGACAAACAAGATCGTTCCCACAAGCATCAGCGCACTGAAGAGCCCGAGATCACACAGGGCTGTCGCATCGAGAGGGAGCAGGGTGAGAAAAGCACCGACAGTGGTCACATTGCCTATGAAAAGAGGGGTGATGAGTTGCCGGAGGGTCAATCTGCTGTCCGGCTGGTGGCGGAGATGGCAGACATAGTGCAACGGATAGTTGACCGCAATGCCGATGATCACGGAGGCAATGCCTAAAACGATCAGCGAAATACTATCCCTGAAGAGGGACAAAAAGCCCAGAGCAAAAAGAAATCCGAAGCCGGTGGAGATCAGTATTTGCCACAAGGCATGGAGATCACGGAAGGCATAAAACAGCAACAGCAATATCAGGACGGCAGAGATGAGGACAGCCGTGATGCTATCCTGCTTGATCCGATCGGCATTGGAGACTGCGATGACCGGCGATCCGACCAAGTGCAAGCGGATGTCTGCATAACGGGCATCAGCCCGCAGATCGTCGCCGGTCTGCAACAGCATCTTTTGAAGCGCAGCATTGCCCTGGGTCTCACTGCTTCCAAACGGAGATGTAATCGTCACCAGACAGCACTTGCCGTTCGGAATAAACGTATAACCATCGTGCTGCTCAAAATGAAGTTGTGGCTGAAACGAGCGGAGCGATTGAGCCAGATGACTCCCCAGGCCCAAGGGGTCGTTTTGCAACATCGGCTGCATGAAAGCCCCGGAGGCAGAAGACATCCGGTCATAGACCACTGAGAGACGATGAGCAACATAGTCCTCGCGGGTAGCCCAAAGACTGTCTGCCCGATGATAATCTTCTTCGGTAAGGAAATAAGGGAGGTTTTCGTAGATAAACGTAAATACCTCTGAGACTTGCGTATAATCTATTTGCGGTTGCCAGTCTGCGACCCAGTGAGCCGTGTCCCGATCTTTTAACAAACTGCCATATTGACGCACAGCATCGGCGACATGGGGCATATCGACAACAGCTGTGTCTGCCAACGAAAATTGTAAGACGACCCGGTCGCCGGCTGCTACCTCCTGATAGATCTGCATCGCCTGCTTGTAGTCCCGATCGACCGGCAAAAAGTCTGTAATATCCTCTTTAAAAGAGAGACGGGTGACTAAGCCGGACAAAAGCAATACGACACACATCACAATGCCGAACAACAGCCTGCGATGTGACTCAAAAAAGTCATACAAGCGAAGAAATATTGGAGATTTCATCCTTTTTATAAGCATTTATCCGGAGGTGCTCCGGCAATTATTTTAAACATTTTTAGCCATAGCCTCGTTTGGTTGAGAAGATTAGGGGCTGCGCCTTGTTTGGTTGAGAAGTTTATTTTTCAGCACGCGAAGCCCACGACCAAATAAAACTTAAAGAAGAAAGAGCAAAGATGAAAAACCATCGCCATCAGCCATCGCAGGGCATAGCCCCTGTTTGGTTTAGAAGTTGAGTAGTTTAAAGGTTTATCCTATTTCAACCCCTCAACCCTTCAACTCCTCAACTTTTCAACCCCTCAACCCTTCAACCCCTATTTCTGACCGGATGGGCATAGATCCCTAAAAATATCTCATTCAGTACATCCGGTTCGGCAACATCATATTTCTCCAGGCTGGCCATCTCATTGAGTTTTTTCATCCGCTCGATGAAAGCCTTTTTCTCCTCCGCAGTGTAGAGAGAGGAATAGGCATCCTGACCATAAAGTAAATCATGGGCTATGTAGTTATTAGGCCATAATTTGTAATGCTCGTGAATGCGTTTATCTAGAAGAAGGGCCACCTGCTGATGATACTCATTTTGGGTACAATCACTAAATACCATCAGCTCTTCAATCCCTATCGGAGGGCATATCTCAAAATGGACACGCCCTTTAGGCTGAACAATGCCGGTCAAGATGCTATTGACATCCTCTCCGGGACGCTTGATATATTTTTGCGAACGACTGATATACAGCTCAAACGCTTTAAGCATGTCACAAGGCTCCCACTCATAAGAGACAGAAACCGGCACAATCCGAAGCTGAGACAAAGCAGAGATTTTGTCTCCACGATGACTCATGGCAAACATTTTTATGATGCCCTGGTCGGTCTTGTCATTGCCATCTTTGGTGCGGCCATTACGCTGGGCGATCCATACAGATTGCTTTTTCTCACACAAGACATGACGGATGTATTCAGAGAGATGAAGAGAGCATCGATAAAACTCTTTTGGAGTGCCTCCTCTCTCGACACGAAACATCTTATTGGATTTCCCGATGTCAACAATAAGCTGTGTGCACATCAGATTGGCGCCAAAGGTAATCTCTGTCGTCGGGAATCCATTTTTAAACAGGACATTCTGCAGCAAACTGGAGTCCAGAACGATATCCCGATGGTTAGAGACAAAAAGATAGGGAGTTTCACGATGGATCCGATTAAGACCATCGGTCGTAAACCGGGTGATGCTCCTTTTGACTACCTGATCATTAAAGGGGCTCATTACCCGAGCCTGAAAATCCTCTATCGTAGTCAATGAGGCTACCAAAGAGCGGACGTCCTCTACATTCTCTCCCGGAAAGACAAAGGAGGCTATCAAAGGGAAAACTTCGCTCGAAGCTATACGTCGCATGGCAGGAGCGATCTCTTCCTGAACGTAAGGTCGGATATCGTCAAAGCTGTCTGTCATTATTTTTATGTTTGGGGTGATTTAAAAGGTTTCAATGCACAAAAATGAACTAAAGTTTCTGAGCGGAAAGCCACTGCAAAAACGAATCTCGCCAAACGATGCACTCTGCATGGGCCTTATTAGGATCTGCGCCAAAGCCATGTCCTCCTCTCTTATACTGATGATACTCATGCGGAACTCCTCGCAACGTAAGTGCCGAATCAAGAATCTCACTGTTGCGATAATGGACTATCGGA
>JAZNGG010000052.1:0-115935 GCA_045576355.1 Bacteroidales bacterium
TTACTCCTCCTCCGGATGTGCCTTCAGATACAATTGCTTCCGCGCTATTGCTCGGCAAGCCATTTCCAACACTTCCGTCCGGCTGCCTCGTGTCGCTTTCTGATACTCCGCCTCCGTCATTAACCCCTTGCGGCGACAAAACTTCACCGCTTCCGCCATTTCTCGCGCTTGCTCCTGGGGAGACATCGCCTTGTTGTGATCTTGCATAGTCTTCTCTATTTTGTTGTTCGATTATTTCGTCTGCAAATCTACTATAATATTCTTGTTCATCAAAATTTTTATGATGTCTTATTAACTCCGGAACGACCGTCTCCTCATAAGCAATAGCATCTTCAAGAGACATATGATATTTCTCCTCCGCATACTGTTCCCAAGAGGCTTCGGCTTCCCTGCGGGCTTCTTCAAGCTGTTCCTCTTTACGCTTATTGAAGTAAGATCGAGGATTACCGGCTGATAGTATTTCGATAATCAAATCTCTCACATCGTTTGTATCGCCATGGAAACCATACCGCGCAAGCTCGCCCGACTCCTCAATAATCTCTGCGGCTCTTTCGATGCTGACACCGCCGTTCTCTTTCTTGGCAATCACACCGACATTCTTCTTCTGTTCAGAAACACCATAACCGGTTTCTGCCCTATAACTCTCCGGTGTAATCCTAATATGAGAAAGCTCCTGAGCTATATACTCATAGACATCTCGGGGCTCTTCATTCTTCACATCCTTTTCAAGATCTCTCAGTCGCTTCTTGTCTATCTCAATAAACTCGGATATTTCGCTGCGGGTTATCTCCGCAATCCGTCCCTGCAACTCTTGGTAATACGCCAACTTGCTTTGCGCAGCTTCCAGCTTCTCTCGCCATGCAGCGACCGCCGCAATATATGCAGCCTTACTGCATACCTTTTCCATCGAAATGAAAATTTGATGACAACCTCCTATTTGAAATTCTTCATTGTTTAAAGAATTTTAAGATTTGATGATTTATCTCAAAATTTACCTCTTGACATGCCCTTGAAAATTCATTATATTTGTATTAGATTTTGTAATTAAGGTATATTTATATTCCTTTTTTAGGCTTTTAATACTCATAATGGAGGCAGATATCGTTAGGATTCTGTCTCCATTTTCTCTCTATAAAGGTCAATATTATTAGAAATGCACAGGAAACACAGCGCGCTGAATAAACTTACGCAGCACGCTATGTCACCTCACACAGCGTACTGAGTAAGGTGACACACCGCACTGAGTAAAGTCATAAATAAGTATATGTACTATAATTGACTCAATTAACTAATCTTACAGATAATTTTCTGTCAGTCATTGTTGCTCCTAAATAAACATTATTTATCAACAAAAATTGAAAAGTCAGGATTACATCTATGTGTTAATATTTTATAATTGAAATCGTGTATGGAAGATGTTTTTTAGACTCTCTTTATCGAATATATCTATTTTCCAAAGACTGGCTGCTTTTGCCATCTGATAATAATACAAAAATTTATGCACTTACATTCGCACTATAGACCCGAACCACAGATGATTTATGTGCGAGATGTATAGGTGTATAAAGTAAAGGCTGTGCTCCAAAAAAGTATTGGGGCACAGCCTAAAGTGTGAGAAAAACAGGAAATCAATAAGAATAGAGTAATTTCCTGTGTATAAAATGGGGTTTACTTGCCTGCAAACTTCTCTTTGAGTGCTGCAAGAGCATCGATATCACCCAATGTGGTCTTCTCGATCTGAGGTATGGCAGGAGTTTCTTCTTTCTTTGCTTCAGCTTTCTTAGCTGCTCGCTTTGCAGCAGCCTCTTTGCGAGCTTCAGCCTTAGCTTCATCTTCAAAGATACGGCTATGAGAAAGAATGATGCGCTTTTGCTCTTTGCTAAACTCGATTACCTTAAAGTCAAGTTCCTCTCCGGTAGCAGCTTGTGTGCCATCCTGCTTAACGAGATGCTTGGGCGTAGCAAATCCTTCTACACCTTCACGAAGTGAAATTACAGCACCCTTATCCATCAACTCGACAATCTTACCATTGTGGATAGAACCGACAACATAGATGCCCTCGAACTCATCCCAAGGATTGCTCTCGAGTTGCTTGTGTCCCAAGCTCAAACGACGATTTTCTTTGTCGATCTCAAGAACTTGAACATCAATGTTGGCACCGATCTGAGTGAACTCTGATGGGTGTTTGATCTTCTTAGTCCAAGAGAGATCTGAAATGTGGATAAGACCATCTACGCCATCCTCAATCTCTACAAATACACCAAAGTTAGTGAAGTTGCGAACACGAGCAGTGTGAACAGCACCCACGGCATACTTCTCTTCGATGTTCTCCCATGGATCTTGTTTGAGTTGCTTAAGACCCAGGCTCATCTTACGCTCTTCTCTGTCCAGAGTAAGAACAACAGCCTCAACGTCATCGCCCACCTTCAAAATATCCTGAGCAGAACGAAGGTGCTGAGACCAACTCATTTCTGAAACGTGGATCAAGCCCTCAACACCGGGAGCTATCTCAACAAATGCTCCGTAATCGGCCATAACGACTACCTTACCCTGCACCTTATCGCCTACCTTCAACTCTGCATCAAGTGCATCCCACGGATGTGGTGTGAGCTGCTTGAGACCCAATGCGATGCGCTTTTTCTCATCATCAAAGTCAAGGATAACAACGTTCAGTTTCTGATCAAGTTTAACGATCTCTTCAGGATGGGCAACACGACCCCAAGAGAGATCTGTGATATGGATAAGACCATCTACGCCACCGAGGTCAATAAATACACCATAGGTAGTGATGTTCTTAACAGTACCTTCGAGTACCTGACCTTTCTGAAGGTGAGACATGATCTCTTTCTTCTGAGCCTCAAGTTCAGCCTCAATAAGTGCTTTGTGGCTAACAACAACGTTCTTGAATTCGTGGTTGATCTTAACGATTTTAAACTCCATGGTCTTGTTGACAAATACATCATAGTCACGAATCGGCTTAACGTCGATCTGGCTGCCTGGGAGGAACGCTTCGATACCAAAGACATCAACGATCATACCGCCCTTTGTGCGACATTTAACAAAGCCCTTGATAATCTCATCATTTTCAAGTGCCTCATTGACACGTGACCAAGATGATGCTGCACGAGCTTTCTTGTGAGAGAGGACGAGCTGACCTGCACGATTTTCAGCAGATTCGATGTAAACCTCTACCTCGTCTCCGGGTTTGAGTTCCGGATTGTAACGGAATTCAGAAGCGGCAATCACACCCTCGCTCTTGTAACCGATATTAACGATTACTTCACGCTTGTTTACTGCAGTTACAGTGCCGGTGATTACTTCATTGTTATTGACAGAAGAGAGAGTTTTCTCATAGCTTGCTGTCAATTCATCTTTACTCTTGCCTCCAAGAGTTTCGCCGTTTTCATATGCTTCCCAATCGAAGTTTTCTACGGCTGTAGTTAAATTGTTAGACATAAAATAAATTAAATAAATAAAAGTGTTAATGACTTACCGGAGAAAATCTCCGACAAAATCGAGCGCAAAGATAATGTTTTTTTGGTTAATCTACTACTTTTTCGTCTGATTTTTTGCACTTTATAGTCTCTTTTCTCTTTTTAGAGTAATTATTTTTCTGATTTTGCCATCGAGATATAATAATTCTAATCATAAAAGCGTCTTTGTTACAGAATAGAGGCATCTGAAAGAAGGTGGGGCAATGCCCGAACCGGACATCACCCCTCAATGCATAATATGTTACCATCACTCCCCCCTGAAAACAATTTCTCAATCAAACAAGACGCATGGATTCAGATCTGCAGGAGACCGCCAGATGATGCCATACTCCAGGCGAAGCACTCTTTTCTTATAATTCCACATCTCTCGCACCAAGCCCGGATCGGACATTCCGCCGTAGCGGCTCCGGACTCGCTCATTGACCTCCTTGAAAATGTGGACATAACGAGGGTCATCTTCGATGGGATCGTACTGAATGTTACAATGTAAAATATCGGCCATAGCAGGCAAAGGTGTTTTTAAAGATTTCTTTTCAGATAACGATAGAGCAACTTGTAAATGTGCAGATTTGTATTCCCCCCCCGAATACCATGATCACGGTTAGTATAAAGGTGCATGTCAAAAGGAATGTCAGCCTGCACCCATTGCTCGGTCAGTTCATAAGTGTTCTGAGGATGCACGTTGTCATCTGCCATACCATGGATGACGATTACATCACCCTTGAGATTTTTACAGCGCTCTAAAACAGACGCCGCACGATAGCCCTCGGCGTTCTCCTGTGGAGTGCGCATATAGCGTTCGCTATAGACCGTGTCATAAAACTTCCAGTCTGTGACCGGGGCGACAGCCATGCCACACTTATAGACGTCATTGTCTCCGCAGAGGGTCATTAACGTGTTATAGCCACCATAGCTCCACCCCCAAATGGCCATCCTACTCTCATCGGTGAAGGGTAAAGATGCGATGTATCGTCCGGCTTCCAACTGATCTTCAGACTCCATAACACCAAGACGACAATAGGTCTGTCGCTCCCAATGGGCGCCTCGCGATCCTGTGCCTCGCCCATCTACACAGGCTACGACATAACCCTCCTGATTGAGAAATTGCTCCCACCCGAATTTCCAGTTATCCAGAACCTGCTGGCTGCCGGGGCCGCTGTATTGCTCCATCAAAACAGGGTACTTATGCGAAGCGTCAAATCCGTAAGGGCGAGTCAGATATCCATGTAAAACATCTCCTCGGGAAGTCGTAAAACTGAAAAACTCTCTCTCTGACATACGGAAGGCTGCCGATGAAGAGGAGGTTTCAGACAGGCCTAAAACTGCTTTAAGATGAGCATTGTCTTCTAGTACCTTTACAGATTTCAGTCCATTGACCAACTCTAAAGTGACCTGAATTGGGGTCTCTGCATCGCTATAGAAATGCTGCATATAGAGGAACCCGGTGCTGAAACGAGCAGAGTGGGTACCTCGACAGCCTTTGCCATCTTTCCCTCCATGGAAAAGAGGTGTCATCCCCCCTTTAGCATCCACTTTATAGATTCCCCGAGTGAGTGGTGCTGGCATCTCTGCCTCCTCTCCTAACCAAGCAGCTTGTATATAAGCTGTGCGGGTCTTAGGATTATAGCCATAAACATCGGTCAAGTCCCATTCTCCTCGCGTTATCTGTCGCTGCAATGTGCCAACCATGTTGTAATAATACAGATGACGCCAACCGCTTTTCTCGCTGACAAATGTAAAGCCATCGGGATAAAAGCGGATCAGATCCATGTTGGATGGGTTGACATACTGCGGATTTTCGTCTCTGACTATCAGTCGGCATTCTCCCGTATAGGGATGAGCAAAAAACATTTTAAAGTCAGCCTGGTGACGATCCAGTGTCATGATGGCGAGTTTGGTGGAATCTGCTGTAAATCGGATGCGTGGCACGTAGCCTTCTTGAGGAATTTCCACATTCATCTGCCGGGTCTTACGATCAGAGACATCGTACGTCCAAACTGAAACAGAACTATTAGTTTCTCCCGATACAGGATATTTGTAAGCATAAGCTCCCGGATATAGTTCGAACTCATCTCTGGATGGAGCCGCACCCCGATAAAGGGGTAAACGATACTCTTTGACTTGAGTCTCATCAAACTTGATAAAAGCCAGCATTTTACTATCGCTGCTCCATGAAAGGGCAGAGTTCATCGAAAACTCCTCTTCATATACCCAGTCCGGCACAGCATTGATAATTTTATTGCGTTCGCCATCGTCCGTCACCTGCCTTTCTGCCAAATCGATCCCTGCACTCATTACTCGGGTTATAAATAAATTATTATCCCGAACAAATGCGACCTGACGACCATTGGGCGCCAACGTGGCGGCTTGCACTTTTCCAGAAGTAAGTCGCTTGAAGTAATCGCGCCCAATCACATAATAATAATAATCAGCTCTGAAGGAACGACGATAAATATATTCTGACTCGGCATATACCAAAAGACGTTGTTCGTCCTGACTCAGTTCATAACCTTCTAATTTCAAATCAGAAATATCCAACCCTTTTTCCGGACGAACTTGATTGAGATTAAGCAGCGTGTCAACAGCAACACCATCTTTATATTGATACTTTACTATCGCACGACCATCCGAAGTCAACGCAGTGTAATGTTTCCCGTCGGCCATCGAACGAAAAAACGGGACACTTTTTGCTGTATATTTGCCGGATATTAAATCTTTAAGAGAGAGGGTTTGCGTGAATGCAAAAAAAGGCATCATACAAACACTCCCCCAAAGTAATATGGACAGAATAGTTCTTTTCATCGTTTGTATTTAATAATGAGTGTAGGTTTCTCAATACCAATTACCACTTCGTAACGTTGACATTTTTATATATAAACCCGTCCACCAATGTTTGATCACATTCAGGATGTGCTGCTCGGATATTGAGATTCTCAAATGTAAAATTGCTCAATTTATATTGATCATCCTGTTTTTTGACATTGAAGAAATAGTTACAATCAAAATCAATATTGCGCATAACGATATGATCCGAATAAGACATCGGAGGATCTGTCCGATCTTTTAGGTCATAGAATTGAGTCCAGGGTTTTACTAATAAGAAATTCTTTCCATTGCCTTTGATATCCTCCACGGTAATGAACTCATAACGCTGTGGTGTATCCGGACGCATTTTGAGCCAAAGAAGATTGTTTGCATCATTGACATCGATGCGACGCAAGATGATATTATGATTATAAACAGATTCACTACCACAAGTCAAACAGCCATGACAGAATCCATAGATGCAATCCTCGATAATAATGTCATAATTCTTGCCATTACCCTCGCTCTTTTGCGGATCATCAGCCCATGGACCTTTTCCTCCTTTGAGAGCAATCGCATCATCATTGACAGACATATAACAACCTTTAACCAGCACATCATGACAAACATCAATATCGATGGCATCTGTAGAAGGTGCTTTTACGGGTTTAGCCGGGGAGTAAATATACAAGTTGAGTAATTTAACATAGCTACTATTATATATATGTGTAGTCCAAAATGGTGAGTTCTGCAAATGAATATCACAGATAGTTACATTTTTGGAGTTAGAGACATACACCAAACGAGGACGTTGTTCGTCTTTATTAGTGCACTTAGGATTCCACTTGCGACGTAACCAGAATGCTTTCCAGTAGCGCAGACCATTACCATCAATTGTACCCTTACCAGATATGGTAAAACCATCCAAGCCATCCACATTAACAAGGGCAGGATAATATGTGCAGGTCTCACCTTCGATGCGAGTCTTCATAAGAGGAAAATCAGAAATATCATCACTTCCCATTAGAGTACCTCCTTGCTTAATATGAAGATGAGTACCTTGGCGGAAAAACAATGCTCCGGAAAGAAAAGTTCCCTCAGGGACAACAATTACTCCTCCTCCATCAGCTGCCACCTGGTCGATCAAGGCTTGTAACTCACGAGTATAGATTTTGCCATCATTCATAATGCCATAATCGGTAATCTTGTATTGTTTGCCAAGACTATCCAATGATACACTCTCTGTCTGACGAAACCACTCCGGAATAGGCTTACCATCAGGAAACAAATCAACCTTTGCTTTCTTTTTACTCTTAGGGGCCGCCATACCAGCAAAAGCGATAAACACAGCTGTCAGAATTAAAAATAATCTCTTCATGATAATAATGATTTTAATAAATTTAAAATGTTAATACTTATTATGTTATTAAAATTGAATGTTTACAAGAAGTAATTAAGATTTATTGGTCTCTTTTTTCTCCTCTTTAGTTATTATCCAAATGGTGTATAGCTCAATCAGAGCTGCAATCAAAATAACCGGTACCCATCGTAATCCTGGATAAAACATAAAGTATGCAGCACTCAGATAACAGACTGTAAGGACAATCCGACGAAGTCTATAGGCACGCCGCAAACGAAGATTTTTTCCTGTATAACTCATCCGCAGATGGCCTACACACACGCCGGCACATCCGACAGACATCAGATAAGGTGCGTAGAATGGGTATTTCAAAAACACTATAGCCGAAATCAAAATCAAGAGATAAGAGATTTTTACAAGTAGATTCATAATTATTTAGTTGGAATTATTTAATGACATAGACATCTTCATTGGGGCGCTTCATAAGCAACTGTTCGCGAGCATATCGCTCTAAACTTTCTGCATCACCTTCAAGAGCGTCCATTTGTGACTCATAATTTGCTATAGAATCCCGATATGCTGCTATCTCCTGCTTCAGTATTTTTTCCTGATGATGGTATTTTAACAGACTCCACAAGCTATGCTCTCCAAAAAAAAGGATAAAAGCAATGACAATGGATATGAAAAAACCAAAAAAATGTTTGGTAATTATATTCTTTAATTTCATTTAAATATAAATAAGAGGGTAAGAATAATTATTAATCTTCGAAGCAAAGATAAGAATATTATTTGAAATAATCGACTTTTTAAGATTAGATATAATTTTTAGGATAAAAAAGCATTTAAAATGTTTTATAAATCTTTTTGTCGGTTTCTTTTTTGGCTAATACAAGGCTTTTGCGTATCTTTGACCCGAGTTTTTGGTTTTTAAGAAAAACTTGTTAAACATTTTTAGAAAAAACACATTTTTAAATAGGGTTAATATATCAATATCCCTATTTGAAAAATTATAATGATTATATTTTTTTAATAAATAAACTATGGAAAAACGTATTCAAGACCTTACAGAAAAACTCTATAAAGAAGGAGTTGAAAAAGGCAATGCTCAAGCAGATGTTATTATCACAGAAGCTAATAACAATGCAAAAAACATTATCGAACAAGCTAACAAAGACGCAGAACAAATCATAGCTTTGGCTAAAAAGCAAAATGAAGATTTGAAACAAAACACCATCAATGAACTCAAACTTTATGCCGGACAGACTGTGGAAGCTGTCAAAACATCCCTTACAGACTGCATTACTAACAGCATAGTAGAGAAAGTGGTCAAAGAAGTTCTTGATGACAAGAAATATATGCAGGAACTCATATTGCGTCTTGTAGCCGAGTGGAGTAAAAAAGAAGATTTAGTCATTGAATGCGAAGATGCTCAGTCTCTTACCACTTATTTCACTACCAAAGCTAAGGATTTACTTGATAAAGGCGTAAAAATTGAAGAAGTTAATGGCTACAAACATTCTTTTTCTGTAAAACCGGCAGATGGCTCATATAAAATCGTCTTTGGAGAATCTGAATTTGAAGAGCTTTTCAAAGACTTCCTTCGTCCTGCTTTAGTAGAACTTCTATATAAGTAAATAAATATCCTTTTTGGGGAACTCTGTTGATTTAATTATATCGAATAAGATTCTTCGACTATTAAAATCACCTCCCCCAAAAAGAATATATCAAAATCTATTTACGTGGCATGAATTACTATTATCTCATAGCCGGACTTCCTGACATATCTCCAGAAGATAAAAGTATTGCTCTTTCTCCAACAGAAATCAAGGAGGAATTATTGTCAGCAGTTTCCCAAAATGACCGATTATTATTAGAGTATTATTTACTCAAACATGACAATACGAACCTTATTACATTATTAAAAGGAGAAGAAGAAACCCGGTGGGAGGATGGAGGTATATATACTATTGAGCAACTTCGAGAAGCCATAGATTCTATAAAACTTAATGGTGAATCGACAGATGTTTCCATCCCTACTTATATGATACGCTTCATTTCAATGCATTTTAATGCTGCTGACGAAGAAGTGAAGGGTAGTTTATTTCCGGAAAGCAGACTATCCGACTTATATTATAAACAATTATTCAGAGATTGTAAACATCCTACTATTCGTTCATGGTTCGAATTTTGCCTAAACTTAGGTAATCTTCTTACAGTTGCCAATTGCAGACGCCTCAATTTTAATGCAGAACCATATATTATCGGAGAAGGTCAAATTGCAGATGCATTGCGCATAAGTCAAGAAAAAGATTGGGGAATCGGTAGCGACATAGATTATGTAAAAGATGTTTTAGAGATTGTTGCAGAAACTGATGTCTTGACTAAAGAACGAAAGTTAGATGAACTTAAATGGAAACATCTGGAAGGAATGTTTCAAGACAATTATTTTGGCATAGAACACATATTTGCATTTATTGTCTGTTTGGATATCATTGCCCGATGGGTCAATCTTGATTCTGAAAAAGGTGAACAAAAATTACGCACCATGATTGGGAATCTAAAAAATTACGCAATATCAAATCAAACTATATAATGGCAACAAAAGGATTAGTAAAAGGTATTGTCAGCAATCTTGTAACAGTAGAAGTTGACGGACCGGTTTTGCAAAACGAAATTTGCTACATTTCGACTGCCGGAGAAAAATTAATGGCGGAAGTCATTAAAGTAACAGGAAAAAATGCATATGTTCAAGTTTTTGAATCCACACGAGGACTCAAAATCGATGATACAGCAGAATTTTCCGGACACATGCTAGAAGTTACACTCGGTCCCGGTATGCTTGCGCACAACTATGATGGACTTCAAAATGACCTTGACAAACTACATGGAGTCTTTCTACAACGTGGAGAATCCAATTTCCCACTTGACACAGAGAGACTTTGGGACTTCTCTCCTATCGCAAAAGCAGGAGATGTGGTAAAAGCAGGAGATTATTTGGGCTCGGTGGAAGAAAACTTTCAACCCCTCAAAATTATGGTTCCATTTATGTGGGAAGGGACATATAAAGTGAAAACTATTGTCGGTGCCGGCCCATTTAAAGTGCTTGATACAATTGCTGTTTTAACTGACGAACAAGGAAAGGAACACGAAGTTAACATGACGATCAAGTGGCCCGTAAAAATGCCGGTTACACTTTACAAAGAAAAACCACGTCCGTTTAAACTTCTTGAAACAGGAGTTCGTACAATCGACACTGTGAATCCGATTGTTGAAGGAGGTACAGGTTTTATTCCTGGACCATTCGGTACTGGGAAAACTGTATTACAACATGCTATTTCTAAACAAGCAGAAGCCGACATTGTTATTATGGCAGCATGCGGAGAACGAGCTAATGAGGTTGTAGAAATATTTACTGAATTCCCAGAATTGGTTGACCCTCATACAGGACGATCATTAATGGAACGTACAATTATTATTGCAAATACATCCAATATGCCTGTTGCTGCTCGTGAAGCATCAGTATATACAGCGATGACAATGGCAGAATATTATCGTTCAATGGGTTTGCGTGTATTGCTCATGGCTGACTCAACTTCTCGTTGGGCACAAGCTTTGCGAGAGATGAGTAACCGTCTTGAAGAGCTTCCTGGTCCAGATGCATTCCCTATGGATATTTCTTCTATTATTAGTAACTTCTATGGTCGCGCAGGTTATGTAATACTTAATAATGGAGATAATGGCTCCATCACATTTATTGGTACCGTATCTCCTGCTGGCGGTAATTTAAAAGAGCCTGTTACAGAGAATACGAAGAAAGTAGCCCGTTGTTTTTATGCATTAGAGCAGGAACGAGCAGACAGGAAACGCTATCCGGCTGTAAACCCGATTGATTCATATTCTAAATACCTCGAGTATCCAGAATTTGAAAAGTATATTTCCGATATAATCTCTCCGGATTGGACAGCTAAAGTCAACGATTTGAAAACTCGCTTGCTTAGAGGAAAGGAAATCTCCGAACAGATTAACATCTTAGGTGATGATGGTGTGCCAACTGAATATCATGTAGTATTCTGGAAATCAGAATTGATCGATTATGTCATTTTGCAACAAGATGCTTTCGATGCCATAGATTCGGTTTGTCCTCTCGAACGACAAGAATACATCCTTTCTCGTGTGATGAATATTTGTAATGCCGAATTCCAATTTACAGACTTTAACGAAGTTATGGATTGGTTTAAGCGACTTATAAACCTTTGTAAACAGCAAAATTATTGTGAGTATAAATCTGATGATTTCTATAAATATGAGAAAGAGATTGATCAGATGATCGAAGAAAAGAGTTAATGATAAATCACTGATTTTTATCAAATAAAAACAACTTATACTTATTTCTGTAATGAAAGCATTTACCAAAATATATTGCAAACTATCAGCCATCACTAAAGCCACTGTTACACTGAGGGCTAAAGGGATTGGAGCAGATGAACTTGCCACAATAGACGGACAACTTGCCCAGGTTGTGAAAGTCGTTGGCAACGAAGTAACACTTCAAGTTTTTGGTGGGACAAATGGTATCAGAACCAATGCTGAGGTTGTTTTTCTTGGAAAAGCTCCGACACTAAAAGTTAGCGATCAATTAGCAGGTCGTTTTTTCAACGCATTTGGCCAGCCTATTGATGGCGGTCCTCTTGTAGAAGGGGAAGAAATCGAAATCGGAGGACCTTCAGTCAATCCAGTTCGCAGAAAACAACCTTCTGAACTAATTGCGACAGGTATCGCCGGTATAGATTTGAACAACACTTTAGTATCAGGCCAAAAGATTCCTTTCTTTGCAGACCCAGAACAACCATTTAATCAAGTGATGGCAACCGTTGCGATGCGTGCTAAAGCTGATAAAATCATTCTTGGTGCTATGGGTATGACTAATGATGACTTCCTTTATTTTAAAAATGTTTTTAGCGAAGCTGGTGCATTGGATCGAATTGTAAGTTTTATCAACACTACAGAGAATCCACCTGTTGAGCGTCTTCTGATACCTGATATGGCGCTTACTGCGGCAGAATATTTTGCCGTTAAGAAAAATGAGAAAGTTCTTGTTCTTCTGACAGATATGACCTCATATGCAGATGCTTTAGCTATAGTATCCAATCGTATGGATCAAATTCCATCAAAGGATTCAATGCCCGGTTCATTATATTCAGATCTTGCCAAGATTTACGAAAAGGCGGTTCAATTCCCTTCAGGCGGTTCAATTACGATTATTGCTGTGACTACTCTTTCCGGAGGAGATATTACTCATGCAGTACCGGATAATACGGGATATATTACCGAAGGACAATTATTTCTCCGCCGCGATTCTGAAATTGGAAAAGTAATAGTTGATCCCTTCCGTTCATTATCCCGTCTTAAACAGCTTGTTCAAGGCAAAAAGACTCGCGAGGACCACCCACAGGTAATGAATGCCGCTGTTCGCTTATACTCTGACGCAAGTAATGCAAGAACAAAAAGCGAAAACGGATTTGATCTTACAAACTATGATGAACGTTGTCTTGCTTTTGCACGTGAATATGCTAATGATATTCTTGCCATAGACGTAAACCTTGACACCAACGAAATGCTTGACAAAGTATGGGGGCTATTTGCTGCACACTTCAAGCCTGAAGAAGTCAATGTTAAAAAAGCATTAGTAGATAAATATTGGCCTAATAAATAAATTTATTTCATAAATGATAAAGTTTCAGTATAATAAAACATCGCTGCAAAACTTGGAGAAAAACCTTAAGATGCGAGTACGGACTCTCCCTACGTTAAAAAGTAAGGAAAGTGCATTACGCATGGAGGTAAAACGCTGCAAGGACGATGCTGTAGCACTAGATGCAAAACTGGAGCAACAAATCGCTGTTTATGATGCAATGCGAGCACTATGGAATGAATTTGAACCTAATTTAGTGAGCATAAGTGATGTTAAACTTCGACAAAGAAAAATTGCCGGAGTATTGGTTCCTCAATTGGACAATATAGAATTCACATTGCATCCGTTCAGTATGTTTGATGCCCCAAGTTGGTATGCTGATGGGATATCAATTTTAAAAACTCTTGCTCAAACAGGCATTGAACGAGACATCATGACCCAGAAACTCAACGTTTTGGAATTTGCAAGAAAAAAGACTACACAAAAAGTAAATCTTTTTGAAAAAGTGCAAATACCAGGATACCAAGATGCCATCTTGAAAATCAAGAGATTCATGGAAGATGAAGATAACCTCTCGAAGTCCTCACAAAAGATCATGAGAGCATCACAAGAGCGTCATAAAGCAGAGCTCGAAAACCTTGATGCAGATAATGATCCAAATGCAGACGGAGAGTTTATATTACGAGAATTATGATTGAAAAAATGAGTCATTACACCTTTTTGGTGTATCATCGCGACTATACACAATTCTTATCTCGGTTACAAGAGCTGGGAGTTCTTCATGTTACACCTACACGCGAGGGTAATTTGACTGAAAATAGTCGATTTCAAACAGACATTCAACAAGCAGATAGATTAAAAAAAATCTTATCTCAGATGTCTAATATCCTTAAACGAGATGAGATGGAAAGCATCTCACAAAATAAGGATAAGTTTGCACTTAATAAATCTGCATCAGAACTAAATATTCTCTGTAAGAATTGGGAAGAACTATGCGACCAAATATCACAGAAAGAAAAAATATTTAGCGAGTTAGATAGCGACATTAAGCTTATGACCCCATGGGGAGATTTTGAGCAAATGACTCTAGATAACCTAGAAAAGGCCGGTTGGAAAGTTCGTTTTTGGAGCATCCCTCACAAACATTATAATATTGAATGGGAAGGTTGCTATAATGCTTATGTAATTAGTCAAGATAAGAAAAAAACCTACTATATTACAGTGAATCATCTCGATAAAAAAATTGAGATGAATAATGCTACCGAACATTCTATCTGTCCGAGTCCAGCCTCTACTCTCATCATGCTACAGACACGAACAAAAGATAGTCTGAAAAAATTGCTCGAAGAACAAGGTGATTTTGCCTTACAGCATTATGCAACTCTTGAAAAAGCATGGTATTATCTTCGTCAAGATATCGATTTACAAAACGTAGAGTTAAACACTGCCGGAGAAGCAGAGGGCAAAGTCATGTTACTTGAAGGTTGGGTTCCGACCAAGCAAAAGCAAAGTATTGATGATTTATTGAATACAGAAGGCATCTATTTTGAGTCCAGATCTGCCAATCGAGAGGATGATATTCCTATTCAATTGAGCAACAATAAATTTTTCCGGCTCTTTGAACCACTTACTAAACTCTATATGTTGCCGAAGTATGGAGAATTGGATTTGACATTATTTTTTGCCCCATTCTTCCTCATATTTTTTGGTCTTTGTCTTGGCGATATGGGTTATGGATTACTCATTATGGTTGCATTACCCATCTTTACCAAACTATTTAGACTTATTAATCCAGAATTCAAGAGTTCGTTAGTATTTCTTTTTGGACTTTCAACTGTGATTTGTGGTTCTCTTACTGGGACAGCCTTTGGCTTTAGTCTGTACGATATAGATTTACCTTTTTTCCAAAAGATGAAAAGCCTTCTATTTCAAGACAATCAGGCCATGTTTTACCTTTCACTCATTATAGGATGTGTGCAGATACTCTTTGGTATGATACTTAAGGCTGTAAACTTTGCGATTCAACTCGGATTCAAATATGCAGTAAGTACCATAGGATGGATCATGTTATTGGTAAGTATTGCTCTTGCAGCACTTACAGGATCGACCGATTCCTTATGGTTTAAGATTCTCATGATTGTTGCTAGTTGTATGATACTCCTATACAATAGCCCAGGTAAGAATGTATTCCTAAACATTGGTCTTGGCCTTTGGGATGCTTATAATATGATTACCGGATTATTGGGTGACGTACTCTCCTATGTTCGACTTTTTGCACTTGGCCTTTCTGGAGGTATTTTGGCGAGTGTATTCAATAGTTTGGCAACGGGTATGAGTCCGGACATTCCTGTAGTTGGTTTCTTAGTTACTACTATCATCTTTGTTATAGGTCATGGATTGAATATATTTATGAATATTCTTGGCTCCATGGTACATCCTATGCGTTTAACGTTCGTTGAATTTTTCAAAAATTCAGGCTACGAAGGTGGCGGTTATGCTTACAAACCTTTTAAAAAATAAAATTCAATTTTTCTGTCCCAAATTAGATACTTATTTCTAATATAAATAGTATTAGGTTCTCACATGAGTTTTTATTATAACAAGTAAAATAAAATTAAACAATTAATAACAATTAAAAACAAGTAAAAAATTATGGATGCAAATCTTTTGGTTGCCTATTTAGGCATTGGTCTAATGATTGCCCTTTCGGGTATCGGTTCTGCTTATGGTGTAACAATTGCAGGAAATGCCGCTCTTGGTGCTTTAAAAAAGACTGATAAGTTCGGAAACTTCCTCGTTCTTACTGCTCTTCCTGGTACACAAGGACTTTATGGTTTTGCCGGCTATTACATTTTCCAAAATATCAACGTTGTACTTTCTCCAGAAATGACTTCTATCCAAGCAGCAGCGGTTTTGGGTGTCGGTTTAGCTTTGGGACTTGTTGGTTTATTCTCTGCTATACGCCAAGGTCAAGTATGTGCTAATGGTATTGCTGCCATTGGTCAAGGACACGATGTATTTTCCAAAACTCTAATCTTTGCTGTATTCCCAGAGCTTTATGCCATTGTAGCCCTTGCCGGTGTATTCCTTATCAGTTTAGCAGTAGCATAATTACATTAGAGAGTATTATTATACTTTTTATTTTTTCAATAAGAAGTCGAGGTCTATTTATGGTACCTCGACTTCATTATTATATTTATCTTATCATCAGAAAATTAAGTGTTAAATATCTAATGAAAAACACCTAATAAAAGACTCCATCATTACTGTCCGTTAAAATTACTCTCTTCGTTTATGGCAATTTCATGTAGTGTTAAGATATGCAAATAGTCTGATAAGTCCTCAAAAGTGTCACCTCTAATTTGGGATGTCAAAAAGTATTACCAAACAAAAATAATGCATATCATTAATGTCTGCTAAAATTGGAATGCTTTTACCCCTATCTGTCATTATTATATTATGTATGTCTTATTATTTTACAGAGGAATTCTTTATTATTATGGATGAGTATAGCTGAGCTATATAAACGTAAAAACATAAGAAATGAGCAAAAAGAAAAGACAAACACCTAAACAGAATTTATAAATAAGACATCGCGTTCTAATTGACCAATTGGGAATTAAAATTAATTTAAAAATCTCGTTATGAGTGAAATAAATTATTCTTTGATATCATTGATTTATGAGGTGTACTAGACACCAATAGAAAATATTGCCCGAAGACCGATTATATACGGACTTCGGGCAATATTTTCAAGAAATTGAAATATATCCGGACAGATATGATTATTTTACCATTACTCTCTTACCATTACGAATGTAAAGACCTGGAGTATGAACATCTTTGTGTTTTCGACCCTCAAGGTCATATATCGGAGAATCTTGATACATCTTATCTTCTGTAGTAAGATTTTCTATACCATTAACTTGTTCGTTCCTCTCTCCGATTCGGATACGTATAGCTGGTACAGCCTCCGGATCAGCTGCCTCACTCATAAGGTAGCCATTAAGAACAACACGAGCAATTGCAAGCTGCTTATTGGTAGAAGTATTTACATAAATACGGAAAGAGAAAGTCTCATCTGCAGTTTCTACGTTGCGTAAATCATGTTCATGAGATAGAGAAGCTTCTTCTGCATTTGAGTTATCATTACGAAGCACAAAGTAGTTAGGCATAGAAACAACGCCCTTCTCTACACCATCGATCGTGTGACCGTAGTAATAATGACCTGCATCGGTTCCAATCTTAGCACAATCATATGTTACGGAGATAGGTTTAAAGTCATAGCCTGGAGCAACAACAACTTTATAATCAACCATGATAGACGGATCAGTTTTAGCACTTGCCAAATTGGGTTGCATGTAGGTCATGGTTTGATTAAAGAGTGTTCGCGTCCATAGACTAAGTTCACTACCAACTGAGAGAGGTGCGTCAAGGACATGGATTGCATCACCACCTTTAATTGTACCATAGGTCTCAATACCTTTAGCCCATGTAACTGAAATACGGGATGCGAGCTCAAAGAATGCCTTGTTAGCTCCGAGCGTCTCTCCTACATAGCGATAAAAACCAACATCTTGACTACCGAGGGCAAGTGTGTAAATAAAACCGGTATAGGCCGAAACAGGAGTATCTGTTAGGACACCACTTAAGGCATTATCCTCTATGTTCGTTGCCGGGGTTGCAGAACGAGCCAAATCATAGGAACCATTTTCCCCAGCAAGAATAACTGCAGTACGAGCAGGAATAACCCCATCAATAGGGATAAGAGAAAGAAGTTGTAAATCCGGATAATATTTACCATAGTATGCCGTCACTCCGTTAGGAATTATTATATCGTAGTCTGCAAAGAGTGTGGCATATCCTAAAGAACCAATATTTTTGGTACAAGCAATAACTGAGAAGTTTTTCCAAACCGGAGCAGTGGCATAGCGTGCTACGGAATTAATAGGAACATAGAGTTTTGCACTATAGGAATTTAAGAAAGCCCTCGAATTGATCGAAATGGGAGTTTCTCTCTCTACACGTACGTTGCTGAGACGACCACAATTTGCAAAGGCATCAGCACCGATACTATTAATTTCAGAGTGAAGTGTAATATCTGTTATAGAACTACAGAGACTAAATGCTGCTTCACCAATACGAGTTACAGACTCCGGAATAGTTATGGAAGAGAGCGAACTACAACCGAAGAAAGCCATACGACTTATCTCTGTAAGACGATCTGACAAAGTGACCTCTCGAAGTCGTGGACATTGAGCAAAGGCAGTCTCTCCAATACGGGTAATGCCTTCTGCCATCTCGATTGAGAGACATGGATGAGCAAGCAATGCCTTGGGCGCAATGGAATCTATGGTGTAGTAGTCCAAAAGACGATCGTATATGACAACATTGGCGAGAGAGGATGATGCAGAACGAACATAGAGATGCTCGTTGTCTTCATCTGAAACTCTGCTATAGAGAACACCCTCATATAACATCGTGCCGTCGCGATCAAGCATTGGGGTCATTCGGTCAGCATAGTCTTTCCATCCATTCGCAACAAGATGTTCCTTATAGGAAGAATAGTGAATAAAGAATGGACAATCTCCTGTCTGTACAAACGCATTTACTCCAACATTGCTGACTGTCTTGCTCCAAATAGAGATTTGTTCTAAACTTTCACAATAGCTAAATGCCTCTCTTCCTATTTGGGTAATACTTTCAGGAATCTCAAGAGATGTAAGAGAATAGCACTCCATAAAAGCACCGACTCCAATTTCCTTAAGTGAGGATGGGAGGATAAGCGTCTCAATGTCTGAGCGGAACTCAAAGGCGAAGTCTGAAATCGAAGTAACAGTGTACCCCATCACTGTAGCCGGTATGTTTATATCGGTCAAGTCTTCAGCTCCGATCACAGTCACTTCTCGATTTTCATCAGAAGTAATCATATAATAGATGCCATTATAGACAAACTCCCTTCCCTCTCCTGATAGCTCTTTCAATCGATGTGAATAAGCACTCCAATAAGCATGAGATTTGAAAGCCGTAAGTGTCCCAATAGGAACAAAGATAGGACACTCACGAGTGTCAAAAAAGGCACTATCACCGAGTGTAGAGGGTGTAGAATTGTTGACAGTGATGTCCTCCAGTGCTGTACAATATTGGAAAGCACTCGCGCCTATAGCAGTCACTGTAGGAGGTAAAAATACATTAGTCAGAGATGTACAACGGTAAAATGCACGAGTGGAAATAGTCTGTATGCCCTTAGACAAAGTGACAGAAGTAAGATTAGTGCAATTTTCAAAAGCCGAACTACCAATAGAAGTAACATTGCTACCAATAGAGACTGTATAAATGGATGATGTATTGGCAAAAGCTCGGTCTGCAATTGCTGTAACACGATACCCCATTGCTTCTGCAGGGATGTCAATATAATTGATTTCAGCACCTATAACGCTGACAGTATTCTGTGTTGAGGAAGTGATGCGATAACGAATTCCTTGATAAAGGAACTCATTGTTAGAACTATTAAATATCAATCCAACAATACGATCAGCGTATTTTTTCCATCCAGGGGCACTTTTATAAGCCTCTACACTACCATAAGGGACATAAATGGGACAATCATTAGTTTCATCTAATGCATTTTCTGCAAGCAATATGGGTTTAGCAGAATGTATAGTAATCTTTTTAAAATGAGTACATTCCTTGAATGCAGAGTCTCCGATTGCTGTTACGCTATAACCCAAAACATCAGAGGGAATAGTCATCTGATCGCTTAGTTTAGAGGCTTCAGAGCTGCAAAGCATTAAAGTATTATCTTCTGCAGAAAGCACTTCATAGCGCATTGCAGATGATGTAAAGCGCATTCCTGTATAGAAACTACGAACAGAGGCCAAATATTCACTCCATCCTTGTGCTAATCGGAAATTTTCGATAGCACCATAAGGGACGTAGATACGCAACTCGTTATTGTTGAGTTTGGAAAAGACACCATCACCCATGGCACAAGGGGTCATAGTCGGGACAATAACTTCTTGCAATGCAGTACAATAACGGAATGTCACATAGTCTAAGAGTGTGACAGTGGCAGGAATCTCTATGGAACTAAATACATTGCCGTCCTCATTGGCATAGCGACCGGTGTTATAAATAGAATAGCGACCGGTGGTCTCCAAACCCTCTTTTAAGATTATGGTAGAGAGATTATTGCAATATGCAAACGAGTAGTCTCCGATGCTCTTAATAGTAGATGAAAGAACGACTTTTTTCAAAGCAGAGTATTGAAATGCCTCTGATGAAACACTAGTAACATTATAAGAAAGGACTTTCTCCGGCAAGATAACTTCTCTAAGGTTAGAACCCTCTACAGAGACCTCGTTAGCAGACCTAACTCGATATCTAACAGCATCATAATAAAAATTTACGCCATTGGAAATTTCTACATATTGGGAATTATAAGTCTTCCAATTGTTGGTCGTCGTATAGCGATTTCGACTGCCAGCCGGAAGATAAATAACACACCCTCCTACACTAGAAAAGACCTCTGTCCCTAAGGTTGCCGGTGTCGAGCTACAAATGGTAATGCCTGAAAGTTTATTACAACCATAAAAAGCGCGATTACCAATTTTAGTTACACTTGATGGGATAGAGACAGACTCTAATGCAGTACATTTATAAAACGATTGGTTTCCAATAGAAGTTATAGTAGAAGGGATGACTAGATATTTAAGATTCTTTTGTTCCCTAAAAGCATAATTATCTATGCTCGTAACTGTATAGTTCTGGACTTTATTTGGAATTATAGCAGTCTCAATATTATCTATCGCACCAACAACAGTAAGCGTGCCACCGTTAAGTGAAAATCGAAGACTATCTACTACAATTTCCTGAGCACGTATATTGCTAAGATTACAAGAACAGACTGCAATTAGAAGCGTAAAAATTAAATAAAATCGTTTTGTCATAAAAATATTCGAATTATTTTACTATTTTTAATTGAAGCTCATAAAGGGTAGATTCTCATCTAATCTACTGCTCTATCACTTCTCTGTTCTTTTTTCCGCTTAGCATATTACGTTTGAAGACCAAAACAGAGCGAGCTGGCAGATAAAGTTTTAACCATCCTTTTTCGTCTTTTTCGTAAAGGGGATCATGCTGTGTGTGATAGGTCATAGCGTCATCCACAGTTCCAAATCCACCATATTTTGGATTGTCACTATTAAGGATTAGTTTATATTCTCCCTCCTTGACTAAGAATCCATAGTCTGTAAATGAGCGGTCACTATCAAAGTTAAAGACAAACAGCAGTCGTCTGCGTTCAAATGCTAAAACATGGTCTCCACGATTGTCCCAAATCGGGATGATGGGAGCCTCGTTGATACGAAGCACAGACTTAACCAAAGTGATCATATCCTTATCAAAAGCATTGAGATATTTGTATTTTAGGTCTTTACGATCTACCAAATCCCATTGACGACGCGCATACTTGTGACTCCAG
The DNA here is from genome assembly GCA_045576355.1 of Bacteroidales bacterium. GTDB lineage: Bacteria > Bacteroidota > Bacteroidia > Bacteroidales > UBA3663 > Liminaster. Next base: position 21,834 of record JAZNGG010000052.1, read on the forward strand.
CCATTACCCTCTCGAGGGAAGTCTATCCACTCTGGATGGCCAAACTCATTGCCCATGAAATTAAGATAACCTCCATTAAGCGTAGATAGAGTAAGCAAACGTATCATTTTGTGCAGAGCTATGCCTCGATTTACATCCATATCATTATCATCCACCATCATGTGCCAATACATCTTGGCATCAATCAGACGGAAAATCACAGTCTTATCCCCTACCAAAGCTTGGTCGTGACTCTCTACGTATGATATGGTCTTCTCATCCTGACGTCGATTGGTCAATGTCCACATCATGTCTGTTACATTCCAATCTTCATCTTTTTTCTCCTTGAGCAGTTTTATCCAATAGTCTGGAATTCCCATTGCCAAACGATAATCAAATCCCATACCACCATCTTCGATGGGTGCAGCCAATCCGGGCATTCCACTCATCTCTTCGGCAATGGTTATAGCGTTAGGATTGACTTCATGAATCAGTTTATTAGCTAAAGTCAGATAGCAAATAGCATCACCATCTTGAGTCCCATCATAATAATCGCTATATCCACCAAAATCTTGACCTAAACCATGGCTTAGATAGAGCATACTTGTCACACCATCAAAACGGAAGCCATCAAAACGATACTCATCGAGCCAATACTTACAGTTGGATAAAAGGAAGTGCAGTACTTCATTTCGTCCGTAATTGAAACACAATGAATCCCACGCCGGATGTTCTCGACGACCATCAGCATGAAAATATAAGTCCTTAGAACCATCTAACAGACCGATACCCTCCATTTCGTTTTTCACGGCATGACTATGCACTATATCCATAATTACTGCTATGCCCATTCGGTGTGCATCATCAATTAGGTGCTTTAATTCATCGGGTGTACCGAAACGAGAAGATGCTGCAAAAAAATTGGAAACATGATATCCAAAAGAGCCATAATAAGGGTGTTCCTGGATGGCCATAATTTGGATTGCTGTATATCCTAATTTTGCCACTCTGGGCAAAACGTTAAGTCTAAATTCCTCGTAAGTACCCACTTTCTCTTCGGAAGTCCCCATACCGATATGGCACTCATAAATCAGCAACGGGTCAACCTGGGGTTTGAAGTGAGTCGTTCTGAATCTGTACGGTTTTTCGGGTTGCCATACCTGAGCTGAAAAGATTTTTGTCTCCTCATCCTGAACCACTCGAGTAGCCCATGCCGGAATACGCTCACCACAACCACCTTCCCAATATACTTTCAGTTTGTATAGGTCCTGGTGGTGCATTCGCGTACGAGGCATTTTCAACTCCCAAGTACCATGAGCATCAACACGAGTCAAGGCATATTCTTCAAGTTCCTGCCATCCGGTAAAAGTTCCTATCAAGACAATCCGCGTTGCGTTAGGGGCCCACTCTCTAAGTGTCCATTCAGCAGAAGATGCATGGAGACCATAATAAAGATAACCGGAGGCAAAACTATTTAGGCTCTCCGCAGACCCTTGAGTCAGTTCATGCTCTTTCCACAAAAAATATTTATATCTGCCTAAGATAGCATCACTATATGGTTGAAGCCACGGATCATTTCTTAACAGACGCAATGACTTAGGAGAAATCTTATTCATAAGACTCTCAATACTATTTTTTTCAGTCTTTATGCCTTTGTTTGAAGCGTTGGACGAATTGTTTTTTCGTGTACCCACTGACGTAATATTAGTTTTCATGAGTGTCTTAATTAGGTATTAGCATTAATTATGAAAAATTTCCTTTTTTGAGTTTACACCTTCTCAATAATTAATTATATGAAGAGATAAATTAAATACTTTATATATTAAGTATTATTAGTTTATATCAAGAAGTTGTAAAAGAATGAGTATTATTAAAGATACGGATAATTTATCCGTATCTAAATTAAAATATTAAGTAATATCAAAGTTTAACCTTAACAATTACTTTACGCCAAGTCCCTTCACCTATGCCGGGTTGGTGTCCGTCTTCAGGAAAAAATATTGCAAATTCTCCTTTTTTGACAGTCAACATAGTTTCAGCTTTGTCATAAAAGAAAGTAACATCTTTCACATCATTATAGGCATCACGAGGACTCTTTAGATTAACTGTCGGGGTGTAACCCATCTGTTCATCTTTCTCAACTGCGACTTGAATATCAATATATTCATTATGAGTCTCCATTTTGGCAGTCTCAGCATCCTTGCCTGTTATTTCTGCATAATTGACAAACAAGTTCTTTCCATCAAGTTCGGTTTTATCCGGCTCCATTTTTGAAAAATCTGTATTACGAATAAAATCAAACGCCTGCTTGAAAGCCGGATGAAGAGACTCATACATAGATGCGTTAACAAGTGAATCGAGTACCATAATAGTTTTAAGTGTTTTAGAGCGGTAAAATACCGCCAAATTAGTAGTATTGTTAATAATTGAAATAATTATGTGAATTCCCTTCCTATATCGTGCTTAAAGATATAATGCGTAGATATTACACCTAATTAATCGCTGTAAAGATATACTTATTTTTTTAATTGACATAAAAAAAGGTTTAAAAAATACATTTTTGACACTTTATGAACAAAAAAAATTATTTTTATCTCTCAATAACAATCATTCAGATAGAATTTAACGTGTATTTTTCAATCCCATTTTTTACAATCTACTCCTCTATTTTTCCTGTGTTATGACTTTGTGACATCATCTTCTGTCCATATACGATAGGCCTCTATAGCTTGACCGATGAGCATTTCTTCTCCGTTTTTTACACTCGCCCCTTGTTGAGCTGCTCTTTTCATAAATAGAGTCTCAGCAGGATTATAGACCAAATCAAAGCAAACATGGTCATGCGAAATGAAATTATATGGAATATTAGGACACTCTTCAATATTAGGGTAGGTCCCAACTGGCGAACAATTGACTATTACTGTGTGCAAAGTCATGATTTCTTCTGTTAAGTCTGCGTAAGTTAGCACACCTTCTGCCGGTGTCCGAGAGACATAGGTAGGAGTAATACCCATCTCTTTAAGCGCAAAAATTACTGCCTTCGAAGCCCCTCCAGTCCCTAAGACCAATGCGCGCTGATGAGTATGATTTAGCATAGGGCGAATGCTCTCTGCAAACCCCACTACATCACTATTATACCCTTTAAGCATAATGCCAGGCAACAATGTTTCTGTATTAGTCAGAGAATTATGATCATCAAGACGGGTAATTTTAATTACATTGACTGCTCGGATAGCAGCTGCTCGCGGATCCAGGCAGTCAAGATATTTCATCACAGACTGCTTATAAGGAATAGTAACATTCAGCCCACATAACTCACTCTCACGTCGTAGCACATCGGGCAAGAGAGAAATATCTTCTAAATCAAAATTCTCATAAATAGCATCAATACCCATTTGGGCAAAACGAGAGTTGTGAAATTTGTGAGAAAAGGAATGCACTAATGGGTGCCCTATCAGACCATACTTTTTCATTTTCTTTAAGGTTATATTATGATTAAATATTAATTTTCAATTGATGTATATCACTCATAATAATCTTTGATAATTATCATAATTTTTTGTGATACTCTAAGGGTTAATGCCACGAAGATACAAGATTTTGGAGAGAGAGACAAACGAATGTAAAAAAGAATCATATTATTTCATAAAAAAACATTACCTTTGTACTTCCAATCTGATATATTCGTATAGAGAGTGCCATTAATGCGGTCTATACAATATTTTATTCCCTGTTATCATTTAATATACAAAAAACATGTCAATTATCAAAGTCGGCGATAAAGTTCGCTTTTTAGATAGTGTCGGAGGGGGAATCGTTAAACGCTTCACCGATAAAAACCTGATAATGGTAGAAGACGAAGACGGATTTGAAATTCCTACACTCGTATCACAATGTGTCGTTGTAACAGATGAGGAAGATGCTCGACAGTCAGGCAGGAGCCATAAAGCGAAGGTGCAACCTGTACCCCAACCCTCAACTCCATCGTTTAAAGATTTAGGAAAAATCGGACTTGGCCGACATAATGATGTCACCATTCAACCAGCATCTGCGAAGAGAGTAATCGATGAGCATACGCATATAGATCTAAATCGCCCCACTGCAGTGACCGAACGTAAGGATGGCGATGTGTTGCAGATTTCTTTAGCATTTATCCCGGAAAATGACCGCAAGATACAAGAGAGCAACTTCTTTTGTTACCTCGTCAATGATAGTAATTATTGGGTATTCTTTACGCTTTTGTGCCCTAAAGAGAATAGAAAAGAAGATGTAATTTGCTATTTTACAGGACTTATTGACCCTAATACGAAGCAGAAACTTTTTACGATAGCAGCCAGCCAGGTTGAGCAGTTGGAAAATTGTTTGGTGCAGCTCATTGCTTTCAAACGAGATAAAGCATTTAACATGCAAAGTCCGATGCACATAGACTTGCATATAAATAGTAACCGTTTTTTTAAGTTACATGCTTTTGTCGAAAATGTTTATTTCACGGAGCATGCTCTAATGCAACCGGTAGTAAGAAACGGTCGCCCCTATCTCCCCATGAGACTAAATGAAGAGGAAATCAGCCGAAATATTCGAGAAAAAGTAGCACAAAGAGTATCCTCGCCCACCAATAAGAAAAACACTTCTCAGAAACAAAAAACAAGCACCCTACCCGCTATCGAAAAAAACGACATTGTCGAAGTGGATTTGCATATCAATCAACTTTTAGACAATACAAACGGAATGAGCAATGGGGAGATGTTGCAATACCAACTCTCTGTATTCCATAAAACCATGGACGCATATAAAACCAAAAGAGGACAAAAGATAGTATTTATTCATGGTAAAGGGGATGGCGTTTTACGCAAAACTATAATCGAAAATCTTAAGAAACAATACGGCAATTGCTTGTGGCAAGATGCAAGTTTCAGAGAATATGGTTTTGGAGCAACTATGGTAACAATCAGAAATAATAAATAACCCATGAAAAAAGGTCTGTTTTCGCTATCACCTCTTCTTTTATTTCTATTTCTATATTTGGGGACAAGCATCATTGTAGGTGATTTCTATAAGATTCCTATCACAGTCGCATTTCTCATTTCCTCGATTTATGCCCTATCTATCACCCCTGGCAAACTTATTGATAGGGTTAAAATTTTTTCACAAGGAGCCGGAGAGTGTAACCTAATGCTTATGATATGGATTTTCCTTTTGGCAGGGGCTTTTGCTTCCTCTGCAAAAGCCATGGGAGCAGTGGATGCTACGGTACACATGACCCTCCATATCCTCCCCGCCTCTCTCCTCCTTCCGGGTCTTTTTATCGCATCTTGTTTTATCTCATTAGCTATCGGGACATCTGTCGGCACCATTGCCGCTCTGACACCGGTCGCTGTCGGTATAGCCTCCTCTGCTGATGTCTCCATACCACTCATGATTGGACTCGTAGTGGGTGGAGCTTATTTTGGCGACAATCTTTCATTCATAAGCGACACGACAATTGCTGCAACGCAAACACAGGGATGTCGTATGAAAGACAAATTTGAAGTAAATTTTCGCATTGTCCTTCCTATAGCCATAATTGTAATGTTAGGTTATTTGCTTTTTGGACAAGATGTAAGCATCCCTGCCGTCCTTCCGACTTTGTCATTTTGGAAAGTTCTCCCCTACATCGCAGTCATCATCTCTGCCGTTTGTGGTCTCCATGTGCTCTTAGTACTTATTTTAGGCATTTTGTTGAGTGGAACTATTGGCTTATTAGATGGTAGTTATGACCTGTTTGGGTGGTTTTCTTCGATGGCGGACGGGATGATGGGTATGAGCGAATTAATAATCATGACACTTTTAGCCGCAGGCATGTTGTCTCTGATCAGACACAATGGAGGCATAGATTACATCATTCGGCTGCTCACCCGTAGAATATCTTCAAAATCCGGTGCAGAAGCCTCTATTTCTGCCTTGGTTAGTCTTATCAATATTTGTACTGCCAATAACACAATTGCGATTATTACATCAGGTCCTATCGCTGCAGATATTGCCCGTCGCTATAACATTGATAAAAGAAAAAGCGCAAGCCTCCTTGACACAGCTTCTTGCATTACTCAAGGCCTCCTCCCTTATGGTGCTCAATTACTGATCGCTGCAGGACTTGCCGAAGAAGCTATCGGAAATAAAATCAGCCCCATTAGCATCATGCCCTATTTATATTATCCGATGACATTGGGAGTAGCAATCATCGTATGTATAGTGTTTAGATTACCACGAAAATATTCATAGAGACTATCCGTATTATGAAAATAAATGAATATGAGAGTTTGGCCGATTGGGCCGTCAGATGTGCAGTGAATGCCGGATGCCAGAGTGCCCGTGCTGAGCTGAATTATGTGCAGCACCTGAATGTGGAAGTTAGAAATGGAGCCTTGGAATCGCTGCAACAGAGCACCAGTCTCGGTCTCAACCTGCGTCTTTTTGTGGACAATAAGTATGGATCGATATCCACTAACAGACTGCATCAGGAAGAACTTCAAAAGTTTATCCATGACGGCATCGCACAGACCCGTCTTTTAGGGGAAGATCCATGTCGGGCTCTCCCCGACCCTAATAGATATTACCGACCCAAAGACTCTGACGAAGATTTAGACATCTGTGATGATCAGATAGCAGAGAATCCGACCGAAGAGAAAATAGCTCTCATCACGCGAGCCTCTCAATATGACAAACTGCAAGCTCGCGATAGTCGAATCATCAGTGTCGAAGGCAATCTGCAAGACCGTATTGGGTGGCAATACATCTCTGACAGCCAAGGGTTCAGAGGATTGAGTAAAGCGAGTGTATGCTCAAGTTATATCTCTATAACAATGCAAACTGAAAAGGATGCTCGTCCTTCAGATTATGCACATGAAACCACAATCTCATACTCAACGCTAAACACAGATTATCTGGCTGAAGAAGCATATAGGCGAACATTACAAAAAATCGGTGCCCACCCCATCCCATCAGGCATTTACACCATCATCGTCGAGCCTCGTGTCATAGGTAAGCTTTTAGACCCCATGATTGATGTATTGGAAGGTGCATACATCTATCAAAAGCGTTCTTTCCTGGCCGATAAAAAGAGCAAAAGGATAGCATCCCCATTACTCACAATTCTGGACATCCCTCAAAAGAAAGGAGCATTAGGAGCTTGTTATTTTGATTACGAAGGCGTTGCTACGAAAAAACAAACCATCATTCACAAGGGTGTTTTACAGACTTTCTTTTTAGACACATACTACGCTAACAAACTCGATACTGCTCCCACATGCAGCACACCTAATGTCCTATGCATACCACCAGGCAAGAGGTCGTGCGAGGAGATTATAGCATCACAGAAATGTGCTTTACTTATCACCGGGTTTAATGGAGGGAATTATAACGAAGTGACAGGTGACTTTTCATTCGGCATCGAAGGGATGCTCATAAATGACGGAGTCATGACTACACCTGTTGCGGAAATGAATATCACCGGAAATCTCCTTCAGTTATGGAATGGACTTGTAGAAATCGGTAACGAAACACGACAAGTCTCAGCCGGATTTATACCTACATTAGTCTTCGATGGGGTGACTTGCAATGGAGAATGATCAGCAGTGTAATAGAAATATAAATTCCTCAGCGGCATCAATACATTGATTATTTTTTATTTCTGCAATAACCATTCTACTGCCGGGACAATATAATCCCGCACGGTAGATTCGGTGGGATAATGTCTTCCAGGAATCAGCGTCCGATAAATATAACGCTGTTTATAACGATGAGCCGAGAGACGTGTATAAAGGTCATAACGTGCAAAAAGTCCTAAAGTAATCTCTTTTTCCGAAGTTGTGAGATGATCATATTGATGTAACTCCAGATTGCGATACGCACGGCATAACTCCGGGGTAATTTCAAAATATGGGATACCATCCAAACGAGGATGTTTATATCTCCTTTTACCTAAAAATATCCGAAAAAAACATGTCCCTAAACTGGGATTGATAAGCACTTTCTTCATGCCACGATATTTTTGTGCCATAAAGCCACCTAATGAGTGTCCGACTAAAATGTCTATTTTTTCATCCTCTATTATTTTGTCAATAATAGAAAAACTAATTTCTGGTTTGATACTCAAATCCGGGGTAATTATGCGATGTTGAGGGAGGTATTTCCTGAGAAATGCGGCAGTCTCTGAGGCATGACTTGAGGCCATGCCATGAAGATATAAGATGTTCATTTTTAACAGAATAATTAAATTTTAATTACAAAAGTGTCGTGACAAAAGATTAATCTCTTAATCTTTGGGAATTTTTAGATTATTCTCTTTAAATAATAGGTCTATCTTCCTTTCTAAACGATTTAATTGTTTGACCACTTCATCATTATTATCGCTCACCATCGCATCGACAAAAACAGAGTTTACCAGCGACATACCAATGACCCCTCCCATGACAAGTAAGCAACAGAAATAGGCCTTACATAGATATCCGACTAAGGGTGTCGTGGTTTTGGATAAGGTGTCTGGTATCTCATACCAACCTTCTTCGGTAAAAAGACGAAAAACCGTATAGACAGAATCAATCGGTGTAGAAAAATATTGTGGCGCAACGTCTTTAAAAAGCGAACAGCTTATAAGAGCAAAAATCAAGAGGACAATGATAAAACCGACAAAAAGTGGTAGGCACTGACGCATCGCACTCATAAAAGCGGTAACGAGTTGCCCGAAATTGGGAAACAAATGTATGACTCGAAAAAAGCGAAGTGCGCGTAAAGAGCGAAATACGATCATGATAGACAAATCATGAAAATTAAGCGGAGAAATGAAATTGATTAACGAAGGGATAGATATCATAACCAGGAAAAAATCCATCCTATTCCACCACGATTGCCAATAGCCTTTAAACCTCATAATTTTTATTTTAAAAACCATCTCAATCGTAAAAATTATGATACAAAGAATGTCAATATAAGAAAAAATCGGAGAGTTCATCCCACTCTCTTGTAGGAATATTGTGAGCGCATTAACAAAAATGACAGAAAGAATAAAACGCTCATCAATGATTTTTTTTGCCCAATTAATCATGGTAATCAATTATTTTTATATGCAAAGATAACTATTTTTGAACGAAAACGATACGTATTATTCAGAAAAATGAACATGTAAATCAAATAATTATGCATGAATTGAAATTTTAACACTCCAACTTATTATGATATAAACACATAAATAATTATTTTACACTGATATAACGCGAGTTACATTATTCATTAAGACTCACATTCTATGCACTATAGATTGAGTATTTGAATGTTTCTCAGATAATCTTGCTACTTTGTATATTTATCGCATACCTATACAGTTCAGCTTTTATACTACAATGAAAGAAAAAAAGGGAGAAATCAGAGAAATAAACGGGTCTCGATGATAGAAAAACTACATCGCGTAGAAAATAGAATTTCATCGCGTAGAAATTCAAACTCCATCGCGATAAAATTTTATTCCCATTTTTCATTAAAATACAGCCTGTTTTCGGTCATTATTTTTATGAAATACGATTCTCTTCCATCTGCACACAAAATGTATATTTCGTGTATATATAATAAATAGCGACCCTCCACATTGGGAGAGTCGCCATCAGAAGTTTTGATTATAATCTTAACGAGTAATTATTGCTCGTTTGACCAATCCATTTTGCTCATGCGTACATAAGATGCGTAGCGCTTCTTAGCCATCTCTTCACAAGCAGCAAAGAGGTCAGCAGCTTCAGTCGGGTATTGCTTCATCACAGATGCGAAACGAACTTCACCCTTCAAGAAGTCTTGGAAACCATCCCACTGTGGCTCCTTAGAGTCGAGTGAGAACGGATTCTTGCCTTCTGCCTCAAGAGCCGGGTTGTAGCGCCACAAGTGCCAGTAACCACAAGCTACTGCAGCAGCCTCTTCAGCCTGAGCCTTGCCCATACCCTTCTTCAAACCATGGTTGATACAAGGAGCATAAGCTATGATGATTGATGGTCCGGGATATGCCTCTGCTTCACGAATTGCCTTCAAGCACTGAGCCTGGTCTGCACCCATAGCAATCTGTGCTACATATACATAACCATAAGTAGTGGCAATCATACCGAGGTCTTTCTTGCGTACACGCTTACCAGAAGCGGCAAACTTAGCGATAGCACCGAGCGGGGTAGATTTTGAAGACTGACCACCGGTGTTAGAGTAAACCTCAGTGTCGAGTACGAGGATGTTAACATCTTCGCCACTTGCAATCACGTGATCAAGACCACCATATCCGATGTCATAAGAAGCACCATCACCACCGATAATCCACTGACTGCGTTTAACAAGATAGTGACTCAACTCTGCCAGTTTAGTGCAAGTCTCGCATCCCTTAGCTGCACCTTCCTCGATCATCGGTTTCAGTTTAGCAGCAGCAGCCTTAGATGCTTCAGCGTCTTCCTTACCATCGATCCACTCTTGAGCAGCAGCCTTAAATTCGGCAGGGGTGCAATCGCAAGCAATCGCTTCGGTCAAAATAGCCTCTACACGAGCTTTCATCTTCTTATTGGCAAGAACCATACCGAGACCAAACTCGCAGAAGTCCTCAAACAATGAGTTTGCCCATGCCGGACCTTGACCCTTCTCATTGGTAGTATAAGGAGTAGAAGGAATAGAACCTGAGTAGATAGAAGAACAACCGGTAGCGTTGGCAACAATCTCACGGTCACCGAAGAGCTGAGAAATCAACTTCACATAAGGAGTTTCACCACAGCCGGAGCAAGCACCAGAGAACTCAAACAATGGAGTAGCAAACTGTGAGTTCTTAGGACTTTGCTTGATGTCAACAAGGTCTTGTTTGCTCTTGACATTCTTCACGCAGTAATCCCAATTAGCAGCTTCGCCAAGTTCGCCTTCGAGGGGAACCATCTTGAGTGCAGGACCTCCCAATTTCGGGTTTCCAGGACATACGTCAACACAATTGCCGCAACCCAAGCAGTCCATAACACCTACTTGCATACGGAACTGCATGCCCTTCATTGTAGCAGGAGCTTTCACTTCGAGTGTAGTAGCATTCAAGCCAGCAGCCTCTGCCTCGTCCATAACGAATGGACGGATACAAGAGTGAGGACAAACGAAGGCACATTTGTTACACTGGATACATTTATCAGCCTCCCATGTAGGAACGAAAGCAGCTACACCACGTTTCTCATAGGCAGCTGTGCCCTGTGGCCAAGTACCATCCTCGATACCTTTAAATGCAGATACAGGGAGCAAATCTCCATTTTGTGCATTGATGGGGCGAACAACTTCGTTGATGAATGCCGGATCATCATTAGCAACAACTTCATCAGCAGGAAGATTTGCCCATGAGGCATCAACATCCAACTTCTTGTACTCACCTCCACGATCAACGGCAGCATAGTTCTTGTTTACGATATCTTCACCCTTCTTGCCATAAGACTTAACGATAAATTTCTTCATCTGCTCGATGGCCAAATCTACAGGAATAACCTCTGTGATGCGGAAGAAAGCGCTCTGAAGGATAGTATTAGTACGATTTCCAAGACCAATCTCCTGAGCAATCTTTGTAGCGTTGATGTAATAAACAGTGATGTTATTCTCTGCGAAATACTTCTTCACATTGTTTGGCAAATTGGCAGCCAACTCCTCTCCTTCCCAAATAGTGTTCAAAAGGAAAGTACCATTCTTCTGAAGACCACGAGTTACATCATACATCTTCAAATAAGCCTGTACGTGGCAAGCTACGAAGTTAGGTGTAGTTACCAAGTAAGTAGAGCGAATCGGATTGTCACCGAAACGGAGGTGTGAACAAGTGAAACCACCTGACTTCTTAGAGTCATAAGAGAAATAAGCCTGACAATGCTTATTAGTGTTATCACCGATAATCTTAACAGAGTTCTTATTTGCTCCTACTGTACCATCAGCACCAAGACCAAAGAACTTAGCCTGGAACATGCCATCGCCACCCATAGCAATCTCTTCTTTTTGTGGAAGAGAAGTAAATGTCACGTCGTCAACAATACCAACTGTGAAACCATTCTTCGGTTGTGGCAAAGCAAGATTCTCATATACAGAAAGGATCTGAGCAGGAGTTGTATCGTTAGATCCCAAGCCGTAGCGACCCCCCACGATAACGGGAGCATCAGCTTGTCCATAGAAACACTCCTTAACATCGAGGTATAAAGGCTCGCCATTAGCTCCCGGCTCTTTTGTACGATCCAGAACAGCAATGCGTTTAGCAGTCTTAGGCACAGCAGCCAAGAAATGCTTAGCAGAGAACGGACGATAGAGGTGAACGCTCACCATACCTACCTTTTCTCCTTGTGCAGTCAAGTAATCAATAGCCTCACGAGCAGCCTCAGTAGCTGAACCCATCAAGATGATTACGCGCTCAGCATCTTCAGCACCATAATAATTAAAGAGACCATATTTGCGACCGGTGATTTCAGAAATCTTGTCCATGTATTCCTCTACGATAGCGGGTACGTTAGCGTAGTAGTTGTTACAAGACTCGCGGTGAGCAAAGAATGTATCAGGGTTTTCAGCCATACCGCGTGCCACAGGCTTCTCTGGAGTGAGAGCACGACTGCGGAATTCGGCCAAAGCCTGTTGGTCAATCAACGGAGCGAGGTCTTCGTTCTCAAGCATCTCAATCTTCTGAATCTCATGAGATGTACGGAAACCATCGAAGAAGTTCAAGAATGGTACACGGCTCTTAATAGTAGCCAAATGAGCTACACCGGCTAAGTCCATAACTTCCTGAACAGAACCTTCAGCCAACATAGCGAAGCCTGTCTGACGACAAGACATCACATCCTGATGGTCACCAAAGATACAGAGAGCATGAGAAGCCAAAGTACGAGCAGACACATGGAAAACGCAAGGAAGGAACTCACCAGCAATCTTATACATGTTAGGAATCATCAAAAGAAGACCCTGTGATGCAGTATAAGTTGAAGTCAAAGCACCTGCCTGAAGTGAACCATGAACGGCACCGGCGGCACCGCCTTCTGATTGCATTTCCTGTACCAACACAGTCTCACCAAAGATGTTTTTGCGGCCTTGTGCTGCCCACTCATCTACGTATTCAGCCATCGTAGAAGATGGAGTGATGGGATAGATAGCTGCTACTTCGCTAAACATATACGAGATATGAGCGGCAGCCTGGTTACCATCACATGTCAAAAATTTTTTTGCCATTGTTTTGGGTTTAAAAGAATTGATGTTAGTAATATTGTGTTCTATGTAGTATAGAATAAAATAGTTTTAATAAAGGAATCCGAACAACCAAAGAGGAATCACGTTACCATGACCAGTCTCAAAGTTATCAATCGCATAGTAGTGTTCCGGATTGTTCTTTGTGCGTACGACCCAATCACAAACACGGAAGCGGTCCTTATGGTTGACTAAGAACTGCACATTACGCTCTGTGCATTTATTGAGTCTGTTATCTTTGTGAATCATATTATAGAAGAAAGTCTCACGTATCTGACGCGGCTCCACCTCATTAAGACATGTCGGATAAAGGATGTTTGTGTTATGCATATACACAACAGCAGGCTTTTTGGGGAACTGCTCGTCTTCACCATATAACATATTAATAAGTCGAGCCTCTTTAAGATAACTCAAATAATTGACCACCGTCGCACGAGATGTCTCAATGCTCTTAGCCAAAAGACTGACGTTGGGAGAGCAAGGAGCTTCTTGTGCCAAGATATGGAGAAGTTTCTTCAACTTAGGCAAATAGCTTAATTCTATTTCTTTCAAGAAAAGAATATCTACCTCCAACATAGTATTCATATTCTTGATAAGCATTTCCGAATAATTTTTATCCTCTAAAAAGAAAGGATAAAAACCATGATGAATATACTCTTTGAAATAAGCTAAAGGCTTTATCTTAGAACAAATTTCTGTGGCAATCGCTTCGTGATTTTTCAGCAATTCATCATAAGTAATAGGACGAAAATCTGTCTCCAACTTCAGATTGATATATTCTCTAAAAGAGAATCCTCTCAAATTGTAAGAATCTACTATACCATTAAGTATCGGATTTTCTTCTTTAAGACGCATTACCGTAGAACCCGCAAATATCACTTGCACTTTCGGATATTGGTCATGAATAAACTTAAGTTCTTCAGACCATCCGGGATACTTGAATATCTCGTCTATTAATAATGTACGACCACCTTGCTGCTGAAATTGAGCTATAAACTCCCTTAACGTATGAGTAAAGAAATAGAAGTGGTTCATGTTGATATACAAACACCGCTTATCATTAGGACCATACTTCTCTAATGCATATTGCAATAAAAAAGTAGTTTTACCCACTCCTCTACTGCCTTTAATGCCTATTAATCGACTATTCCAATTAATCTCATCCATTAAGCCACGACGTACAGGGCTATAGACATGCTCAACAAGATACTTGTGTGTTCTATAAAATGTCTCCACAACGAATACGTTTTAGAAAGGTTTTACGAGTGCAAATATAATTAAGAATATTCAGTCTGCAAAGTCTATCTTGCATTTTTTCTGTTTTTTTTGAAAAATATTTTAATTTTGCTTTAGGTTCAATAATTTATAATCTTGCCTCCTATGTCACAAAAACTTATTTTTTAGATAGAAATGGTCGATATAGCTCCAATACTCGTGCGACTTTTTCAGCTCTATCCATTTCCGAATCAACCCACTCTATTTTTATCCCACGCCGTTCCATCCCTCTAAACCATGTCATTTGGCGTTTGGCAAATTGGAATATGGCAATTTCTAACCGACTCACCATTTCATCGTAGCTAAGTTCGCCAATCAGATATAGTGTTAAATACTTATATTCCAGACCATAGTATATCAAATCTTCGGGATTAATCCCTAAGTCTAATAATCTTTTTACCTCCTCAATCATGCCCGAAGATAGACGTTTTCTAAGGCGATCTGAGATGCGTTGACGACGCAAATCCCTATCTATATTAACACCTATGACAAGACTGGGGACTGGAGGAAATGCTGTTAATGATGAAGCATGATTCTGATAATAATCTCGTATCTCGATTTCTCTAATAGCTCGTTTAACAGAGTCTGTATCTGTCTTATTATGAAGTGTCTTATAAGTAGATAAGATTTTTTCCAATTCTTCCAGACTCTTACCCGTTAATGATGCACGTAAATCAGGATTTTCCGGCACTTCGTGCATTTCATATCCTTTTAATATGGACTCCACATAAAGTCCGGAACCGCCACAAAATACAGGCACTTTATTTCGAGATCGGATGTCATCATAAACTCTGTGAAAATCAGCCTGAAATTCATATATATTATACTTATAGCCAGGTTCTCGGATGTCAATCAAATGATAGGCAATAGGAAGCCCGGCAGCAGAGAAATAATCTTCTAAATCTTTTCCTGTCCCTAAATCCATCATTTTGTAAACTTGTCTCGAATCCCCACTTATAATCTCTCCCGCTAAAGCATCAGCGATATCCACCGCCAATCGTGTCTTTCCGGAAGCAGTCGGACCAATAATCGTTATCATTGGTTTTTGATTTGTATTTAGATGAGAACTATGGTTTATCATATTTATAGCCTTAAAATCATCTGATTATTTATTTTCTGGTTATCTTGGCTCCCTGGAAATAGTGTTTTAAAATCGAGCGATAATCATAGTCCTTCATACTCATACACGCAGCTCCAATTTGACACAACCCTACTCCATGTCCCCAACCCGCTCCTTTTAGAACAAAAGTAATAGTTTCAGAATTATCGGAAGAGTTTAATGAAGATGTTTTATATTCATCTACAACAAAAGCAGAACTATAAAGATGAGATTCAGAAAGGGCTTTTCTGATTACTAATTCTTTACCTAAGATTACGCTCCCCTCACTTCCTTCGACAAGCAACTCATAAATTCTGCCCGATTTACCTCTTTTTAAGGGAGTAAGTTTTAAAATATCGCCCAATCCTAAATGCATTTTTTTCTCGATCAGCGAAGATAATTCAGACTGTGTGTACTTCACCTCCCAACGATAGAAATCATGGGTCGTATAGTCATAATTATTCAACACTTGTTTTAAAATCTTCTCATCCTGCGTATTACAGAACGGATGTATAGGAGGGTTTTCTATCCATTTGCGAGCATCGTCCTCTCTATCAAGTTGAAATTCTAAAACGGTCCCTTTTTCAGCATCAATAATGGGCTGCAAATAGTGATAGCTTATATCCTGCCAACAAACATCAAAACTTTCACTAACACCTCCACAGCATTTGGAGAAACGAGTATCACATATCTCACCTCTCTCATCGACAAGGACTTCTCCACGAGTTTCTTCAATCGCTCTTGCTACTTCCGGAGAAGTGGCACGGCTGATGCCTTGATAACGCTGACAATGGTCATCTGCACATACATCATAGAGAGTATGGTCTTCCTGGTCAAACCAATAGACTATGCGCTTCACACCTTGATCGTCGTAAACTGAAGATGGATTTGAAGGAGAAGAAATGGGATTGGTCACAGCAGTTTTATGTGCTGCTATTTGCCGAAGAACCCAAGAACGAGATATAATAGCGTGTGTTTTAAGAAGTTCTAAATTATTATTGGCAGACATTTCTGACGAAATAACGCTTTTTAAATACTCCTCAATCTGAATATAGTTAATGGCATGTAACAGACCATCGACAGCCGTAATTCTAAGTATGCCTCCAAATGTCTGATTTTCCTGTTGTTCCCAATGAAATTCTTTACCGATTGTTACATTGTGCAGTATAAAAGGAGAATTCATTTCCCAAATTTCACCGGTGTCTTTTCCATCGACCGACATTAAGTTTTCTCCGATATAAGAGACTTTACTTATCTTCCCTTTTGTCTCATATGTGATTTCCGGAGCATCGATAATGCCTACTCGCAAAAAATGCTCGTGACTACAGACTTGTGAAAAAATATCAAGGAGCAGTTCTCCTGTCATCTTCTTATAATCCTCTTCTCTGGATAACGGGACAAGACCAGCAAATTCTAATGAGGCCGGACTGATTAGGCACTTATCATCATAATTGACTGAGTCATATTGCCAGGGACGATGGCATTTGCGATTTACGATTAACCATCTTAATTCTCGCTCTCCAAATTCATTTACATGTGTCCAGCATAATATATTTTTAAAATCAGAGTTTAAAATAGAAGGACATTCAAGGGTAACACCCATGCGAACTTGTTTTTCCATATCCCAAGATAAAAGTGGAACACTTGATTTCGGGACAGCCTGAAAATGCATATGGTCCGGTGCAGAAGCTCCGGAGCAAGCTCCATTGAAAAAAAGTAAATAATCGGGCAATAGATGGGCTAATCTGATCATATCATCCTTATGTCCATCAAAAGTTTGTTTTTGATGGGTTGAAGATACGATGGTGAAATGACGATTTACAATGGGATAAGGATTAACTAACAGTTCATATTCATGATCGGTAACATTATCTTTATATGAAATATATCTTTGTTGTTGAGGACGATGGGAAGAACATAAAAAGCAAGGCCGTTCGACTACACCAGCCTGAACAGCAGCAGTGGCACTTTTTATACGGGAAGGATTAAACTGAATCGTATAATCGCTTCCATCACAAGTAATCTTTCGTGTAAGAATCTTTTGTAGAGCTTTGTAATTCTGAGCACATAAGTCCCACTCATTACATTGCAAATCGAAAAGTTCCTCTAACTGTAATTGTAAATTATCCATCATTTTTATCTTCCCTCTTTCTTTTGTCGTGCTAACAACTCAATCGTACGAATCCGGTCTTTATATAAATTATTGGCATTTATACGCTCCTGAGGAAGAGAGGCATCACTATTCCCGCCCCAACGCCTACAATTATAGAGAGGCTCATAAATTCTCCCAATAATATACTCTCGACTCACTCTCAGCATTGCTGCATAATCTTCACCATAGCTCGTATTGGGCAATGGATGTTTCAGCAACAAATCCCGTCGAAAAGCCCGGGGAGCTCCTAACCCATTAATTCGTAACGCATTATTCATTCCATTATCAGGGGTCCATTCTCGATGGTCTATAACGCCCGGCGGAATCTCATTTAAATCAAAATCTGTCAAGCGATATGAGCCTACCAAAGCCATGCAATTCTGCTCTTTAAAAGCAGATACGACCTTTTGCAATACGTGCTCGTCAATATACATATCATCACTATCCAGCTGCACTACATAAGCTCCACAATGCTCCGAATGAAAGGCTTCATTCCAGCATCCTCCAATTTTCAAAGTACGGCTGTTGGGCTGTAAATGTATTAATCTTTGATCTTTTTCTGCTATAGTAGATAGTATCTCAGAGGTGCCATCCGTCGAATGATTATCGACCACAATGACATTAAAATCAAAGTCGCACTGCTGGACAAGAGCCGATTGGACTGCATCTGATATGGTCGTTACTCTATTATAAACCGGGATAACCACCGAGGCTAAGGGTCGTACCACCCCCTCGTTGCTATCACACACTGGGGTAGCTTCGTGTAAATTTGAGACATCGATCCAAGCACCAATTCTCTTCAAATGATGTGTAACAGCTTTTTCCATCTCAATCTGAACAGAACGATTACGAGGATTGACATAATCGAATTGACTCTTTTCGCCTATAACCTCATTGGGATTGAAAGAATAAAGCAATTCATTAAGATGATATGGCAAAGAAATCTCTGACAAAAGGAGGCGAAGTTCGTACCATGCAGCAAAACACCACTCTTTTTTCATAAGAGGGAAAACCTTATTTAAAACAGAAACATCAATAAGAACCAAAGGTCCAAAATCGAAATCATCTCGCAGACTACCCTTTTGGTAATCTATCAGAAAATAATTAGACAATTGCCCATCGTTTACATGGATATAGTCTGTGTATAAAAATGAAGCTCTCAGATCCTTAAGCACATTTTGCATTCTGGAGAGAGCCGTAGAATCAATTTCGATAATTCCATCTGCAAACGATAGCAGTAAATATTGTACATCTTTTTCGTTAATAAGCTCTACCATCTTTCTGAGGGTGTCAGATGTAGCAATATTACTACCAATAGAAGTAAATAAGGTCGAAAATGGAGATAAATAAGCAGTGTTTGACAAGGTCATAATCAAAAGCCTTAGATATTTTTGTGTCGTAAAGGGATTACCACATTATTGAGAATGAAATGTTATGTAACAATCACGAAGCAAAAGTACAAATAATTATCAATAAATACAACAATCGGACAGAAATATTAAAACCCCAATCGGTCATCAGACCATCTGAGTAACTAAAAAAAACAGACAATCAGCCGATGAATTATAGTCTATGAATTAAAGAATGCGCACCAATCACTTGGGACGCATTCCGACTAATTACCTATAAACAATTAAATTATGAAAACTTTAATCTATTTTAAATTAGAACTTGTAGTCAAATGAAAGACCAAAAGTCTTGCTGGTACGTTCATAAGTTTTTGTACCGAATTTACCTGCAGCAGATACTAAATCCAGGTCATAATCCTCATAGAACGATTGCATATAACCGAAGTTGATAGCCATCTTCTCATTGATGTTGTACTCTAAACCTACACCGGTAGCCCAAGAGCTGCAGAAGAAGTCTGTATCGCTTTGGAAGGAGTCTGTTGTACCATCGTAATTAGTGCGTTGGCAACCGGCAGATACTGTCCATTTCTTATTGATGTCCCACTCCAAACTTGCCAAATACTCTTTTGTACAACCATCTAACAATTTCTGTCGGCCGTTAGCCATAGAAGCTTGTTCGTCAAAGTACTGATGATATTCGATCGTAGCACGCAAAGATGGAAGGATGTCGTAACCGGCAGCAACAAAGAGGATGGCCGGGATGTCAGCATCGGTCTTTACACCATCTGCATAGGCTGCAAGAGGTCCGCTTCCATTTTCGGGTTGGCCTCCGATGGTGGCTGTCTTAGTCTCATTCTCCAATTCTACGGCAGTGTTGAACTCATATTTTGCATTGAGTGAAAAATCACCCCACTTGGCAGAGAGGCCCAAAATAGGAGTCACACCAAAACCGGTCTGCTCACAATCCAAAGCGATACTTGTAAATTCGTAATCGGCAGGCATGCCATTGGGAAGAGCGATTTTTGTCTTTGCACTCAAGTTTCCTTCATAACCTGCACTGATATAATTCATACGTGCTCCGGCAAAAGCTGACAACCAATCGGTTATTTTATAAGTGGCACCCAACTGAAAGCCATAGATTATCTTTGTACCATCCAAGGAAGATGTAATGTTATAAAGATCAGGGGTCAAGCCTGCTGCAAGGCTACTGCCCTGCACCAACATGTCAAACATGGCCAAACCATTATCGAACTTACATGTTCCACCACCACCTACGATGCCAAAATATGCCGAGAATACCCAATCCTGCTCTTTATAAGTAGCATATAAAGATGGAATTACAGGGGCTACAGCTTCACCAGTATATTTTTTGGAAATCGGGTGTTTGCCGGTCATATTATAATCAGCATAAATATTTCTGTCCTGGAAAGCACTCTGAATATTTAACTGAAGTGAGAAACCCTCATGTTGATTCCACATCAAACCAGCAGGGTTGTAGTAAACACCATCAACATCTGATGTTGCACCACGTGCCATAGTACGCAAATATGCGGCACTCTGATTGGTATTAGTCACATAACCACCGGCAAAAGCCGAAAATGTCATAGCACTAATAGCTGTACAAACTAAAAAAAGTTTTTTCATCTCTTAAAAATTGTTGTTTGATTTTTATTAAAGTATAATATTTTCTAATTTTCGACTGCAAAGGTATAGTGTGTTTTTTCTTTTCCATCCATTTAGTGTAAAAAAATAAAGCTCTTATGCACATATTTGGCATTTATGAGCAATAAATCACCATTTTAGGCTCATTCTTGTGCTAAAATGACAACAAAAAACCACAAAGACAGCGAATATAGAACAATAAATGAATCTGACCATGGACTGATTTCGCCAATGAAACAAACCCTACTATTTATAACATGGTGAAAGGTTTAACGGAAAGAAGTAGATTCTTACTTAAAAAAGTGAAAGTTTCTTACCTTAAAATTAAAGTGTTATCGGATTGTTTTAAATATAGAATTAGGACTTAAATTAATGAGTAGTAATATATATACATAGTATATACACGTTTTTTTACTACTTATAAAACAAAGTAAAGTGTCGTAAATGGTGTTTTTTAGGCATCGTGATGAAGATAAAACTACATCGCGATGAAATTTGAATTTCTACGCGATAAAATTCTAATTTCTACGCGATGTATAATTTTTAGGGTTTTTAGCGAGGTTTTTACACAAATTTGCTTTTTGTCTCCATCATCATGGCAAAATAAAATCTACGTATAAACATACTTATATTATACATTTACAACTCTAAATAAATTTTTAAGTAAAAGAGAATGAGATTTGAAATCAGATAAAAATACTGAATGTAATAATCTACTTTTGACCATGATTATGCTGTATTTTGTCGTAACTCAAAGATAAACAAAAAAGGGCTGACTTCCGTTTTGGAATGCCAGTCCCTATCTCCTTTGTTATCGATTAAAGTATAGCAGACAACTCTATAACCAACTTTTTATAAGACTTTCTTATCCCACAGCGGAGTAAAATTTATCAATATTGAATATAGAGAACTCTCAAAGCGAAAATACATATAAGAGATGAAATCCATCGCAAAAAGTAATATACTTACGTGTTTTAAAATGTAAGGTGCATAGATACTTGCACACCATTCTTATTGATATTCGGATGATCCAGATAAGAAAGGCGACGAATATAATCGACACGAAACACTTTAAAGATATTCTCTATACCCACAGCAAATTCCATATATGGCAATTTCCCCATTTTATATACAGAGTCTTCACCCGGGAAAACAAATAAGTCGGGATTACGGAAAGAGCCATCGACAAGTACTGCCCTGGGATTATTTTTATCAGAAAGGCTTCCTATTATTCCTCGATATGAGATGACCTCTCTCCACTTCAGACGTTTAAATAAAGGAATATTATTAAACACCCATCCATTGAGGAAATAGACCAAATCCCAAGAGGCATATTCATCATTGACAAACTCCATTGGATTCATTTGCGAAAACGATTCACTCTGAATCGTATATGCCATATTTGCCGGAGGCAGGCAAAGCAATGTATAGGGAGAAGAGGTCCATACTTTACCTGCACGCAAATTAGTATCTACGTAGCCAAAAGCCGAGAGCCAAAAACGCTTTGAAAATTTAAACTCAGTACGCTGGAAATTAAAATCACTCCCTAAAACACCTTTCAATCCGATGGTGTGAGACAAAGAGAAGACGGGAGTCTGTTTGTTTACAGGAATACGAGAAGTACGAGACTGAAGAAAACGCTCGTTATGGGCAAAACGCAAATTGATCGTAGCCGTAGTCATGTCATAATGATTCAGAAACCGGTTATCCCCGACTCGCATAAACTTTGTTAAATGAGTGGCATAATCCCGTCGGCTGTTCAACTGCAAATAATAACTAAACCCATTCCAATGCTCATGTGTATAGGTTAGTTCCATATTGCGCTCATAAGTGATTTTATCATCTTTTTGGCGCTTGATAGAAAGGAGAAAATTATCTTTTGAGGTCGAATAATCCTGACCTAAAAGTTTGGTATCATAACTATATCGTGCGCGCAAACTATGTATAGGAAATTCGTTGGCGTGCATTTTTTTGCGTTTGAATGAATACTCGACACGACCTTCATACTTCAACTCTTTATCTTTTTCGCCATAAGCGACATAACCGAATCCAAAAAGATGAGGATTGAGCGTAGCTGTAGTGATACCACCAATACGGAAACGCCATCCCTCAAACGAGTTATGACTTATCGTGCTATTGAGAGGACCCACTAAAGACTTATTTTCCTCATACGGTTTATCTCCGATCGGAACATACCCTTTAAACAGCATCGTAAGCACTTTTTCCCCATAGTAAAATAATGGCACCGTTCGCATTTCGTCAAGCATGGATGCTACACTATTTTTTTCAGTGTGTTGTTGCTCCCCTTTCCCATCCTGTCTATGTTCCTTCCAAAATTCAGAATCTTTACTATGTAGATCTTTGGCTTCAATAACCGGTTCTAATTTGGTAAAGACGCGCTCTTCGGGCATAGGCTCAAAAGAGTAGTTCCTGTAGGCTGTCGTTCGATGTGCATAGAGACCCATCGTATTCTGTATGACATTCATCTCACTGTCAAATGTTTGCCTACTAACAATACGAGTACTATCTGCCAAACGATCGTAATCAATAACAATCTGCATATTTCTCACAAAATTCAGATTGATATCTGGGGGAACATTTAAGATGGCGCGTCTGACAAAAAATGTGGAATCTAATGGGATGTAGAGATGACCGATAAAGCCCATCGATTCGGGCAGCAATGGGGCAAAACCCAAATCTATGTGAGGTCCATGATTTTCTACAATGATAGTGTCAAGAATATAAAACTTATAAAACGTGATGGCAAAAGAGGATAACGGACTGACGAATTTATTGGTAAATAGGTAA
Organism: Bacteroidales bacterium; assembly: GCA_045576355.1. Taxonomy (GTDB): domain Bacteria; phylum Bacteroidota; class Bacteroidia; order Bacteroidales; family UBA3663; genus Liminaster. Next base: position 45,388 of record JAZNGG010000052.1, read on the forward strand.
ATGTCATTGTCATTTAAATCTATTTCAGGAAAAACCTCAGTCTTCATCATTTGCACAATCTCGTTGGGCAACATATCGTCTAAACCTGCATGATTTACTGCCTCTATGACTTTCTTATTTGATTTAGGATTTTGTCTGTAATATAAAGTTTCCAGACGTTCATCAGAAGATATAGGCAATATCGGTGAACCGGAAAGCTGGGCAGTATCTATGTATTGAGAAATGAAAGGAAATTTTTTCTCCCACAATTCTCTCATAGCTCCATCAAAATTGTTGAACGAGTACACCATTTTGTCATAGCGTTCACACTTGTAATAATCATGTCGCGATGGGAGATTATCCTCCTTATGAGCTATGACTTGACGTGCCAATATCACCGCAGGATTATCTTTCCTACGGTAACGTTCTCTCTTGGGTTTGACCACAACTTCCTTCAACTCATAGTCTGACGGGGCAAACCGTATGGTGTGATTTCTCCCATATTTACCGACATTTAACTCTTTTGTCCTATAACCGACACAAGAGACAATCAACTTTGCCCCTTGTTTCACCTCGATCTGAAATGTCCCTTGGCGGTCTGTAATAGTGCCATTGGCAGTACCTTTTTCCTGAATCGTAACAAACTCCAACCTATCGCCCGAGATCGAATCCACGACGGTGCCGGTTATACGAATCGGACCTGCCCACAATGTCATCGGGAGGACAAGAAGTATGATGAGAAGAAATAATGGTCTATATATGTACTTTGAGTTTTTAGACATAACATTGGATAAACACTGCAAAGATACTTATTTTTAATGTAACAGATTAGAAACATCTCTTTAAAAGAGAATTATCTCACATTTTTTTAGTAAAATAATCCATAATTACCTTAGTACTCAAAATAAAGTTCTTGAGCTGTCTCCTACTCAATTATGCGTGTATCACTTTCTGTATCAATAATATTTAAGTAATCTTTCACAGAGTCTTGTAATTGAGCTGCAACACCTCCTATGTCATCTACATACCACTCGCTTTCACCTTGTGACAAGATAAGTGTTATTTCTTTATATTCTCTTCCTAACTTTGGATCGTCTTCATTCAAGTAGGAAAGTGCGACAAGGACCGATGCCGTATGACTATTGATTGTCTTTGCCTCTACCATTTTCCATTGAAGCCCTATGGGTTCTTTTTTACTTTGCGACCAAATATTATAATTGATCAAAAGAGGACATCCCTCTTTTTCTGCACGTAATGAGTCTGCTTTTAAAACATTTTTAAACGAATTACTTAAATAAATACTTCCATCTCCATGACGATCCAAGACTGATTCGTACATCATCTGTACACGTGCCTTTAACAATCTCTCTACCTCGATTTTAGGCTGAGCATCGTTGTTTGATTTTTTAGTACATGAAGAGAAATAAAAAAGAGTAAACGCAATCGCTAAAATAGTCTGAATAAATTTCATAGCTTAATACTGTTTTTATCTACGTCAACTGATACGACTCCAATCCACTTTTTTTGCAAAAAGCTTTTGCAATCGTTTTCTTAATATATTATTATGAGGCGCCTCCAACAGAGAGTCCTGGTTTATGATTTCTATAGCAAGTTCTCTTGCCCGTTGCAAAATTTGTCCATCTTTAGCCAAATTGGCTATATGCAAGTCAAATGCCAATCCGCTTTGTTGTGTTCCCTCGAGGTCTCCGGGGCCTCTCATTTTCAAGTCTGCTTCAGCTATTTCAAACCCATCCGTTGTGCTGCACATAATATCCATACGTCTTCGAGAGTCATCAGATAGTTTATAGTCTGTCACCAAGATACAATAGCTTTGTTCAGCACCACGCCCTACCCTTCCACGCAATTGGTGGAGCTGAGAAAGGCCAAATCGTTCGGCACTCTCAATAATCATAACCGAAGCATTAGGCACATTAACACCGACCTCTATCACCGTAGTAGCCACCATGATCTGCGCTTTATTGGCGACAAACTCCTGCATAGCAGCCTCTTTTTCTTTTGGTTTCATCTTACCATGCACCATGACAACTCGATACTCATCGGCAAATGCCTCCTGCATGTTTTTGAGTCCCTCCTCTACATTTTTGTAAGATAGTTTATCATTTTCTTCGATCAATGGAAACACCACATATATTTGATGCCCCAACGCGAGCTGTGTCCGCATAGCCTTTATCAGTCCCTCACGTTGCTTGTCAAAGCGATGCACGGTCATTATAGGTTTTCTTCCCGGAGGGAGTTCATCTATCACTGACACGTCCAGATCACCATAGACCGTCATCGCCAATGTACGAGGGATCGGCGTAGCTGTCATCACTAAAACGTGAGGAGGACGGATATTCTTTTGCCAAAGCAACGAACGCTGTTTGACTCCAAAGCGATGCTGCTCATCTATAATCACCATCCCTAAATTTTTAAACTTCACATCGGGTTCGATGAGCGCATGGGTACCGATAAGGATGTGTAGCGTACCATCCTGCAACATCTGATGAATCTTTTCCCGATCACTTTTACGGGTAGATCCGGTGAGCAAGGCACAGTTAAGTCCGATGACAGTCAGAGACTCCACGAGATTATCATAATGCTGGGCGGCTAAAATTTCTGTCGGTGCCATCATGCACGCCTGAAAGCCATTATCGACTGCCATCAGCATCGTCATCAGTGCCACCAGCGTCTTCCCACTTCCGACATCTCCCTGCAACAATCTATTCATCTGCCTGCCGCTCCCGACATCACTGCGTATTTCTTTAATAACACGTTTTTGCGCACCGGTCAATTCAAATGGGAGGCAGTGATTATAATAGTTATTAAAATAATCACCAATCTTTGAAAACTTGAAACCCTCCATAGCCAATTGTCGCATCTTGAAACTGCGGATCAAATAAAGTTGCAAATAAAAGAGTTCTTCAAATTTTAGCCTTAATTGAGCTTTTCTCAGATTATCCGGACTCGCAGGGAAATGTATCTGTCGAATGGCTTGATTGTAACCCATCAACCCCATTCGCTCAACAATATATGCAGGTAATGTTTCGGGGAATGGGCTTAAATTGCGCTTAAAATAGGCAAGAATGATTTTCTGCAAAGCACGCGAATTAAGGAAAGCTCGCTTCATCTTATCGGTGGTATTATACATCCCCACCAATCCATATGCAGCATCATCCTCTCTCTCTTGAGTCATCGTTTCCAACTCCGGATGAGCAATATTAATTGTCGATTGAAATGCTGTCGGCTTACCAAACAACAAATACTCGCGTCCTTTATCGACACTATTGAGGACATATTTAAGGCCTTTAAACCACACACATTCGATGATGCCGGTATCATCCTTAAATTTACCTACCAGTCTTTTTCCTTTGCCCGTGCCAACCTCTTCGAAAGAGATAAAACAACCCTGCAATAGCAGATAAGGCATACTGCCATCTATTTCGCTGATCTTATATATCCTGGATTTATCCACATAGCGATATGGGAAATAATTGAGCAACTCTTCCGCAGACTGAATTTTCAGTTCGGAAGTGAGTAGTTCCGCTTTCTTGGGACCTACTCCGGGAAGAAATTGCAAATCATTGATTTCCGCCATGGTAACTATCTAAGGATATAAATTTCTTAAGTTAAAAAGATACAGCAAAACGATGCCTGCCTTAACTCATTATAAAGCCTCTTATACTTTTAGCTCCTTATCTGTTATAACAAATTGCCCTTTCAGATGACGAACCAGCACTATAGCAGCAAGCATGAGTGAAAAAGCGACTCCAAACAGGATACCCCACAAATAATCCATCGAGAACCCTTCAGGTGCTACCAGGATGTAGCTTGTGCAAACCACAGTCATAAAAATGGCAGGCAGATAAGTGACCCACCATGTGCGATGATTACGCATCAGATAGATCGTAATCGCCCATAGAGTGAAAACAGAGAGTGTCTGATTACACCAGGCAAAGTAACGCCAAAGGATATTAAATCCATCCTTATCGCCGATGCTCCAAATCAATATAAGAGCTGTGATAACAAACATAGGAATAGAGATAGCAAGCCGCTTCTTAATGCTTTTCTGATCCACATGCAAGAAATCAGCCACAATCAAACGCCCCGAACGCAGCGCAGTGTCACCACTCGTAATCGGGGCTACGGCTATACCAATAATCGCCAACAGGCCACCAATGGTCCCCAACCAATTTTCAGACACCAACGTAGCCACACGAGCCCCGGAGTAAACCTTGCCGGCTTCATCGACCACACCGTTTTCGCTAAAGAAGCAAGTTGCTGCCGCTGCCCATATCAGCGCTACAATGCCTTCGGTAACCATTGCGCCATAAAAACAAGGACGACCATATTTCTCATTTTTCAAGCATCGAGCCATCAGTGGAGACTGTGTGGCATGAAATCCGCTTATCGCACCACAAGCGATGGAGATAAACATCATCGGAAATATCGGATTGGTCTCATATTTAATACCCAATATCGGCTCATGCCAAAACTCGGGTAGAGAAGGACGATTTATCAACAGATAGCCTAAGATACCGATGGCCATAAATAGCAGACAGGCGGCAAAAATCGGATACACCTTACCGATGATTTTATCTATCGGAAGCAACGTAGCCAAGATGTAATATGCAAAAATCACCACCAGCCACACATATTCATTACACCATTCGGGTGTCCATGCTGCAAGCAACTCAGCCGGACCGGAAACAAAAACGGCACCCACTAAGACCATCAGAATGATGGTAAAAATGCTCATAATAGTTTTCATATTTTTACCCAAATACCGCCCGATCAACTCCGGAAGGCTCTCACCTCCATTACGCATTGAAATCATGGCTGCAAGGTAGTCATGTACAGCTCCGGCAAAAATAGTACCGAGGACAATCCACAGATAAGAGGCCGTCCCGAATTTGGCTCCCATAATAGCACCAAAGATAGGCCCCAACCCGGCAATGTTAAGAAATTGTACCATAAAAATTTTCCATGTCGGCATGGGAATATAATCTACTCCATCCTGCATCGTATAGCATGGCACAGGTCGATTACTATCCGGGCTGAAAATCTTTGTAATAAATTTCCCATATAGGAAATAACCGGCCACCAAAGCCACCAAAGCTATCAAGAAACTATACATAAGTTAAGTATTTTTAATTTGTCATCAATCTGATCTAACACTTCCTCTGGGTAACTCCCTCTATGTTTAGACGTACAAAAGTAATAAAAATATTGCCACGATAGACGATGAAATCATGAAAATATCGAGAAATAGAAAAAAATCTAAAAAAAAGTTGGACAGATTAACTAAAATCACTACTTTTGCACATACTTATCGATACTCCTCATTGTGGAGTTCGAGACAATTAGTACTAATTCAAAACTTTTTAAAATCTTATTTTTATGGCACGCGTAATTAAAGCTGACTTGTGTGTAGCATGTGGTTCATGCATCGGTGAATGTCCGGTTGAGGCTATCAGCGAAGGTGATGTTTACACTATTGACGCTGATGCATGTATCGACTGTGGTGCATGTGAGGCATCTTGTCCTAACGAAGCTATCGTTGAGGCATAAAAGCTCCGTGAAAAATTAGAAAAAGAAAGGATATGTCCAGCGACATATCCTTTCTTATTTTATTATTGATTGGGGTACAAAACTCATGATAACTGATCAAGGAGCCTACTGCGGGCTTGGGGCTGCGCCTTTTTGGTTGAGAGGTTGAAAGGGTTGAGGGGTTATTCCCGTTGGTCATGAGCTTCGCGGGTTGAAGGGAAAAAATAAACTACTAAACCTCTAAACTTCTAAACCAAACATGATGAAATAATAAACTTCTAAACTTTTAAACTTCTAAACCAAACAAGGGGCTTCGTCCCGCTATGGCTGATGGCGATGGCGATGGCTTTGCTCTGTTATCTGTTATCTGTACTCTGTTCTCTCAGTTGAGGGGTTATTCCCCTACAATACCCCCTTTGACGAGGGCAATGAGAGGCGATTCATATCCCGATGGAGAGCCATTCTCAGAGCGCGAGCCAGTGCCTTAAAGATGGCCTCTATCTTATGATGATCATTGCTCCCCTCTGCCTTAACATTAAGATTGATGCGGGCGGCATCTGCGAAGCTCTTAAAAAAGTGGAAAAACATCTCCGTCGGCACATCTCCCACTCGTTCACGATTAAAATTCACATCCCACACCAGCCATGAGCGTCCACCGAAGTCTAAAGCCACTTGTGCCAGGCAGTCATCCATAGGGAGGACAAACCCATAGCGATTGATGCCTAGTTTGTTGCCCACAGCCTGAGCCAACGTTTCGCCTAAGACAATAGCCGTATCCTCGATGGTGTGATGTTCGTCCACATGCAAGTCACCCTTAACCATAATCTCAACATCCATCCCTCCGTGTGTGGCCAGCTGATGGAGCATGTGATCAAAAAAGTGCAAACCGGTGTTTATCTCTGCATGACCACGACCATCCAAATTGAGAGACACTTTGACCTGAGTCTCCGTAGTCCGACGCTCGATCGTAGCATGTCTCCCTCCAGCGATGAGAAATAGTGCAATTTCATTCCAGTCATCGGTTATCAATGCGCAACACTCTTTATAATCCTCCTCCATATCGTCTATCAGTGGGCTGTCTTTAGGCTGTAAGAGAATAGCTTTGCACCCCAGATTATAAGCTAGGATAACATCGGTCAGTCGGTCACCAATGACATATGAAGAGGGCAAGTCATACAAGTCGTTATCCAAATATTGCGTCAGCATCCCGATGCCGGGCTTTCGGGTCGGTGCTCCCTCTTCAGGGAATGTTCTGTCGATATGTATCGCGTCAAAGGTGACCCCCTCTCCCTCCAGTGTCCTTAAGATCAAGTCTTGGATCAGGACAAAACGCTCTTCCGGATACGCCTCTGTCCCCAGTCCATCCTGATTGGAGACCATTACAAACGCATAGTCGCTCTGTCGGCTGATTTTGGACAATGCCCCTATTGCGCCGGGGATAAAACGAAGTTGATCGAATGTGTCGATCTGAAATGTAATGGGCGGTTCGACAACAATCGTGCCATCTCGGTCGAGAAAAAGCAGCGGTTGTTTTTTGTTAGTATCTTGTTTCATAATTAGTTAAAGGGTTGAACGGTAAGGAATTGAAGTCCTTGATAATAGAAAATGAAAAGGAGAAAACTTTTGTGTACAGTCACGACCGACGATACAGCTTCTAAAACGACGCAGCCATTGCCATCAATGTCTCATTTTCGGCAGGCGTACCTATAGTTATTCGCAGACATCCGTGACACAGGGTCACTTGATTTCTATTCCTCACGATAATGCCTTTACGGCACAAATAGTTATAGACCAAATCGGCATCTTTCACCTTAACCAGTAAGAAATTGGCCTCTGAGGGATAAACCTTCAGCACCCAAGGCAACGAGCATAGGTCACGAGCCAATTTCTCTCTCTCGCTGATTATCTCTGTGATGTTTTGATTTACCTTGTCTGTGTTGTCCAATGCCAGGACTGCTTCCTTTTGAGTCAAGACAGAGACATTATAAGGATACTTCACCCGATTAAAGAGGCTGATAATGTTTTCGGCGGCAAAAGCCATACCAAGACGCAGCCCTGCCAGTCCCCAAGCCTTGGAGAATGTCTGCAAGACTATCAGATTGGGGAACTTGTCCAACAGTGTAACCCACGAGTGACACTGAGCCACGGCAGTCGTAGATGCTGATGCCAAAGCAAAATCGATATAGGCTTCATCCACCACGACGACACCTTGCGTAAAAGTCTCTAACAGCTCCTGCATCAGGTCTGCAGAAAGCAGATTGCCGGTGGGGTTATTAGGCGAACAAAGCCATATGACCTTTGTGTTGGCATCCATCACAGACCTTAGAGCATCGAGATCCAATGCGAAATCTTCTTCTCTCAGCATAACACTGCGATATGCAACATCGTTCACCTCTGCTGCCACCTGATACATCCCATAGGTAGGAGCCGGAGCAACAACATTGTCCACACCCGGACGGCAGAAGACTCTATATATCAAGTCAATGGCTTCATCACTGCCGTTACCCAAAAAAATCTGCTCCTCTTTGACCCCTTTGATGGCAGCCAATCGGCTTTTTACCTTACTCTGCAAAGGGTCGGGATAGCGATTTACCCCGGAGTCATAAGGATTCTCATTGGCATCAAGATAGACCGATGCCACTCCTGTAAACTCATTACGAGCACACGAATATGGTGTCAGAGACAAGATATTGGGTCGAACAATCGAAGCTAATTCAAAAGATTTCATAAGTCATTTCTGTTTATTTATATGGTTGAAGGGGTGAAGGGAAAGAGTACAGAGTACAGAGAACAGAGTACAGAGAACAGAGTACAGAGAACAGAGTACAGAGAACAGAGTACAGAGAACAGAGTACAGAGAACAGAGAACAGAGAACAGAGAACAGAGCAAAGCCATCGCCATCGCCATCAGCCATAGCGGGACGAAGTCCCCATGCCATCGCCATCAGCCTGTTTGGTTTAGAAGTTTAGAAGTTTATTTTTCAACCCCTTGTTCGGTTTAGAAGTTTAAAAGTTTAGAAGTTTATTATTTCAACCAATAAACCCTTCAGCACGCGAAGCCCACGACCAAAGGGAGTAACCCCTAAACCTCTCAACCAAAAGGGCGCAGCCCCAAAGCCATCGCCATCTCCATAGCGGACGAAGTCCATGAGCCATCGCCATAGCCATCGCCATCGCAGGGCGCAGCCCTTCAACCCCTCACCCCCTCAGTCTCAAAGTCACTGCCTGTCGGTGCGCATCGAGTTTCTCGGCATCAGCCATTGTCTCTATCGCACTCCCCAGCTGAGAAAGCCCCGCCTTACTGAGCTCCTGAAACGTAATCTTACGCTGGAAACTATCCAAATTGACACCGCTATATGCTTTGGCATATCCGTTGGTCGGCAACGTGTGGTTAGTGCCCGAGGCATAATCTCCGGCGCTCTCCGGGCTGTAAGGACCTAAAAAGACCGACCCTGCATTGCGCACCATCGCTGCCAACTCATGGTAGTTTTGTGTCTCTATAATCAGGTGTTCTGGAGCATACTCATTGACCAACTGCATAAGTTCCTCGTCATCGCGTAAGATGACGATTCGACTATGCTCCAATGCTTTAACTGCCAAATGCTGGCGCGACAAGCGCGACAACTGTTCGTTGAGACAAGTCTGAAAACGCTGGGCAAAATCCTCAGACTTCGTAAACAGCAGTGCTTGCGAGTCAGCCCCATGCTCTGCCTGCGACAGGAAGTCGGCAGCGGCATAAACAGGATTGGTCGTGTCATCTGCGATCACAGCGACCTCACTCGGACCTGCGGGCATATCGATAGCTACATCTCTCAGCGACACGAGTTGTTTAGCCATCTGGACATACTGATTGCCGGGACCAAAAATCTTATACACCTTCGGGACGCTCTCCGTGCCATATGCCATAGCTCCGATGGCCTGCACACCACCACACTTAAAGACGGCTGTCACACCGGACATCTGTGCTGCATACAAGATAGCAGGATGTACCCTCCCATCCGGTCTTGGAGGAGTGCAGAGGACCACCTCTCGACACTCGGCGATGCGGGCAGGGATGGCGAGCATCAGCACCGTCGAAAACAATGGTGCCGTACCTCCGGGAACATAAAGCCCCACCTTGTCGATGCCGACAGCCTTCTGCCAGCAGAGCACACCCGATGCGGTCTCCACCTTGGCAAACACCTGTTTTTGCGACAGATGAAACCTATAGATATTCTGATAAGCCACACCGATCGCGTTTTTCAGATCGTCTGACAACAGACTTTCAGCCTCGGCAAACTCCTCTGGGGTCACCCGTAGGGATGCCAAGCGGACCTTGTCAAATCGCTCCTCCATGGCTATGACAGCCACATCGCCTTGCCCCTTGACTGTGTTTAGGATGTCTGATACAGCACTGCTCAATGCGGCCGTATCCATTGTCTTTCGACTAATTATCTCATCCCATACTGTTCGTGAAGGATATTTATATACTTTCATTCTTATTACAATCTAACCAGTCTTTACGCTTCAAAGGATAATCTTCTCAATATCGAGTGCCAGGATACCATCGGCACCCCTCGCTTTCAGTGTACTCGCCAAAGCCCAAAATTCGCTCTCAGAAATCACCGTGTGGACGCTATGCCACCCCTTGGTAGCCAACGGGATTACCGTAGGGCTCTTCTCCGAGGGCAGAATGTCCAAAATCTCCTGCAGACTCTCGTCCGGCACATTCATCATCACATATTTCTTGTTTTTGGCTTTTCTCACAGCCTCCAAGCGAAACAGCAATTCCTGTAAAATCACCTCCTGGTCCTCCTCCAGCTGCGGATGAGCGATGAGCACTGCCTCACTACGCAAGACCTCCTCCACCTCCTTCAGACGATTGGTCACAAGCGTACTTCCCGAACTGACGATGTCAAAGATGGCATCACTCAGTCCGATATTTGGGGCTATCTCCACTGATCCGCAGATCACATGGATGTTGGCCTCAATATTCTCTTGACGCAACCACCCCTTGAGGATGTTGGGATAACTCGTTGCTATCGTTTTACCTTGTAGCCAGCTTTTATCCTCATATGCGGCACCGGCAGGGATAGCCACAGAGAGACGACAAGCCGAGATGCCGAGCCCTTGCACCACTTTTACATCAGCGTTTTTCTCCTTCACCTCATTCAGACCCACGATACCTATGTCTGCAACACCATCGGCGACACACTGTGGGATGTCATCATCTCGCAAAAACAACACTTCCAGGGGGAATCCGGAAGCCTGCACCAACAGTGATCGTTTGCTTTGAACAAATTTCACACCGGCCTCAGACAGCAGACTCATGCAGTCCTCATAAAGGCGACCCTTAGATTGGATGGCAATACGTAACATATTATCTCTCTTTATCATAAAAACAACAAAAATTACAAAATGATTTGCAAAGATAGACATTACTGACAAATCTCCAAAATTTTATCCATATATTTGCTTTTTTCTTCGATTTTACGATTTTTTCAGACAGACATCTCCTGCGCAAAAACACATCACCCCCCCCTTTCGCAACGATGGCCCACTACGTTGTTTTACGGGCTATGAAGTACGACCACAATTATTGCGTTTTTCGTTATTTTTTAATTTTTAATTTTTAATACTTTCGCTTTTATACTGATAATCAATGTTTTAAAAATCTCGAAAGTAAAAACTACTAAAAAAACGACCCAAATTAGGGTCGCTTTTCGTAATATTATAGCCTATTTTGGCTCAATGAATAGCGATTTTGGCTTAATGATGCTCCTTTTGATAACGAAATAACTTATTTTTATTAAACATCTTTGCCAGTTTTCGGCGCAAGGAGGCATCTGTTATCCAAAGCTCGACAAACAGATCACGAGCTGAAGCATGGGAGTATGTTTTTCCGGCCATGACGCAACAAAATATCATAAAAGCAAATTCTGCATAGGGCTAAATAACAGCAGAGATAACGTTGAGGCTATCCCTTTAGCAGAAGGCTCCTCATCGTCATGCCGCCCATCTTTGTCGGCACTCGAGATGCTTTTGCATGGATCACCCCGCGTATCCTACCCCCTCACTTGCCGCTCGGCAGACCCTCCCCCGTAGAGCAATAAAGGGACTGGGATTTTCGATCTTCAGCCACAAAGCCCTCCCTTTGTTTTGCTAAGAATCATGATGTTATGGCGATGCCTGCCGAGGTGTAACCCATACGCTTTTACCGCACTGAGCCTCTCTTACCCTGCTGCCGGCAATGTTTATTTCTCTTCCTAAATCTCCTAAACCTCTGTTGCAAAGATACGGTGATCGGTTAGTATATGCAATAGTTTTTAGTGTTAAAAAAAACTAATAAAGTGAGTAAAAATACGATTTTTTGTTATTTAGGCACACGAAGGGCTACAACAGATTATTGTCTTAAAACTGCATGATAATTTATTTGACAGAAGCAATAATTTAGTAACTCATAACCTAACGTCGTATCTATCCCTTTAGCAGAGGCGCAGCACCGGGGGAGGACACCCTGCCGGATCTGCTTTTAATCTATGAAAATTAAAAATTAAAAATTAAAAATTAAAAAGTTCTCGAAAACGCATTTGCAAAACTCGTTTTTTGCTTCCCCCTCTCTTCCGCACCATCTCACCCAAAAGGAAGCGCACGCGCACGTGCGCGTTATAGCTATATAATATAATTATAATATATATAATAATAATATATATACGCGTGCGTGCGTGAAGAGATGCCTCTTCGCAAGTATGCCGACAGGCTTGGAGAGCAGAGTGATGGCAGCCGGGGAAAGAATGACGGATGAAAAATGAAAATTCAAAACTTTTCAATTTTCAATTTTCAACTTTTCAACTCAACCTTTTCCGTGATCCGGCGAAAATGGTTTCATCTGCTCTCATGGCTTAGGGCTATGGCTTTTTGCTCGCCTCATTTATAAGGTGAGCAAAACCATCATTTTTTTAATTTTCCCTTTCGATGCGAGCAGGCATATTTTCGTGCACGTGCGCGGAAACATGCGTGCGAAAAACGGCCTCGAAAAATCGTATTTTTAAGCCGTCAGTTAAGATTTTTTAACACTCAAAACTATTGCATATATTAAATACTCGCCGTACCTTTGCGATAGAGAAAGTCGAGAAGCAGTTTTTACTCGCCGCGGATGTAACTCTCTGATTATCTGCTTTCTAACACCTAAACCATTAACCCCTCAACCCTTAAACCATTCAACCAATTAACCCCTAAACCCTTTTACGACTATGGCACTAAAACTTAAAGCCGTCGAAAGACAACAGTACGTGGGCAAGTATGCCGGTACTTATCGCTATCAGCTCTCTGCCGAGCAGTATAACACCCTCGACTCCGACAAGGTGTGCGCAGAAGCAGCCCTCCGCTCAGGTGTAAACAAGCACATCATGCTCGTCGCATTTGGCGCTCTCGCCGAGGTGATCTCCGCATGGATGACTGAGGGTCACAACGTAGCTGTGCCCGGCATGGGTCACCTCCGCTTCGGTGTGAAAGCTAAGTCTGTGGCTGACGTCAACGATGTGGCTTCCAGCCTCATCTATCGCCGCCGCATCATCTATCAGCCGACTGCTGACATCAAGCAGATGCTTGCCGACACCAACATTGAGATCACCTGCTATGATCGCAATGGAAAGATCGTCAAGCGCTCGACTGCCGAGTCCACTGAGGTGGAAGATCCGGAGACTGACAGCGGTGACAACGAGGGCTCTGACCCCGACACCGGTGGAACGACCACTGACCCCGACACCGGCGGTGATGACAACGAAAGCGGTGACGACTTCGGTGTCTGACCCATGAGGGCGAAGCCCGAGAAGGCTATTGGCTATAGCTGATGGCTCTCGGGCTGCGCCCTTTAAACCCTTAAACCTTTAAACCCCTCAACCCCTCAACCCTTCAACCCCTCAACCCTTCAACCCCTCAACCCTTTAACCCCTCACCCAACTATGACCGCACCTCAAGCCATCCCTACCACCACGGCCGATCGGAAAAGCCTCATTTGGAAAATCGTGATCGCAGTCCTCTCTGCCATCGTGGGCGCCCTCGGAGGACAAGCCATGTTATAAACTATTCAACCAATCAACCCTATGGATGCCAAGACACTCACTGCACTGCTCGCCGTCGTAGCTGCCATCGCCCTCGCGTTTACTGCGCTGCTGCTGCCGCCACCCGGCATCATCGATGAGAGTGCGCTGATACTCATCGCTCAGATTCTCGTCTTCGCCGCAAGCATCTTTGGCATTGATGCAGCCATCATTTCGAAACTTAAAATTTCGAAGTTGGGCAGCGAGGAGAGAGTTTTAAATAAAAGTAATTCGCAAAAACTCCCTTCATCTGAGCAAAATCAGCCATCATAAACCCAAATTTTGACTTTCTTCGCTCAAAACATGCCTCTTTTTTACGAAAAACGACCCTAATTTGGGTCGTTTTTTTGGTAGTTTTCAAATCTGCAATTTGTAATATGTTGATTTTCAGCCTAAAAGCGAAGAGATTGAAAATTGAAAATTGAAAATTAACGAAAAACGCTATCTAATCCTTCACCAATACGTGGCAATGAAAATAGCCATTACCCATGGGGCGGGGAAATAAATCTATCGGGCAATCATCCGGGCTGAAATAAAATAAATAATTTCAAGGATAACCTTAAACATTCCGGGTCCTCCTCTCTCTTACTGCACCGTAAGATTTTCAAACTCCAGAAGCTTAACCCCTTTCTCTTCAGGCTCAATAATGAGGCTGTAGTCTCCGGCATTGACAAACGTGCCGGTGGTGATGCTGAGCATGCGCCACTTGGCCGGTGTCGTGGGGAATGATAGAGTGCCGCTGCAGACCTCTCGGCCATCGACCTTAGCCAGCAGACGCCAGCGACAAGAGACGGAGGCAGTGGAGAGATTCTTATAGCGGAAGCGGAAAGCATACTCCTGCGCCAGTCCTACGCTGAGTAGCCAAGTGACACGCTGCAAGCCCTCTGTGCGTGAGGAAGAGACTTGCGGCAGGTAGGTCTTAGCCTCGCGAGTGTTATGGTCTGTCGGGAGCAGTTCGGCAGGCATTTTCTCTGCCACCACCGAGGTGACGGTCTGCCAAAAGCCGGCTGAGGGGTTGAGGGGGCTGCGCCCCGCTATGGCTGATGGCGATGGCGATGGCTTAAGGGGCTGCGCCCTGCTATGGCAGATGGCTATGGCTTTGCTCTTTATTTGGTCATGATCTTCGCGGGTTATTCCCTTTGGTCGTGGGCTTCGCGGGATGAAAGAGCCATCGGCAAGAGCCGCCACAGCAATGGCACTGATGATGGCCTGTCCGGCACGGACGCGGGGGAATGTGATGTCGAGTGAGCCGTCTGCATCACTCCGGACTACATAGGTGAGCCGCATGGCTCGATCATGCCCCACGTGCGCCCAAACATCTAAGTTGCGACACACGGTGTCACCCTCGATGGCGATGTCCATGAGACGGTAACCCTCGCAGTCTGTCTGCTCGGCAAGGCTCGTCCCCCACCAGGGTTCGAGCAGGTAAAGTTCGACACGATAGGTCTGATGAGGCTGGACCGGGAGATGGTAGCTCAAAGCATGACGCCCCCAGCGATAAGTGCCCAATATGGGCCAATGCTCCCGATGGGCATTGAGGATGGGATCGGAGGTCTCACCCTGGCTCGCCAGGACGGGCGAGAGTGCGACATCGGCATACTGCGGCAGTGAGGACCAGGAGCGAGATATCAGTGTGTCATCTGCCGCCCAAAGACGTCCGTAGTTGTCGCGCACGGCATCACCTCCGCAGTTGATGCGATAGAGGTAACAGAGCGAGTCCTCTCCTGCTGTGGGGCGAAGCAGATCATCGACAGGATGATAGAGCATCTCGACACCGGCAGCCTCGGGCAGCCCTTCGAGGTGGAGGAAGTCGCGGGCTACGATGCGTCGTTTGCCTCTGACCTCTGACACGGCAATGGCCGTGAGCACATTGCTCTCGACCATAAAGTCGCTGAATCGGTGTCTTCCCATCTCTGAGTTTTCTGAGACGGCGCAGGAGATGCCTCGGTCAGTCAAGGCAGAGAGATCAA
Organism: Bacteroidales bacterium; assembly: GCA_045576355.1. Lineage (GTDB taxonomy): Bacteria > Bacteroidota > Bacteroidia > Bacteroidales > UBA3663 > Liminaster. The sequence continues at coordinate 60,965 of JAZNGG010000052.1, forward strand.
AGTCTGCGTCCTCCAGAGCAGAGAGATCGGCTGCATTGACAAGATAGACTTGCTCAACGTTGCTATAGACCTCTATGGTGGCGCGACGGGGACCACTCTGACGGAAACGATCATTCCATGTATGTGACGCCAGGTAAATCATCGGAGATGTCTCAGGAGCGGTGGAAGCTGCCTGATACATATAGTAAGCATCAGTGGGTTGCCCCCATGCTGTGAGGATGCCTTTATAGTTATAGGGACCGACTTTGTCTATCATGCGATATGCCTCATCGGGCTGACGGCGTCCGGGATTGTCATGGCTATTGAATATCCACTGAAATTGTCCGCAAACGCTGTCTTGTGCCTCATAGGTCTGGCGCACCTTGCTGTGCAGGAGCTGACAGAAACGTTCTTCGCTCCACTGACCTTTGACGACAAAAGTGTCTGAGGGCTCGGTGTGCAAACCAAACGTACGCCATGCACCATATTCACCATTGAGGAGCTGGTCGGGACGGCTCAGTTCGTAGGCATAGTTTTCGAGTTTGCCACCATAGGTGCCGCTCCAGTTCTGGACGACATTCCAGTGTGTGCCGCGCCCGCCATTGCATGTGGTGACGGCGCGCATGGTTCCGACCGTAGGGTCTAACTCACGTATGATTTCGACACACTCGCTGGCAAAATCAGGGGGCAATGTACTTTCATTTTGCAAGCCCCAAAGGACATTGGAGGGATTGTTACGACGCTCCTTGACCCACTGGCGAAGCATCTTTTTAAAGTTGGCTCTAAACGCCGGTGTATCATACCAGATATGGGCTGAGAATTGTGGCCACCAAATGATGCCCTCTGCGTCCCAGATGTCTTGATAGCGTAAGTTATGGGGCTGATGGGCATCACGCTGAGCATTGAAGCCCATGGTCTTGATCTGTCTTGCACGAGCCTTAATCTCCTCGACATCAAAGGCATGACTCTGACCCAGGTTATGTTCGTACTCGCAAGTGCCGTGGATCAACGTGGGCTGACCATTGAGGAAAAATCGGCGGTCGCCGGCGGCGATGATGTGGTCGCCCTCCACATAGTCGCCCTCCCCTCTCAGGCAAGGCCATGAGGCAGTGCGGATACCGACGCATGTGCGGACCTCGTCGAGGGTGGAGGAAGCCGTGCGGATAAGTGTCCTCATCTTATATAAATAAGGGTCTGCCGGGCTCCAAAGATGCACAGCCCCTTTTAGGGTAAGAGACTGCTGCTGACGGATGATGCGCGTTTCGCCTGCAGCCAATGTCACCTCGTCGCTCAGTTTGAAGACACGGATGCCATCGGCATTATTGAGGCGTGTCTGCAACTCGATGGTCACCGGTGTGGCGGTATGATTGGTGACCTCGGTTTCTACAAAGAGGGAGTCGCAAGATGGGTTATTCCAAACGTGTACTCCAAAAGGCTCTATGCGCACCGGATCGGTTATCTCGAGGCTGATGGGGCGATAGATGCCCAGAGGTTGAGACCCCTCACTGAAACCCCATTCAGAGGAACATCCTCCACAGACCCAAGGCATGTCGGTTATCATCGAAGGATGATGACAAAGGATGGTGAGTCGGTTATTCCCCTCACGGATGGATGCTGTGGCATCGAGAGTGGTGGTCAGTCTGCCCATCGGTGTCCGGCGGCAGAGAGTATCCTGATTGAGGATGACGGTGCCGTAGCTCCCGAGACCCTCCAGGTAGAGGAAGTAACGTTTGTCAGCTCGCTTACTCTCCAGATGGAAACTACGCTCATAGAGAGCTGTGCCATGGAGATTACCATGGGTCAACTGTCGAGCGCCATAATAATCATCCCAGTTATGAGGCAATATGACTCGTCGTGGCTGAGCTAAAGTGGAGTCAGGTGCATCTTTCCCCTCGACAGCGAGGAGACGTGTCTCCCATCCGTCACAGAGGTCCAACACCTTACGAGGACCAGGCACAGGGGGTTTGGGGAATGAGACGGAGCTTTTGCCCATGGGGCGGCTCGTAGCCACGGCGATGCCTCGTTGTGAATGTTCGTTGACAGCACAATAGAAGTGATAGACCACTCCGTCGTGATAGATGACACAACTCTTGTGGGCAAAGAGATTGTCATAGTCCTTGCTCGGATAGATCAAGTCCTCTCCTTGCCAGTCCTCCCAGTGGATCAAGTCCCGGCTGCAAGCGAAAGTGTTATAGGCCTTATAAGGCTTTTCGGGACGAAAGGCAGAGAAGTAAAACATGACATAAAGGTCGTCCATCCGCACTATCTGAGCATCACCGGTGATGACTCCCGGCTCCTCATGCGTGAAGATGGGGTTACCCTCATATCGCTTCCAGCGCTTCATGTCTCGCGAGAGGGCAATGCCGATGCGCTCCCCTTTGAGTTGATTCTCCGGATTGCGGCCGCCGGCATTATAATACATGACAAAGGGGGCTCCCAAAGTCTTGGCTTTGTCCCAATAGATCATGCTCTTATATTGGGTCATCTGCTCCCACCAACCGGCATCTTTATCCCGATAAGAGAGTATCGGGTAATCATAAGACTGCCAGTCATGTGGAGAGGTCAGTAAGTCTCTATCTGTCCAGGCAAGACCGATGCTGAGGGGCTCATTGATGGCCTCATAACCGGCACCATGACCGCCGATGTAGGTCATGTAGTTTTTGCCTTTATAGGGTTGTAATTCATAGCTACCGCCCCAAGTCCAGTCTTGCAAAGCGGGAAAGCCACCTCGCTGACAGGCATCCCAGCGAGCAGTGTCTGTGGGGTACTCCAGGACACGACCTAATGTCTCCCAATGCAAAAGGTCTTGGCTCGTAGCCAACCATGTCTCATAGCCTTTGCCATCTTGGCCGCCCGATCCATTATAGAGGACATAAGTCATATACCACTGACCTTCTTTGCGGAAAACGCTGGGACAATCTATCTGCTCTCGTGTCGATGAAGGACTGATCACCAAGCCATATTTGTAAGGAGTGCGTGCTGCTTCATAGACTTTTGCCATCTCTGCCTGAGTGATCGGTAGAGGCTTCGTGGCAGAGGCTTTACTCCTGGCTTGAAGACAAGATGCCGAAAAAATCATCGCAGAACAAAGTCCTAAGATGGATAACGAAAAACGATACTGAGACATAATGAATCGTATGATTATTGGTAAGTAATAATATTATAGTTAAAAGGCTATATATGTTTTATGATCGGTTATGGATATAAACTTATGTGTGCTTATTGTTATAACTTTTTCATGGCTTAAAGTAGTTACATGATTATAGTTTATTATCTATGCCAGTAATAACTATAAAACGATTTTAAGAAGTTCGGCAGGGGTATCAATAATGTGCTGGGGAGCATAGCAGGTCAATTCCTCTTTAAGACGGAACCCCCAGGTTACACCACAGGCAACAAAACCGGCATTGAGCGCCGTCTGCATATCTACCCCCGAATCTCCGACATAACAGACTTCATCGGGCATAAGCGACTCCCCACAGTGCTCTTGCACATCTCTCAAGATATCTCGGATGATGGCTGTGTCGGGCTTGATGGGTATGCCCTCTCTCTGTCCATAAACGGCAACAAAGGGTATATCAGGGAAATAATGACCGGCAATCCAAAGGACAGCATCGTGGTACTTATTGGAAGCTATGGCCAACATTACTCCGCGCTCACGCAAGGTTTGCAATACCTCCGAGATGCCCTCATAAGGCAAAGTGTGGTCGGCAAGGTGGGCATCATAATATGGCAGAAAGTGTCTCCGCATCCGCTCCACCTCCTCTGCTGTGCGAGCAGCCGGCGGTAAGGCTCGCTCAAAAAGTTTTCGGACACCATTGCCCACCATGGCAGGGTAACTCTCGATGGGGTGGGTCGGATAGCCCAATTGCTGCAGGGCATAATTCGTACCACAAGCAAGGTCCGCGATGGTGTTTAACAACGTGCCATCCAAATCAAATATCACCAGCCGAATCATAGGTCATCACTTCATCTGACTTTTCAGCCACGTTAATTGTTTTTTGCGTGTCTCCATGGATACCCAATGCTCATTGATAGGTGTTATCAGAGACTCTTTAGGCGAGGGTAATAAGTTCCAAACCACGTAACTTGTCGTGGGAGGACATACATTATCGTTATACCCCCAGGTCATATAGACAGGACATTTTACATGGGGAGCAAAGTTGACTACATCGTAATAAGCCAGTGTGCGGATGACCTCCGGAGTGAGGGTAATGTCTTTGTATTTTACGCCGAAGTGTGGATATCCGCCCGTGCGCCCCTCTTCGGCATAGGCAGACATATCGCTCAGTGCAGGATGATTGATGGAGGCAGCAGTGATGCGAGGGTCCAAGGCCGCCAATACGATGCCCAAAGCTCCACCCTGACTCGCACCTTGGATGAACATGTTTTTACCATCCCAATCAGGAAGGGTAACAGCATAATCAACAGCACGCACCAAAGAAGCATAGACTTTCTTCATATAATAGGTGTCACGATCATGTATGCCAATAGCAAGATATCCGGTGCCATGATGGTCACCAAAAGCACGACTGATGTCTTTATAGTCGGACTGAGAAAGCGCCGGGTCAATGCCATGTATCTCAAGATCGATGCGAATAAAACCCTGCTCAGCATAAAAGAGAGTCTTATTAGGATTCATCGGTTTGACGCCAGCACCCGGAGGAGATATAACTACAGGGTATTTACCGGACTTCTTAGGACGGGTCAAATAGCCATAAACGTAGTGTTCACCTGTTTTACGATAACAACGGATTTTGAGTTTAAAACAATCGACTTTATCCGTAGAATATTCGGGCGATGGAGTTACATCGACAGAAAGAGGAAGTTGTGATTGTTCCTGCAAGACGCTTTCCCAAAAAGAGAGAAAATCTTTAGGCATCTTTGTGTAAGGCTTGAGCTCTTCTGGCGAAAACCCCACTTTCAGATGGTTTTTATAACTCTTGCCTTGAAGCATGCACGTCATGACACAATCTCTAAATCCCGGCTTGCGCATCGTCCCCACGGGTATCCGTGCCTTTCCATTGCGAGTGACAACAGTGCCGGAAGCATCCGGTTTCAGACCATCTGTACCTAATGTATAACGTATCTCTACTCCATCTTGGGGGATACCATGTTCGAAAATCTGAACATCAATAAAGGCTTTCTCTCCTGTCTTATAAACCCAATCAGCATGGTCGGGAACAGCAGCCCAATAGACATCAGACTGATTAAAGACATTTTGAGCCATTAAGACATCAGATAACGAAATGCCGAACAAAAAAGAAATAACGAAAATAGAGAACGTCAAAAATCGGGTTTTCATATTAAAGACTGTTTTATTTTTTATCCAATGAGTTGATAATATGTACTGTATGGCACGCTGCAAGAGCTGCCGTTTCTGTCCTAAGGCGACTATCTCCTAAAGATATCGGGACATAGCCGGATGCTATCGCAAGGGAGACCTCTTCTTCGGAAAAATCTCCTTCAGGACCAATGAGAATACGCACCGCCTCTCCTGCTGTGACTTCGCGACACAGAAGATGTCGCTCTTGATCCTTGTAGCAATGAGCAATAAACTTTTGACCCTCAAAAGGTTCTGTAATATATGTTTGTATATCGGTCATCTCATCCACACGGGGAAGTGTCGCTTTCAGACTCTGTTTCATGGCAGAGACTGCTATTTTATTCATACGCCCGATTTTCAAATCTTTGCGTTCTGAAAAGCAACAGCGCAAGGGGGTAAAGCGATCCAACCCCATCTCAACAGCCTTCTCCAAAAACCATTCCGTACGATCCAGATTTTTGGTCGGAGCAACTCCTATCTCCACACGATACGGACGAGCCGTTTCTGGAGTGCTTTCTATAATCTCTACGACACAATGTTTGGGATGAGCTGCAACAATCCGACATCGATAAAACTCCCCTAGCCCATCGACCACCATGATTTCATCACCTTCTCGGAGTCGCAATACTCGCACAGCATGCCCCGACTCTTCCTCTGAGAGTTGGGGCATGCTGCAGATGTCGGGGACGTAAAACAATTTCATTGCTTCTCGTTTAGAAATTATTTATGAGGGATTATCATGCTTTGCGCACGTGCTTATATCGGAAGCTTACAGCAAATAATAGTGCTACGGCAAGGGCATAACCAGCAAAAATCAGCCAAGTGAGACTCCAGCCTTCCGCCACTGCAACTCCATTGCTCACCACTCCTTGCGCATCCTTCATAGCCTGAGGAACATAAGTATTGACTACCGCTTGTGCGCCCAAAGTTCCGACTGTGGCACCAATGCCATTGGTCATAATCATAAACAATCCTTGTGCCGACGAACGCATCTCTCCACTAGTATTCTCATTTACATAAAGCGAACCGGAGATATTGAAAAAGTCAAACGCCACTCCATAGACAATCATCGAAAGGATGAACATCCAAAGGCCGTCTCCAGGATTTCCAAGTCCAAAGAGGCCAAAACGAAGCACCCAAGCCAACATGGCAAACAGCATTACATTCTTGATACCAAAACGCTTCAAACAAAACGGTATCAGAAGAATACACAAAGTTTCAGATATTTGAGAAAGAGAAATCAATGCATTGGCATGATTGGCTCCAAACGTATCGGCAAACTCCGGAAGATTCTTAAACGAAGTGATAAATCCATTGGCAAAACCATTAGTAATCTGCAAAGAGACACCCAGCAACATAGAGAAAATGAAGAAGAGTGCCATCTGACGACTCTTAAAAAGAGCGAATGCATCCAGACCCAACCGCTGTGTAAAACTCTTGCCTTCATTGGACTTGCTGACAGGGCAATGTGGCAACGTTTGTGCATAGAAAGCCAAAAGAAGACCGAAAGAGGCACATTGGTAAAACTGCATATAGTTGCCTTGAAACCCAGCAAAGTCGCATATCCACATGGCTACAATAAATCCGATGGTACCAAATACTCGAATGGGCGGGAATGATTTTACAATATCAAACCCTCCTTGTTCCAGCGTGGTGTATGCCACAGAGTTGGAAAGTGCAAGTGTAGGCATATAGAATGCTACACTGAACGAATACATCACAAACATCGGCCAAAGTTGACCGGTCTGCCCAAACATCCCTGCACCGGCGATAAAAAGAGCAGCCAATCCATGACACAAACCAAGCAATCGCTGAGCCGGAATCAACTTGTCTGCAATTATGCCCATGATGGCTGGCATAAAGATTGAAACTATGCCTTGCATGGCATAAAAACCGCCGATCAAATCTCCATAACCTGCTTCGTAGAGATACCCTCCCATCGAAGTCAGATAAGACCCCCAAACAGCAAACTGGAGGAAATTCATAATGATGAGTTTGACTTTCAAATTCATATATATAATTTTTGAAGGTTACTTACAAAGAACAAAAGAAATGAAGTAATGGGTCACTCTATAAGAGTACTCGCAAGACTTCATTTCTTTTATGTCTGATGATAATATTTATTGATGCTGAGGTCGCAACAAGTCATTAACTGTCTTGACAGGATTGAATGTCTCAATGGGGACTTCTACGAATACCGTAGTCCAATCAGACATAGCTCCATTCCACAAGCCCGGTAACTCTAAGGCCTTCAACTCGCGACCATTTTTAGACTTATAGGAGATGAAACCGGTTTGTGGATCTACAAATTTGAGAAGGTCAAACGACTTGCCATTTCGATCTCTCACGGCACACACTAAATCCACAGGATTGAAGTGTGTAGCGCTTTGGAATATTGTCTTCGAGTTAGAATCATCCATATTGATTTGCGAACTCTCCAAAATCTGGCAAGAGAATGTACCATCTTGATTTTTAGCTACGAATGGACCACCACCGGGTTCACCGACATTCTTAACCATGCCGCAAACTCGAATCGGACGATTCAGTTTCTGCTTGATGTATAAGGCCAACTCACTATCCTCTAACAATTTTGTGTCAGGATTCTTGATAAAGAGTTTAGTCTGAAGGAAATATAGCATTTCTATCAACTGTTCATGAGTATAATGTCCGGTCTCTAACAACTGGAGATAAGTGAAAATCTTTTGCTGGATGGAGACTAATACGCCACCTATGATTTGCTTATACTTAACTGTAGTGGGTTTCAAACTATCCGGGACAACGTTGTCAATATTCTTAATAAAGATAACATCAGCATCGAGCTCATTAAGATTTTCAATCAATGCGCCATGACCACCGGGTCGGAACAAAAGGCTTCCATCATCGTCTCTAAATGGGGTGTTGTCCATGGCGGCAGCGATAGTGTCTGTCGAACTCTTTTGTACAGAGAATGAGATGTTATATTTCACTGCATAACGTTTCTCATAAATAGCTTTGGTCTCTTCGGTCAATGCCTTGAATAACTCGATATGTTCGGGAGAGACCGTAAAATGAAGATTAACCTTTCCTTCTCCATTAGCAGCATATAAAGCACCTTCCACCAAATGCTCCTCTAAGGCCGCACGCACGACCCCTTGAGAGTAATGATGGAAAAGTAACAATCCTTTAGGCAAGCTACCATAATTCAAGCCCTTGGCAAGCAGTAAGTTTGAAACAATCGCTTTGTATTGTTTATCTTCCTGCAAAGCAGCGATGCCTTTGCCTTCATTTTTTAAACATGCGGCATCCAACTCATCATAAAAAGCAAATTTCTCAATTTCAGCAAAGAAAGTCTTCTCAAAATCAGTAGTGGGGACTTCGTAATCAGCGCTTAAAAACTCGAAAAGGTTTTTAAACATACGGCTTGCCGCACCGGATGCAGGAACAAATTTCAAGATTTGCTTATTGGCAGACAAGTATTTTGTCCATAGGTCCTGATAATAAATAGCAGCATCATCATCTATAGCAATTATGCCATGCTCCAAAGAAGCTGCACTTTTAAGTTCCAAATAAGGAAATCCTGTAACAAACGAATTTAACTGAGAAGCAACCTTCTCCTCTGAAATGCCTTTCTTGGCTAAAACTTCAAGGTCTTGTTGTGTAAACATAATTCAGCGTTTTTATAATTGTTTTATTTCTATTCAAACAAAGATGTTGCGAAAATAAGTATTTTATTTGACTCTTTTATCATTTACCCCAAAAATGAATGAAAAAAAATCTACTTTCTCAATTAAAAAGGGTAATAAAGTCTGTTTTTTCGATTAATTTTAAGACATCAGAGAGCCAACCAATGCTTCTGCCACGCGTTGTCCATCCATAGCTGCAGAGACAATTCCACCGGCATAGCCTGCACCTTCACCACAAGGATATAATCCCCGGACACGAACATGATTTAAATTGTCTTTGTCTCGAGGGATTCGTACTGGCGAGGATGTTCTTGTTTCGGAAGCAATAAGCATAGCATCATTGGTCAAAAATCCTTTGGCTCTTTTGCCGAAATAACGAAAACCTTCTTGCAAGCGAGAAGTGATAAATCGGGGCATCCAGAAGTGTAATGGAGAAGCGACGACCCCCGGGGCATAGGAGGACGGTGGAAGGAAAGATGAAAGACGACCATTTACAAAGTCTGCCATTCTTTGAGCCGGTGCTACCTGCGAATTTCCTCCATTTATCCATGTTTGTTGCTCTAAAGTCTCCTGAAGACATAATATCTCTATGGGTGTGCCTTTATATCGTTCATCAATAGAAATCTGAGAAGAAATTTCCTGCATATCCTCCGGTCTGATTTCAACCACCATGGCTGCATTGGCCCATTTCGAACCGCGCAGAGAGGCAGACATCCCATTGACTACAACCTGCTCGGGACCGGTGGCAGAAGGGACAATTACACCTCCCGGACACATGCAAAACGAATAGACACCACGACCATTAGCCTGAGTGACAAAACTATACTCTGCCGGTGGCAAATACTCCCCTCTTCCTTTGGGGTTATGATACTGTATCTGATCAATCAACTTCTGAGGATGTTCCAGTCTCACCCCCATAGCAATTCCTTTGGATTCTAAAGCTATATCGTGAGCATAAAGCATCTTATATACATCGCGTGCCGAATGCCCTGTCGCCAATATAACCGGGCCCTCGATGGTGGACCCATCTTTTAAGACGACACCTCGGACTCTCGGCTCATCTGTCGAAAGATTATGCACCAACAAGTCTGTCACACAAGAATTAAAATGGACTTCACCTCCACAACGCAATATCTCTTCGCGGATATTGGCAATGATGGCCGGCAAGCAATCTGTCCCAATATGAGGATGGGCATCGATAAGGATATTTGGATTTGCACCGAACTGACAGAGCAGATGGAGTATCTCGTGAACATTGCCGCGTTTTTTAGAGCGTGTAAAGAGTTTACCATCTGAAAATGCTCCTGCCCCACCTTCGCCAAAGCAATAATTAGACTCCGGATCTACACTCTGTGTTCGCCCTATCGAAGCTACGTCTCGTCTTCGCTCCGTAACATTTTTACCTCTCTCTAATAGGATGGGCTTTACTCCGTGTTCGATGAGTTTTAAGCAGGCGAAGAGACCCGCAGGTCCAGCACCAACTACAATCGCAGACTTATCGCCATTCACCTCGCGGTATTGTTTGATCTGATAAGAGAGTGACGGAGGCTGCTCATTGATATAAATTTCCAGATCGAGTTGTATCATTACCTGGCGCTGCCGGGCATCGACACTTTGATGCAGTGTCCGTATCCCCTGGATGGAATTAAAATCGAGGGCATAGGCCTCTGACAAATATCGTTTCAATAAGAGTGAATCCGACCAAACTTTCGGAAGGACTCTGGTTTTAATATTCTTAATCACGAAAACAAATTTTACTAAAACAGAAGGATAATCAATCGGTTACTGCTATTACTCAAAAAGACAATCAATCTTTTAGGACAATTACCCCAAAGAATTATCCATCAAAATAAAACATTGTCAATCGACTAAAACAAAACTTGTGTTACATATAGTACTACATTAGCTATGCAAAAAGAAGGCGAAACGCTTCATCAACCTTGGCTACAGGACAAATCTCGATATTTAATCGATTTTGATTAATCGATTTCAGACCCACATTAGGAATCAAAATACGATTAAAGCCCAACTTTTCTGCTTCTTGTATGCGTTGCTCTATACGGCTTACGGGACGAATTTCACCGGAAAGCCCTATTTCTCCCGTCATACAAGTCTGTAAACCGATGGCCATATCCATGTTTGAAGATAGTATGGAGGAGATAACAGCTAAATCCATTGCCGGATCATTGACACGCAGCCCGCCGGCAATGTTGAGAAAGACATCTTTTTGTCCTAATTTAAACCCGACACGTTTTTCAAGCACTGCCAATAACATATTGAGCCGTCGTGCATCAAAGCCTGTAGTCGAACGCATCGGTGTCGCATAGGCTGAAGTGCTGACCAAAGCCTGTGTTTCAATCAGGAATGGGCGTACTCCCTCGATGGCTGCAGCTATGGCAATGCCACTCAAACCAATATGGCGATTACTCAAAAGCAGTTCAGAGGGATTTTTTACCATACGCAAACCATCTGCCAGCATTTCGTATATGCCTAACTCAGATGTGCTGCCAAATCGGTTTTTTATGGCACGTAAGATGCGGTACATATAGTGCTGGTCTCCCTCAAACTGGATGACGGCATCCACGATGTGTTCGAGTACTTTGGGGCCTGCCAGTGCTCCCTCTTTAGTGATATGTCCGATAAGGATTACAGGTGTTCCACTCTCTTTGGCATATTTCAGTATGCGAGATGCACATTCTCTCACCTGCCCTACACTTCCGGCTGAAGATTCCAGATCATCTGATGCTATGGTCTGAATGGAATCAATAATTACGAGGTCAGGATCAGTCTTGGATATGTGATTAAAAATCTCATCCAGAGATGTTTCACATACGATGTAGCAGTTGTCATTAAGCTTTGTGTTATTACCGGCCTCATTATTATTAGAGATACGTTCAGCTCGCATTTTCAGCTGCTGTGCACTCTCTTCACCGGAAACATATAAGACTGTATTGTCAGTCAGTCGCATGACTGTCTGCAAAATGAGGGTGGACTTTCCGATGCCGGGGTCACCACCTAACAATACGAGCGAACCGGCTACTAGGCCTCCACCAAGAACACGATTCAGCTCCTCATCGCGCATATCGATACGAGCCTCTTCTCGCAGTTCGATTTCCGAAAGGCGACGAGGGGCTTCTGCTTGACCTGATAATTTCAGCATGGCACCTGTGCGTCTTGTAGCATTATTACCGACAGAGACCTTTTCCTCGACACATGTTCCCCATTCACCACACGAAGGGCATTTCCCAAACCATTTCGGTTGGTCCTGGCCGCAGGAGCTACATAGATAAACCGTCTTTTGTTTCATCTCTTATGTTATTTTGCAGCGAAGATAATAAAAATAGTAGAAAAACAAGAATAAATCTTTAATTATAATTTAGATCTACTCTCTTCATGTCCCATCTGCTTTAATCATTATCCCTTGGTCCAAGGATTACTGCCATGACCCAATAACGTGTTAAATATCATATTTCTATAACTGAATTACATTATTTACCTCCATTTTTACCTTTTATTTATAAAAAATATCTATTTTTGCAAACTAAAGCAATGCTTAGATCAAGTTATATACACATCTGAACTAAATTATTTCCTAAGCACACAATATTTTACTTTTTAAATAATATGAAAAACCTGTTTTTGAAAAGCGCCATTACAGCCTCTCTATTTGTTGTAGGCGCAATCTCGATGGCACAAGCGCCATCAGCGACATGGAATCCCAATGTTGGTAAAAACATGTATCGCAACCCGATCATCAATGCGGACTACAGCGACCCGGATGTGTGTCGTGTCGGGGAGGATTTTTACATGACCTCCTCCTCGTTCAATTGTTTCCCGGGATTGCAAATATTGCATTCTACAGATTTGGTTAACTGGGAAATTATCGGAGCTGCTCTGACAGACTACTATCCGGGTGAGGAATGGGCGCAAGCTGTCCAGCATGGCAATGCCGTATGGGCCCCCTCCATCCGATATCACAACGGAGAGTTTTACATCTATTTTGGAGATCCGGACAGAGGACTCTTTATGACTAAAACCAAAGACCCTCGCGGCACTTGGGACACACTGACCATGGTGATGCCGGGCAAAGGCTTGATCGATTGTTGTCCGCTTTGGGATGAAGATGGCAAAGCATACCTCTCACACGGATGTGCGGGAAGTCGTGCCGGTGTAAAAAGTGTTTTGTTTGTTGCACCGATGTCTCCCGATGGCACCAAAATCATAGGCCCGAGTCGAATCGTTTATGATGGTCATGAGACACAGCCGACGATCGAGGGCACTAAGTTCTATAAGCGTAACGGATATTACTACATCATGAGCCCCGCCGGCGGTGTGCCGACAGGATGGCAAGTGGTGCTCCGCTCAAAAAATCCTTATGGACCTTTCGAAGAAAAAGTTGTCTTGGCCCAAGGTAAGAGCAACACCAATGGCCCTCACCAAGGGGCATGGGTAGATACTCCCGCAGGCGAAGACTGGTTTTTACACTTCCAGGACAAAGATGCATACGGACGTGTCGTACACCTTCAGCCGATGACATGGAAAGAAGACTGGCCTGTGATCGGTGTAGATAAAGACGGTGATGGGTGCGGCGATGCTGTAGAGAAGTATAAAAAGCCCAACCTCAAACCGATGCCCAACGTACAGCCCTCTGAAAATGACGAGTTTGACACATTCGGACTTGGTCTGCAATGGCAATGGCATGGACCATACAGCCACTATTGGTATTATACTGATGCCAACAATAGCCGTTTGAGACTTTACTGCACTGAAAATCGTCCCAACTATAAGAACCTTAGCGACTGTCCCAACCTGCTGCTACAGAAGTTGCCGGCAGAGGATTTCACGGTTACAGCCAAAGTTAAGTTCACCTCCAATCCAGACTTCAAGCCTAAAGGGGAAAACGGAGGTCTTATAATGATGGGACAAGATTATGCCGCACTTAAAGTCGTAGATACAGCAGAGGGATATGTGCTGCAATACGTCACATGTGAAAATGCCCTCAAAGGTAAAGCCGAAAAAGTGATCGCCTCTGTAAATCTTAAATCAGAGAAAGGCCAAGACCCTTATACCATCAAATATGCATCTACCACCGTTCCGATGCGTTTGCCTGCTGCGCGTATAAGCACCGAAGACCTTTACCTTCGCGTCGTAGTCAAGGGGGAACAACGCAAAAACAACGTAAATGCCACAAAATGCAAATTCTATTATAGCACAGATGGCAAAAAATTCACCCCTATCGGGGAAGATTTCATCGCTCTTCCGGGCAAATGGATTGGTGCAAAAGTCGGATTTTTCAGTTGTCGTCCCGGCACCAAAAACGATAGCGGATGGTTGGACGTTGATTACATCCGTTTCACACGATAATCTCCTAACGTCTTAAATTAGATTTTGTGCGGCATTACATCTTAGTGTGTAGTGCCGCATTTCATTTATGTAATGAAGCCCAGACTTGACCTGTCAGAGTAATCACATTGGATTTATATGCAGATTTATCCTAATTACATTCTCATGAGTTTTATGCCATCAGCGAGCCCTATCCAGTTTCCCAAACCTCAGTAGCTAATGCTCTCTGCCTACTATAGGGAGGCTGAAGTAGTGAGTATATTTCAAACATATTTATACACTGATATTTCTATCTCTTGATTCTGGAAGAAACCTCTCTCATCGGGCTAAAAACAGGCTAAAAATGCCCAATATTTTTCATCGCGTATAAAACAGAATTTTATCACGTAGAAATTCAAACTTCATCGTGATGTAGTTTTATCTCTGTCGCGTGGCATAAAATCCGTCTATTTACCGCCTCTTTTTTAGGCTCTGCGCACAAGTGTAAAAATGTATATTTAGCGCATATTTATTGCGTTCGCAATTATAATAATCCGAATATGAAATCAGACGCATATAGAGATGATAAAAAGTTGGAAATTATTATTACCACACACCATCAAAAAAAACTCCCAAAAGTCTAATGACAGACTCTCGGGAGGCTTAACACAGATTTATTAGTTAGACACCAGTATTATTTACTCTGTCGTCCATTGCAACGATCGGCTATTCATCTCTCCGGCAATCGGCTTTAACATTAAAGCCTTAACCTCTTCCGAACTATAGCCTTCTCCTAAAAGGAACATAAGTTTCGTAATAGTGGCTTCGATAGTCATATCAGCCGCACCTATAACCCCTATTTTTTCCATACGTGATCCGGCATCATATCTCGCCATCTCTACTTGACCTCCAATGCATTGAGAAACATTGACTATGACAATCCCCCTTTCGATAGCCTCCTTAAGCGAATTGATAAACCAGTCTGCAGTCATCGCATTGCCCGTGCCGAAACTCTCCAATACGACTCCACGAACATCCGGAGTGTTAAGGATGGCATCGACTGTCAGTTTGGATATGCCGGGAAACAATTTGAGGATGGTCACCGCAGAGCTCATATTATAATGAGGCAATAAAGGCAAGTGGTCTTGTCTATAGCGAATGTAGTGATGAGCATAATTGATATGAACACCTATCTCTGCGATGGCAGGGTAATTAGGCGAGTGGAATGCAGCAAATTGCTCCGCATTAAACTTCTTCGAACGATTACCCCTCAATAGCACAGACTGAAAATATATGCACACTTCGGGAACCATGGAAAAGCCAATTCGATCTCTCGCAGCAGCGATCTCTATGGCAGTAATCAAATTCTCTCTCCCATCAGTCCGTAAAACCCCAATAGGCAATTGCGAACCGGTCAGAACCACAGGCTTGGAAAGATTTTCCAGCATATAACTCAACGCCGATGCCGTATAGGCCATCGTGTCTGTCCCATGCAGCACCACAAAGCCTTCATATAGGTCATAAGAATCGACTATCGTACGAACGATTCGCTCCCAATGTTCAGGCATTACGTTGCTCGAATCTATCGGAGGGTCAAATTGCACCGTGCCGTATGAAACATTAAGAAGTTCCAACTCCGGAAGGTGAGATTTGAGATGGGCAAAATTGAGTGGCTCATGGGCATGAGTCACCGGATTCTCCATCATACCGATTGTTCCACCTGTATAGATGATCAATACACGCGGCACACTGTTGTCCTTTTTTGAGACTGAAAACGAGGAGTGACTGATGTAGTCCAAAGGCAATAAAATTATTGGGGGTTAAAACTACTTGAAATAATATAACTCTATTTACTTACCTCTACACGTTGTGTTTTAGGCAAAGTAGATACTCGGATATTTGTTTGAGTAATCACTGATTGTGCCAAAGAAAGGAACGTTTGGCCTACGATATGGTTGTCATCCAGGACGACAGGAGCACCATTGTCACCACTTTCACAGACACTTTGGACGACAGGAATCTGAGCTAACAACGGTATTCCCATCTCCTCAGCCAAATGCTTGACCCCTTCTTGTCCAAAAATAAAATATCTGTTAGTGGGTAATTCTGCCGGTGTAAACCATGCCATATTTTCCACCAAACCAAGAATTGGCACATTGATCTTCTCATTAAGAAACATGTCTATCCCCTTTCTGGCATCGGCAAGAGCTACTTGCTGAGGGGTGCTGACGATCACTGCCCCTGTAATAGCCAAAGTCTGCACGATGGTCAGATGGATATCACTCGTCCCGGGAGGCATATCAATGAGGAAATAGTCAAGTTCTCCCCAATCCGCATCACCGATCAATTGTTTCAAAGCACTGCTCGCCATAGAGCCACGCCATATGGTGGCATCGTTGGGGTCAACAAAAAAACCCCCAGAAAGGACTTTTACACCATAGTTCTCTGCCGGGGCAATCAAGTCCCGATCATCTTTTCTGATAACATAAGGTCTATAATCCTCCAAGGCGAACATTTTAGGCTGAGATGGACCGAAGACATCGGCATCCAGCAACCCCACTTTATATCCCAGACGCGCCAAACCGATGGCCAGATTGGCAGCAACGGTGCTTTTCCCGACACCTCCCTTACCGGATGCAACAGCAATTATATGCTTTACCTGAGGTAATAATTTATCGGGTTCAGGCCGAGGAGCCTGACGAGTCTGTATTTGTATATTACCGCGTATTTCTACCGGGTCATCGCCTGCTGCTCGTTCGATCATCGCCTCTGCAGCCTTGACCACCGAGCGAATGAATGGGTCATTTGGCTTATCAAAAACCAAAGTAAAAGAAACTTTTGCACCTTCGATACGGATATCTCCGGCAAGCATATCACTCTCAATAATATTTTTTCCTGTGCCAGGATATTTCACCTGCATCAAGGCCTCTTTAATAAGATTAGGATATAGTGCCATGTTTATGATTTAATGTGTATGTGGTTTAAATAGATTCGTTGATAATTATACATGAGACATTAGGGCCGATCGTTTATCACGCCCAAAGCTACGATAAGAGTCTAACTCGATATCCACTTCAGGCTCAGTCCATTGAGCTTTAGGAAATAATTGTAACCCTAAATATTTTATCTCTATACCCCGAGATAACCATTGCTCTTCGTAATAGGTTCGAATACCACGCAAAGCATCAATATCCACCCATTCTTTCTCTTTTGCTTCAGCATCGATGGTACAGTCGGCATAAAGATTATTTGAATTGCCGATGATACGGAGGTCATTGGCTCGAGCCACCTCCATCGTATAAGTATATAGAAAATTTGAATCACTCTTCAAGTGTACCAATCCACCATCAGATAAAATCTCCGTATATCTCTGTAAAAAGCGTGTGGATGTCATTCGTTTATTGGCTTTCTTCATTTGTGGATCTGGAAATGTAATCCAGATTTCACTCACTTCATTCGCTTCGAAAAATGAGGTGATCAATTCGATCTTAGTGCGTAAAAAAGCTACATTATGGAGTCCTTCTCGGAGAGCCTCTGTGGCCCCCGTCCACATACGAGCCCCTTTGATGTCAATCCCTATAAAGTTTTTATCAGGATATCGTTTTGCCAAACCCACCGTGTACTCTCCTCTACCACAGCCTAATTCAATAACGATCGGATGATCATTGTGAAAGAAATCCTTTCCCCAACGTCCCTTCAATGGGAATCCCTTGACACGCAATTCTTCAAATGGGTATTGGAAGACATGGTCATAACCTGCCATATCGTCAAATTTCTGTAACTTATTCTTTGCCATTCTTTTTTACTGATTCTTTATGACTGCGAAGATAAAGTAATTTGGCGGCATGACAAAATAAAATTAAGGAAACATTATTTTTCATCGAAATTCTGTAATTTTGACAATCATCATTGGAAAGTATTTAGACTATTTGTCAGTAAAAAATGTTCATATATATAGTTCGGCATGGTTATTGTAGGAACATCTGTAACAACAAACACTCTCTACTAACTTAAAAGTTATAAATTATGAATTACGAAAACATGACAATCAAAAGTCAAGAAGCACTGCAAAGTGCTGTCGCTCTTGCTCAGTCTCGTGGACAACAAGCGATCGAACCTGCTCACTTGATGATGGGGGTAATCAATAGTGGAGAAAACCTCATCAACTATCTGTTTCAAAATATCAACACTCCACTAAACTCTATCATTACAGACATTGAAAAACTAATTGATAGTTATCCCAAAGTGCAGGGTGGTAGCGAAGTTTATTTTTCACGACAATCTCACAATGTCTTCTCTAAGGCTGAAGAATATTGTAAGAAAACGGGAGACCAATACATCTCACTTGAATCCTTACTTATGGGTTTACTGCTCAATGGAGACGCTGTGTCTAAAATCATGAGGCAGCATGGTATTACAGAATCTCGATTAGAAGAAAACATTCAAGAACTTCGTAAAGGAGAAAAAGTTAACAGCAAAACAGCTGAAAACTCCTATGCATCTATCGAACGCTTCGCCCACAACCTATGTAAGGAAGCTCTGGAAGGGAAGTTAGATCCGGTTATCGGACGTGATGAGGAAATAAGAAGACTCCTGCAGATTCTCTCACGACGAACAAAAAACAACCCGATTCTTCTCGGCGAGCCGGGCACAGGAAAAACAGCTATTGCCGAAGGACTAGCACAACGAATCGTGCGTGGCGACGTTCCTGACAACTTGAAAAGCAAACAGATTTTCTCACTCGATATGGGCGCTCTCGTGGCAGGAGCAAAATATAAAGGAGAATTTGAGGAACGACTAAAAAGCGTAGTCAATACCGTAGAAAAATCTATGGGAGAAATAATCCTATTTATTGATGAAATCCACACTTTGGTCGGAGCAGGAAAAAGCGATGGAGCCATGGATGCTGCCAATATACTAAAACCGGCTTTAGCTCGTGGAGAGCTGCGTGCGATAGGTGCTACAACACTTGATGAATATCAAAAATATTTTGAGAAAGACAAAGCTCTTGAACGAAGATTTCAAAAGGTTATGATTAGCGAACCCGATGAAACCGCAGCCATTGCCATACTTCGCGGACTAAAGGAGAGATATGAGAATCATCATAAGATCAGAATCAAAGATGCAGCAATTATCGAAGCAGTACGACTATCTACAAGATATATAACAGATCGATTTTTGCCAGATAAAGCAATCGATCTCATCGATGAAGCATCTTCTAAACTACGTATGGAAAGAGATTCCGAACCGCAAGCATTGGATGAAATACATCGTCAACTGATACAGCTTGAAATAGAGAGAGAAGCCATCAAATGGGAAAATGATGATCAGAAGCTATCTATACTCAACAAGAAAATTGCAAACTTAAAAGAAGAAGAAAGTAAACTAAATGCTAAATGGAAAAGCGAAAAGAACTTAATCAATAAAATACAACAATTAAAAATCGAGATCGAACAATGTAAGTTTGATGCCGAGCAAGCAAAACAAGGAGGCGACTACGGTAAAGTAGCCAAAATTCAGTATGAAACTATTCCTCAAAAAGATAAAGAAATTAAAGACCTGCAAGACCAATTGCGCATAAATCAAGGTGATGAGGCCCTCATCAAAGACGAAATCGATGCTGAGGACATAGCTGAAGTCGTAAGCAAATGGACAGGAATCCCTGTGAGCAAAATGATAGAAAGTGAACGTGAAAAACTACTTCGTTTAGAAGAGGAACTTCACAAACGTGTCATAGGTCAGCAACAAGCGATCGCAGCAGTCTCAAATGCCATACGTCGCAGCAGAGCCGGACTTGCAGACCCCAACAGACCCTTAGGTTCGTTTCTATTTCTTGGCACTACAGGCGTCGGAAAAACAGAATTGGCAAAAGCGTTGGCCGATTTCTTATTTGACGATGAGAAAATGATAACTCGTATCGACATGTCCGAATACCAGGAGAAGTTTAGTGTAACAAGGCTTTTCGGAGCGCCTCCCGGATATGTAGGATATGAAGAGGGTGGACAATTGACCGAAGCCGTACGCCGTAAACCATACTCTGTTGTTCTATTTGATGAGATTGAAAAAGCTCACCCTGATGTGTTTAATACCCTTTTACAAGTATTAGACGAGGGTCACATGACCGATAGTAAAGGGCGAATGGTGAATTTTAAAAACACCATCATTATAATGACCTCAAATGCAGGCTCTAAACTCATCAGAGATACATATGAAAAGCTAAAAGACATAGAACACCTCACTACTGAGGAAGAAAACATAATTGAAGAAACAAAACAAAATGTTATAAACCTTCTGAAAACTACAATTAGACCGGAATTTCTCAACCGAATTGACGAAATTGTCGTATTCTCTCCCCTATCTGAAAAAGAGATATCTCAAGTCGTTGATATCCAACTAAACATCTGTAAAAAAATGCTACAAAGCAATGGCATAGAGATGAAAGTCACAAGAGAAGCAAAACAATTTCTCACAAAAGAGGGATATGACCCGGAGTTTGGTGCTCGTCCCGTTAAAAGAGCTATACAGAAATATTTGCTTAACGAACTCTCTAAAACACTCCTCGCAGGAGAAGTGAATCGAGGCAAAACCATCCTTGTAGATTCAGATGACGAAAACCTGACATTTAAAAACGAATAAAACGAAAAGAAAAGAAAACGAATAAATCGAATTAAAAATAATATTATCTTATTAATTATCTATTTTTCACCCACTTGCCAATTTTCTACTCTTTAGAGAATCAGCAAGTGGGTGAATGTATAATAGCAAATTAGGTTACAATTGTAATACAAATACTTAACGGAATATATATTAAAGTTTTGCAGATAAAAATATTTCATGTATCTTTGCACTAAGTATGATTTCATCTTTTATACGAATTAGAGTAAAAGACAATGAAAAAATATTTATTCGAATCGTCTGTTAAAATACGTGATTTTGAGTGTGATATGCAAGGTGTTGTCAATAATGCATATTACCATAATCTGTTAGAACAAACCCGTATTGAATTTCTCGAAAGCATTGGTATCGATACTAAATCATGGAGCAGAGACCTTGGCGTTGAATTCATTGTGTACGAGACCACTATACAATATCGCTCTCCTATCGTTGCTGGAGAGACTTTCCGATCTTGTTTAAACCTAACCCAAGAAGGAGCTCGTTTCGTTTTCAATCAGGAGTTTCGCCGTTTAGGCAACAATGAACTTTGCATAAAAGCTCGAGTTGACGTAGTCATTGTCATAAACGAAACTCTGACCCGTGGTGATTATTTTGCCAACTATCTACAAGGACATATTCAACCCTATATAGCTCATAGTCCTACGATTAAAACCAGCTCGAAAAATTCGTCTGCTCTGATGGATGAAGCGTTATTCGACTACGAAATGAAAGTAAGGGATTATGAATGTAACAGATTCGGAGCTGCGACCAATGCCTTCTGTCAGCATTATTTGGAAGTTACCAGATTTGAATTCATGGAAGCAGTCGGAGGAACATTCCGCGAATGGCATGATAATGGCATCGATTTAATGGTCTCTAAAGTCGTTTTGAAATTTGTTGCACCTATGATGTCAAGCGAAAAATTCATATCTTCGATGAATGTGCGCCATGAAGGCCCCCGCATGATTTTCAGTCAAGAAATACGCCGAAAAAGAGACAATAAGATTTGTGTAGTAGCATCGGTAGATATCGTTGCATTAGTCAATGGGCAATTGTCTATGGGTGAAATATTTACACAATTTATGGACGAGGTAAACAAATGGATAAAAACAAAAATATAAGTACACATTACACCTAGTGCCTTAATAGTACAATTCTTTTACAGCCTCCTAAAAACATTCATTTTTTAGACTTCTAAGTTACCATCTTTATATATAAAAAATATGAATAAATCTTGTTTGGAAAACAGCCGTTATCGCGAAATGCAAGTCAAGGAAGGAGTATATGTTCCAGACCTAACTGATATTTTTTCAGAGGAAGACTCTTTTAAACACTTAGTTCCAGTAAATAAAGTACCCGGTTTAGAATTCAAATTTGACGAAACCTATACTTATTTAGACGATTCAAAGGAGTATTTGGAAGAGCGAAATAAATGTTATAACATCCTATGGAGCTATGTTTTTCTTGCCAACCCTATCAAATATGGATTACGTATAAAAGGTAGAGAGATTTTAAAGAAATACAAGAAGGAGTTTGAAAACGGAGCAATCACAATCTGTAATCACATGTATCGATGGGATGTTCCTGCAGTTCTCCAAGCCATTCGCTATCGAAAAGTCTGGGTGCCGGTCTATGGCGAGAACCTTATGACCAAAGACCATTGGTTTATCAAATATATCGGAGGCATTCCCGTGCCAGAAACTATGGGTGGATTAAAAAAGTTTAATGATGCTTTTGACGAATTGCATAAACGCAAAGAGTGGTTTCATGTATTTCCGGAGGAATGTCGTTGGGACTATTATAAACCGATTCGCCCATTCAGAAAAGGAGCATTTTCGATGGCATATAAGTATAATATGCCGATTCTTCCTTGCTGCATCACATACAGAAAACGGACAGGGCTATATAAACTTTTCGGCAATCAAAAACAGCCGCTTCTAACGATTACTATCGGTGAGCCCATTTTCCCTAAAACAGATCTCCCTCGTAAAATCGAAGTTGACAGACTACGAGAAGTTGCCCATAAACAAATGGTAGAAATGGCCGGTATCAAAAAAAATACGTGGCCGGTGGCCCCGACGGACAATGATCGTTAGATCTGGATCGGGCATCAATAGTATTTTCCCATATAAATTTTGTAAAACATAAAAATCAGGAATCAAATTTTATCCGCAACCATATTTTATCAATAGCCATATATTATCGGTAGCCCAATATTATCTGACCCCATTTTATATTGGACACAGCTATTAAGCATTGATGTTTTTTCATTATATTCTACTTTATCAATAGAAGATATGAGATAATAATTCTCTGCAAATAAAAACCCCCTCGTGATCGGTAATTTGATGCGATTACGAGGTTTCGTTTGCTATATATTGATAATTCAATCTCGTCGTCTTCCGCCTAAGAAAATCATTATATAATAGATAAGTGTTACCAATGAGCTAAGTGCCGCTACTATATAAGTGTATGCCGCAGCTTTAAGAGCGCCCTCTGCATCACGATGATTTGTGGGTGATGTAACACCACTATGACTTAACCATGTTAATGCCCGATTGCTGGCATTAATCTCTACTGGTAAAGTAACTATACTAAAAAGGGTCGTCAAAGCAAACAGAACTATCCCACCCAACATTATTTTAGGGTAAATGGTGATAGTTATAATTCCTATTAAAAGTACAATCTGCACGATATTGCCCGCAAAAGAAACTATAGGCACAAGAGCCGAACGCAATTTCAATGGAGCATAAGAGACAGCATGCTGGACGGCATGGCCACACTCATGAGCAGCAACTGCTGCGGCTGCTACAGAGGCAGACGAATAGACAGACTCACTAAGATTGACCGTCTTATTGGTTGGATTATAATGATCCGTCAGCATACCTCTGACACAAGTTACTTTTACATCATAAATGCCATTATCTCGCAACATTTTCTCAGCGACCTCTCTCCCTGTCATTCTGATAGGAATGCGCGAATACCTTTCAAATTTACTTTTAACATTACTTTGCGCCCAAAAGCCTAATAAAGCAATACCGATAAGCAACAAATATAATAGATTCATAAAAATAATCTGTAAATTAAAAATCAGAAATCTATAAATTCAAATATCTACATTTACTCAATAATCCAATCAGATATTAATCTTGTGAAGAGACATTAATCTCCTCATTCCCTTGTTTACGAAACATTGTAACCAACACACTAAAAAGGGAAATAATCCCATGAATAGTCATGCACCAACCTACAAACGATATTAATGTTTCTGGCAATGCAAAGGGATTAAAGATGGTTATGACACCTGAAATAATAGCAAATATAGGGAAAAGATAATTATATCTGCTAAACAAAAAGCCTGCTCGTTTTAGTGTCAAAAGATGGTCCACCTGCTGGATTCCTATAAGCAATAACAATCCTCCTAAAAAAACAAATAATATAGTCGTGAGCAATGTATGCAAGACTAATAGCAAGACACCTGCGACCACAGATATAAGTGCAATCAGAGGCATGGGATGTTTGCTTAGTAAAGCTTTGATAATAGGCATTATACCAAGAATTAAAAGTCCGGCACCTGCAAAAATCATCATCCAGTCGATCAAACGATTACTATAGATGATCAGTAAAATTCCGAAAACCACGGATAACAAACTCCAAAACAAAGGAGCTAAAGTTTTTTCTAGTCTATTCATCTGCATAAAATAAATAGTGTAATGTTTACTTATATACTAATATATAAACAACACGAAAACAATTATGGTCTTAATGTGAACTATAAAATTGTTATCAATCACAGCCTACCCTAACCCTCACCTATCGTTTTAACAAAGTTTGAAATTCTTCATAAGTCTTAACTGCACTGGCAGGCATTTCAGACATACTGCCATACATCTGTAAATCCTTAGCGGACTCAATCGTGACTTTCGATTCATCGATTTTAGATGCGTCCAGATGAAATGTTTTGGTAAAAAAGTCATAAACAGAGTTTCGCTTATTGGGACCAAAATCATGGCGATCGGCATCAAAGTGATAATTGGTCAAATTGCCTGTAGCATTATAAAAACGATAGATACGATACAAGAAAGGAAACTCCATAGCGGGAGCGGTGCGTGTCCAATCGCCTCCATCAGTTACAAAGCCCAATGGTTTAGGCACAAAGCAAGCTGCATATTCAGCATTGCATGTTCCTCCTCCACATAAAGCCTGTCCCATACCACTTTCACATGGACATCCCCCATCAAAATGGCTGCAAAAACTAACGACCGGACAAGCAGCTGTAAATCTGTCATCTAAAAGTGTCAGCATAACGCAATGCGTTCCACCGCCGCTTCCGCCATTGACAGCCAACCGATTCATATCAATATCTTTACGGCTCTTTAACAGCCAGTCAAAAATCAGAAGTCCATTGGTCAGTTGCATGGGCTGAGCAACAGCAGTTTCATGTGCTTTACGACCCACTTGCAGCTCGGATTCTCCCCATCCAAACAGGTCCCAACCCACCACGATTGCACCCATTCTGGCCAATGTTGCCATACGCTTTTGTAAATCCGGATTATATCGACCTTCTGCAAAATGCCCATTGGGGCAGATAATCAACGGATGTTTTCCCTTATGTGATGGGGCGTAAATCGAACCACAGACATAGAGTCCGGGCAATGTCTCAAGAGAAAAATTCTGAACTGTATAACCCTCCATCTTACGCATTTTTCCCAACTCGACCTCAGGACTCACACCATCCTTATTGGTTGTCCCAAGGGTGTTTGCCACACATCGGTCCAAAATTCGGTCTATACATATACGCTCTCTAAACTCTTTTTTCAGCAAGCGACGACGAGCATCAAACGTAGTCGAATCATGATATAAAGACGAAAGATAGTCCAATAACTTTTTACCATCTGCATCATATCGCCTCATATATTCATAAGGTTTTATTCGATAGCTATTGCCCACTTTCTCCCACTTCAAGTCGAAGTAAGCTAATACATTAGTCAGACTCTCCTCCATCGAGTATGGACGCAGACGAGAGTCTGCATAAGGCAAAATCAGACCGGTCGTGTCTCCACCGTCCATGATCCGATAACGGATTTTGTATCTCCGCGCTATCTCATTCAAGACCTCACTGAGCGGTCGGGCAAACTGATTGTCACTGCTCAATACATCTTCAAACGTAGGTTTAGGCTTACTTGTGGCCTCTGACACATTACCTGTTTTGTTCGCATTCTTGGCATATAATGGAATTAATGCAACCCACATAGATGCCAAAACTCCAATTAAAATAAATAAACCTCGATTCATATTTATAATATGTTGTTTAACTTCTTTATTAATTATAATATTCTGATAAAACTCCAATTATTTCATCTGCCTGCTACCTCTTTCTTTAACATATAATTAGAGGAGATTTCACCTCTTGTGCCTGGACCGGTGCTTGGCAGAGAGGTGAGGATTTATCTGAGTAGAGGAATTATAATGAGTAGGTTTAGCAACCACATTGCGCGAGTAGTTATTTCTACCAAACAACTTGTCTGCCAGCTCTCTATGACCTTTATTTATCAACTCTCGTTTGAGTTTCTGTGCTATCTCAGGACGATACCAGAAAAAATACTCTCGTTGACGTTGTTTTTCCTCCGGAGCTTTGGATGTATAGATAGGCTCCATCGTGTAAGGATGTATCCCGGTATAATATATTTCCGTTGATACGGTCATCGGCGTAGGTGTAAAATCTTGCACTTGTTCTAACTGAAAATCCATAGCCTTTGTCTCTGCTGACAATGCAGCCATGTGCATTTCCGTACATCCCGGATGACTAGAAATAAAATATGGGATAAGTTGTTGACGTAATCCGGCCTTATCGTTTATCTCGTCAAATATCTTTTTAAATTGATGAAACAACTCAAACGAGGGCTTACGCATAATCGACAAAACCTCATCGTCTGTATGTTCGGGAGCGACTTTCAGACGTCCTGATACATGTCTGGTAATCAATTGATAGGCATAACGATAATTGTCTTTCAAGCACGCACCATCCTTACCTTGATGCAGGATTAAATCATAACGAACGCCACTGCCGACAAAAGCTTTTTTCACTTCCGGCAGAGCATCTACCTCTCGATAAATCTCCAGCAGAGGTCGGTGATCTACATCAAGATTAGGACAGATTGACGGAGAGACACAAGATGGCTTTTTACATTTTTCACACAAGGTCTGATTTTTTCCTCCCATCCTATACATATTGGCCGATGGGCCACCTAAGTCTGATATATAGCCTTTAAAGTCAGGCATTTTTGTCACAGAATTCACCTCGCGCATAATGCTCTCTTTAGAACGAGAGGCGATAAATTTGCCTTGATGCGCCGATATCGTACAAAACGCACAGCCTCCAAAGCATCCTCTATGAAGGCACACAGAGTGGCGTATCATCTCATAAGCAGGTATTCGCTTACCATTATAACGTGGATGAGGCATCCGTGTATAAGGCAAATCAAAAGAGGCGTCAATCTCCTCGGTAGTCATAGGGGGATAGGGAGCATTGACCAGCATGGCCACGTCCCCTGTTTTCTGCCATATGCGAGCAGCATGCCACTTATTGCTCTCCTCCTCAATGTGCCGAAAATTTGCAGCCTGCTTCCTTTTGTCATTCAGACACTCCTCATAAGAGTAAAGCACGACATCATGCACACCATCCGGATCAGAAGGAATTTCTGACAAAGGTCTCCGCACGACAGTCTGCAGAATATCTACAAGCGACTCCACCCCAAAACCATCATCCAAGCGACGGGCTATCTCCAGGATGCACTTCTCTCCCATCCCATAGCTGATGACATCTGCCGCAGATTCAGCTAACAATCCGGGACGTAATCGATCCTCCCAATAATCATAATGTGCCAATCTGCGCAAAGAAGCCTCTATCCCTCCCAAAACGACAGGGACATTAGGCCATAACTGCTTTAATATATTGCTATACACTATACTCGGCATATCCGGTCGCATCCCAAAACGACCATCTGCCGTATATGCATCATCACTGCGACGGCGGCGAGCAGCAGTATAATGATTTACCATCGAATCCATGGCTCCGGGTGAAACACCAAAAAAAAGACGTGGAGCACCTAACTTCTTAAAATCACGCAGATCGTCTCGCCAATTCGGTTGAGGCACAATAGCAACCCGATAACCGGCATTCTCTAAAACACGACCAATAACAGCTGCTCCGAAAGACGGATGATCCACATAAGCATCACCGGAAAACAAGATAATATCTAAACTATCCCATCCCCTCAATGCAGCCTCTTTAAGCGACGTTGGCAACCAATCTTGAAGCATAATCTATTGTTATATGATGAAAACTTTATAAGCATACTACCCCAAAGCAAGAGCAGCGCTGCTGTAACAAATGCAAACAAGAAGAAACCGAAACCAAAATCAGACGTATAGATACACTTCAGTTTCAACTCTCTGCAAAGATAATTATTTTTTTCCATCCTTTACGACTAATAGGGATAAAAAGCGGGATGAAAATAAAATTCGACACAAATTTTAAAAAAATCTACAAATAATTTGCATAATCCTAAAAATTGCCCTATCTTTGCCGAGCAAATCTAAAAGGGGCGCTTAGCTCAGCTGGTTCAGAGCGTCTGCCTTACAAGCAGAGGGTCGGCGGTTCGAATCCGTCAGCGCCCACCAAAAAAGGGATTTTAATAATTTTCAAACGGAATTAAATCAGTTTTTTATATGTCGAGACTTTGGGAAAAGTCTCGACATAGTTTTTATTTCAACCCAAGAGACAAGATCATTAAAGGATGGAGGTACCAAAATTTTCGGCTACTTCGACTAAATCAATTTCTTTTTGATCATGAGTATGCCGGAAAATAGAATTAGCCGGAACTACACAAGAAGACTTTTCTTTCAATCTAAGCAATTTAATATATTTTGTGGTTACTACAGACCAAATTAGCATAATATTCGTAATTATAATCGCATGATGTAATTCAAATAAACATTTTTTTAAAGCACATATTTTAAACATATTTATACAGCACTTTAACCCAGGCACGATAAAGGCGCAAACACTATAGTTAGCATCAAAAACGATGCTAAAAACCCCAAAAAAATTCATCGCGTAGAAAACAGAATTACATCGCGTACAAATTTGAATTTCATCGCGATGTAGTTTTATCTCTATCACGACACTTAAAAAACACTTTTCAAGCCTCTTTATTGCACTAATTCGTCAGAAAATAAATATTGTATATATCACGTATATTTATTACGCAATATTAGCAAAAATCTCATTTTATTCATCCAAAAATCGGTCATCATTATAAAAACATGACTATTTTATAATCGAGAAACAAAAACATAGAAAAAAGGGAAAGGCAAAAACCCTCCCCCTTTCATCATCTATAAATAATAATTATTAAGTATAGATACACCCCAATAACATCACCTAACTGCCTTAAAACTCAGATCAAGCCCCATGACAGAGTGTGTCAAAGCGCCAAATGAGATAAAATCGACACCGGCTTGCGCATAGGGCAACATTGTATCGTAGGTGATGCCTCCTGACGACTCTGTTTCACAACGTCCTGCAACAATTTCAACCGCACGACGAGTGTCCTCCGGTGTAAAATTGTCAAACATGATGCGATCCACTCTCTCAGCAAGCGCCTCTTCCAACTCTTTGAAATTTCGCACTTCGACCTCTATTTTCAAGTCCTTACCCTTTGTCCGGCAATACTCCTTAGCTCGAGTAACAGCATTATGAATACCTCCTGCAAAGTCCACATGATTGTCCTTGAGAAGAATCATGTCAAAGAGACCGATACGATGATTTTCACCGCCTCCGATTTTGACCGCCATCTTCTCCAAGATGCGCATACCCGGAGTCGTTTTTCGAGTATCAAGAACGCGCGTATGTGTCCCTTCCAGACGTTTCACATACTTATGCGTCATCGTGGCAATGCCACTCATGCGCTGCATGATGTTGAGCATGAGACGCTCGGTTTGCAGCAGAGACTGTTCCTTTCCGGTCACAACGAAAGCGACATCTCCCGGCTTCACATGAGCACCATCCTCAATAAAAACCTCCATAGAAAGCTCCGGATCAAAAGCCTTAAAGACACGTCGGGCAATCTCAACTCCTGCCAGGATTCCCTCCTCTTTCACTAAAAGTTTCTGCTTACCGATGGCATCCGCAGGGATGCTGCTAAGTGTGGTATGGTCTCCATCACCGATATCCTCGGCAAAAGAGAGTTTGATAAGGTCCTCAATCAGGCGGTCAACGATTTGCGCATCCATCATCATATGTATATATTTTTATTATTTATAATTTGACTTATTAATTATGAGTTTTCTCATAATTGACTACCGGGTTAGAATACATCTCAAGGAGTTTCTCCCAAAGAAATGCCTCATCCTTATTGTCAATCTCAATCTTAGCAAGCTGTCCGTTGAGGTAAATCAATGCTTGTTTTTTTTGCTCCTCCGTATAGCGGTCAGCATATTTGTCTGTATCAAATCTTAAATCGTAAGCGACATAATTAATCTCATACAGATACATATGAGAATGAATAGCTTTATCGATTTCTAAGCAAATGGCATTGGCTTGAGCATTTTTATCCATCTCTGCCGGATAGGTAGAGAGAGCAATATTGAGCGGGTCGGCTACGGTAAAAATCACTCTGCCTTTATAGCCCATAATGCCTGTGGCCATGCTATGAAGGTCATCTGCCTTAGACTTCTTCCAGCCCTCGATGTCCCTCTTCATCTGAAACTCCATGGCTTTAAGATAATCACATGGGTCATACTCATAGCTTAGGGCCACGGGGCGTATGTTAAGTTGCTTAAGGTTTTCAACGATGCTGCGCGTAGGACCTCCGAGAGACAACATCTTGATAACCGATGCCTGTGTCTGGTCGCTACTATCCTTGCTGCGGCCCTCACGCTGGGCAATCCAAATGCTGTTTTTCTTCTCTTGAATGGTGTAATGGATATAACTAGAAAGACGCTTGGACACCTCTAGCATCTGACGCACCGGCACATCGCGCATGACAATAAAACTCTTATTGAGGCGCACCAAGTCTCTAATCCATGGATAAATCAAAAGATTGTCTCCAATGGCTATTTCGACAGTTTCGGCTTTGGCCTGATAATGCAGCATGACATCGAGGAAAGCCGAGTCAAGCACAATATCACGATGGTTTGTTATATATAAGCTACCATTTTCATGGTCAATGGTCTCATTATTATGTAACTCAAAAGCTGTACAGGTTTTCTGCACCAGACTCATAACAAACGGGGCAATAACACCGAGTTGAAACTCCTTGATCGTTGTCATCCGGCGCATCTTTTCGATCAAGGCATCTGTATCAACATCAGGCATAACCTGCTTGATAACGGCCAACACAGAAGGATCGGCGAGAAGTTTGGAAAGAATGGGCTGTACATCTCGATCTTCGTAACAGCGGATTTCTTCATAATCATATTGTTGCTCCATAATCATAAAAAATTATTGGTTAATAACTACATCCATCACATCACTGATGTCCAACCCAGCAGCTCTCACCTGCTGAGGGATAAAACTGGTGGCAGTCATGCCCGGTGTCGTATTGACTTCAAGGAGATAGGGCTCGCCCTCTACGATGATGTAATCGACACGGATGATGCCTCGCGCCCCCACATATTCATAGATCTGTCGGGTTAACTCTTGCACTCGGGCTGTCAAATCATCAGAAATGCGGGCAGGTGTAATTTCACTCACCTGTCCATTATATTTTGCATCATAATCAAAAAACTCATTCTCTGTCACCACCTCTGTCACCGGCAGGGCAAGCAGTCCATCAGGCATACGAAGACAACCACATGTCACTTCAGTCCCTTGCAAAAACGACTCGATAATCACCTCTTCTCCTTCGACAAAAGCATCACTGACGGCTCTTGACAAAGATTCCTCTGCTTTCACTTTGGTCGTAGCAAACGAAGAGCCTCCTACGTTAGGCTTGACAAATAGCGGTAATCCTAACTTCCTCACCACCTCCTCCGGAGTCCATTGATCTCCTCGGCGAAGCAATATGCTCTGAGCGCAAGGGATGCCAAACGAAGAGAGATAATGATTGCAGACATACTTACTGAATGTCAAAGATGCAGCCAAAACTCCACAACAAGAGTATGGCATCTTTATCAAATCAAAATAGCCCTGCAGGATTCCGTTTTCTCCCGGTGTGCCATGGATGATGATGTATGCAAAATCAAACTTGATCCGCGCACCATCTCGCAGTACACTGAAATCATTACGATCCACAGCCCATCTGCGGTTCATATCATAGCTATCACCATCATAATGGACCATATACCACTCTTCGCATCTAATCAATATAATCGAGGGTTCATATTTTTCGTGATTCAAAAAACTCCAGATTCCTTGGGCACTACGTAGCGACACTTCATATTCACTCGAATCGCCACCTGCCACTATGGCTATACGTTTCATCAATTTATATACTTTAGCGTTAATATCTAAATTATTAAGGCCTCACATGATCATAAAACTATCGCGAAGCAATATATTCTCTCCATCGGTCTATCAAAGCTACAAGATCACCTGGCACCGGAGCCTCAAAGTCCATCTCCTCACCTGTGCGCGGATGACGAAAACCCAGCGTACGGGCATGCAAGGCCTGACGAGGACATAGATCAAAGCAGTTTTTGACAAACCTACTATACTGTGCAAAAGTTGTCCCTTTCAGTATCTCATTACCACCATAACGAGAGTCATTAAATAGCGTATGACCGATATGCTTCATGTGCACTCGTATCTGATGCGTACGTCCGGTTTCTAATCGGCACTGCACTACTGTCACATAACCCAATCGCTCCAAGACCTGATAGTGGGTAACAGCAGGCTTACCTTCATCCCCTTCAGGGAAGACCATCATCTGAAGTCTGTCTTTGGGATTTCTGCCAATATTACCCTCTATGCGCCCATTATCATTTTCGATGTATCCCCACACTAGTGCCGTATAAAGACGACGCGTGGTCTTATTAAAAAACTGAAGCGCCAAATCTGTCCTCGCCTCCTCGTTTTTGGCAACAACAAGCAGACCGGATGTCTCCTTGTCAATGCGATGCACCAATCCCATCCGAGGGTCTGTTACACCAGCCATCAACGGATTATCCTTAAAATGCCATGCAAGAGCATTGACAAGTGTGCCATGATAGTTGCCACAGCCCGGATGTACGACTAAGCCTGCAGGCTTATTGACAACGAGCAAATCATCATCTTCGTAAACGATGTCTAAAGGGATGTCCTCGGGCAAGATTTCTAGGATGTGACGAGGTCTGTCCATCATCACACAAACCACATCACCTGGCTTTACTTTATAACTGCTCTTTACAGCCTCTCCATTGACATGAATACAACCCTGATCTGCTGCATTCTGAATGCGGCTGCGAGAGGTCCCAACGATGCGATCCACTAAAAATCGATCGACCCTTATCTGCCCCTGACCACGATCAGCAACAAAACGGAAGTGCTCATATAGACCATCAGGTGTCGGTTGCCCATCACCGGCTATAGCCCTGTCAAACGTATCATTAGTCTCTATAATGCCCTCAAGGTCATCCTCCAAAAAGTCCATCTGAGACAGAGGGTCATTAATGGTATTTATATCAGTCATAATCTAAAAAGTTATGGCCTTTATATCAGTGAAACCAATCGGACTCTGTTTCCGAATTTTCCTCATCTTCCGGCATCTGTGTCGAACCGACATAGAGCAGCAAATGTGTCCTGATGGGAAATACTTTGCCACTATCGGCTTTCTGATATTTGTCTGTTGTCACCTTCAATACTAAATCGTCAAACTCATGAGGTTCGTAAATCAAGCTATCTACGATAAAACCTAACTCCTCCAAACGGCTCTGTGCCTGACGAGAAGACCAATCTTTAACATTGATCATCTGGATCATCTGTATACCTTCGGCACTCACGGTAAGATAGACTATGCGTCCCTCTTTGACAGGCAAGTTCCCTTCCGGCAATTGCTCTAAGACCGTTCCCGGTTTACCGATATAAAGCGAATCAATTATCATCACTTTCAAACCGCATTCCTCGATCTGACGTACGGCTTCCTCGGTATCCACTCCGATAACTGCCGGCACTTCAACCGATTCACCATGACGAGTATAGCTATCTAACCAGTCAAATGTCAGCCAAAAGCAAACACCGATGATTATAATCATTATCAATATATTGCAGCCCAAGGCTCCGATCACTTTTTTCCAGGTTTTCATAGAATATCTTTATGTTCTGATTTTTTAATAAATGATTCTGCCTGCAAAGTTAAATATTTTTTTGAGATATTAAACGAGATAGAGAATAAAGATAAAAACATTCTGCCCATACATTGTTTTAAATAAATCAGCAAAAGAAAATACCCATTTTCCTTAATGCATCAGTTTGTAAAGCAATTCTTTCAACAATTCCGAATCAGGAACCTTAACACCACGCGCCCCCTTGCTTTGGGCATCATAATCTCGAATAAGAGACAAGTTGCCCATAACCTTCCAGGCATTATATCGACGCATCCCCTGTATTACATTTTTTACTGCCGGATATGACAATCCCACTTCTTGCATAAGCCCCCTTTCACTCTTGTCCGAGGCATAATATGCCAACATCAAATTGGAAAAATAGCTAAATAGAGCTGCTAGAGTCAATAGTAAAGGATTTTGTTTAGGATTTCTCTCAAAATATTGTCTGATGATCTCAGACTTCAGATAATCTCCACACGCGACAGCAGTAACCAACTCAAAATTGTTATACTCTTTGGAAATACCAATATGAGACAAAACGTGATTTAACGTTATTTTGGCATGACCTATAGTAAGTCGTAATTTGTCTAACTCTGTAGCCATCCGTGATAGATCTGAACCCACATAGTTACATAACATCTCCACCGCATCAGGAGCAATACCGTCAAACCCATTATCTTTCACAAAATTAGGCAAGAACTTAGGCAACTCATAATCGCGCAGTCTTATGCTCTCATATACGACGCCCCCAACTTCTGATATCTGCTTGAGAATCTTACCCTTAAATAGTTTTTCCTTGTGCGTAATCACTAAAATGGTCTGAGCCATCGGTTGACGAAGATAACTCTCAAATATTTCAAGATGAGTAGCAGCCTGCTGCATGCTTTGCACCTCTCTAAATAGGACAAGATTATAATCACCAAGCATCGGATAACGACGGCAAGCAGAAATCACCTCCGGGACAGTAGTCTCTACGCCATAAAACTGCATAAGATTAAAATCTTTTTCCTCCTCTGTCAAAACTGTCTGCAATAGCAAATCGGCTATTAGATCAATAAAATAACTTTCATCTCCATGTAAAAAATAGACAGGAGCGAATTTGCGAGAACGGATGTCTTGCATCAAAGACCTAATATCAATCGATGTTTTTTTTGCCATAGCTGTTTTATCGGATAATTTTTGCGTCGTACAAATTATTACCTATCTTTGCACTCATATAAATAATCATTTATAACTATAATTATGACCTCCACCCAATCTTTTCCACCTCTTAACCTTCCCTCTCTAAAAACATCCCTGCGCACTAGGTCTTTAGAGAACGGAGAATTGCAAATCCTCGATCGGCAACGCTCTAAGTGGGTGCGATTGACTCCGGAGGAGTGGGTAAGGCAACATTTTGTCGAATACCTAATTGCTTATCTCGGATATCCCCAAGGTCGCATCTCTAATGAAGTTACCATACATGTCGGGAAAACGACAAAGCGTTGTGACTCTGTGATTTATGACAAGCAAGGGAAACCTCAGATGATTGTGGAATACAAAGCAGCTTCCGTAACACTCACACAAGAGGTTTTTCTTCAGATTGCTCGTTACAACATCCCGTTGCAGGTGGATTATCTTGTGATTTCAAATGGGATTCAGCACTATTGTCTTCGTTTTTCTCAACAGAAAAAGACGTACGAGTTTCTGCATGAGATTCCTCTGTTTGACTCTCTTTGACAGAGGCCAACTTGACTTTAAGTTCCTCTATCTTAGCAGACAATTCTGACAATTGTGTCCGAACCTGTTCTTCTTCAGAGGCATTTTCAGCAATAGGCTCTTCATCCACCTCTGCAGTTTCTTCCTTAAACACCTCTGTGACAGGAAACTCTACATTTTCGTTTTGATATGTAGAAAGTTCTTGCTCACTCTTTTCGGCAGTCTCTAACTCTTCGGCCTCCTCTATTTTACTGATTTCCTCTATCCTATTGGGGTCTTCTATCCTATTACTTTCCTCTACTACATTGTTAGACGGTTGGTCTTTCTCATCTGTCACTTCGCTCAGAATAACGAGTGGCGGCTCCTCCAAATCAGTGTCATTTAATGGTGCACTCTCAATATTCTCCGTTCGCTGTTTATCTGTAAATTGAGTTATCGGAGTATTGAAATCTGTACAATTATAATTTGGAGAATACATCTCTGTTACATCCACCAGTTTTTGACCTTCTACACACAACACTCTGCCCGGATATTTCTGAGGGAGGTGCAAATTATGCGTGGACATGATGACAGATGTTTTCGATTCGGCACAGATGCGATAAAGAAGTCTGACGATATTATCGCCCGTTTCAGGGTCTAAGTTTCCGGTTGGCTCATCGGCCAAAATAATCTTGGGCTCATTAAGTAAAGCGCGGGCAATAACAATGCGTTGTTGTTCGCCTCCAGACAATGTGTTAGGCATCCTAAATCCTTTATTCTGCATATCCACCTCTGTCAGCACTTTCTCTATGCGCTCATTAATTTCTGATTTTTTATTCCAGCCGGTTGCTTTTAATACAAATCGCAAATTTTCTTCGACAGAGCGATCTGTCAATAACTGAAAGTCTTGAAATATAATACCAATTTGTCGACGTAAATATGGGATTTTACTCCGTTTCAACTTACATAAATCAAAATCCAAAACATTGGCTTTATGACTCTCTTTAGAGATGGGCAACTCACCATAAAGAGTCTGTAAAAGAGATGATTTACCTGTCCCAACTTTACCAATTAAATATACAAACTCGCCATCTGCGATTTGTAGATCAATGTCTTTAAAAAGAGTCTGATACTCTCGTACGATAGTAGCCGATTGATAATCGATAAGTTGCATCATAATAATTGGTATCTTTATTTGAACGAATCCCTGAAAATCCGTTATAATTAAACATTCTTATATCAATGTTTCTTCCACCCCTCTTTATGTCTTTCTTTTAACTCGCGGGCAACATCCTCAATAGACAAGCCTTTGGAAGTCAAAAGAACAATGAGATGATAGATCATATCCGAAGCTTCATAAAGCATACGGTCATCATTACCCGACATAGCCTCAATAACAGTCTCAACTGCCTCTTCACCCACCTTTTGAGCCATACGAGC
The DNA here is from genome assembly GCA_045576355.1 of Bacteroidales bacterium. GTDB lineage: Bacteria > Bacteroidota > Bacteroidia > Bacteroidales > UBA3663 > Liminaster. The sequence goes on from JAZNGG010000052.1 coordinate 98,333, forward strand.
AGTGCCGGATTGAAATAATGTTGTAGTATAACTGCCTTCTGGCATATCTTTATAACGCTGGTTTACGACCTCCTGCAATGACCGTAGAAACAAGAGTGGACTTGACAGGTTTTCCTCTCCCCAGCATGTATCTGTCCCGGTATGACATACGGGACCAACTGGATGGGCTTTAATCAATAATGTATCATGGTCACAATCAACTAAAATACTATCTAAATAGAGGTAATTACCCGAAGTATCTCCTTTAGTCCATAATGTGTTTCTAGAGCGAGACCAAAATGTCACCTTGCCAGACTCTAAAGTCTTACGATATGATTCTTCGTTCATATAGCCAAGCATTAACACTTTATCTGTCTCCACATCTTGTATAATAGCGGGAACTAGTCCGCCAGACTTTGCAAAATCGATGTCGATAGTTTTAATTTCTTTGTCCATAATAACGTTATTTAATTTGTAAGAAAGTCTATAATATTATAACAATTTATGAATAACATTATTGCCTAACAGCAATCCCATGTACTAATAAATAACTCTTTAATTCCGGAATGGTTATTTCCCCAAAATGGAAAACACTTGCTGCTAAAGCAGCATCAGCTTTTCCTCGCATAAAAACATCTAAAAAGTGCTCTTTTGCACCGGCTCCTCCTGATGCAATAATCGGTATAGAGAGTTGTTGATGAAGGATTTCCAACTCTTCGCATGCAAATCCCTGTTTAGATCCATCATGAGTCATGGAGGTAAATAAAATCTCTCCTGCCCCTCGATCCTGAGCCTCTTTTGCCCATTCGAATAAACTACGTCCCGTCGGTATCCGTCCTCCATTAAGATAACATTGCCAACCATCTACACCACTTGAAGTATGTTGATAAATAGCATCAATAGCTACGACACACTCTTGACTACCAAAACGCTTAGCTATCTCTGTGATCAATTCTGGACGACGCAGGGCAGCAGAATTGATACTCACTTTATCTGCCCCTGCAGACAAAAGCACCTCAACATCTTCAATGCTATGGATGCCTCCACCAACGGTGAAAGGTATATTTACTTCGGAAGCAACCCTCTTGACCAAATCAACAAATGTACCTCTACCTTCGTGAGAAGCTGTAATATCTAAATATACCAATTCATCTGCTCCTTGTTCACTATATTGTTTCCCAAGTGAGACTGGATCTCCCGCATCACGAAAATTAACAAAACCGACTCCTTTAACGGTTTTTCCGTCTTTAACATCCAAACAAGGAATTATGCGTTTAGCTAACATTATCCGGAAATATAATTAGATAAAATAGATATTCTTTATTATGTGTGTGTCAAACAATATACACATTAACGTCTATATTGGAACTGCTCTAGTTCCTTCATCGTAATGCGACCTTCATATATTGCTTTTCCAACGATGACAGCAGGAATTCCTGCCTCATCGAGACAAACTATGTCATATAAACTGGAAACACCCCCACTTGCAGTGACTTCCAGCTCAGGTAATTCTTGCATCATATCCTTATAGAGTTCGACCGATGGACCATCCATCATACCATCTCGAGAGATATCAGTTGAAATGACTTTCCTAACACCACGAGAGACATAACTATGCAAAAAAGTCTGCCATCCGGCATCACTTGACTCAGTCCAGCCCGTAACTGCAATTTTCCCTTTCTTTATGTCTGCACCCAATACGATTTTTTCAGCACCATAATGATCTAACCAATCTAAAAAAAGTGCCGGACGATGAACTGCTATCGACCCACATACAATCATGTCTGCGCCACACTCAAAGGCAACTTTAACATCCTCATCACTTTTTACTCCACCCCCAAAATCAATAATCAAATTTGTTTTGGTTGCAATGTTTTCAAGGGTTCGCCAATTAACTATGTGTTTCTGTAAAGCTCCATCTAAATCAACTACATGCAAACGTTTTAAACCGGCATCCTCAAACTGACGAGCCATCTCAATCGGATCTTTACAATATACTTTTTTCTCAGCATAATCACCTTGAGAAAGACGGACTAACTGACCATCGATGATATCTACGGCAGGTATAACATCTATCATAATGATGAAATTTATAAAATTTTATCTTAATAATTTAGCGTTTTAATGTATATATTTATCTGATATTCAGAAAGTTTCTTAGTATTTGTTCTCCTACAACTCCGCTTTTTTCAGGGTGAAATTGAACTGCATAAAAATTACCTCGATGAAGAGCTGCAGAGTACGGATTAATATAATCTGTCACAGCTATAGTATCTGAACAAACTGGCGCATAATAACTATGGACGTAGTAAACATAATCTCCCGGATGAATTCCCTCAAAAAGTTTGGCACAAGACAAATTATCAATTTGATTCCACCCCATCTCCGGAATTCTCAACTCTTTGTTATCATTATGAAAGCGTTTAACATCAACATCAAAAATATTCAGACAATTCACATTTCCTTCTTCCGAATGACGACATAAAAGCTGCATCCCTATACAGATCCCTAAAACAGGCTGTTTCAATTCCTTAATGACCGGTGAAAGGTTACATGCATTCAAATATGCCATTGCCGCAGAGGCCTCTCCGACTCCCGGGAAAATGACTTTATCTGCAGATTGTATCACTTCAGGATTATCACTGATGACAGATTCTACACCGACTCGGCATAGAGCATTTTGCACCGACCGAACATTACCAGCATTATATTTGATAATAACGACTTTCATATTTCACTATTTATTTACAACCTCAATCAATAATCATCATACCACTGAATCTTATTAGATCTAGAAACAGAGGTCTTTTCGTATTTCAAATCGCTCAACATGGAGGATTTCACAGCAATACAAACATTAAATGAGGCATATTGTCCCATAGGATTTAACGAAGCAGTAAGAGCCCAACAATGCATATCACGAGACATATTGATATTCATGTAGGTAACCTCTTTTTGATTGAAATTATACGTTAAATTATAACTAAAATTCCAATTTTTAGTAGGCTGAATACTTCCACTAATTGTAGCACTATGGGTCAATTTACGATTATACTCCAATTTTGACTTATTAAACGTACTATAAGCATAACGCATCGTATAACTCAGATTCATAGACCATGGAACAGACCATATCAGATATCCATCTTCGTCATATTCTGAACTACTTGAAGAAGTCTCAGTATGTGTATCCTGTCCTCCAAAGGGGTCATCTCCTTCGTCGGGAGTATCCATCAATCCCTCTTCTGCTGCAGCTGCCTCTTCATCGACTTGAGTATTATCGACATTGGATTTTCGGCCAAATAGTTTAGCCAATTTCTGATTGTTCAAACTATACGAATAACTATATCCGGTCTGCATCAATCTGGGTAACTTCCCACATTCCCAACGAGGTTTATCATAATGACGTCCATTAGCATCATACATATACGTATCAAATGATCCGGATAAATTCAAAGATCCATTTTTTCCAAACTTCAAATTCATCGAAACTGGAATTGTCGAAGACCAACGCATACTATCAGCAGCCATATTATAACTGATGCTGGTTGTCAAATTATCAATAATCGATATCTTTTTATAACCGGTAGAGTCTTTATCTGATCTGAATTTAGCTTCAATATTATTACTCAAACTTAACGAAATTGCTCCTGAGCGCCCCTGCCCTGTCGTGCCAAAAGTATATCCGGAAAATGGAGAATATTTGACTCTTTTAAATCCTGTTGCACTCGTCGTATCAGGCATTTCATACGAACTCCAACTACCATATTTAGGGTCACTGAAGTCAGGAGTATAAGAAAAACTGAGTGTCGGGGTAAACATATGACGGACAGCTACGAGCTTTGCATTTTTAAATGCCGGAAGAGGTTTGTAGAAGCCATATAGTTTGGTATTGGCTGAAATGGATGTAGAAAAATTATATACATTATAAAAGCCATAAGTCGTGTCAGAAACTAAACTTCCATAGGTTCCATCCACATTCATTACCGCAGGATCATAATACTTTTCTGTCTTATGAGCATACATGCGGTCTGTAAAATTGAAAGAGGGGGTAATATTAATATATCGGAAAGCCGTAAAAGTGGCAGAGATAGGAATCGAGTGTTGCATACCATTACGCCAGTCCCTAATCAAAGACTTATCTTTAAATTCGTTTTGCTTACAAGTTACAGAGTTTGTCATTCTTCCCGTATAACTCATAGATATTTTCTCATACCATCGGTCTGCACCACTCTTAACTTTACGTTTGAAAGGATAAATACGGCTCATACTCACCGTTAAGTCCGGCAAAGAAACTACCAAAGTAGAGTCCTGAGTGCGCTGTGTAATGCTTGTAGAGGCAGAAATTGTAAGCGGTTTATTGGGGACTCTATATGAGATGTTAATAGCACTGCTTTTTGTGCTTTGTGTCATGTCTGTCGAATAATAACTAGACAGATTATTGCGTTCGTACCCAGAAGTCGTAAAATTGACCGATGCCGAAAGGGTCATATTAGGATTGAAACGCGAATCTTGCTGATGACTCCAAACAGCCTTAAAGTTGGTCATCTCTGAATAATCTGGCAATCCCTTATCTCCTGTAACCGTCTTTAAATATGAAAATGAATAATTACCCTTAAATTTATAACGCCATGCATAACGACTTGAAACAGAGAGACCCCATGAACCCTTTGTATAAATTTCTCCTAATAAAGAGAGGTCCATATAATCATTAATGGCAAAATAATATCCTCCATTACGCAAATAAAGACCTCGCTGCTGATCTGCTCCATAAGTGGGCATAATTACACCCGAAGAGTAACTCTTTGTGAAAGGAAAATAACCAAAAGGAATCGCTAAAGGCAAAGGAACATCTGCAACAACCAAATAAGCCGGTCCGGTGACTATATTTTTATTGGGTCGAACACGGGCTTTGGTCAATTGGATATAAAAGTGAGGACACTCATGATAATCACAGGTAGTGTATTTTCCATTCTCTAAAAAAATATCGTTATCAGGCATCTTTTTTGTAATTCCACCCGTAACGTAGCCATCACCTTGTTGGGTAACAACATCTGTAATAAACCCTTTTGCTGTTTTGAAGTTATAAGAGATAGTTTTAGTCTCATATTCTCCACTTTTATCCACAAATATAGGATTACCAATCAATTTTCCGGTCGAATCCGGGACACCATATGCATAAACCAACGAACTGTCCAAGGACATTCTGATTTCCTCTGCATCCAACTGAATATCATCATAGGTAACTTGACTCTCACCATAAAGATAGGCCATATTACCCATAGAAAAGACTAACGAATCTTGAGCTTTGTAATTGACTATAGCGTCTAAACCACTTGAAGACTTCTTTTTTGGGGAAATAGAATCCGTGGCAACAGAATCAGATGAAAAAAGTTGAAGGCTATCGAGAGAAGTCGTTGAAATAGTGTCATTTAACGTGTTTGAAATATTTTCAGCAAGAGAATCGTTATAATTCAGAGAGATTGTACTCTCTCGATCGACAGAGCTTGTGTCTGTCGAACTGCTAAACATAAAATACTCCGTTGGAATCATAAAACATTTCCCTTGTCCCTTGAAAGGGAAAACAAAAGAAATAACCATAGCCACAACGAAGCTTAAACAAAATATATAGCGTTGATGCAATTGCATTTTTATTATTTGCTGTCAATATTGGTGCAAATATAGGCTATTTTTTGCATAAGGACAATCTTTTCAAACGGTTTTTAATAAATATATTAGTTTTCAAGGCAAATCAACCATTAGACTTTCTAAAGTATTTAAAAGGATATTATAATTTGATTGTGTTTAGACCAAATCAGAAAATAGTTTCAAATAAATACATTTTTCTATTCCACGCTGAATAAGGCAACGCAGCACGCTGTATAATGTGAGGTGATTCAGCGTGAGGAGCATTCTATATGATGACCGTAAGGAAATACTTCAAATCATATTTAAAAAGTTTTATGCACCACCACAAACAACTACATTTTTTAATCTAAAATATCTTCAAATTAACCAATAAGGCTAACGCTTATTTTGCAATATATAGCTTACAAACCAAAGTTAATAAACTTTAATTCATTTAAGAGAGAATTGTAATAAAAATATCGGATAAATATCTCTGAAAAATAATTAAAAACGAATATCTAAAAAACTTCTCCAACGACCATTTTCCACTCCTGAAAAAAATTGATTTCTTGATGGATAAAGTAATGCCAAGCGTCGTTTTAAAGTATCAAGTCCAACACCTTTATTTCTCCTCATCAAAGATGATTTTTCCTCTTTTAATCCCGATGAATTGAAATCTATACTTATAAGATTATCTGTTTGAAGAGTAACATTCTTTAGAGTCACATCCAAGGAGATTCTAATGGCGTCATTTACATCTGTTGCAAGACAATGTTTAAACGTATTTTCAACTAAAGGCAAAAACAATAGAGGTGCAATTTTCATCTTTAGAAGATCAACATCCTCTGACACAGAAATATCTAAAGTTATAGACTTAGAATTGGACATTCTTAATTGTTGCAAAGCTACCAACTCTCGAAGATTATCAATTTCCTCTTTTAAAGAGACTTCTGACTGACGAGCCGAATAAGTCAAATAACGCATTACCCCTGATAGTTGATTGACAGCTTCCGATGCTTTAGTTGAATCCAACCAAATCAATGCATCAATCGTATTTAACATGTTATAAAGAAAATGAGGATTAAGTTGACTTTTCAACATTGCATTTTCACTCTGAGTATTGCGTAACCGAATTTCTTGTAATGCTTCTCCACGTAAGATGCTAAGAAAAGCTGATATAGTCAAGAAAAAACATATAATATAATAAAATATGCTCCAATTACGAACCAACAACTGTAAATAATCAGGTAAAACATCCAACATCAGATAGAAAACTAATGCTAAGGTAGTACCCAAAAAGAGAACAACGAAACATTTGAAATAAAGCCAAAACAACTGCCTCCAAGAATATGTATCAAATACTCCATTATCTTTCCATGAGTGCCAATTTACCCAAATATTAACAATACCCATCACCATGAGAAAAAGGGTAATAAGCAACATAGGAATACCTATCCAAGCATATATAGACAAAAAATCAGATAATAGCAAAGACAATAAAGCATATGAGATACAACCCCCTGCTCCTATGAAGAGCAGAGGGCGTAATAAATAATGGAATGTAGAGACAAATTGTTTCATCCTTCCCAATATCAATAAAAACAACACTAATCGATATATGATGTTTTAAGGATTATTCTTCAAATATTTTACCGCAGCCATAACGCCATCTAATTGACAAAGCCCCATCATGCGGCCATGAAAACTATAACCTGCATTATACCCCTTATCCTCATCTCCTAAAATCGTGCGACCATGATCTACACGCATCGGGAGATCTGGATTTTGCTCTTCAAAAATCCGGACAACTTCTACAAGATTAGCTCGACCATGGAGGTGATCAGCTTCAATAAAATCTCCATTAGGAAGGATATCAGTACTACGCAGATGGACGAAATGTGTACGCTTAGCATATTTGCGTGCCAAAGCAGGAACATCATTTTGAGCACCGGCAGAAAGAGAACCACAGCAGAAAGTCAAACCATTATGCGGATTATCTACAGCAGAGAGGAACCAATCGATGTCCTCATCACAAGTCACAATACGAGGTAATCCAAGTAACTGCTGCGGTGGATCATCTGGATGGACGCACATATTGACACCCCATTCTTCACAAGTCGGCATGATAGCAGAGAGGAAATAGCGCATATTCTCACGGAGTTTATCTCTATCAATATCCTTATACAGATTAAGCAATGATCGGAAAATACCTACAGGATCTAAATCTCCCTCTTTGATATTACCATTAACAAATCCTTGGGTCTTGATAATAATATTTTCTACCATTCGATCCTTAGCCTCAGGAGTCATAGTTTTATCCATCTCTGCTGCAGCATCAATAATCTCTTGAGGATAATCTTTTTCTGCACCTTCACGTTTTAAAATATAAAGTTCAAAATAACAAAACTCTACACGACTGAAATATAACGAACTACCCCCATCAGCCCAAGGATGAAAAAGATCTGTTCGAGCCCAATCAAGTACAGGCATAAAGTTATAACAAACAGTTTTTACACCAGCCTTTCCTAAGTTGGCAAGACTCACTTTATAGTTTTCAATCAACTGGTCTCTATCAGTTCCACCATATTTAATGCTCTCACAAACCGGTAAACTCTCTACAACAGACCAACGCAAACCATGACTCTCAATGTAATTCTTAAGATCCATAATCGCTTCATAGGTCCATATTTCTCCGTTGGGGACATCATGAAGGGCTGTTACAATTCCTTCTACCCCTATTTGACGGAGCATAGTTAAAGTAATCTTATCTTTTTTACCAAACCAACGCCAAGTTTTTTCCATAGTACAATTTTATTATTAAATGGAACAAATAAATAATATTTCTCTTATCAAACTCCAGAGAAACTACTGAAACCACCATCAACTGGAATAACATCTCCAGTGATAAAGCTTGCTTCATCAGAGCAAAGGAAGCATACCAAACCATTAAGTTCAGATATATCTCCAAATCTTCGCATAGGAGTTTTAGCAATAACTTTATGACTACGTTCTGTCAATGAACCATCATCGTTGAGCAATGCTTTACGATTCTGCTCTCCGATAAAGAAGCCAGGAGCTATAGCATTTACACGAATCTTCTCACTATATTTGCGTGCCATATCTTGAGCTAACCATTTAGTCAATGCCACAACACCTTCTTTAGCAATAGCATATCCCATTACACGACTTAAAGCATCATAGGCCGCCATAGATGACACATTGACAATACTACCACTTTTTTGTTCTGCCATAATCTTGCCAAAAGCGATACATGGATAAATCGTACCATAAAGATTGAGATCAATAACCTTACGAAGATCCTCATCTGCTATATCGAAGAAATTCTGGTCATCCATAATTGTTGCCCCAGGGACATTTCCTCCTGCAGCATTGACTAAAATATCACAACGGCCCCACTTCTCCATAACATAATCACGCGCCTTAGCGATCTCATTAATGTCAAGGACATTGCACACCATACCATCAACGTCTCCATAAGGACGTAAATTTTCTACTGTAGCATCGACTTTATGCTGATGAGCACCAATGACCAAGACAGTAGCACCTGCCTCTAATAGACCACGAGATACATTACTTCCGAGGACACCACTACCTCCGGTAACAACAGCAATCTTACCACTTAAATTTGCCATAAACATATGTTTTTATTAGGTTTATAATGATTTAAATTAGGAAACACTAATTATTAGATTTCAGACAGAAGGAAGACTCATACCATATATTTTTCGATAAAGATCGAGAGCATAAACATCGGTCATTCCGGAAATATAATCTAATATGGAAAGAATCCGATCATAGGTGGATTCTGCCAAAGTATCATATTGATTCGGTATGCGATCTAAAAGCAACTTGGAATAAGTCTTTTCCGGATAAATGACAGCATCTAACAATTTGTCAAGTAATACAGAAATAATCTGATAACCAGCAACTTCTATATCCACAACATCAGAAGAATTGTATATTTTCCGATATGCAACTTGCGAACAACGATCATAAGCCTTAGCAGGACCATCTGAAATCAACTTGATCAATGGTGTCATGAAGCGTCCTTCCATAATTTCATCTTCATGAATTCGGAAAGCTTCCGAACATTCATGGACTAAAGTACCAATAACACTACTACGTAAATATGAGACTTGTTCGTTGGCATCATCTACGTAAGTAACACCACGCTTTACACTCTCTAATCTCTCTCCTTCAAAAAAAGACATCAACAATTCAAACGTCTCTGAGGTAGTGAGGAGTTTCAAACGATGAGCATCCTCAATATCCATCACTTGATAACAAATATCATCGGCAGCCTCAACCAAAAAAACCAATGGATGCCGACAATAACGTTCACCTGTATCATCGAGTGCGAGAATCCCTAACTCATCCATTACTCGCTTAAAAGCTTCGGACTCACTCTCAAAACAACCGAACTTAGACTTTTTGCCAGAAGCCGTTGAAGAATGAGGATACTTAATAATGGAAGCAAGAGAAGAATAGGTCAATGCAAATCCTCCTAAACGATGTCCTTTAAACCGATGAGTCAGTAAACGGAAAGCATTGGCATTGCCCTCAAAATGTATCAAGTCATTCCATTGTCTAACATTAAGCATCTCACGGAAACGCTGTCCTCCGCCTTCACTAAAATATGTAGCAATAGCTCTTTCTCCACTATGTCCAAAAGGAGGATTACCCAAATCATGTGCCAAACATGCTGTCGCAACAATATCATCTAGGCTCTGAAGTTTGGCCGTCCACTCTTCTCCAGCATATTTTTCTGCCAAAAAAACAGCTGCATTATTTGCAAGAGAACGCCCGACACAAGAAACTTCTAAACTATGAGTCAACCGATTATGAACAAATATACTTCCCGGCAAAGGAAATACTTGAGTTTTATTTTGTAGGCGACGAAATGGAGAGGAAAAAATTAATCGATCATAATCACGCTGAAATTCAGTACGAGCATGCTGGCGACTATCTCTTAATTCCTCTTGACCGAATCGCAACGTCGATAAAAGACGATCCCAATCCATTCTTTGTAATGGCATATATGTGCTTTTATATTAGTATTTAACGTTGCGAATATAAATAGAAAAAAGCAACTCTACAAACTTTTTTGTATTATTTATTATAATTCTTTTTAGTAGAAATACCTGCAATTTCTTTAAATATCATTAATTGTTAATTATCAATTTCAAATTATAGTGGAATCATTTATAGATTACCTCAAAAATCTTGAAAACATAATCAATGAATAGTACATTAAATTACTTTACTTCCTCCCATCGGAAAACAGCACCATTGCGTCGTGCTGGATCTGCTCCTTTAGCCTCACAATGATACGGAGCATAATCTAAAGGATTTTTGCCAATATAGAGATGACGAGACATCGAAAGTAACATACATTCTCCCTGTAACATATCCTGCCACATAAATTTTTCAGCTTTAGAGAAATCATTTGTAAGACGAACATCTGCCATCAATCCCTCTCCAGAAACATAAAGATATCGTCCATCTGAAACCTGCAAAACGACTTGTCCCTCTCCTAAATCTATAACTTTAAAATGAGTAGCCGGACTCCGATTTGTCTGTTCATCATCAATAAAATGTCCATGTTTAGTCATACACAAAACTCGATCATCTGCTAAATTAATCAATCGAATCGTTTTGCCAAAAGGAATATTTTCTGACCGATCTGCCATAGGCTCATAAACGACAAAGTTATCAAAATCTGCATAACCCCCATTACGATCTAGTGTGTTATAGGCAAACAAGCCTAAACGAGATCCCTGAAAAGTAACGAGTTGGTAACCCAACAAAATCTTTTTACCAGGTTTAATAAAATTGATACCGTCCAAAGAATAAGCATATTCACCACAATCATTGTCATAATCACCTGAAAAACGAAACCAAATCTTATCATTATTAAGTGTTACCTTAGTATCCGTTATTTCATTTATATGCCGATCAAACCACCTAACTATGGTGTTTCCATCTTTTCGAATCAGACCAATATAGGAATACGGAATATTTATATTACCCAAACCGGCAATGTCACCCTCTTCTAATCTAGAAACATTTACCTCTACTGTTGTAATAGATTGTGGACCAATAACCCTTTGTGTTAAAGTATTTCGAGCCCAAAGAAGTTGTGAAGCAGGCATCGTATGCAATCGTAAAACACCTTTTCTCTTGTTAATACTCCAACGTTTATCATCTGGATTATGATTCCACTGCCATATAGGAAGCAATTGAGATTGTGAAAAATCATCACTACGACGATATGGTGAATGAGGCTCTACATCTTTCCCGATTTGAGGTTTCAGCCAAGTTCTGGGTGAGCGTCCCAAATTTCCAGATAGACCAAAAAAAGGCCATCCGTTATGCCAAGTAATTGGAGAAAGACATGTCGTACGTCCAATGCTATGGAAATCTTGCATAGAAAGCCCCCACCATGTTCCATCTTGAGCTTGAACGATTCCTCCTTGATGAATCGTAGCACACCCTATCGAATTAGGATTAGGAGCTGTTATTTTAATTGGAGTATTATCATTAGGAATACGTCCTCGAAATTGAGTCATATGACCGGGATGATATCCATAAGTTTCACCTGCACTAATTACACATACTTCATAAGGTCCATAAATATTACTAGATCGGGCGCAAGTCATTTTTCCAACAGGGGCATAATCTGCACTCAAAATATAATATATTCCATTAATTTTATAAATATGATGCCCTTCTCCAACAATATTTCCTTCCTCAATAATTACTCTCTCGGTGCCTTCAATTGGGCCACTCATATCCGGTTTTAATTCTGTGCACCGAACTGTGCCATAACCATGAATAGCATAGATTTTCCCATCGTCATCAAAGAGGACACTAAGATCATATATTCTTCCTTGCATATTTACATGTTGCCAAGGACCTTCTATTCTTTCACTTATAAAACATTGAAGTCCCTTACCATTAACATTTGAGAAGAGATAAAAACGTCCATTATGATACCTAATACAAGGAGCCCAAATGCCTTGACCATAGACCTCCTTACCCTCTTTTAGACTGAAAGCGGGATCATCAAAATCAAAACGATCAAAACAATAACCAACATTTTTCCAATTGACTAAATCTCGTGAATGCAAAATTACCAACCCAGGAACTGAATGCATAGTAGTACCGGCCAAATAATAATCATCATCCACACGAATAATATCTGGATCAGAAAACTCATCATAGAATAATGGGTTAGTAAATGTTCCATTACCATTATCTGCAGACCAAGATTCGATTTCTGAATTTGGTTTATTATGACCTGGTAGATTGCGACTCATTAAAGAAGAAATAAAAACCGAACAAATATATAACGAGATAAAACACTTTAAGATATTCATAATAAAATAATTATAATATATCGTATAAATAACTTAATATAAATGTTTAAAAATCAAATTAATCAGACCATACAAGAACATAATCTGAGGTTGAAACAAAATTCATTTTTAGAAAACGCCCTCCAAAAACGGCCAAAGTCAAACTCCCCTTTAATAGGTCATAATGAACAATTTGAGTCTTATGTTGTAAATCATAAAAATCATGGCCCAAAATTTTAAACGCGGTCTCTTTTGCACTCCAAGCTATATGCCATGCCAAAGGATCATCGCCAATAAAATTCAATTCTGTTTTTGATAGGAAGCGAGAAACAACGCGTGGAACTTTTATTCCAATACGTTCTATGTCAACACCAACACGAAATAAAATATCGAGATCCTTTTTATAAATGACAGCAGCATATCCTTCTGTATGAGTAATACTAATAGATTCATCATAATTACAGCAATACATTTTCTTATATGATGTTGTGTCAGAATGTGATGTTTTTATTTTTGATTGACTCAAAGAATAAAAATCTCCTATCTCGTCCATTCCTAAAAAAGGTCTTCCCCATGAATCGTATAATACCGCCCTATCTTTTCCACAAATTTCTTTTAATAAAAGACGTACAGAAAGCACTTCTTTTATTCGTCGGCTACCAGGAGATAAAGAAGAAATTTTATCTATAAAATAATCATGACGATGCAACATCGAAAGTAATTGTTCGGTAGTCTCTGTAATCTTCCATATAGAAACGACCGCACCATGAGTAGTAGTAAAACAGCGAATAAGCGGCATAACTATAACCCAATCATCTTTGAACCAACTTTACTCGCACTTTATCAATGCGCCTTCGGTCCATCGATAATATCATAAACTCACATTGATTATATTTTAATATCTCGTTGGTCTTTGGAAAATCTTGTTTTAATTCCAAAATCAACCCTGCAATAGATTCACAATTGTCCGTCTTATCATCCAAATCATCAGATGAAACCCCGGTTATCTTATAGAAATCATTTAAAGGTGTACGAGCTTCAAAAATCCATTCATTATGACCTACTCGTTGCCAAGTACGTTCTTCTTCATCATATTCATCTCGAATCTCCCCTACTATTTCCTCCAAAACATCTTCCATAGTGATCAATCCGGATGTTCCTCCAAACTCATCAACTACAATTGCCATATGCATACGTTTGCGACGAAAATCATCCAAAAGATCTCCTATCATTTTGTTTTCAGGAACAAAATAAGGTTCACGAACCAAATCTTGCCAACAGAAATCATCCTTTTTATTGAGATAAGGCAACAGATCTTTATTATAAAGAATACCAACTATATGATCTTCAGTCTCTTCATAAACAGGTATGCGAGAATAATTTGTATCTACAACCAACTTTAATACATCATTAAAAGAAGTATTAATTTCAAGGGTAGTCATATCCATCCTCGAAGTCATAGCATCCTTTACGGTTTTATCACCGAACTGTATAATATGTTCTAATAATTTCTTTTCCTCTTTTGCAACCTGCTTGGTAAGTTTTAACGCATCAGAGAGATCATCTGTAGAAACATTGTTAGCAATCTTTGAGGCAAAATGTTTATTAATAGCGCTAGTTGAATTTACCAAAATGCTTACGAATGGAGAAAATATGGTTTGCATTACCTGTAAAACTCTAGCAATTCGTCTGGCAAAACTCAATGTATTATGAGACGCATATACTTTAGGCATAATCTCACCAAAAAGGAGAAGTAAAAAAGTCAAGATAACAGTCTGTAGCACAAAACTCAATACGGGAGAAATAACAACAACAATCTCATTTATAAAATAAGTAAATAGCATAATAATTGCTACGTTTACAAAGTTATTACCAATAAGGATTGTTGCCATCAATCGTTCTGAACGATGAAGTAATCGGGAAATCAGAGAATCAGAATGATGCTCCTCTTCTTCAAGGTTTGCATGATCATCAGGAGAAAGAGAAAAAAATGCAACTTCAGAAGCTGATATCATTGCGGATGCCCCCAAAAGCAATATTGCTAAAATAAGGGAGAAAATTGCACCACTATTAGGAGCTTGCAATTCAACAGTCCATATACCAAGGACTATATTCTGTACAGAATCTGTCAACAAAGACAAAGTATCGGAAGGTAAATAATCGGAGTCCAAAGAATCGGATATTAATTAAACTAAAAATACATTTAAAGAAATTACTCTCTCAATATACATTAATAAACATTTCATAAATAAAACAATTTGTTTATCAATAAGAAAGCAAGATCAATACACAATATTATATAAAAATTATCCATTAATTTTTAGAAGCCCATACCAAAGCAGAAGCTCCAAGAACTGCTGCATCTGCAGCTTTGAGATCTGAAAAAATTACTTTAATTTTATTCTTCCAACATGTTAGCAAATTTGCTTCCATTGCCTCAACAATCGGTTTACGAAGCAATTCACCAGCATTGGCCAAACCGCCAAACAAAACGATAGCTTCTGGAGCAGTAAATGAAACAAAGTCCGCAAAAGCTTCGCCCATGATTTTCCCTGTATACGCAAAAATCTCTTTTGCCAATTCATCTCCTTGTATAGCGGCTTCATAAATGTCCTTAGACGTTATTTTATCTATATCTAATAGACGCAACACACTATCAGAAGTTTGTTCAGACAAAAACTCTTTGGCAGTACGAACTACTCCTGTAGCAGAACAATAAGTTTCCAAACAACCTCTATTGCCACAACCACATAATCTACCTCCACGATTCGCTTTTATATGTCCGAGTTCTCCGGCAAATCCGTCATGACCATAAACCAACTGACCATTTACAACTATCCCACTACCGACACCTGTTCCCAATGTAATCATAATGAAATCACGCATGCCACGCGCTGCACCATAAGTCATTTCCCCAATAGCTGCAGCATTAGCATCATTAGTAACAGATACAGGTATTCCAAACTTATTAAACAACAATTCTGCAAAAGGAACAATTCCTTTCCAAGGAAGATTTGCTGCGTGTTCAATATTTCCTGAATAATAATTGGCATTAGGAGCACCGACTCCAATACCGGCGATCATATGAGGTCCTCCAACACCTGCCATCAATGAGCGTAAAGCATTAGATAATGCATCAATATAATCTTCAATCTCTGGATATTGTTGTGTTTTGATAGAGCTAGAAGCAACAACTGTTCCACGAGTATCGACAATACCCATAACAGTATTTGTTCCACCCATATCTATGCCTATTGCATAAGGTTTGCTATGACTCATTTTTTATATTTCTTCATTAGTGTCCCGTTAAAATTGGGACGAGTTAATAATTAGTTAAACAACCCCGGAATGAGGGGAACAAATTGTTCTTTGACATCATTGAAATTAGTCTTATCGAATAGATCTCGCAAATGAGTTTTGTCCGTTAGCGATATGCTGAGAATCTGCAATACCTCGTAAGTTGATCGTTTCAAATCCATATCGTGCTGAATAATGGCAACCAGACAGTAGGTTATTATTGCCACACTGATTTGTATTCGGACAGCATTCTCTGTAGTACCCCAAAACTTCTTTATCTTCAGATGTTGCTTGAGCCATTTGAAAAATAGTTCAATCAACCATCTCTTCTGATAAAGGTCTGCGACTTCTTGTGCTGACAGATGTTTTGCATTCGTTAGGAAAGTAAACTCTCTGTCCTCTTCTTCATCGTAGAAACGAATAAGCCTGAATGATTCAGGGTATTTCTTTTCTGAGAGGTAACCAGTTAGTTTTACTTCTGCATCCTTCAAGATGTTTTTCGGCATTCTTCGTTTCCATCTGACCATCCTGTATTTTAGATTCGTTTTGGCTCTGACTACATAAAAAGAACTCATAAGATGAATCCTATAGAGTTCCTTGAAGGAGTCGTAAGCCCTGTCGAATATGTAATAAGCATTTGGTTCAGAGGATATTGAAGACATCATCGTAGAGTCATGTTTGGAAGCAGTTGTCACCGTGTAGAAAGATGGGACTTGTGCATCAATGTCATATAGGACATGAGCCTTAACACCACCTTTTTTACTACGGAACTTGGCCCAAGGGAATGTCGACAGACAAAGCGGAATTGTCGTGGAATCGAAAGCATATTTCTTTCCAGGTATATTCAGTATGTTGGTCGTTCGTTTTTCGCAGGCTTCCTTCATCATGTAAAAGGCAAAATCTTCGAAGATTCTACAGTCGCGATTTTGGTTAGCTGATGCGAGTGTCATCTTTGCTATGGGTTCACGTCCTAATCCCAGATGATATTGCTTGCTGCGATGAGCTTCAAAAGCAACAATCAAATCACGGAGACTTTCCCGATTACTGAGTTGCCCAAACATCATAGCAAGTAGCTGGTTCCAACAAGTGAAGTGCTTCACATATTTGTTGCCGTCGTACTTGCGAACATAGTTGTTAAACTGAGTTCTGTTCAGAAAAGAGGCTATTTGAGCAAAAACGTATTTGTCTTGATTCATATGCAACCATTTATTTGGATGCAAATCTACAATTTCAAATCCGTTTCATTGCAAAATGCTACCTAATAGACTATATTTCAACTATATCAAAGAACTATTTGTCCACTTTTACGGGACAGTTATG